>DAOUBD010000063.1:0-11555 GCA_034432935.1 Dehalococcoidia bacterium | reverse complement strand
CCGCCGAAGCGGCGACCAAGGCCGGGTTCCCCGTCGTCCTCAAGATCGTCTCACCAGACATTACTCATAAGTCCGACGTCGGCGGCGTCCGCGTGGGTCTAAAGTCGGCTGCGGAGGTGCAGTCGGCTTTCGATGAGATCGTGGCCAGCGTGAAGTCCAGGCAGCCCGAGGCCCGCATCGAGGGCGTGGCGGTGCAGCCGATGGCGCCCCAAGGCGTCGAGGTCATCGTGGGCATGAGCAAGGATCCTCAGTTCGGCCCCGTGCTCATGTTCGGTTTGGGTGGCATCTTCGTCGAAGTCCTCAAGGACGTGGCATTCCGAATCGTCCCGCTGGAGCCCAGGGACGCCCGCCAGATGATCCGCGAGATCAAAGGCTTCCCCGTGCTCCAGGGCGTGCGCGGGCAGGAGCCCGCCGACCTTGCCGCCCTGGAGTCGCTGCTGCTGAAGCTCTCGGAGTTCGTCGAGGCCCACCCGGAGATCGACGAGCTGGACCTGAACCCGGTGTTCGCCTACAAGGACGGCTGCATCGCCGTCGACGCCCGGATCGTCGTCGGGTAGCCGGGGAGCCAACAAGAGGCAACCGCCGGCCTATGAGCCCTGGCAGCGATGCCTGACCGCGACGACCTCCTCCGCCGCCTGGACCGCGCCTTCAACCCGCGCACCGTTGCCGTTATCGGCGATAAGCGGGCCATGGGCTACATGTGGCTAAACTGCATGAGCACCTTCCAGGGGGAACTGTACTCGGTCCAGGTCGACCCCAATGAGATCGCTGGCATCGAGGCGATGGGCGTCAAGAACTACAAGAGCCTAGCCGAAATTCCGGCAGAGATAGACTACGCCGTTTGCGCCGTGCCTAGGGTCGTGGCGCCCCGGATCGTGGCCGATTGCATCGCCAAGAAGGTCGGCGCCGTCTCCCTCTTTACTTCAGGGTTCGCCGAGACCGAAACCGAGGAGGGAGTCAAGGCCCAGGAGGAGATCACCCGGATGGCCCGCGACGCCGGGCTACTCCTCATCGGCCCCAACTGCATGGGCATCTACAACCGCAGGCTCGGCGTCCGCCACAGCATGGATCAACCCGCGGGCGACCCCGGCAACGTGGGGTTCATCAGCCAGAGCGGCACCCACTGCATCAACTTCTCGCTGGTGGGCGCCGTGCAAGGCATCAGGTGCTCTAAGACCGTCAGCTTTGGCAACGCCGTGGTCCTGGACGCCCCTGACTACCTGGAGTACATGGCAGCCGACCCCGAGACGGAGGTCATCGGCATGTACCTGGAGGGCACCAAGGACGGCCGCCGTCTGCTCAGCGTCTTACGGGAGACGGCGAGGCATAAGCCGGTGGTGGTATGGAAGGGTGGCACCACGCCGGCGGGCGCCCGCGCCGTCTACTCCCACACCGCATCGCTGGCTACCGCGCCGGCCGTCTGGGACGCGGCCATGCGCCAGGCCGGAGCCATCCAGGTGGACAGCCTGGACGAGGCGATCGACGCCGTCAAGGCGCTGGTCTACGCCAAGCCTGCTACCGGCCGCCGCGTGGGCCTCGTGGCCATGACAGGAGGCCAGTCCGTCGTCATCACGGACGCCTTCGAGCGAGAGGGGCTAGAGGTGCCACTGTTGACGCCCTCCTCCTACGAAAAGCTGGCATCCTTCTTCAACATCATCGGCGGCAGCTACCGCAACCCTTTGGACGCAGGGGGCACCATCGGGATGGGCTTTGCCCCCGGAAACCTGAGGCGCCTTTTGGAGATACTGGACGACGACGCCAGCGTAGATGCCATCGTCATGGAGGTAGGGGCCAGCTTCATCGCCCGCCGCCTGCGGGACAACCCCGCCATGCTGGACCAGATGGTGGAGGTCCTGGCGGCGCACCGCGAGCGGTCAGCCAAACCGTTCATCGCCATCGCCCACCCGGGCCATGTCGAGGACGTGATGGCCAGCATCCGCTCGCGGCTCCTCGAACAGGGCATCGGCGTCTTCTCCAGCTTCCAGTCGGGGGCACGGGCCCTGCGCCGGGCCATCGGCTACCGGCGCTGGCGGGCGGGGTTGGACTGAGCGCCTGCCGCGTCCACCCTCGGCAGCGCTGCTTTCGCCTCAGGCCGACGGTGTGGTATGTTGATTGATCCGCCAGTATAGGCAGAAAGGAACCATCCCCATGGCCCCTCGCGTCATGCTCCTTGTTGGCACCAAGAAGGCAGGCTTCATCTACACCTCGGACAAGAAGCGAGAAAGGTGGGAGATATCGGACCCCATCCTGCCCGGCTGGACCTTCTATCACATGGCCGCAGACCTACGTGGCGGCACCCCCCGCCTCTACGCGGCAGCAAACCACTGGGCCTGGGGCCGCTCCGTAGCCAAAAGCGCCGATCTGGGGAAGAGCTGGGACTACCGCAGCGAAAACCTCGCCTTCCCACCGGACATGCGCAGCCCGAACCCTGGTCCCGGGCCCTACGGGGCGCCTGGCGAGTGGCAGAACACGCCCCCCGGCGTCATCGGCAATGTCTGGCACGTGGCGCCCGGGCACGAGAAGGAGCCGGGTGTGGTCTTCGCCGGCACCCAGCCCGCGGGCCTCTTCCGGAGCGAAGACTGGGGCCACTCCTGGCAGCCGGTGGAGGGGATCAACCGCCATCCCAGCCGCCAGCATTGGACGGGCACAGGCGGCGGCGATTCCTGCATCCATTCGATACAGGTCGACCCCCGCGATCCGAAGCGCATCCTTCTCTGCGTGGCGGCCGGCGGCTCCTTCGTCTCCAATGATGGCGGTGAGACGTGGGAGAACTTCACCCATGCGGCCGTAGCGACCAACAGCATGAGCAGGCAGGTGCTCGCCCAGCTGGCTGCTCAGATGCCGGAGCTATTCGAGTTGCCGCCGGATAAAGACCCCGCCGGCCTCGACGAGCTACATAGGATGCGGCTGGACCCCAAGAATCCGGACCGCATCTGGGGCCAGGCACACTGGGGCGTCTTCCGGTCCGACGACGGCGGCCGCTCCTGGAACGACGTGACCGAGGGGCTGCCTTCCTTCCACGGCTTCCCCGTCGCAGTCACTAAGCGGCCTCCCGACGCCGCCTTCGTCGTACCCCTGGACTACGGACAGGACAATTTCCGGGTCGCCCCAGGCCAGCTCGCAGTCTATCGCACTCGCGACTCGGGCAAGAGCTGGGAGCGGCTGACCAGCGGGCTGCCCGGCCCCTCGGACTACCAGAGCGTGTACCGCGAGGGTCTCGACACCGATGGCCTGGAGCCCGAAGGGGTCTATGTCGGAACAAGCAACGGAGAGGTGTACTACGGGGCCGAACTGGGCGAGCGCTGGCATCGGCTGCCTGGCACCTTGCCTCCCGTGCTGTCGGTGACCGCCGCTGTGATAGAGTAGCTCCCGGCCGAGCTGCTCGTCCTGGCCTTTTGACAGCCCTCCTTTGGGGCGCTAACCTGAAGTAAGCACCACTGCCGCCGCGTACGCCCATGAGAACCCGCATCTACCTGGACCACGCTGCTACCACCCGGCTTCACCCGAAGGCGCTGGAGGCGATGATGCCCTACCTAACCCACGCTTTCGGGAACCCCTCCGGCGTCTACGCCTTGGGGCGCGAGGCCGCCAAGGCCATCGAGGAGGCTCGGCGCGCCGTCGCCGCCTGCCTCGGCTGCCGGCCGGTGGAGGTGGTCTTCACAGGACCGGGCACCGAGTCCATCAACGCCGCCATCAAGGGGGTGGCGCTGGCCCAGCAACAGGCGGGACTGGGGAACCACATCATCACCTCCGCCGTGGAGCACCACGCCGTCCTTCACTCATGTGAGTACCTGGAGAAGTTCGGCTTCGAGGTCACGTACCTGCCGGTGGATTCTTGGGGGCGCGTCAACCCGGATGACGTAGCTCGCGCCATCACGCGGCGGACGGTGTTGGTGAGCGTCATGCTGGCCAACAACGAGGTCGGCACCATCCAGCCCATCGCCGCCATTGGGGAAGCCATCCGGGCCCGGGCCAAGGCTTTGCGACGGCGCATTCCGTTCCATACCGATGCCGTGCAGGGGGCTAACGCCCTTGGCCTGAACGTCGATGCCCTGGGCGTCGACCTCCTGAGCCTTTCGGCGCACAAGTTTGGCGGCCCCAAGGGCGCCGGCGTGCTTTACATACGGCGGGGCACGCCCTTCCTGGCCCAGCTAAGTGGCGGCGGCCAGGAGCGGCAGCGCCGGGCCGGCACCGAAAACGTGGCCGGGATCGTGGGCACCGCCACTGCCCTGGCGGAAGCCCAGGCCAACCGGGACGACTACCGGCGCCTGTGCACATCCCTAGCCCGCCGCCTGCTGGAGGGCGTGATGCAGGCGGTGCCCGGCGTGACCCTGAACGGACACCCGGAAGAGCGTCTGCCTAACAACGTCCACCTCAGCTTCGAGGGGGCCGAATCCGACAGCATGCTGGCGGCGCTGGACAAGCGAGGAGTTGCCGCCAGCGCCGGCAGCGCCTGCACCTCCAACACTTGGGAGCCCTCCCACGTGCTGATGGCCATGGGCGTCCCCATGGCGCGGGCCATCGCCGCCCTCCGCTTCACCGTAGGGCCCGAGAACACCCCCGACGAGATCGACCAGGTGCTATCCATTCTGCCCGGCATCGTGGCCGAGTCCCGGGCCAAGACCCCTGCCGTCCTCAGCCCAAGGTAATGGCGGGGCCCCGGGCGATGCCCTGGGTTAGAATGGCCGTATGGCGCGGGACAAATGGGTTATCGTCGGTCTAGGCAACCCCGGCCCTCCTTACGCTCACAACCGCCACAACGTAGGCTACTGGTGCATCAACCGTCTGGCCCGCCTGCACGCCATTAGCCTCAAGGCGCGGGCGCTGGCGGCCATCGGCGAGGGGAACATCGGGGAGGTGCCTGTCGTCCTCGTCAAGCCCCGCACCTTCGTCAACAATAGTGGCCACGCAGCCGCAGCCGTCCTGCGCCACGCCGGCGTCCCGGCAGAGCGCATGTTGGTCGTATGCGATGACCTGGATCTGCCGCCGGGCAAGCTGCGCCTGAAGCCCGGTGGCGGCCACGGCGGGCACAAGGGCCTGCGCTCCATCATAGGCGCCATCGGGACCGGCTCATTCCCCCGGCTGCGCATCGGCATAGGGAGGCCTCAGGTGGACGGCAAGCCCACCTGGGACCCCAACGTGATCGCCGTATGGGTCCTCAGCGACCCCTCCGGCGAGGAGGCAAAGCTCCTCCAGGAAGCCGTCACGCGGGCCGCTGAGGCAGTCCAGACGCTGATCGCAGAGGGCCTCGAGGCTGCCATGAACCGCTACAACCGCTAGGCTCCCCCAACTGGTAACATGGACTTCAGAGGGGCCCCGACGGTTTCGGGGCCCCTATAGGCGTTGGCCAGTGACCCTTCTATGCAGCCTATCAACCTTTCGGCAGCCCTAGACCACACCGGAGCCGCGCCCTCCCTGCGGAGGCTCCAGCACTCCCTCCAGTCAGGCGGGAGCATAGCCGCAACCGCACCGGACGCCGCCAAAGCTGTGACCATCGCCCTCGTGGCCAAGAGCTGGCCGGGCCCGGTCTTGGTCTTGGCCCCCAGACCGCAACAGGCCGACAGCCTGGCAGAGGAGATAACCGCCTGGCTGGGGGATTCCGGCCGCCTGCTGCGGTTTCCCGAGCGCGATAGCCTGCCCTTCGAGCGTTTTCCCCCAGCCCCAGAGGCGGTCGCCCAGCGCATCCGGGTTGCCGCCGCCCTGGCCCGCAGCGAGCCCCTCGTGATAGTAGCCAGCGGCATGGCCCTGGTCCAGCGGACCATCTCTCCCCAACAGCTCCGGGAGGGTAGCTATCGCCTGGCGTTGGGCCAGGAACTGGATCTGGACGCCTTCCTGCGCGGCCTAGCGCACCTCGGCTACAGCATCGAACCGTTGGTGGAGGAGCCGGGCCAGGCCAGCCGCCGCGGCGGCATCATCGACGTCTACCCTCCGGCCGCCCCTTATCCGCTGCGCATCGAGCTCCTGGGGCGCCAGATAGAAAGCCTCCGTCTTTTCGACCCCATTACGCAGCGCTCGGTAGCCACCGCAACCGCCGCTGATATCCTGCCAGCGACCGAAGCGCCGGCGCCAGCATCACCACAGGGCTGGCGACTGGACTTCTCCCTCTGCCATGAAGAGACCACCCAGCGGTTCCAGGAGGAGATGGCGCTTCTGTCAGAGGGCCTGCCGTTCCCCAATAGGAGCCTATACGTACCCTTCCTGGCGTCCGCCACCCTCCTGGATCACCTACCGCCCCAGGCTCTAATTGTGCTTGACGAGGAGGACGAACTCGCGGCCGCCATCGGCGAGGCGGCGGAGGAGGCAGACCGCAGCCGGCAAGAGTCAGAGGCCCGGGGGGAGATACCGAAGGGATTGCCCGACCCCATAGTGCGATGGCCCGATTTGCTGGGGCCTCTGTCGCGCCACGCCCCAGCCCTGCGCCTCTCGCGGTGGCAAGCGGAAGAGGGGGGCGCGGTGCGCCTCCCCTTCGCGGGCGCCCAGGGCTATGGGGGGCAGATTCGAAGGCTCGCCTCGGAGCTGGCGGTCCGGGGCCGGGCCCGGCGCACCCTGATCGTCTCGCAGCAGGCCCAGCGGTTATCCGAACTCCTGGCGCAGGAGGGCGAGACAGCGGCGGTAGAGGCAGCCCCGGCGCAGCTCGGACATATCACCCTGGTGCCGGGCTCGCTCCCCGCTGGTTGGAGCCTGGCGGATGACGGCGTGGGCCTGGACCTTCTCACGGACACGGAGATCTTCGGCTTCGCAAAGCAGAGGCGCGTTGCCCCACGGCCGGGGGTAGACCGGGACGCCTTCTTGGCCAGCCTGGGCGAAGGCGCCTATGTTGTCCATGTCGACCACGGCATCGCCCGCTTCGCCGGCCTGGTCCGTCTGACCATCGATGGTCATGAGCGGGAATACCTCGAGCTACACTACGCCGAGGGCGACAAGCTTTACGTCCCCACAGACCAGTTGGAGAGGGTCAGCCGCTACATCGGACCCTCTGACCGCCCCCCGCATCTCACTAGGCTGGGGACCGGGGACTGGCAGCGGACGAAGCAGAGGGTGCGCAGGGCGGTCCAGCGGTTGGCGCGGGACCTGCTGGCCCTTTACGCCGCTCGGGAGGTCCTCCCGGGGCACGCCTTCGCTCCCGACAGCCCGTGGCAAGCCGAACTCGAGGCTTCGTTCCCTTATGTTGAGACGGCGGACCAAATGGCCGCTATCGCCGCCGTCAAGCGGGACATGGAGTCGCCCCGGCCCATGGACCGTCTGGTCTGCGGCGATGTCGGCTACGGGAAGACCGAGGTGGCCATCAGAGCCGCCTTCAAGGCCGTGATGGACGGCAAACAAGTGGCCGTTCTGGTCCCCACCACCGTGCTCGCACAGCAACACTACCGCACCTTCCGCGAGCGCCTGGCGGCCTTCCCGGTGCGTATCGAAGTGCTGTCCCGGTTCCGCTCTGAAGCCGAGCAGAAGCGCATCGTGGAGGAGTTGGCGCAAGGCACGGTGGACATCGTCATCGGCACTCACCGCCTCTTGCAGAAGGACGTTCAGTTCCGGGACTTAGGCCTCCTGGTGATCGACGAAGAACAGCGCTTTGGGGTGGCCCATAAGGAGCACCTCAAGAAGATGCGGCGGGAGGTAGATGTGCTGACCCTTTCCGCCACGCCGATACCGCGCACGCTATACATGGCCCTGGGCGGCATCCGGGACATGTCCACCATGGAGACGCCGCCCGAACAGCGCCTGCCCATCAAGACCTACATTTCCGAGTTCGACGAGCGCCTCCTGCGGGAGGCCATCATGCGGGAGCTGGAGCGCGGGGGTCAGGTCTACTTCGTGCACAACCGGGTGCACAACATCGAGCTTGTGGCCCAGCGCATCCGGGAGATCGTGCCGGAGGCCCGGGTGGCCGTAGCCCACGGCCAGATGGACGAAAAGGCCTTGGCCGAAGCGATGGAGGAGTTCGTGGAGGGACGCACCGACGTCCTGGTCTGCACCACCATCATCGAGTCGGGCTTGGACATCCCTAACGTCAACACCATAATCATGAACCAGGCGGACAAGCTGGGGTTGGCCCAGATGTACCAGCTCAGGGGCCGCGTCGGCCGCGGGGCACACCGGGCCTATGCCTACCTCCTGTACGACCGCAAGGCGCGCCTGACCGACGCGGCCCGCCGGCGACTAGCCACCATCTTCGAGGCCACGGAGCTTGGCGCGGGCTTCCAGATCGCCCTCCGGGACCTAGAGATCAGAGGCGCGGGCAACCTCCTGGGCACGGAGCAGAGCGGCTTCATGGCAGCCGTGGGTTTTGATCTCTACGTCAAGCTCTTGGCCAAGGAGGTCCGGCGGCTGCGGGCTCTCTCTCGCGGCGAGCCGCCGCCCGTGGAGCCAGAGGGCCCGGAGGTCAGCATCGACCTGCCCCTGTCTGCCCACCTGCCGCCCTCCTACATCCCGGACATCAACCAGCGCCTGGCCCTGTACCAACGGCTGAGCGCCGCCGCCGGCCCGCAGGAGGTGGCTGCCATCGCCCAGGAGATGGTGGACCGTTTCGGCCCGCCGCCTCCTCTGGCCCGCAACTTGTTGTACGTCGTCACCCTGCGCACCCTGGCTAAGCAGGCCGGCGTTCACTCTATCTCGGCCGAAGACAGCACCGCGGTCGTGCGGCTGCCGGAGGGTAAGGTCCTACCCCGCGAGCCCCTGGAATCTACGGCGCCGCGGGGCGTTCACGTAGGGCACACCATGCTCACGGTGGAGCTGGGAGAGGGCTGGCGGGAGCGTCTGCGCCTGACATTGGAGCAGCTAGCAGAGGTGACGAGGCCCTCTTAGCCGGTCACGGCCCCGCTAGGGCAAAGAGCGCCAGGCCAACTTCACAGGCTCTCGCATGGACGTACGGAAGCCGGAAAATGGCGTTGGCAGATGGTTGACACCGCCGCCCCCAGCCGTTAGCCTTAGACATCGTGAAGGAATTCACGCCCTCCCGGGCCGGGGAGCTATCCCCGGGGCGGGGGACGCGGACCCAAACCGAAGCGGCAGCCCGCCTCGACCGCATCCACTTCTCGGCGGCTGCCCTAGCGCTCGGACTCACGGCCTTCCTGGCCATCGAGCCGACGCAGAACTGGCTGCTTCTCCTTCTCTGCGGACTCGCCGGGCTAGCGGCGGACGCCGTTGTCCGGACGCACCCTCGGGCCCGCTTTCACCGTCTGGACGACACCGCTCTCTTCCTCTTCGTGCCGGTGCTGTTCACCCTCGGCGCCGGTCTCTTCCTGGAAGAGGTGGCCTCCGGTCACTGGACGCTCTTGGCCGGGACGCTCTCCGCCATCCCGTACTGGGCTATCCTCCGGGCCGAGTATGACTGCGTGGACAGGAGGGCCAGCGGCTACCAGGCCGCCAGGCTGATCCTGAACATCGCCACGTATGTCATCGCCTTCCTCCTGTTCGCCACCGTCTACGACTTCGACCTGGCCGTGGCCACGGCGGCCTTCGCCGCGGGCGTCATCAGCATCCTGCTGGGAATCGAGGTGCTGCGAGAGGAGGCGATGGACACAGTCCGGACTGTGACCTACGCCGTGGCCGTCGGGGTCTTGATGGCGCAGGCGGCGTGGGCCACGGACTTCCTACCGCTGAATGGCGGCGCCGCCGCCGTCTTCCTGCTCCTCGCCTTCTACCTGACGACGGGCCTCATGCACAACTACCTGGGCTCGCGCCTCGACCTAAGGACGGGGGCGGAGTTCGCCGCGGTGGCGCTGGCGGGCCTGGTGATCGTCATCCTCGCCCAGGCCATCCTCTAGGCAGCCCGCCGCTGCCAGCGCCGAGTACGGTTGCGCCTATTTTCCTTGCTGGGCGGCAAGGGGCGTGCTAGCATGATCTCAGTCGGGGCGTAGCGCAGCCCGGTAGCGCACCTGAATGGGGTTCAGGAGGTCGGCGGTTCAAATCCGCCCGCCCCGACCAGCTACGATTTTCGCCCCTTTTCCCTGCAGCCGGCCCTCAAGCACTTGCTAGCCAAGGGGCCTCTTCCCGGCCATCATGGTCCGGTCACAGAGGCGTCACGCGGCCGTCACCGGATGCGTGTCGCTGGAACTGCGAAATTGCGGCCGGGGCGAACAGCGCCCGCGTCCCTCCCTGCGAAAAGACGCCCTCAGTCTAGGATTCGCTCCCGCGCGCTGTCGATACGCCCAGCCGCCCTCTACTCGACGCAGCAGGCCATGACGCTGATGTCCCGGGTGAACGCCTGGGCGGCCAGCCTGATGCCTTCGCTGAGGGTGGGGAAGACGTGGACGGTATCGATGATGTCGTCTACCGTCAAACCGAACTTGACGGCCAGAACGGCTTCGTGGATCAACTCGGCGGCGTTGGGCGCCACCATGTGCACCCCCAGGATCTTCCCGTTCTCCGGGTGGACGACCATCTTGATCAGCCCCCGAGTCTCCTTGATGGCCTTGGCCTTGGGGATGCGGGCGACTTCAACGCTGCGGCAGGAGCAGGCCCCAAAGCGGCGCATCTCCTCCTCTTCCGTCAACCCCACCGTCGCCACCTGGGGGTTGGTGAATACGGCCGCTGGGATGCTTTCGTAGTCGATGGTCTTCCCGGCGTTTTCCAAGGCGTTGCTGGCGGCGACCGCGCCTTCCTTAGCAGCCACCGTCTCCAGGAACATCTTCCCCACCACGTCGCCAGCGGCATAGACGCCGGGCGCCGTAGTTTCCAGGCGCTCGTTCACCCGGACGAAGCCACGCTCGCCGGTTTCTACGCCCGCCTCCGCCAAGCCCATGCCATCGGAGTTGGGAACGACGCCCGTGGCCAACAGCAGCTGGCCGGCCTCAAAGACGCGCTTCTCGCCCATGACGTCGGCCTCCACGAACCGGGTCTCCCCCTGCTGCCACACGCGTTCGATGTTGCAGGCGCAGAAGATCTCCATCCCCTCGTCCCTAAGAGCCCGTTCCAGCTCGTTGGCGATCTCGGGCTCTACGCGGGGGAGGACCTGAGGGATCTTCTCCAGCAAAGTGACCTTCGTGCCGAAGTGGAGGAACATCTGGCCCAGCTCCAGGCCGATGGGCCCAGCGCCGATCACAATCATCGACTTGGGCAGCTCCTCCAGCTCCATGGCCTCCCGGTTGGTCAGGTAGCCCACGCCTTCCAGGCCAGTAAGCGGCGAGGCCGACGGCCGGGAGCCTGTGGCGATGAGGAACTTTTCCCCCGAAATGACGCGGCCGTTAACCTCCACCCGGTTAGGGGCGACGAACCGGGCGCGGCCTTCGATGTACTCGACGCCCTTGAGGGTGGCGAGCACGTCCGTGTAGTTGGACTGGCGGAGGGCGGCCACCAGGCGCCGCTTCTCCTCTATGGCGGCCCGAAAATCGAGAGACGGCCTGTGGCCGTTGCGCAGGGCGTCAAAGAGGGGCCTCTGAGGATAGAAGTACTCATCCCCGACGGCCAAGAGATGCTTGCTGGGGACGCAGCCGACGTTGACGCAGGTGCCGCCGATGGGCAGGCCGCCGTTGATCATCGCCGTCCTGACGCCCAGTTGGGATGCCTTCGTAGCCGCCGCGAAGGCCGCGGCTCCGCCGCCGATGATCACGAACTCG
>DAOUBD010000062.1:0-1601 GCA_034432935.1 Dehalococcoidia bacterium | reverse complement strand
AAGGGCGAGGCGGCGCCGCCGACGAGCGTGGCGTGGTCGATGTCGTAGAGCGTGATCGAGTTGGCCACGAACTGGTAGTCCTCGTCGGCGAAGTTGGCCGTGAGGTGGTTGAAGGAGGGTCTCAAGGGCCCGAGTTGGAGACTATTAAATAGGATATTGCCCTCGCTGAAGGCCTCCGCAGCCGAGGAGTTCACGCGCACGCCCGGCTTGAACTTGCCGAAGGCGAAGCTGTAATAGCCCAGGCAGTTCATGAGCACCTCCTGAATCCAGTCCCGCAGGGGCTTTTCTTCCTGAAGCACGCCGCGGAACTTGAACTGGGTCTCGGTGCCCGTGCCGATGAGCTTGGTGACTTGCTCGTCGCAAATTGCCGCTGCCGCGATAGCGGCCTGGACGTCGAAGTATTGCTCGCAGGCGGCTGTGTCAGCAAAGCGCAGGCCGCGGGCGCGCAGGAGCATGTTGACGGCGATCCAGATGGGGTTGGTGAGCGCCGGCTGCCAGGTACGCTGGCCTGGAGCTGTCCACACCCAGCCGCCGAGGCCCTGGGCCACCACGACCTCCATCGCATGCTCGCTCGGGCGCGAAAGCTGCAATCCCTTGGCATCCGCGCGGCGCAGCATCACAAAGGCGGTGCCGGCGGCACGCTCGGTGGGGTTGTCCGTGTCGATGCCAAACGGCGTCGGATTCGGATCCGCGCCCAAGCTCTCAAGCAACCCCAGCGTTCCGGGATAGCCGTGATGATACTGGCCGTCGAGCTTGTGGCCCGTGCCATAAGCCCCGAGCGGTCCCTCGCCCACAATGCCCACGGCAGCATAGAAATCGCTCTCCTCGCGGCCTATGGCAATCTTGGCGTTGACCGGCAGCTCCGAGTCGGTGTAGATTTCGGACACCACCTGGTCGTAGATCGACTCGGCCACCAGCGAGACGCTGGTGATCGTCGAGCGGCCGAAGCCCCAGACGCCGGTCGAGTTGTCCTTGATCCGCACTGCCGCCGGCTTGGCAATAATGCCGCCGAAGTAGTTGTCCATGCCGTGCGAACGGCAGCCGTTGGGTGTATCGAAGCCCTTGTCGCAGGTGGTCGCCGGGCCGACGTAAGGACATCCGGCGCCGTCTTTGAACTGCTTCCAGCAGGTGCGCGAGATGCGGCGCGTCGGATAGGGCAGGTTGAGCTCGTACAGACCATCGGCGGCCGTCGCGCGGAACTCCGGGCCGGAGTCCAAGGACCAGTCGATGATCTCGCCGCGCCAGAGATCGAGCTTGATGCCGGTGCCGACGTGAAATAGGGAGAACTCAAGCGCGGCGCGGTAGAGGTCCACGTCATTGGCGAGCGCTCGCATGACGCGATCGGCGTTGCCGAACACAAACCGGGCCTCGTCGGCCTCGTTGCCGATCCCGTGCGAGATGCCGTCGAACTCCAGAAGGCGCGCCTGGTAGAGCTGGCCGCCGATGGTGCAGCGCCGGTCGGAGACATAGATCGCCGGGTAGTCGGGCTGTTTGACGACGATCTTCACCAGCGGAATCATCTCTTGGACTTGCGCGAGCAGCGCCGTCTGGAGGGCGGAGCTGGGGAAGCGGGTCTCGGTGGCGTTGAGAGGGTAGGTGGG
>DAOUBD010000061.1:0-16899 GCA_034432935.1 Dehalococcoidia bacterium | reverse complement strand
TTGTTGTAGGCCTCCAGGTTCCTCACCCCGATGCTGGCGAAGCGCCGGTACCGGCTATCCATCTCGTGGATGATGGCTTGGAGGGTTCCCACCACCTCTTCGGGGTCGGTGATGATCTTGGAGAAGGCCAGGTGCGGTATCGCCGCGAACGAGGCCAGCTCCACCCGCTTGGGGTCAATGAGGACCAACCGAAGGTCCTCAGGCGTGTTGTGCAACAGGAAGCAGGCGATGATGGAGTTGATGCACACGCTCTTGCCGCTTCCGGTGGCTCCAGCGATTAGGAGATGGGGCATCTTGGCCAGGTCCGCGGCCACAGGCTCGCCCGAGACGCCCTTGCCCAGGGCGATGGCCAGCTTGGAGCGGGCGTTGGCTTTCTGGAAGGCGCTGCTCTCCACCACGCTGCGCAGGGAGACCAGGGAGGTCGTCGTGTTGGGCACTTCGATGCCGATGATGGGCTTCCCGGGTACCGGCGCCTCGATTCGGATCGTCGGCGCCGCGAGGGCCAAGGCGAGGTCGTTGGCCAGGGCCGTGATGCGGTTGACCCGCACCCGTGTGCGCGAAACGACCTCCGTGCGCATCGCGGGCTTGCCGTTGCTGTCGAAGACCTGGCGGCCCCGCTCATCGCGCACGGCGACGGCCCGCGTCTTCACCTCCCACCCAGGCTCGATCCCGAACTGGGTCACCGTGGGCCCCTGGCTTATGGACACGACCTTGGCGTCGACCCCGAAGGAGGCAAGGGTATCGACGATAAGCTGAGCCCGGGCCTCATTGTCGACGGGCCGCACCTCCACCTCGGCGGCTTCCGCCAGGAGGTCCAGCGGCGGCAGTTCCCAGCCGTGCCCTGCCGGGCGTCCCATGGGCAGAGGCCGCTGGAAGGGACCCGCCTCCTCGCCAGGCTGGCCCGTTACCAGGATATCGCTCTCTGGCCCTTCACCTGTGGCCCCGTCGTCCGGGGTTGACGCGACATCTTCGGGCTCAGGGATAGCGGGGGGCTCCGGCCACTGCTCGTCCAGCTTGGCCACGTACGGCTCTTCTAGCAGCTTCTCCTCTTCTTCCTCGGTCCTGGGCATCAAGCTGGTAAAGAAGGACTGCACAAGCTGCCACGCCCTCTGGGGTATATGCAGGGAGGCGACGAAGCGCATGCCGGCAACGGCACCCTCCCAGGCCAAGCGGGCGCCCCGGGGCCAGACGAGACCCCCGCCTGCCATGCCGGCTGCAAGCCAGGCCAGCACCGGGATGGGCTCGCTGACCAAGAGCTTGCCGAGATCGCCGCCGGCGCTCACCTCGCCGAAGTCCACGTCCCCCAACTGCCACGCTGGCCTATAAAGGCCCGCCAGACCGAAGGCGAAGAGCCCCAGCAGATGGGCGCCAGCCCAAACGCGCCACATGCGCGGGGTCATCGGGGGCCTGCGCAGGGCGATGGCGGCATCGGCCCCAATGCCAGCGATCAGGAGGGCCAGGGTGACGCCGAAGGTGCTCAGAATGGCCTCTAGCCCATCGATGATGGGCGAGCGTAGGAGAAAGGCCCCTACAACGATCAGCATACCGCCGCCCAGGCCGAGCCAGAGGCGCCGATGCCCGCCCAGCGACGGGAGCGCAGGCCCGCCCCTCCGGTGCGGGGTTCGCCGGCGGATACTGGCGCTGGGCCGTGGCCTGTAGCTGGTGACCCTGCGCGCCGGGCGTCTCTTCGTCTTCAGCGTCATGTGGCTGAGATCAGACCTCCACGCTCACCGGAAGGACCATCGGACGGCGGTGAGTCTCATCGTACACAAAGCGCGAGAGAGCGTCCCGCACCCTGGCGCTGAAATCGGCCCGGTCGGCGATGTGCTCGGCGCCGGCCAGGGCCTCCACCACGACATCCTTTGCCCTGTCCATCAGAGAATCGGACATATCGGCCTCGATAAATCCCCTTGATATAACGTCGGGCCGCCCAATCGGTTTACCCGTGTGCTTATCAACCGCCACTATGGCCACCAGCACTCCATCTGCCGCCAGGTGCCGTCGGTCTCGCAACACAACGCGGTCGACTCCCACCGCCAGGCCGTCGACATATACGAAATCGGCCGCGGCGCGGCCCGTGATGCGAGCCCCCTTCTTGTCGATCTCCAGGATGTCGCCGTCCTCCATGGTGAAGACGTTCTCGGGCGCCAGACCCATGGAACGGGCGATGGCGGAGTGCATCCAGAGGTGGCGGTACTCGCCGTGCACTGGCACGAAGTACTTCGGTTTCGTCAGGCTGAGCATCAACTTCAGCTCTTCTTGTGCGGCGTGTCCCCTGACGTGGACGTTGGCGATGCGGCTGAAGAGCACGTTGGCTCCCAGGCGGTACAGATTGTCGATGGTGCGGTTGATGAGCAGCTCGTTTCCGGGGATAGGCGAAGAGGACAGGACGACGGTATCGCCCTCTTGGATATCGATGTGGCGGTGGTCCCGGTTAGCCATTCGCACCAGGGCCGAGGTGGGCTCCCCTTGGGCGCCTGTGGTGACGATGGCGATCTTTCCCGGGGGCAGCTTCCGCATCTTCTCCAGCGAGGCCAGGATGTTCTCCGGCGCCCGCAGGTAGCCCTGCTCCATCGCCATCTGCACGTTGTCCATCATGCTGCGGCCAGTGACGAACACCCGGCGGTCGTGCTTGCTGGCGGCATCGATCACCTGTTGGATGCGGGAGATAAGGGAGGCGAAAGTAGCCACGATGACGCGGCCCGGGGCCTGGGCCATGATCCTGTCCAACGTCTCGGAGACCATCTGCTCCGACGGTGTATAGCCGGCGGTGTCTGCATACGTAGAGTCAGACAAGAGGAGGGCGACGCCCTGCCTGCCCAGCTCCGCTATGCGGGTCAGGTCCGGGGGCTGGCCCATGACGGGCGTGTGGTCGAACTTGAAGTCGCCGGTGTGGAAGACGGTGCCCAGAGGCGTCTCGATGGCCAAGCCGGCGGAGTCCGGGATACTGTGGGTCACGTGCACGAACTCCACGGTGAACTTGCCCAGCTTCACCCGCTCCCCGGGCTTCACCACCCTCAAGTCCGCATCCTTGGCCAACTTGTGCTCCTGGAGCTTGACGGCGATGAGGCCCCGGGTCAGCCTGGTGCAGTACACGGGCGGAAGCTTGCCGCTGGGCAGGCGCAGCCGGGGCAGGACGTAGGGGAGGGCGCCCGTGTGATCCTCATGGCCGTGGGTTATCAGGATGCCGCGGAGCTTTTGCACCCTCTCCTCGATGTAGGACACATCGGGGATGACGAGGTCGACGCCCAGCATCTCCTCGTCCGGGAACATGAGGCCGGCGTCGATGGCGATGAGATCATCGGCAAGCTCCAGCACCATCATGTTCTTGCCGATCTCCCCCAGGCCTCCCAGGGGAATCACACGCAGCCTCTCGGCCATGCTAGAACAGTCGCATCTGCTCCGCCGCTGGCTGGTCCATGGGGAGGCTGGCAACGGCCTCCCGGGCCCGGGCCAGCGCGGCTGGGATCCGGCGGAAATCCTGAACGATGGTCTGCCGCAGATTGCCAGCATGGAGGGCCGCCGCCGGGTGGTACATGTGCATGAAGAACCGCCCGTCGCGCTCCCGCAACGTCCCGTGGACCTTGCTTATGGAGTCGCGCGGGAAGAACCAGGCCAGGGAGTAGCGGCCAAGGGTCACGATCAGCCGCGGATTGATGGCTTCGATCTGTCTAGCCAGATGCGGGCGGCAGGCTTCGATCTCGCTGGGCAACGGGTCGCGGTTCCCTGGCGGCCGGCATTTGACCACGTTGGTGATGTAGACTCGCCGTCTGTCCAGTCCAGCTGAGGCCAGGAGTTCGTCCAGGAACTGGCCGGCCGGCCCCACGAAGGGCTTGCCCTGCTGGTCCTCGTGGAACCCGGGGCCCTCCCCTACAAACATGACGTCGCAGTCCTGGGGGCCATCACCGGGAACAGCCCTGGTCCGGGTGCGCGCCAGGTCACAGATGGTGCAGGATTCGATACAGCGGTGAATCTCTTCGAGCGCGCTGGGCAGGCCACTCACTTTGCCTGATGATAGCGCGGCGGGCTGTGCCGGGTCAATTCGCAGGATTAAGCCCAGCCCGCCTAGTTACTGACCCGCCTAGGCTGCACGATGAACGCCAGGACGATGCCCAGGAAGTAGAGGACGATGATGGGCCCTGCCACTACCGTCTGGGTCACCGGGTCCCACGTCGGCGTCACGATGGCCGCGATGACGAAGGCCGCCACTATGGCCAGCCGCCACCAGCCCAAGAGCTGCCCCGCGCGTACGATGCCGAACCTGGCCAGGAACATGACCACCAGCGGCGTCTCGAAGGCCACCCCGGTCCAGAAGAGCAGGCGCGTGACGAAATCGATGTAGCTGCCGATACGTATGTTGGGCTGGGCGTAACCGTGCCCGAAGTTCAGGAGAAAGTCCAGGGCGGGAGGCAGGGCCACGTAGTAGGCGAAAGCGACCCCGGCGAGGAACAGGGCGCTGGCTCCAAAGACGGTTCCGTACATCCAGCGGCGCTCGTTAGGTTTGAGCCCTGGCGAAACGAAACGCAGGGCCTGGTACACGATCATGGGCATTCCCAGCACCAGGCCCCCCAGCAGGGCGACCCGGAAGTAGGTGCCGAAGGCCTCGAAGGGCTCGATGAACTGGAGCTGGAAGTTCTCGCTTCGCTGTTCCGCCGGGCGCTTCAGGAAGTTGATTAGGTCTTCGCCGAAGTAGGCGGATACCGCTAGACCCAGCACCACAAAGACGGAGGCGACCACCATCCGGTAGCGTAGCTCCTGGAGGTGCTCCATGAGGGTAAGGTACTTCTCATGCTCGTGCTCCTCCGGGGAGCCCGCTACTTCAGGCTTGGCTAACGGGCTCATCCGATGGGTTACCCGCAACGGGGGCGACGGTCTCGGGCGATGATGGGGCGGCCGGCGGCGGATCGCCGCCCGGTTCCACAATGGGTTGTGCCTCTCCCAGGGCCTTATTGGCCTCGTTGCCCACGGAGGCCAGCTCCTCGGTCACAGAGGTAAGGTCCCGTGCTACGCTCTGGCGGAACTCCTGTAGCTCTTTGCGCACCTCCTCGTACTCCCGGGTAAGCTCCGCCAGCTCTGAGCGCAGTTGGGCCGTGGCGTCGGTGGCGTAGCCGCGCAGGTACTTCAGGATACGCGCCAGTTGCGCCGCCACGGCCGGGATACGTTCCGGTCCCAGGACCACGACCGCGATGGCGAAGATGAGGGCCAACTCTGGGAAGCCGATGCCAAAGAATCCCATGGTCTAAGGCCATTATATGGCAACAATAACCCCCGCACCTGGCGGGGGCGTAGGGGATTACTCTAGTGAGAGGAAAGCCGGACCAAGGGCCCGCTATTCGTCGTCGGCGATGCCCTGCTCGATGATGTAGTTCACGGCGTCCTGCACCGTCACGATCTTCTCCGCATCCTCGTCGGAGATCTCGATGCTCTTGCCTTCCTTGCTGAACTCCTCCTCCAAGGACATGATCAGCTCCACTAGGTCCAGGGAGTCAGCGTTCAGGTCGTCCACGAAGGACGTTTGGGGGGTGATTTCGGCTTCGTCCACCCCCAGTTGTTCGGCGATTATCTTACGTACTCGTTCGAAGACAGCGGCCACCGGTAAACCTCCTTGTGGGATCAGCGTGCCTTCAAGAGGCTAATCGAGCCGAGGACTCCGTTCACGAACTTCGGGGAGCTCTCTCCGCCAAACTCCTTGGCGAGCTCGACGGCCTCGTTGATGGCGGCGCGCATCGGCACCTTATTATCGATGAGGATTTCGTATATGGCAAGCCTCAGGATGTTCCGGTCCACGGCCGCCACTTGGTCCAGGGGCCAAGCAGGGGCCGTATCTTGGATGGCCTTATCGATGGTCTGCTGATGCTTTAGCACCCCCTCGACCAGCTCTCTCGCAAAGTCTTGCACGTCTTGGCGGGCGCCGGTTTCTTGCGCGGTGCGGGCGATGGTCTCGCTCGGCGGATGACCCACAGTATCCAGCTCGAAGAGCGCCTGGAGGGCCAATACCCGCGCCTGGTGCCGTTTCCCAGCCATGCTTAGAGGTTCAGGCCGCCGTCCACGGGCAACACGTGGCCGGTGATGTACGAGGCCTCTTCTGAGGCCAGGAACACCACGGCTGCGGCGATATCTTCCGCTTTGCCCAGCCGCTGCACCAGCAGCCGCTGCTTGACGCCGTCGACGATCTCTTGCCGGATGTTCTTCGTCAGCTCAGTTATCACCAGGCCCGGCGCCACCAGGTTGGCCGTGATGTTGCGAGACCCCATCTCTCGCGCCACAGCCCGGGTGAAGCCGATGAGCCCAGCTTTGGCGGCGGCGTAGTTGGCCTGGCCAGCGTTCCCCGCCAATCCAGATACGCTGCCGATGTTGATGACCCGGCCCCAGCGTTGGCGCATCATCGGGCGCAGGGCTGCCTTGGTACAGAGAAAGACCGCTCGCAGGTTCAGCGCCATTACCTCGTCCCAATCTTCCAAGGTCATCCGCAGGATCAGGGTGTCCTTATTGTAGCCCGCGTTGTTTACCAGGATGTCCAGCCGCCCGAAGGCGTCCAGCGCCTCCTGGGTCATCCGTTCTACCTCTTCTGGCACCCGGACGTCGGCTTGCACCGCGATGGCGCGGCCGCCGAGAGCTTCGATCTCTTGTACTGCGGAGAGCGCCTGCTGGCGACTCTGATTGTAGTTGATGGCCACGGCGGCGCCGGCCCGCGCCAGCTCCAAGGAGATGGAGCGCCCTATGCCCCTCGATCCGCCGGTCACTAGGGCTGCTCGGCCCCTCAGGTCAAACATCGGTCAGAACGGCCAGCGCGCCGGCGCTGTCAAAAGGTATTGCCTTCACCTGGGGCGCCGCCCGCTTGAGCATAGCGGTGAGGACGCGGCCGGGCCCCACTTCCACGAAGGATGTCACGCCCTCATCGATCATATGCCGCACCGACTGATGCCAACGGACAGGCCGCCTGATCTGCTCCTGTAGCTCCCTCCGCACATCCTCGGCCGTCCGTAGTGGGGCGCCACTGACGTTGCCGATGACAGGAACCAGGGGGTCCCTCACGGGAAAGCGGCCGACGATGTCGCTGAACCGCGACGCAGCGCGGTCCATAAGGGACGTGTGGAAGGCGCCTGAGACCTTTAACGGCAGGCCGCGGCCGCCGCGCTCCTTGGCCAGGCGGCACGCCGCCTCCACGGCCTCTGGCCCGCCGCCAACCACTACCTGCCCGGGCGCGTTGTAGTTGCAGAGCTCCGCGCCAGCCTCGGCACAGATGGCCTCGACAGCCTCCTCGCTGAGCCCGACGATGGCGGCCATAGTCCCTGGTTGCTCCTGCCCGGCCTCTTGCATGAGCCGCCCTCGCTCTTGCACCAGAAGGAGGGCATCCTCAAAGGTAAGGGCGCCCGCCGAGACCAGCGCCGTATACTCCCCAAGGCTATGCCCCGCACAGAAAGACGGCCGCCTGGCCAGCGCTTCGCCCTCCAGGGCCGCCGCCAAGAGGGCCACCGAGGTCGCCAGGATGGCCGGCTGGGCGTTGGCCGTACGGGTCAGCTCATCCTCGGGCCCCTCGAAGCACAGCCGCGAGAGCGGCGTTCCCAAAACATCGTCGGCGATCCGAAACACTGCCCGGGCAGCCGCGGAGGTCTGAAAGACGTCCTTCCCCATCCCCGGCTTTTGGCTGCCCTGTCCCGGGAAGCACAGCGCCAGGCTGGGGTCGACGGGCGCTTGGTGCAGCTTGGCGCCGAGGAACGCCGAGGGGCTACTGGTCAGCGTCATGAGATAGGTCCGGTCAGGCCTCTTGTCCGCGGTTCTCTCGAGTCAGGCGGCCCAGATGGCAGTCACGGTTTGTGCAGCGCCCGAACTCATCGAGGCGCGACCGGCAGAAGGTGCAGTGGGTGGCGTCCCACCAGATGAAGTATGTGATCCCCGCCGCTGCGGCCAGCAGCAGGCTCAGCGGGAGCAACAAGAGGACAAGACCACGTCGCATGGCCAGCGGAAGTATATCATGCCCGCGGCGGCGGCGAGAAGGGCCAGGCCGTTACTCCGGCGTCTTGCGTTTGCGTTCCGTGAACACCGCCAGCACATCCCGTCCCCGGTAGGTGCCGCAGACGGGGCAGGCCCTATGGGATGGCCTGGGCGAACGGCACTGCGGGCAGACCACCAGCTCCGGCACCGAGACCGAAAGATGGCTGCGCCGGCGGCGCTTCCGCGAGGTCGACGTCTTCTTCTTAGGTAGTGCTGGCACGTTCCTGGCTCCCTTCCTCGATTACTTCCTTCAGGGCCCGCAATACCTGCCACCTCTCATCCCCCTCCTCCAGACAGCAGCACTGGCCCTCGTTCAGATTAGCTCCGCAGTGCGGGCAGAGGCCAGCGCAATCGTCGCGGCAGAGCGGCTTAAGAGGCTCCGTCATGAGAAAGTATTGCCTAAGCCCCTCCCGCAGGTCTAGTACGAAATCCGGCCCTATGCGGAAGAGGTCCGGTTCATCCCTGGCCGCCACCCGCATGCCGGTGTTGGCATCGATGACCGGAACGTACTCCTCCTCGAAGGCGATCTCCACAGCGCATTGAATGGGGGAGAGACAGCGGGCGCAACGCTCGGCCGCGATGGCCGAAGCGCCGACCTTGACCAGCAGCCCGCGGTCGGTGCGCAGGAGCGTCACGGTGCCGCCCAGGTCCCGCAGCTCGACGTCGTCGGCCCGCCAGTGCCCCTGGCTGATGGCGAAGGTGTTGACGCTGCCGATGGACTGGCGGAGCTCTCGGAGGACGTGGAACTGCATGGGAAGATCCTGATCTGCGGCTTTCCGCGCCGGCGTTTTTGCGGTGTGCGTTGTTGCAGACCTACGCCTCTAAGTCTATAATCCTGACGCGGAAACTGTCCAGCTCGCCCCTGCCAGGACGTGCCCGTCATGCTCGCCGCCGCTGAACCATGACCACCGCTGCAGAGCTCTTCGCCCTCCAAGAGATCGACTTGGCCCTGGACAGGGTCACGGCGCGCCTGGCTGAGATCGAAGAAGCGCTGGCGGAGCCCGAGGAGCTGCTCGAGGCGCGCCGGCTAGTGGAAGAAAAGGCTGCTGGGGTTGCCGCTCTGCGCGCGCGCCAGAAGGACCTCGAATGGGCAGTAGACGAGGCGCGTCGGAAGGCGGCAGAGGTGGAAGGGAAGCTGTACGGGGGCTCCATACGTAACCCGAAGGAGCTTGCAGACCTCCAGGCGGACCTTAAGTCCCTTCAGGCCCAGGTCCGTAAGCGGGAGGACGATCTCCTCTCGCTGCTCGTCGAGCTGGAAGACGCGGAGGCTGAGCTGGCCCGGGCCCAGGCTGCCTGCGCCGGCCTCGATGCCCAGTGGGAGGAAGAGCGCCGGCGTCTGCTCCAGGAGAAGGCGGATCTGGAGCCGGAGGCCCAAAGGCTGGATGCTATCCGCCGGGACCGGTCCAGCGGCGCCGACAGGTCGGTCCTGGGGCTCTATCAGACACTTAGGGAGAGGAGGGGAGGGCGCGCCGTCGCCAAGGTAGAGCGCGGCATGTGCCAGGGCTGCCGCATCACCCTGCCCATGTCGGTCCTACAGAAAGCCCGCGCCGGCCTGGGCCTCGTCCAATGCGTCAGCTGCGAACGCATACTACTGGTAAGCTGACATGAGGGCGATAGGCTACTTCCGGGAGACCCGTGAGCGCTCTTTGACTCAACAGAGCGAGTCATTCCTGGAGTTCTGCCGGGCCAACGGCTACATGGCGGCGGCGACCTTCCTGGACACGGAAAATGATAGGGAGGGAACTGGCTTTCGTCAGCTCCTGGACTTCGTGCGCCAGCAATCGGCCCAGGGCTTCCTGGTGGTCGCAGTGCCCGGCCTGGAGACCCTGGGCGGGGGCATCACCGAGGCTACCAGGCGCTACTTTCAGCTAGCCAGCCTGGGGGTCCCCATCATCAGCATGGAGACCGGCGCCGACGTCTCAACGCACCTCCTGCCGGAGTGGGCGGCCCACCGGACGGACGGCAGCCTGGGCCAACGGGTGAAGGCCGCGATGAGGCGGAAAGCGGTCAAGGGCGAGGTGCTTGGCCGGCCGCCCTTCGGCTACCGGGTGGGTCCCCGGCGCCGCTTGGTGATCGTGCCGGAGGAAGGCGCTGTCGTCCGTTACATCTTTCGCTTGTACCTCAAGGACGGCCTGGGGATACGGCGCATCGCCCGGCGGCTCAACGAGGAGGGCCTGCGTACGCGGAAGGGCGGACTGTGGAGCATGGTCACCGTCCGGGACATCTTGCGCAACCGGGCGTACCTGGGAACGTATTCCCGCTTTGGGGTGAGGGTTCCGGCCAGCCATGCCCCCCTTATCTCGCAGGATGACTTTCAACGGGTGCAAGAGCGGCTCGATGCCCGCCGCCCCGCCTCCGATGCGCGCCGCCCTTCACCCTTCCTCCTTTCCGGAATCGCCTATTGCGGCTACTGCGGCAACAAGATGATCGGTGTGACCCGGCGTCAGAAGTGGCAGCGCCGCGCTGACGGCGCCATCCATATGGCCCAGTACCGCTACTACCAGTGCGAGTCTCGGACCAACCGCAGCCTCTGCGACTACCACACGCGCCGGGCAGAAGAGCTGGAGGAGGAGGTCCGCAAGATGCTCCTCTCGCGGCGGGTGAGCCGGCAAACTTCGGTTAACGGCACCGGCGCCAGTAGAGACCTGGAGGCGGAGATCCGCCGCCTTCGGCTTAAGGCCCGGCGCTTGGACCGCCGTTTGGAGCAGTATATGGACTCCGCCGCCTCCGGGTTGCTCGCCGAGGAGCGGCTGCGCACTCTGTGCCTCGCGCTGGGCGGCGAACAGTTGGAGGTGGAACAGAAGCTCCTTCAGTCCTATCGCCTTGCCAACGAGCAGGCAGACGAGGAGCAGCGGCGCCGCAGCCGCGCCCAGGCCCTAAAGCTCCTACGGGAAGATTGGGATGGCCTCTCCTTCAGCCAGCGCCAGGCTCTCATGCGGGAGGTCCTGGAGCGAGTCATCGTCAAGGACGATGGCCTGGAGATGGTCCTCCGGTCCTAGGCGCCCTTGGACCCTGAGTTCTGGACCGTCTGGGCCGACGGGGCCTCCCGGGGCAACCCCGGGCCCGCCGCCATAGGGGCCGCCGTTTGTGACCCCTCTGGCCGCGAGGTGCACGCCGTCTCCCGCCGCATCGGACGTGCCACCAACAACGAAGCCGAATATCGGGCTGCCATCGCTGGCCTAGAAGCCGCCTTGGCCCTGGGGGCGCGCCACGTTCTCCTGAGCATGGACTCCGAGCTGATCGTCCGCCAGCTGGAGTTTCGCTACCGGGTGCGCAACGAGCGGCTCCGGCCCTTCTTCAATCGAATCCTGGAGCTGCGGCGGCGCTTCGAGAGTTTCGCCGTCCGCCACGTGCCGCGGGATCAGAACAGCCGCGCCGATCAGTTGGCGAACCTGGCCCTCGACCGCGCCCCAGAGTAGCGGCGGCCCGCCGGAACCGTCCCCCAAATGCTATACTAGTGTTGGTCCAGTAGGCCGGGTGACCGCTCCTCACTCTAGGTGGGGAGAGGAAGGTCCGAGCTCCACCGGGCAGCGCGCTGGGTAACTCCCAGGCGGGGCGACCCGACGGAAAGTGGCACAGAAACATACCGTCCTTCTCCGGAAGGATAAGGGTGAAATGGTGGGGTAAGAGCCCACCGGCTCCGGTGTGAACCGGAGGCCGGCCAAACCCCGCGCGGAGCAAGGCCAAATAGGAGGGTGCTAAGGGTGCCCGGCCCAATCCCTCGGGTTGGCTGCTGGAGGTCTCGAGCAATCGGGGCCCTAGATTGATGGTCACCGTCCCGCCCAGGCGGGATACAGAACTCGGCCTACAGGCCTGCTGGACCGCTGGCTTTCCCCTTTCGTCGCCAGCGTGATGCACCCCGGCATCGCCTGGTACACTGCAGGGGATGCGCCTTTCTGCTATCCTCGCCGGAGTGCCCAGAGCCTCTGTCCTGGGCCAGACCGACCCAGAGATCTCCGATGTCGTCTACGACTCCCGGCGTGTCACTCCCGGTTCCCTCTTCGTGGCTATTCCTGGCTTCAAGACCGATGGCCACGACTATATCCTTCAGGCGATGGCCTCCGGGGCGGCGGCCATCGTCGTAGAGCATGGGCGGGCCGCCAAGTGGCGCCACCTGACGACCCGCGCGGACGTGCCCGCTGTCGTCGTGCCGGACACCAGGGTTGCCCTCGCCCAGGCCGCAGCAGCCTTCCACGGCTACCCAGCGCGCCGCCTGTACGTCGTTGGGGTCACTGGCACCGATGGCAAGACCAGCCTGGCGTACCTCTTGTCCCACCTCTTCGGCCATGCCGGCCAGCTCGCTGGGCTCATCAGCACTGCGGAGTGTCTCATCGGCGAACGTCTTCTTCCGGACACCGGCCGCTTCACAACGCCCGAGGCGCCGGAGCTCCAGGCCATGCTGGCGGCGATGGCTGCGGCCGGCTGCCGCTGGGCCGTCGTCGAGGCTACCTCCCACGGCCTCGCCCTCCATCGGGTCGACGGATGCGAATACGATATCGCTGCCGTCACCAACGTGGGCGCCGACCACCTGGACTTCCACGGCAGCAGGGAGGAGTATCTGGCGGCCAAGGGTCGCCTTTTCGCCATGCTGGACGAGTCCGCCGCCAAGGGCATCGCTAAGACCGCGGTGCTGAACGCCGATGACGCCTCTTGCCACTATCTCCGCAGCCGGACGCGGGCCCGTGTCATCACATACGGCCTAAGGGAGGGCGATATCCGGGCTGCCGATATCGATCCTCAGGGATGGTCCTCCCGCTTCCGCCTTCTGACGCCTGCCGGCGATGCCCCGGCCGTTATGCCCAGGCCCGGCATCTTCAACGTCTACAACGCCCTCGCTGCCGCCGCCGTCGGGCTCGCGGCTGGCCTGAGGCTCGGCGAAATATGCGACGCCTTGGGCTCGTGGCCGGGCGCTCCTGGCCGCCTGGAGCTCATCGACGAGGGGCAGCCATTCACTGTCGTAGTGGACTTTGCCCACGCCCCCGATTCGCTGCGGCGGGTCCTCTCCCTCTTGCGTCAGATGGGCGATGGACGCCTCATCGTCCTCTTCGGTTGCATCGGCGAGCGGGACAAGGCGCGGCGGGCCGCCATGGGCCGCGTCGCCGGCGAAATGGCGGACTTCACGGTGGTCACCGACGACAACCCCTACACCGAGGACCGGGATGCCATCATCGCCGAGATCGCCGCTGGCCTGCGTTCGGCGGGCCGGAGCGAGGGTCGGGATTTCGCCATCGTTCCCGACCGCAGGCAGGCCATCGCCCTGGCGCTGGACATCGCGCGGGCCGGGGATGTCGTGCTGCTTGCCGGTAAGGGCCACGAAAGAGAGGTGCATCTGAGCACCGGTTCCTACGAGTGTGACGACCGGGCGTTAGCGCGCCACATATTGCGCCGGTCCTGGAGCCCGGCCTGACGTTCCATTGCGCCCGCGGTTAGGTCCGGCCCTCGCATTGCCGAAGGGCTGCCGCCGGCCGATGCCGCCGTCCCGGCCGCCATGCCCTTGTGCGGCTGCATCCCTATCTGTTAACATGCTGGGCAGGAAAGGAGGTGATGTGAATGGGCGATACATCTGGCCATAGGCCTGTCCGTTCACACCTCCATCCGCAGGGGCGGATGCTGGTGCAATAGCGGAATGGTGCGTAGGACAGGCCTACGTGCCACGCGCAGGAGGCCAGCTTACTGGGCTGGCCTCCTGCTTTGTCTTCCGTTATCCTTGCGCTGGCATGTGGCTCGATTTGGATTCTGTGGGGCGGGCCCTGACCACGGCTTGGGCGGGGCGGCGCCTCGTCTATCTCACGGGCACCGGCTCGACCCAGGACGCGGCACGGGCCGAGGCAGAGGCCGGAGCGCCGGCCGGCACCGTCGTCATCGCTGAGCAGCAGTCGGCAGGACGGGGCCGCTTCGGCCGCGCCTGGGTCTCGCCCCCTCATGCGAACCTGTACCTCACCATCATCATGCGGCCTGCCGTCCGCCGCCTTCGCTCCCTCAGCATCGTCTCCCCCTTGGCCACCGCTTTGGCGGTGGAAGAGTTGGGGCTGGAGCCGCGCATCAAGTGGCCCAACGACGTCTTGGTCAATGGCCGCAAGTTGGCGGGCATACTTATCGAGAGCGAGATCGCCGGGCCGCTGGTCAAATACGCCTTGGTGGGCATCGGCCTGAATGTCAACTTCGACATCGATCCTGATTCAGAGATCGGGGCCATCGCCACCAGCGTCAAGCAGGAGCTAGGACGCGAAGTGAGCCGGGAGCGGCTCCTCATCTCGCTCCTGCGGCAGTTCGAGGCCGCGTACGAAGACGCCGCCCACGGCAGGGCGGTGCACTCAGCCTGGCGCAGCCGTCTGGAGACCCTGGGCCGCCAGGTCCGCGTAACCTTTCGCGACCACGTTTATGAGGGACTGGCGGAGGACGTTGACGACGACGGCAATCTGGTCCTCCGGTGTCCAGATGGCTCCCGTCTCAGCGTAGAGGCCGGAGAGGTTACTCTGCGCAGCCCGTAGCCCCTAGCCGCCGCCTGGCTTCTCCTCTTCAATCGGGCGCCGGGCCGCCGGGCCAGGAGCACCGGCAGCGGGCGCCGCGGCTCCCCGGCCCATGAAGATATTGATGAGGTCGATCGGGATCGGGAAGATGACCGTGCTGTTCCGTTCCGATGATATCTCCGTGAGGGTCTGGAGATAGCGCAGTTGCAGGGTAGCTGGCTGCGCCGCCATGACGGCGCCAGCCTCCGCCAGGCGTTCCGCCGCCTGGTATTCACCCTCGGCGTGGATGACCTTGGCCCGGCGCTCCCGCTCCGCCTCGGCCTGCCGTGCCATGGCCCTGATCATCTCCGCCGGCAGCCCGACATCTCGCACCTCGACGATGGTGACCTTCACTCCCCACGGCTCCGTCGCCTCGTCGATGATCTGCTGGAGGCGAAGGTTCAACTCGTCGCGTTTGCTCAGGAGCTCGTCCAGATCTGACTGGCCCAGCACGCTGCGCAAGGTTGTCTGGGCCACCAAGGACGTCGCCCGGATATAGTCCATGACCTTCACGACGGCATCTTCAGGGTTGAAGACCCGGAAGTAAACGACGGCATCCACCTTTACGGTTACGTTGTCCCGGGTGATGACGTCCTGGCGGGGCACGTCCATCGTTACAACCCGCAGATCCACCTTCACCATCCGCTCCACCAGCGGCAGGATGAAGAAGAGCCCCGGGCCCCGGGCCCCCACCAGGCGTCCTAGGCGGAAGATAACCCCCCGCTCGTACTCCTGCACGATCTTCACCGCTAACGGGAACAGGGGCACCGCCAGAATGTAGCCGATGACCGTGAGGATCCGCGCCAGAAAGTTGAAGCCGGGCCCTTCCTGGGGCTGCGTTGGTGATGTGCCCATAGCGAATCTCCTTCCTTTACTGCCTGCGCACTTTGAGCTTCAAGCCAGCTACCTCCGTGACCACAACTTTCTCCCCGGGCTGGATACTGCCGTCCACGGACTCCGCCCTCCAATATTCCCCGTCGATGAAGACGAAGCCTGCCGGGTCCAAGGGCGAGCGCGCTACCGCCGTTCGCCCCAAGAGGGTCTGCATCCCCATCTTGGCGGGCATGCGCCGGATC
Organism: Dehalococcoidia bacterium; assembly: GCA_034432935.1. GTDB lineage: Bacteria > Chloroflexota > Dehalococcoidia > SM23-28-2 > RBG-16-64-32 > DAOUAG01. The sequence goes on along the minus strand of DAOUBD010000061.1, from coordinate 1,319 downwards.
CGGAGGATGTTCACCATGACGAAGATCACCCAGACCGCCAGGACGGCTCCCAGCGTGAAGACCAGCCACTTGGAGACCTGGAAGTCCGGCGGGTTCCCGCTAGTCAGGATCAAGCCGCCCAATACCAGAGCGACGGCGCCCCCAATCCCTAATATCCCGTGGCTGGTCACGAACAGCTCCAGACCAAAAAGGATGAAAGCAAAGAAGATGAGGGCCACCCCGGCCCAGTTGAAGGGGAGGACACTGAGGGCGAAGAACCCCAAGAGGAGGGAGATGACGCCAAAGACGCCAGGGAATATCTGCCCTGGATTCACGATCTCGATGAACAGGGCCAATGATCCCAAGGAGAGGAGCAAGAACGCTATGTTGGGGTCGGCGATGATGTCGAGGAACTCCTCGACGAAGTTGCGGTCGTTGTAGACCACCGGCGCGCCGGCGGTGGCCAACACCGTCCGGGCGCCGCCTTCCAGGGTGACCTGGCGGCCATCGATGGATGCGAGGAGCGTCGTCAAGTCGGGGGCGACGACGTCCACCACCCCCTGGCTGAAGGCGTCCTCTGCCGTGGCTGAGATCCCGTCCCGCACCGCCCGTTCCGCCCAGTCAGCGTTTCTGCCGTAGCGGTTGGCGAAGCCCTTGATCTTGGCCACAGCATTCTCGATCACCTTGTTCCGCAGGTCGCCTTGGATATCGCCGCCGCCAGCGTCCACCGGGGTGGCAGAGCCGATGACGGTGCCGGGCGTCATCGCCGCGACGTGGCTAGCGTAAGTGATAAAGGTACCGGCGGAGGCGGCCTGCCCGCCCGATGGCCAGACGTACGTCACCACAGGCACCTTAGCGTTCAGGATGCGGCGGTCGATCTCGTCCATCGATGACGACAGCCCGCCAGGGGTGTTGAGGCGGATGACCACGGCAGCCGCCTTTTCGTCTTCCGCAGCGCCGATCCCGCGATCGATGTACCGCTGCATGATGGGGTTAACCGTCCCTTTGGCAGTCAGGACATGCACAGCTCCTGGCGGCGCTCCGGGGCCACCCGCGCAGGCAAGGAAGCCGCCCGCCACTATCGCCGCAACCCAAAGTCCTATGCGGCCCTTCCGTCCGCGGCCCGGCGATGTCGCTAGTGCTTTGTTCATAATGTCGCCAGGTGTACTGCTTCCATCACGGATTATACCCTTTGACCGTCCCCGAAACTCGTTTGAACACGCCTTCAGCCTGATGCTAGAATGGCGACTGTCCCGGAGGAGATGCTTCTAATGACGGATTCGATGCGCTGCCGTGGCATGCGCGATCTGCTGCCGGCCGATATGGAACGCTTTCGCCGT
>DAOUBD010000060.1:0-2287 GCA_034432935.1 Dehalococcoidia bacterium | reverse complement strand
TAGACCCACGCGGACGCCGCCGACGTCGGACTTATGAGTAATGTCTGGTGAGACGATCTTGAGGACGACGGGGAACCCGGCCTTGGTCGCCGCTTCGGCGGCCTCCTTCGGCGTCCGGGCCAGGGTAGCCCTGGCTACCGGTATGCCGGCCTCTGCCAGGACCTCCTTGGACTCGATCTCTGTGAGGACGGTGCGGCCCTGGCTGCGGGCCTCCTCTATGACTTGTGCTATGGACATTGCGCCGGAGCTCCTTGTCACTGCGGTCCAGTTCGGCCTCCGTTTGCGGGGGCCGGATAGCGCTCCGATGGTACGGCACCCTTGCCGTGAACGTCAAGGTTAGACCGCGCCGAGACCCGGCCGGGAAGAGGCTCTCGAAGCATGCTGACGCCCCCGAAGCATGAGGCCTGCGCCTAACTCCACTCGCCCTTCGAGTGCCTCAGGGCGAGCGGCAAGGGATGTGGGCACGCACCACCCGCTCGTGCCGGGGCTCTCGAAGCATGGGCGGCCGGCGTACTCCGCTCGCCCTTCGACAGGGCTCAGGACGAGCGGGAAGGGATGTTGCGCCCGCACACCCCCCTCATGCCAGAGTCCTCGAAGCATGAGCCCCACCGGGACCCTCGCTCGCCCTTCGACGGGGCTGAGGACGAGCGGAAAGGGGCGTTATCCCCGCTCATGCTGAGGCTCCCGAAGCAAGCTGAGGCCCCCGAAGCATGGGCCCTGCGCCTCCTTCCCCTTCCGCCTCTTGACAGGCTGCGCCCCTCGTGGTATATAGTTAGGCATCCTAACTACTCTTCGCAAGGAGGAGGAATGACTGCCGCATCGCAACAGATACCGGGATACGCCTATGGCAAAGTCTCGCCATCGCCGCTGACGGTGAAGGACCTGGACCTGCTGAAGCAGGCTGTCCTGTTCACGGAGGAGGACGAGGCCTACCTGCGGATGGCCGGCGACGTGCTGGAGGATCAGATAGAGGACGTCTTGGACCTCTGGTACGGCTTCGTCGGCTCACACCCGCACCTTGTGTACTACTTTACCGGGCAGGACGGGCAGCCCCTGGGCGATTACCTGGGCGCCGTGCGCCGCCGCTTCGGCCAATGGATCCTGGACACCTGCCGCCGGCCCTACGACCAGGCCTGGCTCGACTACCAGCACGAGATCGGCCTGCGTCACCACCGGTCGAAAAAGAACCAAACGGATGGCGTCCGTTCCGTCCCAAACATCAGCTTCCGCTACCTGGTGGCCTTCATCTACCCCATTACTGCTACCATAAAGGACTTCTTGGCGAAGAAGGGTCACAGCGCCGCCGATGTGGAGAAGATGCACCAGGCGTGGTTCAAGTCCGTGGTGCTTCAGGTGGCCCTATGGAGCCGGCCCTACGTGAAGGCGGAGGACTTCTAGTATCCTAGGGAGCATGGGGCACGAGGCCGCAGGCCCAGCGGAGTCGCAGGATGAGAAGATCATCGCCGCCCTGGAGCGGGCCGGCAGGGCCTTGCGCGGGCTCATCTGGGAGGCCGTCCAGCCGCTGGGCCTCACCCCGATCCAGGGCCAGATCCTCCTCTACCTCCGCGACCACCGGCAGGAGACGTGCCGGGTCAGCTACCTGGCCCGCGAGTTCGGCCTGACCCAGGCCACCGTGAGCGACGCCGTCTCGGCCCTTGCCGCCAAAGGGCTCGTCCGGAGGGATGCCCCCGCCAGCGACCGCCGCGTCTCCCCGCTGCGCCTGACCGCGGCCGGCGAGGAGCTGGCGAGCCGTCTCGCCGGTTGGAGCGACAGCGCCCGGGAGGCGCTGGGGGCTTTCACAGCCGGGGAGCGCGCCGAGGCGCTGCTCTTTCTCCTTCGCCTCATCGAGGGCTGGCAGCGCGACGGCATCGTCAGTGTTGCCCGCATGTGCCTGACCTGCCGCTACTTCCGCCAGGGCGGCGGGCCCGGAGGGAGCGAGCCACATTTCTGCCAGCTCCTGCAACGGCCTTTGGCCATCGCGGCCCTGCGCGTCGACTGTCCGGACTACGAGCCGGCCCTGGCCTGACCTGCGCCGCGCCTACAAGCCCAGTTGCCGGGCGATGGTGTTGCGCTGGATGTGCGAGGTGCCCTCGCCGATCTCCAGGACCATGCAGTCGCGGTAGAAGCGCTGGATGTCGTGCTCCATCATGTAGCCAGCTCCGCCGTGGATGAGAACGGCCACAACACGGTTCACGAGCCCGATGCGCTCCGCCTCAGCGGCCGTCACCGTCTCCCCCGTCATGAGGATCTCGGCGGCGCGCCCCAAACCCACGACTCGCGGCAGGAG
>DAOUBD010000059.1:0-12625 GCA_034432935.1 Dehalococcoidia bacterium | reverse complement strand
CGTAACCGGCCGCCAGCGCATCGCCCTCCACCACAGCCTGAACCCCAACTGGGCGGCCGTTGTGCGAACGTACGCCTTTGGGCCGGGGCTGGCCGTTGACGACGCGGGGGGGCCCGAAGACGTGGGCAAAGACCATGCCTGTTTGGCCGTGCAGCAGCCGGCGTTTCTGGGCGAGATCCAGGACGTCTGGGCGCTGGGCCAGGCCGCGCACGAGGCCGGCGCCCTCTACGTGGCGGCCGCCGACCCCATCTCCCTGGGGATGCTGGCCCCGCCGGGCGAATACGGCGCCGATATCGCCGTGGCCGAGGCGCAGAGCCTGGGCACGCCTCTGAGTTTCGGCGGCCCCTACCTTGGGCTCTTCGCCTGCCGCAACCAGTTCCTGCGCCAGATGCCCGGGCGCATCGCCGGCCGGACCACGGACGCCGAGGGACGCACGGGTTACGTCCTTACCCTCCAGACGCGCGAGCAACACATACGGCGAGAGCGCGCCACGTCCAACATCTGTACCAGTCAGCAGCTAGTAGGGCTGGCAGCCGTCGTCTATTTGGCGACGGTGGGCAAGGAGGGGCTCAGGCAGATCGCCGAACTCTGCTACCACAAGGCCCATTACGCCGCAGGGCTCATCGCCGGCCTGGAGGGGTATTCTCTGGCCACGCGGGGCGCCTTCTTCAAAGAGTTTGCCGTGAGCTGCCCCCGGCCGCCGGCGGAGATCAACCGCCACCTCCTGCAAAAGGGCATCATTGGCGGCCTGGACATCTCCGGCCAGGTGACCAACGGAATGCTCTTCTGCGTTACGGAGATGAACAGCCGGGAGGAGATCGAGCGGCTGGCAGAGGCGCTAGGGGAGGTGCGATGACGACAGCCCAAAGATCCAGGGCAGGCGCCGTGGCGCTCAGCATGGGCGCCAGGCTCTCCTTCGATCGAGGCCGCCCGGGCCGGCAGGGCGTCAGGCTGCCCAGCCTCGACGTCCCGAAGGCGCCCCTGCCTCCAGAGCGCTTCCTGCGTTCCAGCCTCACCCTCCCGGAGATGGCCCAGAACGAGGTCATTCGCTACTTCCTGGCCCTCAGCCGGCTGAACTACGGCGTGGACACAGGATTCTACCCTTTGGGGTCGTGCACCATGAAGTACAACCCCAAGGTCAACGAGGACGTCGCCCGGCTCCCCGGCTTCAGCGGCCCTCACCCGCTCCAGGCCCCGGAGACCACGCAGGGCGCCCTGTGGGTGATGCACGGCCTGCAAGAGGCGCTGGCGGAGATCACAGGGATGGACGCCGTGAGCCTGGCCCCGGCCGCCGGCGCCCAGGGCGAGCTCTCTGGCGTTCTGACCATCAAGGCCTACCTGATCGACCACGGTGACGGGTCCCGGCGCAAGGTCCTCGTGCCAGATTCGGCCCACGGCACCAACCCGGCTACGGCCGCCATGGCCGGCTTCCAGGTGGTCACCGTGCCGTCGGACGCCGAGGGCAATACCGACCTTGAGTTTTTGCGCAAGGAGGTGGACGGCACTGTCGCCGCCATGATGCTGACCCTGCCCTCCACTCTGGGGCTCTTCGACCGCAACATTGGGGCGATAGCGGCCCTATTGCACGAGAGGGGCGCCCTCCTCTACGGCGACGGCGCCAACCAGAACGCCTTCCTGGGGCGCGCCCGCTTCGGCGACATGGGCTTCGATATCGTGCATCTCAACCTGCACAAGACGTTTTCGGCGCCCCACGGCGGCGGCGGCCCCGGCGCTGGGCCCCTCTGCGCCAAGGCCAAGTTGGCCCCGTATCTGCCCGCGCCAGTGGTGGAAGAGGAGAACGGCTTCTACCGCTTGGTCACGCCGGAGAAGAGCATCGGCAAGCTGACCGCGTTCCACGGCAACTTCGGGGTGATTGTGCGCGCCCTAACCTATATTCTCAGCCTCGGGGCTGAGGGTCTGCGGGCGGTAAGCGAAAACGCCGTCCTCAACGCCAACTACCTCATGGCCCGCCTGCGCGACGCCTATCACCTGCCGTACCAGCGGCGCTGCATGCACGAGGTAGTCCTCTCGGGAGCCAAGCAGCGGGCGTCAGGCGTCAGGACGTTGGACATCGCCAAACGCCTCATCGATTACGGCTTTCATCCGCCGACGGTCTACTTTCCCCTCATTGTCGAAGAAGCGCTCATGATCGAGCCCACCGAATCGGAGTCCAAGGAGACCCTGGACGCCTTCTGCGAGGCGATGCTGGAGATCGCCCGGGAGGCGCAGGAGCAGCCGGAGCTGGTGAAGGGCGCCCCTCATACAGCGCCCCTCCGCCGTCTGGACGAGGCGACGGCGGCGCGCAAGCCGGTGTTGCGCTGGAAGGGGGAAGCGCTGTGAAGACCAACCAAGGCCGCAGTAAGGGGAGGTGCTGATGTCGCAGGAGCTTGGCGAACTGAACGTCCCCGCCCGCCTCTTGCTCGGACCGGGGCCCTCAGGCGTGCACCCCCGCGTCTACAGGGCCATGATGACCCCCGTCATCGGCTACCTGGACCCCGCTTTCGTCCAGTTGCTGGATGACACCCAGCGGCCGTTGCGCTCCGTCTTCCGGACGGAGAACGGCATGACGATGGCCATCTCGGGTACCGGCACCTGCGGCATGGAGGCTGCCATCTACAACGTTGTCGAACCTGGCGATACGGTCATCGTCTGCCAGAACGGGTTCTTCGGCCTCCGCATGGCGGACATGGCCCGGCGCTGCGGGGCCGAGGTGCTGCCCTTGGAGGCGGAATGGGGCCGCATCATCGAGCCGGAACAGGTGGAGGCAACGTTGCGCAAGGCGGGGCGCGTCAAGGCCGTGGCCATCGTCCACGGGGAGACCAGCACCGGCATCCTCCAGCCCCTGGAGGAGATCTCTGGCATCGCCCATCGTTACGGCGCCCTTCTCATCGTCGATGCCGTAACGTCTCTCGCCGGCTGCCGCCTCGAAGTCGACGCCTGGGGGATCGACATCTGCTACAGCGGCACTCAGAAGTGCCTCTCGGCGCCGCCCGGCATGGCGCCCCTTACGGTGGGCGAGGCGGCGATGGAAGTCATCGCCCGCCGGAAGGAACCGGTTCGCAGCTTCTACGTAGACCTAACGATGCTGGGCCGCTACTGGGGGGGCGCACCGACTCGCCCCGACGGCCAACCGGCGACCCGGGCCTACCACCACACGCCGCCGATGACCATGCTCTACGCCCTGCGGGAGGCGTTGCGCATCGTCCTAGAGGAGGGGCTGGAGGCCCGTATCCGCCGGCACCAGCGCAACGCCGAGGGGCTGCGCCTGGGGCTGGAGGCGATGGGGCTGACGCTTCACGCCCAGGAGGGCCACCGCCTGCCGCCTCTCACCACCGTGCGCGTGCCGGAAGGCGTCGATGACGGGGCGCTGCGCAAGGGTCTCCTGTACGAACACAACATCGAAATAGGCGGGGGCATCGGCGAGCTCCAGGGGCGGGTCCTGCGCATCGGCCTCATGGGCGCCGGCTCAACTGAGGCCAACGTCCTGGCCCTGCTCCACGCCCTGGAGTCCCAGCTACTGAAGCAAGGCTTCCGGCTAGAAAGGGGCGCCGGCGTCGCCGCCGCGGCCCGCTTCTTCAACTCCGAAACGCAGGATTCTTCATCAAGCGCTAGAGGAGGTTAGCCCTTGTTCGCCAAAGAGGAGATACTTCGGGACATGGAGATCGCGGCCGCCTACGCCCGCCGCGTCGCAGCGTCCTTCGCCCCCGAGGAGTGGGATCAGAAAAGGGCCAACGGCTGGACGCCCAAGGAGACGTATGCCCACCTGGCGGCCGTGGCAGCGGCGATCCCCACCCTGGCCCAGAGCGTGCTGGCGGCCGGCGAGGAACAAGACATTGGCGCGGGCCTGGACATAGACCGCATGAACGCCCAATCGGTCGGCGCTATGGCGTCCATGGCGCCGCAGCAGGTGATGGAGGCGTTGGATGGCAACTACCGGAGGCTCGCTGATTTCGTTCGTGGCCTGCCAGAGGAGCACCTGAAGGTGAGGCGGCGCTTCCTCTCAGCCTCTGTGCCCGTATCAAACATCATTGCCGCCGTGGCCGTGCTCCACGCTATGCACCACATCTACGAGGCCGCCAGCCGCTACGGCGCCCCGGCCTAGCCAGCCGCGAGCTGGCGGGCCGGCGCTGGGCCGTGCCGAAGGATCGTGGCGTGACGGAGCCATCTGACGCCACCGGCCAGCGGGTGCTGGTGTTGGGGGCCGAGACAGAGCACGGCCGGGCAGTGGCCGCGGCGCTGACCGAAATGGGGGCCCGCCTGGCCCTGGCCAGCGGGTCGTCCGGGGCTACCGCCGCCTTCGAGGCGCAGCGGTTGGCCCGTCGCCTGGGCGCCCTGGCCCACGCCCTCCCTGCAGGCAACGAGGCCGCCTTCCGGGTGATGGCGCGCCAGGTAGCCAAGGCCCTGGGCGGCCTGGACGCCCTCGTTTTCTGCTCGCCGCAGGCAGGCGCCCTGGCCTGGGCGCTACGTTACGTTGGGCGTGAAATCGCCCGGACGGGCGGCGGCGTCGCCGTGGCCCTGGCGGACCCGGCTGCCGTAAGCGCGGCCGAGGCTCCCGAAGGCGTCCGGCTGGTCTGCATAGACACCTCGCAGACCCCGGATCAGGCGGCCCGGCAGGCGGCAGAGGCTGTTGCCCGTGGGACCTCCGGCAGCTAACGTAGTGAGACGCCCGGTAAGACTGTAGCGCGATACGGAGGTTGGCTATGGGCATCCTGGACAGGTTGAGGTTGGACGGCAAGGTGGCCATCGTCACCGGGGCCGGGCGCGGGCTCGGCCGCGCCTTCGCTTTGGCCCTAGCGGAGGCCGGGGCCGACATCGTGGCGGCCGCCCGCACGGCAGCCCAGATCGAGGAGACGGCCCGGCTCGTGCGGGAGCGGGGACGCCGCTGTCTGGCTGTTACCTGCGACGTCACCGACTCGGCATCGGTGGACGCCATGGTGCAGGCCACCCTGGCCGAGTTCGGACAGATCGACATCCTTCTCAACAACGCCGGCGGCGCGACGGAGGGCTTCGCCAACCCCCTGGAGGCCATTAGCGACCGCATCTGGCGCACCGGCATCGACACCAACCTGACGGGGGCCGTTTACTGCACCCGGGCGGTCATACCCCACATGGTGAAGCGCGGACGGGGCAAGATCATCAACGTCACCTCCGGCTTTGGACTGCGGGCCGGGCGCAACAACTTCATGTACACCTCGGCCAAGGCGGGGCTCATCAACTTCACCAGGGCCCTGGCCCTGACCTACGGCCCGGCCATCCAGGCCAACCTCATCGCCCCGGGGCTCTTCCCTCACGATGACCCGGCGATGTTCGAGTGGTGGAAGGGAGGCAAGTACGTGCCCATCGGGCGCCTGGGGAAGGACGAAGAGATCGGGCCCGTGGCGGTGTTTCTGGCCTCGGACCTGACGGACTACATGAACGGCCAGATCGTGGCTCTGGAGGGCGGCGGCCTGGCCGGGGGCCACGCTCCCACCGGCTTCGCGCCCGTCGTTCCGCTAGAGGAGGGAGCGTGATGGCCGGAATCCCCTTCACACTGCATGGCAAGGCTGCCCTGGTGATCGGGGCCTCCAACGTCCTGGGCCGGGCCGCAGCCGTGGCGCTGGCCGAGGCTGGGGCGGACGTGGCGGTGGCCACCACTACCCGCTCCAAGCGCGAGGAGGTGGCCGCCAACTCCTGCGCCAATGAGGTCTGGGCCCTGAACCGCAAGGGGTTCGCCCAGAGCATCGAAGTGACCGACGAGACCGACGTCCGGGCCCTCGTGGAACGCACCACGGCCGAGTTGGGCAAGATCGATATCCTGGTGAACGCGCCGGACCTGCCGCTGGCCAAGCCTCTGGCGGAGATCACCCCTAGCGAGTGGCGGAGGGCGCTGGACGTGAACCTCGGGGGCGTCTACCTGGCCTGCCGTCTCGCGGGCCAAGGGATGGTGGCCCGCGGGGCCGGGCGCATCATCAACATCGTCTCGCTCTTGGGCGAGCGGGGCATGTGCAACGGCACCGCCTACTGCGCGGCCCAGGCCGGCGTCCTCAATTTCACCCGGGCCCTGGCCCTGGAGTGGGCCCGCACGGGCGTGACCGTCAACGCCATCGGCGCCGGGTGGACGGAAGGCATGGGCATTATCGGCGGGGAGGCCAACCGGCAGGCGCTGGAGCGGTACCTCCCTTACAAGCGGCTGGCCAAGCCGGAGGAGATCGCCGGCGCCCTCGTCTACATCGCCTCGGACGCCGCCGAATACTTCACCGGCCAGGTGCTATGGATCGAGGGGGGCGCCCTCAGTCACGTATAATAGGGGGATGAAGACCAGGCGGAACCGGGCGCATCCCAGGGTGGAGGCGGATATCCGCCGCTTTCAGGCCAACCTCGACGACGAGATCGATGGCATAGCCGTCTACCGCCTCCTGGCCGCAGCCGAGGGCGACCCAGAACGCCAGCGCCTGCTGGAAGAGCTGGCCCAGGTGGAGGAGCGGCACGCCCAGGTCTGGCGCGACAAGCTGCGGGAGGCAGGCGTGGAGCCGCGCGAACATGGCCCCAGCCTGAAGGTGCGTCTCATCGGCCTGGCGGCCCGCCTCTTTGGCGTCGACTCCGTCCTCCCTATCGTCCGGAGCATGGAGGCAGGGGCCTACGCCGCGTACATGGCCCAGGACGAGACGGCCCAGGCCATCGCTCCAGACGAGCGCCAGCACCGGAAGACCATCGGCCGCCTACTCCAAGGGGAGCGGCAAGCGGCGCCCACCATCGGCGAACGCGAGCCGTGGCACCGCACCGGCGGCGGCGGCACGCTGCGGGCCAGCGTCTTCGGGGTGAGCGACGGTCTCGTGTCCAACCTATCGTTGGTCATGGGCTTCGCGGGCGCCCAGACGGAGGCCAAGTTCGTCCTCCTGGCCGGCATCGCCGGCCTCTTGGCGGGCGCCTTCTCCATGGCCGCCGGGGAGTACGTCTCCATGCGCGCCCAGCGCGAACTCTTCGAGCGTCAGATCGAGTTGGAGCGGAGCGAGATGGAGACCCTGCCGGAAGAGGAAGAGCGGGAGATCGCCCTCATCTACCAGGCCAAAGGCTTGCCCAAAGAGCAGGCCGAGGCGCTGGCGGCAAAGATGATGGAGCAGCCAGAGCAGGCGCTGGACACCCTGGTGCGGGAGGAGCTGGGGCTGGACCCCTCGGAGCTGGGGTCGCCCTGGGGCGCCGCCATCGGCTCCTTTCTCGCCTTCGCCGGCGGGGCCTTCGTCCCGGTCATACCCTTCATCACGGGCGCCAGCCCCCTGCACATCGCAGCCAGCGCTGTGCTCAGCGCCCTGGCGCTTTTCGCCGTCGGCGCATCGTTGTCCCTTTTCACCGGCCGCAACCTCTGGGCCAGCGGCGGCCGCCAGGTGGGCCTCGGCGGTCTGGCCGCCGTCCTGACCTTCGGCATCGGCCGCGCCGTCGGCGTCTCCACCGGGGTGTAGACCCCAGGGCCCGGGCAGCGCAGTTTGGGCGGGATGCGGCTGCCGCCGTCTGCCACGGCCGCCAATGCCGTTGCGGAGGGGGACGCCCCGGTTGTATCATCCGCCCAAACACAGCCCTCAACGCCGAAGGAGTTGCCGTGCCGGACCTCGCGCTGCAAGGCGTGCGCGTCGTGGACCTTACCCAGGGCATCGCCGGGCCCTACTGCACCAAGCTTCTGGCAGACCTGGGCGCCGAGGTCATCAAGGTGGAGCCCCCGGAGGGCGACTACGCCCGGCGCCTGGGGCCCTTCCCCCAGGACTTGCCCCACCACGACCGGGGCGGCCTCTTCCTGCACCTCAACAGCAACAAGAAGAGCGTGACCCTGGACGTGGGCACCCAGAGCGGCGGGGTGGTCCTGCGCCGGCTGCTGGCTCTGGCCGACGTCTTTGTGGAGGACAGCGCCCCCGGGCGGATGGCGGAGATGGGCCTGGGTTACGAGGAGCTGCGGGAGGCGATGCCGGGCCTAATCTACTGCTCGATAACGCCCTTCGGCCAGACCGGCCCCTACAGCGGGTACCAGGGCAACTCCCTGGCCTGCATGGCCCTTTCGGGGCTGATGTACGTCACGGGCGACGGCGACAAGGAACCCCTTAGCACCGGCGGCGAGCCGGCGGAGTACTTCGCCGGCCTCCACGCCTGGGTGGCCATCGAGGCGGCCCTCGAGTACAGGGCGAAGACGGGCCAAGGCCAGCACATCGACGTCTCCATGCTCGAGTCCCTGGGCTGCGCCGACGAGTACAACAGCACCATGTACTCCTACCTGGGGGCCATCCGCAAGCGCTCCTATCCGCGGCACCATCTGCCCATCTACCCCAGCGAGATCTTCCCCTGCCGCGACGGCTATATCACCGTCATCGGCGGCTCCACCGGCTTCCCCCTCATGATCGCCGTTCTCATCGAGAGGCCGGATCTGGAGACCCACCCCCTCTTCCAGAACCTCTGGATGCGCACCCTGAAGTGGAAGGAGTTCGAGGGCATCATCCAGCCGTGGCTCTCGGAGCACGGGTGGGAGGAGATACTGACCAAGGCGCAGGAGCTGCACGTGCCCTTCGCCGCCGTCCTGGACGTCAGGACTCTATTGGAGAACGCGCACCTCAGGGAGCGGGGCTTCTTCCAGGAGATACAGCACCCGGAGCTGGGCCAGGTGAGGGTGGCGGCCTTCCCCTTTCGCATGTCAGAGACGCCCCTGCGAACGGGCCCCTCGCCCCTTCTGGGCCAGCACACCTCCCAGGGGCTGGCCGAGGCCGGTTTCGACGCCCAGGACGCGCAGGTGCTTCGGGAGAGGGGCGTGACGTGAACCGAGCGGACAGGAGGGCCCATGCCTGAACTTCCCCTCGCCGGCATCCGGGTGCTGGATTTGACCCAGGTCTACGCTGGGCCCACCTGCACCCGCATCCTGGCGGACCTGGGCGCCGATGTCATCAAGGTCGAGGGCCTGCGCCGCATGGACACCGTCCGCAACCTCCTCATCGCCGATAACGACAGCTCCGGCGACTATTGGAACCACGCCGGCTACTTCCATTTCCGCAACGGCGGCAAGAGGTCCGTGACGCTTGACTTCAACGACCCCCAAGGGGTGGAGCTGGTGAAGAGGCTGGCTGCCCATGCCGACGTGGTGGCCGAGAGCTTCACACCGCGGGTGATGGAGAAGCACGGCATCGGCTACGAGGCCTTGCGGCGGATCAAGCCAGACATCATCATGATCAGCCTCTCGGGCTACGGCCAGTCAGGCCCCTGGCGGGACTACGCCGCCTACGGCATGGGCTTGGAACCGGCGTCGGGCATCTCCTCCATCACCGGCTACCGGGGCGGACCGCCCATCCGTAGCGGCATCTCCTTCACCGATCCCTATACCGGGGTCGTAGGAGCGGGCGCCGTTATCGCCGCCCTCATCTACCGCCGCCGGACGGGCAAGGGCCAGTACATCGACCTCTCGGAGCACGAGGCAGCCATCCCGGTGACGGGATACGCCCTCATGGACTACGTCCTGAACGGGCGGGTCGCCGGGCGGCGCGGCAACCGCAGCCCCTGGTACGCGCCCCAGGGCTGCTATCCTTGCGCCGGAGAGGACGAGTGGGTAGTGATAACGGTGCGCAACGACGACGAATGGCTGGCCCTCTGCGATGCCGCAGGCCACCCCGAATGGTCCGCCGATCCCCGTTTCGCCGATCTTTTGGGCCGCTTTGCCCACCACGATGAGCTGGATGCCCTCATCGCCTCCTGGACTCGGGGCCTCGATAAGCGGGAGGTGATGAGCCGCCTGCAATCGGCGGGGGTCATAGCAGCCGCGGTGCTAAATCCGAAAGAGGCTCTCTTGGACCCGCACCTCCGTGCTCGCGGCTTCTACGACCGAATCGAGGAGCCGGGGGCGGGCCCGCGGCCTGTGCCCAAGCAGTTGGGCGCCCGTTTCTCCGCTTTCGAGACGTTAAGCGCACGGCCCGCGCCTCGCCTGGGGGAGCACAACCGGGAGGTGCTGCAAGGGCTCTTGGGCCTTGGCGACGACGAGATGGCCGCCCTGGAGGCGCAAGGGGTCATCGGCGAGACGCCGGTAGTCCAGCCGTCGATCGAGATCATGCGCATGTTCGTCCAGTGGCCGGTATCCACCTTCCAACAGATGGGTTGGGTGCGGGCCCTGGAGCGCGACTACAAGGAGCAGCTAGGGATCACTCCAGACGCGAGCCCGCCGCCAAGGCCCTAGAGAGACGAGGAAAGTACCGATGAGCGATATCAGGTTCGGAGCCGTAGCATCCCAGACGGGCGTAGGCTGGAGCGACCTCCTCTCCCTGTGGCAGGAGCTGGACCGCAGCTCGGCCTTCGACTCGTTGTGGCTGGTGGACCACTTTGTCACTGGCTTCGGCACGGCCTTCGGCTCCGAGGGCCCGTGCATGGAGTCGTGGACGGCGCTGGCGGCCCTGGCCCAGGCCACCTCCCGGGTCAGGGTGGGCATCCTGGTCAGCGGCAACACCTACCGCCACCCGGCGGTGCTGGCCAAACAGGCCACGACGGTGGACAACATCTCGGGCGGCCGCCTGACCCTCGGCATCGGCGCGGCCTGGCACACCTATGAGCACCGGGCCTTCGGCATCCCGTTTCATACGACCCGGGAGCGCCTGGAGCGGCTGGACGAGGCGGTGCAGGTGATCAAGCTCCTTTGGACACAGCCCGCGCCCACCTTTCGCGGCCGTTACTACCAGCTCGATGGGCCCCCTTTTAACCCGCCCAACGTCCAGCAGCCCCACCCGCCCATCCTGGTGGGCGGCGGCGGCGAGAAGCGCACCCTGCGCACGGCCGCCCGCTACGCCGATATCTCCAACGTCATGGGCACGCCGGAGGAGGTGGCCCACAAGTTCCGGGTGCTGGAGCAGCACTGCCGGGACGCCGGCCGGAATCCAGCTTCGGTGCGCCGCACCATCCAGGTGCCCCTCTGGATCACTGATGACCCGGCCTTCAAGCAGCGCGTGCTTCAGGGCATGTCGGTGGCCAGGGGCACCAGCGAGGAAGAGGCGGCCCGCTCCGTCTTGCTGGGCTCGGTGGAAGAGGTGAAGGCCCAGGTGGCCGCCTACGTGGAGGCCGGCGTCCAGGAGTTCATGCTGGCCCAATGGCCCCGCTTTCATCGCGAGACGCTCCTACGTTTTTCCGAGGAGGTAGCGCCGGCCTTCCTATGAGCGAGCCGAAGGTCCTCACCCAGCGCCAGGGCCGGACGCTGGTGGTCACCATCAACCGGCCGCAGGTCCGCAACTGCGTCGACGGCGAGACGGCGGGCCTGCTCTTCCAGGCGGCCGAATCGTTCCGCCGCGATCATAGCCTGGACGTCCTCATCCTCACGGGCGCCGGCGCCGAGGCCTTCTGCTCCGGCGCCGATCTCAAGAACGCAGCGAGCCTCACGGCGAGGCCCGGCGCGGACAAGTCGGGCCCCATGGGCCTCTCCCGCATCACAGACATCGATAAGCCAACCATCGCCGCCGTCGAGGGCTATTGCACGGCGGGCGGGCTGGAGCTGGCTCTCTGGTGCGACTTCCGGATCGCCGGCCGCGGGGCCCAGTTCGGCATCCTCAACCGGCGCTGGGGCGTCCCCCTCATCGACGGGGGGACGCAGCGGCTGCCGCGGGTGGTGGGTCTGGGCAACGCCCTCTACCTGATCATCACCGGCGCCCTCATCGACTGCGACTACGCCCTGCGCATGGGACTCGTGCAGGAGGTGGTGCCGCGGGGCCAGGCCCTACCCAGGGCCCTGGAGATCGCGGCTGCTCTCTCCACCTACCCTCAGGTCAGCCTGCGCAACGACCGCCGGGCCGCCCTCGGGGGGCTGGCCCTCCCGCTGGAGGAGGGCCTGGCCTTCGAGGCCGAGACCCACCGGTCGTCTTTGGCCGATCCTCAAGTGGCGGAGTGGCTGAAGCGCTTCGCCGCCGGCGAGCGTCCGCAGCCTCTGCGGCCACCCGAAGCGTAACCCCTCCGCCGTAACGCTGCCCTCTGCTCAGCGTCCCTCTTCTTGGTGAAGTGTTATGTTCTTCCTCCCGGCTCGGGCCCACGCCCGCCCGCTTCTTTTCCTGGCCGGAGCTGCTCTGGCGGTCGCGGCCTGGCGGCTTCTCGCGGCCGGCCCTAGCGCCGCAGCAACGTTCGCCGTCACGCGCTTCGATGACCCCGCGCCCGATGGCTGCGCCCCGGGGGACTGCTCGCTGCGGGAAGCCATTATCGACGCCAACGCCAACCCCGGCACGGCCGACACCATCAACCTGGGCCCGGGCACCTACACGCTGTCCAGGGCAGGCGCCGGCGAGGACGCGGCCAGCACCGGCGACCTCGACGTGACCACCAACATCACCATCGTAGGCGCCGGCGCCGCCAGCACCATCATCGATGGCGGCGCGATCGACCGCATCTTCGATATGGCGGCGGGGCTCCCCATCAGCACCCTCAGCCTGTCGGACCTCACCCTGCGCAACGGCAACCCCGGCGCCGGCAACGGCGGCGGCATCCGGGCCGGCAATAGCGACACCCTGAACCTGACCCGCGTGGTGGTAGCCGAAAACGTCTCCGGGCTGAACGGTGGTGGCATCTCCAGCGCGGGAACCGTCAACCTGACCGACGTAACCATCCGTGACAACCAGGCGGGGGGCGTGGGAGGCGGCTTTCACAACGCTGGCGCCAC
>DAOUBD010000058.1:0-3631 GCA_034432935.1 Dehalococcoidia bacterium | reverse complement strand
GCTGCGGCCGTCCGCGCCGGCGGCCCTAGGCCCTGCGGAACCGCCGCCGGCCTGGCGTCCGCGCCGGCGCTGGCTCGCGTTCCAGTTCCGGCGGCACGTTGTCGCGCTCGGCCTCGACCAAGGGTTGGAGGACCGTGATCATCGCCGCGAGCCGGCGGGCAACCTCCTCGGCCAGCGCCTCGCTGAGAGGGGCGTAGGGGACCGTCTGGTGGATGCGGGTCCAGGCTGGAGTCCACTCCTCGAGTTCCACCTGCGGGCCCAAGCGGGCGGCGATCTCCGGCATGTGGTTGGCCATGAGCTCGGCCCAGCGGTAGGAGAAGTCGCGCGGGCCTTCGAAGTGGAGGCCGATCTCGATCCGCCCGGTCTTACGGGTTAGCCATACCTCGTAATGCACCTTGGGCGAGTGGTACCAGAGCTGGAACCAGACGAAGCGCGCGCGATAGGTGCAGTCTTGCAGTTCGTCCGGCAGCGAGGCCAAGATCTGGTCTTGCAGTAGGGCCATGAACTCCCGCACACGCATGGGCATGATGAGAGAGTAACAGACCCCGCGGGCAAACCGCTTGGAGGGCAGCGCAAGGCGGCCCAGTGTTACGAATCTGGCGCCTCCTGCATCTTCCCATTAAACGCAGACCTGGAAGAGCACCAGCGTGATGTGGCGGCTTATCGATACGTGGTCCCGGCAGATGGGGCGCACGCCCCTGCTCGTGTTGACCGCGGTAGCACTGGCGACGGCCGCGCTCTCCCGTCCCGCGCCGACCCAGGGCGCGTCCCTGGCCCGCGCGACGGAGTACCTTCGGCAAAACGCCCCGGCGCTGGGGCTACAACCTGGTCTGGTCGACTTGGAGCTGGCCGGGCACAAGCAGAGTCTGACGGCCGACCACTATCGCTATCAGCAGACGATCGGCGGGGTGCCCGTCCTCGGGGCGACGGTGCTGGTCAGCGTGCCGAAAGACTCTGGCAAGCAGCCGCGCGTGGTGAACCACTACGCTGCCGCCGCCCGGGCGGTTACCGGCCAGCCCGCAGCCGCGCTCGTCAGCCCGGGCCGGGCGCTGGCGCAGGCCGCCGCCGTGCTGGGAGGCGGCGTCCGAGAGATGGCGCCCCCGGAACTGGTCTACGTGGCCGGCGATGACAAGCGGTTCGCGCTGGCCTGGAAGCTTACGTTGGAGACCGATGATCCCTTTGGCCACTGGATGGTGTTGGTGGACGGTGCGGGCCGGCCGTTGCAGCGCGTGAGCCTCCTCCAGTACGACTCCGGGCAGGTGTTTGCGCCGAACCCTGGGCAGACCAACGGAGGCCAGCCACCTGCGCCGGATTGCGACAGCCCCGCCACCGAAGCACTCCTTGCGGGCCAGTACCGCCGGGAGACCTTGCTGGGGATCACGCCCGGGCAGGGGAAACTCAAGGGCGCTTTTGTGGATCTGACAGCGCCGGGGATCAGCGGCGGCTACAAGCCGGCCGGACTGGCGGACGAGCCATCGCACCAGTATGTCTACGGCTGTGACGACGACCGCTTCGAAGAGGTGATGGTCTATACCTACGTCGATAGGACCCAGCGGAAGGTGCAGTCACTTGGGTTCACCGGTGAGCGGGCCATCGTCGATCGGCCGATACCTGCCCATGCCCACTTCTATGAAGACTGCAACGCCTTTTTCAGCAGGGCCGACCACGGCCTGCACTTCGGTGACGGCGAGAATGGAGCGACGTGCAGCATCCTCCCGATCCCGGGGTTAGCCCCTGACGCCGGGGAGGACGGGGATATCATCGTGCACGAGTACGGGCACGCCCTCCAGGAGGAGCAGTTACCGGGGTTTGGCGCGGTCCCGCCTCCCTTCCTGGAACAGCCCGGGGCCATAGGTGAAGGCTTCGGCGACTTCCTGGCCGCCGTGATAAACGACGATCCCTGTGTGGCTGAGTACCTACGGGAAAGCATCGCCCTCTGCAACGGCTCGCCCGGGGGCGGCCTGGATAACACGATGACCTATCCCGCCGGGTACGAGGCCTGTCCCGACTGGGACTACGACGGAGACGGCTTCAAGGAGAGCGAGGAGGTCCACTGTGGAGGGCTCCTATGGGGCGGCGCGCTGTGGGACCTGGTGAAGGCCATAGGCGAGGGCGAGGCTACACAGGAGGCCAGGGACACCGCCCTCCGCCTGGTCCTGGAGAGCCAGTTCTACATGGACCAGGCCTCCGGCTTCGACGAGGCGGCCGCCGCCATCTGCTATGCCGACGGCCTCCTGTATGGTGGCGCCCATCAGGGCCTCATAGCCCTCGTGTTCGCCGGGCGCGGCATCAGCCCCGGAGACTGCGTCCCGGACGACTTCGGGTCGATCTACTTCCAGATCAGGCATCCCTTCCGGGGGGATCTGGATGTGCGACTCATCGTCGGTCCCGATAAGGAGAACCCACTGTGCGAAGTAGCCCTGCACGATCCTAACATCTTCGACTTCTCTCCCGACTTCATGGTGATGCTTCCTCTAGACTCTCCCAACCTCTGTGAGGGATACCTGCCGCCAACGATGGGGCAGCCGTTCTGGCTGCAGGTGCGCGACGCGTTCCAGGGGCAGGTCGGCTCCGTCGATTCCTTCCTCGTCTTACTCAAGGGCGGCGTGCGCTGTATCGCCACCGATACGCCGGTGGCGATACCGGACAAGGGGCCGCCGGTGTACTCGAAAGTGGACTGCACGACGAAGATGGGGCCGGGCGCTGGCGTGCCCAGCCCGACGGACGAGGCAACGCCCACACCGCCGGCAGGCGGAGGGATGAAGGGGGACATGGACTGCAACGGGGCGGTGGACTCGGTGGATGGGCTGCGAATCCTGCGCTACGCCGCCGGCCTGAACCCCAACGTCCCGGGCGGGTGCCCGGGGCCGGGCTCTCAGGCCGGCGCAGGCCCCAAGGGGGACATGGACTGCAACGGAACAGTCGACTCGGTGGACGCGTTGCGAATCCTGCGCTTCGCAGCCGGACTGAGCCCCGGCCTGCCCGGAGGTTGTCCGGCCATCGGCGCCCCCATCGGCTCCAGCACGCCACCGCCGTCACCAACGCCGACCCCGACTCCGACCCCGCTGCCCACGGCAACTGCGACGCCGACGCCTTCACCGGCCCCGACGGCAACGCCTGCGGGCCAGGTCTTCCCACGCAATTCCGCTTGGCACTACACAGCCGGCGGGAGTATCCGGGTAACCGGCGAGGTGTACAACGGCCTCGGCTATCCAGTCGAGGGCGTGACCATCCTGGCGAGCTATTACTCAGAATCGAACGATCTACTGGCCACGGAGACGGGCTTCACCTGCCTGACGGCGCTCCCAGCCGGAGGCGATTCTCCGTACAGCGTGCTGCTGGCCGATCCGCCCGCCGGTGTCCACCACGTCACCGTCGAGGTGCTGGACTATTCTGGCCCGCCCCTGTTGTTCCCGCCTCCCGTTGGCCTCAACGTCAGCGTGACGGACACATATACGGACATCTTGGGTGACTTTCATGTGCTGGGTGACGTCGAGAACACATCGCTACAGACGTACACCTTCGTTAAAGTATGCAGCGCCTTCTACGACGCTGCCGGAAACGTGGTCGACACGGATTTCGGCTATGCCGACCCGAGCACCATCGGGCCGGGGGAGAGCGGCGCCTTTGA
>DAOUBD010000057.1:0-25655 GCA_034432935.1 Dehalococcoidia bacterium | reverse complement strand
CGCCCCTTGGCCCGGGACCCTGCGCCGGCTGCTTGTGTTATCCGGCGGCAACCCCGTATCTTGGGTTCGTCTGCCCGTATCGTTAAGGAGGTCTGCCGGCGATGAAGGCTGTCACGTTTCACGGCCCGTTCCAGGTCAAGGTCAGCGATGTCGACCCGCCGAAGATCCAGGAGCCGACGGATGTGATCCTGAGGGTGACGACAGCGGCCATCTGCGGCTCCGACATGCACGTGTACGAGGGCAGGATGCCCTTGCCCGGCACCGGCTGGATCATCGGCCACGAGTACGTGGGCGAGGTAGTGGAGGTGGGCCCCGGGGTCAGCAACTTCAAGCCGGGCGACCGGGCCGTCGGCTCCTTCGTGGCCTCCTGCGGCGAATGCTTCTACTGCCGTAAGGGTTGGCCCAGCGTTTGCGTCAAACAACAGACCTTTGGCTTCCTGGCGCTGCCGGGAGCCCAGGCAGAGTACCTGCGGGTCCCCAACGGCCACTACACCCTGGAGAAGGTGCCTGACGGCGTGACTGACGAGCAGGCCATCTTCGTGGGCGATATCCTATCGACGGGGTACTTCGCCGCCGACCGGGCCGAGATCCAGCCGGGGGATGTGGTAGCCGTCGTGGGTTGCGGACCGGTGGGCCTCTTTGCCCAGATGGGCGCTCTTCAGTTCCAGCCGAAGGTGGTGCTGGCCATCGACTCGGTGCCCCACCGGCTGGAGTTCGCCAAGAAGATCGGGGCGGTGCCGGTGGACATGTCCAAGGAAGACCCTTTGGAGGTCATCCGGCAGCACACGGAAGGCCGCGGGGCCGACGTGGTATTGGAGGCCGTGGGCATCGATGAGTCGCTCAAGGCCAGCTTCCGTTACGTGCGGCCGGCGGGGGTGATCAGCGCGGTGGGCATGTACACCAAGCCGGAGTTCCCCTTCCCCATGTTCCAGTCCTTCTTGCGGGACATCGCCTTCAAGATCGGCATGTGCCCTGTGAAGCGGTACATGGGCAAGCTTTTGGGCATGATCGCCGAGGGGAAGATGGACCCATCGGTCATCATCACCCACCGCCTCCCCCTGAGCGAAGCGCCTCGCGGCTACGAGATCTTCCACAACCGCAGCGAGAACTGCATCAAGGTAGTGCTGAAGCCCTAGCGCCAGGGGCGCCGGCCGCCCGGTTGTGATCTGCGTCACTTGACAACGCCCACCGGCGTCGATATCTTGTCGGTAGACCCCCACCCAGGGGGTAGGGGTTACAAGGTTCGGAGAAGGCATGAATCTGGACTCCAAGCATGGCCGGGAGGTGATGGAGGTCCCGCGGCAGATCGCCGCTCAGGACCATCGCGCCGTTCTCGTTGTCAGTCACGACCAGCGGATACGCGAGGTCGCCGACAGGGTGCTGTGGCTGGAAGACGGGCGCTTGCGCTCGATAGGGAAGACCGTCCGGGATCCCGTCTGCCATATGGGCGTGGACGTGGAGGAGGCCTTCAGCATTCGACATGACGGGCGCGTCTTCTACTTCTGTTCGAACGGGTGCGGACTTGAATTTCAGGCGGACCCGGCGCGTTACTTGACTCCGGAGAAGGCCTGAACAGGGAAGGAAGGTAGAAGCCATGGAGAACGATGTCAGGCAGGACGTGCTCAAGCGCCTGAACTATATAGAGGGCCATCTGAAGGGCATCCGGGCCATGATCGAGGAGGACAAGTACTGCCCGGAGATCCTGAAGCAGACCTACGCCGTGAGGCGGGCCATCGAGAAGATGGAGGCCAAGATGCTGGACGGCCATCTGCACCACTGCGTGGTCAACGGCATCCGCGACGGAAGGGAGGAACAGGTGATCCACGAGCTTCTAGAGCTTTACGAACTGGCCAACCGTTGAGCCCCATGCGAAGACGCCTGGAAAGGAGAGTTAGGCCATGGAATGGGCAGTAGCCATACCGGTGATTGCACTGCTGCTCCTGTGTCCCCTGATGATGATCGCCATGATGGCGGGCGGCTGGATTTTCGGCCGGCGCCTGACGGGCGGCCACGGCATGATGTGCATGGGCCACGGCAGCCATGCCGGCCATGGGGATCACGTCGGGGCCCGCAGCGCTGATCTGGTAGAGGAGCTGAAGGCCGAGCGGGAGCGCCTAGACCGCATCATCGCCCAGGCCGAGGAGAGAGGCGCGCTAGAAAGGTCGTAGCTATGGTACGGGAGAAGGAGCGCAGCCGCGACGGATTGCAGGAGGTCAGCCTGCCTGTGGCGGGGATGACCTGCGCCGCCTGCGTGCGCAAGGTGGAGAAGGCCCTGAAGGGCGTGCCCGGGGTTCAAGAAGCCACTGTGAACCTCTCGGCCGGACGCGCCGGGGTTGTCTTCGATCCCAGCGTCTGCACCCTCCCCGAGATGGAGCGGGTCATCGAAGAGATCGGCTACGAGGTGCCCTGGTCCCGCATCCAGCTCCTCGTCCTGGGGATGATGGGCACCCACTGCGAGGAGGCCATCAAGAAGGCTCTGGGCCAGGTGCCGGGCGTGGTCTCTGTGGAAGTGAACCTTGGCACCGATACCGTCACCGTCGAGTACTCAGAGGCGATGGTGTCCGCGGCGGCCATCAAGAAAACGATTCGCAGCCTGGGCTACGAGGTGTCGGAGAAGGGCGAGGGTGAAGACGCCCTGGACAGGGAGCGCCAGGCGCGGCAGGCGGAGGTGCGCCGCCAGCTCATCAACATGCTTATCGCCTGGCCCCTGGGCGCCATCGTCATGCTGGGCACCTTCAGCGACTACGAGCCCCTGAAGGGCATCGTGCCGGCTTTCCTGGGGGAGAAACCCGTCCTCTTCCTCTTGACGACGCCGCTGGTGCTGGGCCCCGGCCGCCAGTTCTTCGTGAACTCCTGGAACGGCCTGCGGCGCGGGGTCACCGATATGAACCTCCTCTACGCCACCGGTATCGGGGCCGCCTACCTCATCGCCGTCATCAACACCTTCTTCCCGGATGCTGGCTTCGGCGGAGAACGTGCGACTTTCTACGAGGCGGCCGCCCTCCTGGTGGCCTTCATCGTCCTGGGGCGCTACCTGGAGGCCGTCACCCGCGGCCGCACGTCCGAGGCGATCCGCAAGCTGATGAAACTCCAGCCCAAGCGGGCGGTGGTGCTGCGGGACGGGCAGGAGGTGGAGATTCCGGCCGATGAGGTCGAGGTGGGAGACATCTGCCTCGTCCGGCCCGGCCAGAGCGTCCCCGTGGACGGCGTGGTCGTCGACGGCTATTCCGCCGTGGACGAATCCATGGTCACCGGCGAGAGCATTCCCGTGGAGAAAAGGCCCGGCGATGAGGTCATCGGCGGCACCCTGAACAAGACCGGCGCCTTCCGCTTCAGAGCCACGCGTGTAGGCGCCGAGACCGCCCTGGCCCAGATCATCCGCCTGGTGGAGGAAGCCCAGACCACTAAGGCGCCGATCCAGGCCCTCGCCGACAAGGTGGCTGGGCACTTCATCCTGGGTGTGCACGCCCTGGCCCTTGCGGTCTTCCTCTTCTGGTTCTTCGCGGGATACGATCTTTGGTTCTCGGCGGACACCCGGCTGGTGCTGACCCCGTACACGCTGGCACAGTTGGAGGTCTTTGGCCTGGCGCTGCTCATCTCCGTCACGGTGCTGGTCATCTCTTGCCCCTGCGCTGTGGGGTTGGCGACTCCCGCCGCCATCATGGCCGGTTCGGGGAAAGGTGCTGAGATGGGCATCCTCTTCAAGGGCGCCGACGCCATAGAAGCGGCCTCCAAGGTGCAAGTGGTGGTGCTGGACAAGACCGGAACCCTGACCAAGGGGGAGCCCTCGGTAACCGACGTGGTCCCCCTCTCCGGGTCGGCCGACGCCGTCTTACGCCTGGCGGCCGCCGTCGAGAAGAGCTCCGAGCATCCCCTCGGCGAGGCGATAGTGAGGGGCGCGACGCAGCGCGGCATCGATATCCCTGGTGCGGAATCCTTCAACGCTATCCCCGGCCACGGCGTAGAGGCGACGGTGGACGGCAAGGCCGTCCTCCTAGGCAATCGCAAGCTAATGGAAGAGCGGGGCATCAGCCTGGCGGAGCTGTCCGCAGAGGCGGAACGGCTGGAGAACGAAGGGAAGACCGTCATGTTCATCGCCGTGGACAGCCGGCCCGCCGGCCTGGTGGCTGTCGCCGACACGCTGAAGGAGACCTCAGCCCAGGCCGTCGCTGAGCTGAGCCGGATGGGCATGGAGGTCGCCATGATTACGGGGGACAACCGCCGCACGGCCGAGGCTGTGGGGCGCCAGGTGGGCATCAGGCGAGTGCTGGCGGAGGTGCTCCCGCAGGACAAGGCGGCCGAGGTGCGGAAGCTCCAGGCGGAGGGCAAGACCGTGGCCATGGTCGGCGATGGGGTGAACGACGCCCCAGCCTTGGCCCAAGCGGACGTGGGCATCGCCATCGGCTCCGGGACGGATGTGGCCAAGGAGACGGGCCACGTGATCCTGATCCGGGACGACATCCTGGACGTGGTGGCGGCCATCCAGGTGGCGAGGGCTACCATGCGCCTGGTGCGCCAGAACCTGGCCTGGGCCTTTGGGTACAATACCCTGGCCATCCCCCTGGGCGCTGGCCTTCTCTACCCCTTCACCTCGCAGGTGGTGAGCCCGGAGCTGGCGGCCCTCCTCATGGCTACCAGCAGCTTCTCCGTCACCATGAACACCCTGCGCATGCGGGGCTACCGTCCGCCCATAAAGCGGGGGCAGCCGCCATCTCCGCGCTACGGAGACCAGCACGAGCCGGAGCCGGCCTTGGAGGTTGGGTCATGAGACTGGAGATGAGCGATCCGGGGCGGGTCAGCGCCCTGATCTACACGAGCCTATCGCTGGCCGCTGGCCTGACGTTCCTCGTGGTCACGCTCCTCACGGGGGACTACTCATGGGTGGCCCGCATAGGAGGGGCTGTCTGGGTCTTCTCTCTGAGCATGATCATCCTTATGCCCACGGTGACCCCATGGGTGCGCAACAGGACCAGAAAGCCATGATGAGGGCGGAGGAGACGCTGAAGACCCAGAAACGGTACGACCGCGGGGCCGCCCTCTACGACCTGCGAGAGCTGCCGATGGAGCTGCTGGGTTTTGGGCGGCTCCGCCGCGAGCTCTGGTCCCACGTGACCGGAGCGGCGGTGCTGGAGATCGGGGCTGGGACCGGGAAGAACTTCCGCCACCATCCTCCCGGGGCGGCCGTCGTGGCCGTGGACCTGAGCCCGAGGATGCTGCGGCGGGCCCAGAGGCGGGCTGCCAGGCTAGGCAAGAGGATCGACCTGGTGCTGGCGGATGCGCAGGCGCTGCCTTTCCGGGACGGGGCCTTCGATGCCGCGGCCGCGACCTTTGTCTTCTGCTCCGTGCCGGACCCTGTCCTCGGGCTGCGGGAGGCCGTGCGAGTGTTGAAGGAGGGCGGCAAGGTCCACCTGCTGGAGCACGTCCGGGCCGCCAACCCCGTGGCAGGCAAGGTGATGGACATCCTGAACCCAGTGTCCCTGGCCCTCCAGGGGGCGAATATCAATCGGGACACGGTGGGCAATGTGGCGCGGGCTGGCATCGCCTTGGACGAGGTCAGGTCGCACCTCTTCGGCATTGTGAAGGTGATCCGCGGTTCGGGGCCCCGGCGCGCCGGCAGCGGGGAGGAGGAGGTTGCAGAAGGTGTGGCACACGGCTGATGGGCTGGGGTGGTGGATGCTCTGGGGCACCGTCATGATGGTGTTCTTCTGGGGCGGCCTCATCGCCTTGGTGGTCTGGATTGTGCACTCGGTAGGCGGTGGACGCGGGCCCAGCCGGGTTGACCCGGTGGAGATCGCCAGGGAGCGCTACGCGCGGGGCGAGATCACGCGGGAGCAGTTCGAGGAGATACGGCGGACCCTAGGGGGGAGCTGATGGAGAAGCGGGTGAGGGCCTGCGCATGAGGGATGTTGTCCTAAGCCGGGTTGGAGAGGTGAAGCCGGCCAGCGGAGCGGGCAGGGGCGCGGCTTGGCTTCTGCCTTCGGCTGTCGGGTTGCTCGCCGGAATGGCGCTCGTGGGCCTATATGCTGGCCTAGTGACCTGGGCCCAGGGCTTCTCTCACGCCCGAAGCCTCATGTGGGATGACCGTTACTGGGTTGCTGCCATCGCCGCCGGCTTCGGTCTCCAGGCGGGGCTCTTCGTCTACGTGCGGGGTCTCGTATCGGTCCGCAGCCGTGGGCCCGCCGCGGCAGCGACGGCCGCGGGGACGGGCACTTCCAGCGTGGCCATGGTCGCTTGCTGCGCCCACCACGTCACTGACGCCCTGCCCATTCTCGGCCTGTCGGGGGCAGCCATCTTCCTGAACGATTACAGGGTGCTCCTCATGGCCCTCGGTCTGGCGGTCAACGTAGGAGGGGTGGCGCTGATGCTGAGGATCGCCATGCGGGAGCGGCGGCGAGCTACGTCCGCAAAGGAGGCGTCATGCGAGGCTGGACCGTCTTAGCGCTTCTTGCCGTGGCCCTTCTGGCGGCGGCCTGCTCGTCCGGAGCGGACAGCGGCGGCCCCACCGGGTCCGTTGCTCGTTCTCAGGAGGCCGAGGCCGCCGGGGTCAGCGTGGAGGCTACCTGGCTTGACCCCGAGGGAGCCGCAAAGGCCGAGGTCGACCTCTCGGCCTATCCCAGCGATGAGTTCGTGCTCCTGGAGGTCGGCTTCACCACGCACTCGGGCGACCTGAACGAGATCGACATGGAAACGGAGGCCCGGTTGCAGTGGGGCGCTGAGACCCTGAGCCCGGAGAAGTGGCTCAGCATCAGCGATGACTCCCACCACCGCCAGGGGATACTGGTCTTCCAGCGGCGGGAAGCTGGGGGGCCGGTCAAGCTAGTCATAGGTGTGAAAGGGGAGGAACTGACCCTGACTTGGCCCAGCGAGCCCGGAGGCTCCTAGATCTGGGGAAAGGAGGAGAGATGCTGACGCTAACGGACCGAGCGCAAGAGCAACTAAAGGTGGCCATGGAACAGGGCGAGATCGGGGCAGCCCGGCTGAGGGTGTTTGTGGACCACCGCTGTCACTGCGGCAAGGCCCACTTCAGCCTGGCTCTCGAGACCGACCCGGAGCCGGATGACACCCTCTTCGAGGTCGGCGGCATCCCGTTCGTGGCTGACGCCGATACGGCCCCAGAGCTTTCGCAGGTGGAGATCGATTTCGTGGAGAACGTGTGGACGAAGGGTTTCACCATTCGCAACGTTGCTCACCAATGCGGGCCTCACATGATGACCTAAAGGAGGCGGAGAGCGATGGATGGACAGGAAGTCAGAGATAGCCCCCCTGTCGATACGCCCGTAGCGGTGCCACCGCCGCGCCGGCGGCTGGTGGGGCGCCGGGTTGTCATGTTAGGAGGCTTCTGGTCGGGGCTCTTCTTAGCGGCTGTGGGGCTGTTGGGCTCGCCCCTGGACTTCATCTGGCCCCGCAAGCTGGGGGCCTTCGGCCAGCCGTACCTAGTCCGGGCAGCAGAGGTGCCCGCGCCCGGGGCAGACCCCGTGCGCTTTCCCCTGGGCAGGTTCTACCTTTCGCACCTGGCCCCTGGCCAGGAGGGATCGCCAGGCGGTCTGCTGGCCATCTATTGGAAGTGCACCCACCTGGGTTGCACCGTGCCCTGGCGCCCGGACTTCCAGTTCGGAAACTCCGTCGGATGGTTCCGTTGCCCCTGCCACGGCTCCACATACACCAGGGGCGCCGCCATCTTGGTCTTTGGTCCGGCGCCACGGCCCCTGGACACCATGGCTGTCGAGGTGAAGGACAACGGAGACGTCGTGGTGAATACCGGTGCCATAACCAAGGGCGGTGCCGATAACCCGATGCGGGCCGTCCCCTACAAGAGACCGGCTTGACGGCAAGGAGGGAGATCATGGCAAAGGATCCGGTATGCGGGATGACAATCGATGAGAAGAAGGCCGCAGCTACTTCGGACTACAAGGGCAGGACCTACTACTTCTGTGCTCCGGGGTGCAAGAAGGCCTTCGATGCCCAGCCTGAGAAGTACGTGAGTGAGCGATAGGAAGCTGGCTGCCATCGCCCTGCTGGCGGCGGGGGCCGGCGCCTTCCTCGCCTGGCGTCTTGCCTCCCGCCGCCAGGTGCCCCACCTGGGCCGCTGGCAGAGGCAGGCTGCGCCCGTCCTCGGCCAGAGAGAGGCGGCCCGCCTTGCGGCGGAGGCGCGGGCCCGGTACGGCGCCCTGCACCGCCACCGTCCGCAACTGGGGGACCGCGTACTCCAGTACCACCTGGACCACGTGGTGTTGCCCGCCGTGTCCCTGTACCAGACACTCCTGGCCAACGGCATGGAGCGGGACGAGGCGCTGGAGCAGGTTGGCGCTGCCGTCAGATCTTTCGTGGCGCCGTTGCGGCGTCTCGTACCGGCGCTGAGGTTTGTCCCCCAGCCCCTGCGCCTCTTGCGGAGCGCCACCATGCTGGTCAATCGTCTCGTCTTCCCTCCTCAAGGCTGGCAGATGGAGGTGGTGGAGGATAACGAGGAGGGCTTCGGATTCGATATGCGCCGTTGCTTCTACCTGGAGCAGTTCACGGCCTACGGGGCTCCGGAGCTTACTGCCAGCTTCTGCCAAGCGGACGATATCCTCTTCTCCGCCCTGCCGCCGGTCCTGGCGTGGGAGCGCACCGGTACGATGGGACGCGGCGCGCCGAAGTGCGATTTCCGTTGGCGGCTAAGGGCAGAAACGGAGGGTGTGAGATGAGGATGGGACGGCTCCTGCCGCCACTGGTAGCGGCGGCCATCGTGATCCCACTGGCAGCGGCCTGCGGCGGCGCCGGCGCAAACGACTCGGCTCCGAAGCTGGTCCTGGACGGTGACTCGTTTGACCTGGGGGTCGTCAAAATCGGGGAGCTTACGGAGCGTAGCATCGATTTCCGCAACGGGGGCAGTCAGCCCTTAGAGGTGACCATCGTGAAGGTGCGGCCGGCGCCCAACGCCGACTGTGGTTGCGGGGTGGAAGACTACGAGGTGCAGCCGCCCTCGGTGCCGCCAGGGTCCAGCGGGCGCCTGGTCTTCCGCCTCAAGGCGCCCGAGGGAATGTCGGGGATGCAGGACGAGATGCTTGCTGAGCTGGCCTCCAACGATCCCCGCGCGCCAAGCCTGACCATAACCTTCAAGTTCCAGATGCTGCCGTAGCGGCGGGAGGATGCCAATGGCCACTAAGAAGAAGAACAGAGGCAGGAAGCCCTGGTGGCTGAAGCCCAAGAACCGGCTCTGGCTACTGGCATCCGGAGGGGCGGTGCTGCTGGCTGCCGCTGCCATCTGGTACGCGGGTGGGCAAGGAGGCCAGGAGAGTTCGGCCAAGGTCTTCCTAGAGCCCGCGCCGCCCTTCTCCCTGCCAACCACCTCCGGGGAGCAGTTCGCTTCCCGCGACCACATCGGCCAGCACGCCCTTCTCCTCTTCTTCAACGAGGGCATAGGCTGCGGCGCCTGTTGGGACCAGATCGTGGATCTGGAGTCGGACTGGGAACGGTTCGATGTGTTGGGCATCCAGATGGTTAGCGTGATGGTGGATCCCCTCGATCAGCTACAACTGGAGGCAGAAGACCGCGGCATCAAGGGCATCATCGCCTCAGACACCGACAAGTCTGTCTCCAACACCTACGGGGCCATGGACGCCAGCATGCACCCGGGAGTGAAGCCGGGCCACACCTTCGTCCTGGTGAACAAGAGCGGCAAGATCGTGTGGCGCTGGGACTGGCCAGGCCACGGGAAGCCGATGTATCTAGATGTGGACAAGCTATACAAAGAGGTGTCTGCTTGGCTGAAACGCGCCGGGTAAGCCCTCCCGCACACCGGCGCCGCCATCAGGCGCGTTGTAGGATTGGAAGGCGGGGCACAGGCCTACCGGTTGCTCCCGGTATGCGCCGTTCTGCCCCGGGCGCCGTTGGAATGAGACGCATCGCCGCCATCGCTGCTGCCAAAACCGCCGCGGCCCTCAGCCGCCGCCTCCGCCTGGGCGGCGGCACGGCCCTGCCCGGCCTCCTGGCGGAGCGGATCGACCCGGGGTTGGTGGCCGGCATGGCGGCCGGCTTGGGCCAGGGCTCTGTCTTGGTGACCGGGACCAATGGCAAGACGACCACCGCACGGCTCCTGCGTAACATCCTTGCCGCAGCGGGGCTGAGGCCCGTGGCCAACCGGGCGGGCTCTAACATGATGCGCGGCATCGCCGCCGCCCTGGCGGAGGCCAGCAGTTGGCGGGGAAGGATCGACGGCGAGGGGCAGCGCATCGGCGTGTTCGAGGTGGATGAGGCCACCATCCCTGCGGTCGCCTCCCGGGTCGACCCCCGGGCTATCGTGTTCACTAACCTGTTCCGCGACCAGTTGGACCGCTACGGAGAAGTGGAGCGGGTAGCCTCCGTCTGGCGGGAGGCCGTGAGACGCCTGCCAGAGAGGGTAACCCTGGTCTTGAACGCAGACGACCCCTCGGTGTCGGCGCTGGGGGCTGCTGCCAGGGGGCCAGTGGTCTACTACGGCCTCGAGGGCACGGCGGATCTGGCCGGGCCCATCGAGCATGCCGCCGATGCCCGCTGGTGCACCGCCTGCGGCGCCGAGCTGGCCTACCGGGCCGTCTTCTATGGCCACATCGGTCAGTGGGAGTGCCGAAGCTGCGGCCTGCGCCGTCCTTCCTGCCAAGTGGCCGGCCGCCGGACTGTCTTGCTGCCGGACGCTTTGGAGCTAGAGGCCCGTCTGCCAGACGGCGATGTGCGCGTGCGGCTGCCCTTGGCCGGCCTCTACAACGCGTATAACGCCCTTGCGGCCGCTGCCGGGGCTAGCGCCCTGGGCATCGGTCCCGGGCATATCCAGGAAGGGCTGGCCGCCGCAACCGCCGCCTTCGGCCGGCAGGAGCGGGTGGAGATCGGCGGGCGCGCAGTGCACATCCTTTTGGCCAAGAACCCCGCCGGCCTGAACCAGGTATTGGAGACCGTCGCTGGCGCAGCGCCGCTCAACATCGCGATTTTCCTCAATGATGGCCTGGCCGACGGCAGGGACATCTCCTGGATCTGGGATGTGGACTTCGAGCGGATATCCGGCAAGGTGCAGCGATTGGTGGTCTCAGGCGACCGGGCCTGGGACCTCGCCTTGCGTCTCAAATACGCCGGCCTGGACCCCTGGGGCCAAGTGGAGCCGGAGATCGCGAAGGCGCTGCGGCGCGCCCTGGCTTCTCTTCCGGCGGGGCAGCCCCTCTATGTCATCCCTACCTATACCGCCATGCTTAGGGTTCGCGATCTCCTGGCTCGCTGGGCGGGCAAACCGGGCTTCTGGGATGAGCCATGACAGGATCCCTGACTCTCCGGGTGGCGCATCTCTACCCCAAGCTCATGAACATATATGGGGACCGCGGGAACACCATGTGCCTCGAGAGGCGGTGCCGGCAGCGAGGGATCGGCTTCCGTTTGGCCGCCCTGGAGCTAGGGGACGGCTTGGACCCCGCGGCCTACGACATCATCTTCATCGGCGGCGCCCAGGACCGGGAGCAGCAGCTGGTAGCGGATGACCTCCTGGCGACGAAGGCGGAGGCGCTGCGCCAGGCGGCGGAGGAAGGGGTGGTGATCCTGGCCGTCTGCGGCGGGTACCAACTCTTGGGGCGCTCCTACCGTTCGGCGGACGGTGCTGAGATAAAGGGCGCTGGCGTGTTGGACCTCTGGACGGTCCACCCTGGGCCTCGGGCCAAGCGCCTCATCGGGAACATCGTCGTCGAGTGGGAAGGGCAGACGGTGGTGGGCTTCGAGAACCACGGCGGCCGGACCTACCTGGGCCCCCGCTGCCAGCCCCTCGGCCGCGTGCTGGCGGGTCACGGGAACAACGGGGAGGACGGCGGCGAAGGGGCCGTCTACCGCAACGTCGTAGGTACCTACCTGCACGGCGCTCTCCTGCCCAAGAACCCGGCCCTGGCCGATCACTTGATCCTGACTGCATTGCGGCGGCGCTACCCAGATGCAACCCTCTCGCCGCTGGATGACCGTATAGAGGAAGAGGCGCACCGCCAAGCCGTGCGGCTGGCCAGGCGGCGCAGTATCATCTCGATAGGAGGTTGACCGTTCATGGCAAGAGCCGAGCTAGAAGCCCCAGATATCTCGTGCGGCCACTGCATCGCAAGCATAGAGAAGGCTGTGAACAAGGTGCCAGGCGCCCGCTTCGTCTCGGGCGACCCGGATTCCAAGAGGGTCGTGGTGGAGTACGACCCCGCTCTGGCGCAGGTGGAGGCCATCGAGGCCGCCATGGAGGAGGAAGGGTATCCCGTCAAGAAGTAGCTGGCGCGGGCTGGCGGCCCTGGGGCTGCTGGCGCTGGCGGCGGCGGCCTGCGGCGGATCGGAGGCGAGCCACGAATCACCGTCCCCTTTCTCTACCTTGCGGCTGTCCTCCCCCTCGCCAGTCGTTAGCCCAACACCGGCACCGGCAGCGGGCGGCTTCCCGTACGTTGTCCAGCCTGGCGACACCGTATCGGGCATCGCTGAACGTTTTGGCACCACGGTGGACGACATCGTAGCGGCCAACGGCCTAGTTGACCCCGAGGATATCGTGGCGGGACAGACGCTCCTTATCACCAACGCTACATACGTGCCTACTCCGTCCCCAGGGCCGACGCCGGAGCCGCAGAACCCAGCGGGCGCCGGGTTCCTTATCCCCATCGCTGGGGCGTGTCTGCCGGACGATGACTACCTGATGCCCAACGCCCCGAGGGAGTACCGCTACGGCGTGCACGAGGGGGTAGACTTCTACACGGGGCGCAGCTGCACCGACGTGCCGGCGGGGACGCCGGTGATGGCGGCCAAGGCCGGAAGGGTCGTCCGGGCCGATCATGCCTTCACGGAGATGAGCCCCGACGAACTGAACGAGATCCTGGCCCGCTGCGCGGCCCAGGGGTTCACCGACGCCAAGGCCCTGGACCGTTTCCGCGGCCGCCAGGTGTGGATCGACCACGGCAACGGGGTTGTGACGCGCTACGCCCACCTCGGCGGCATACCGGAAGGGATCCAGGTGGGAACCCTGGTGCAGGCCGGCGATGTCGTTGGCTATGTGGGCGATTCCGGCACGCCTGAGGCAGTCACGAACCCTGGGATCGAGATCCACCTGCACTTCGAGATCCGGGTGGGAGATACATACTTGGGCGCGGGGCTCCCGCCGGACCAGGTGCGATACCTGTACAATGAGGCGTTCGCTTCACCCTGAGGGGGGCTATCCGGAAGCGACTGGTGAGGAGCTATGGCTGAGAGCGCAGAGACTGGCGGGCACCTAGAAGAGCCCGCTGCGGGCAGAGCCGGGCGGGGTTTCCTCCGCCGCTGGGTCTATCCCGTGCTGGTCATCGCCGCCATCGCCGGCGTCATCTGGTGGATCGACTACCGCCCGCGGGGGGGCGAAAGCCCGACGGGCGAGCGGTACGGGCCGGTCCCGCTGCCAGCGGAGCTGGTGCCGCCCGGGGCCTCTGTGGCGCCGAAGGAAGGCAGCCTGGCGCCCGACTTTCTGCTCCAGGGCCTCGAAGAGGGCACGGAGTACCGGCTGAGCGACTTCCGGGGCAGGCCCGTGGTCCTCAACTTCTGGGCCACCTGGTGCGCTCCCTGCCGCAAAGAGATTCCGCAGCTCGTCCAGGCCTACCATAAGTACCAGGACCAGGGGCTTGTGGTCATCGGCCTCAACCACGCTGAGTCCCGCTCCATCGTGCGTCCCTACGCCGAGAAGTTCGGCATGGATTTCCCCATCGCCATCGATCTCGACGGCGAGATGTGGGACCGGTACAAGCTCCTCGGCTTGCCCACCACCTTCTTCATAGACCGCGAGGGGTTCATCCGCAGCATATTCATGGGTCCCTTCGTGGCCCAGGCTGGCGGCAAGAACGTGCAGGGGGCCATCGAGGAGAGCGAGCTGGAGAAGCGCATCGCCGAGATCCTGGCCCCGGCTAGCGGCGAAGGGGGGCAGTGAGGTTGGAGGCAGGGAAGGCCGTCCGGGGAGGGAGGCGCCTCAGCATCGCCGGGTGGTCCCGTGGCCTCGGGCTTTGGGCGCCGTTTGGGGCTGTCTGGTGGCTTTTCACCAACGTGCGTTTTGCCATCGTGCTCCTGGCGCTGCTATCGCTAGCCAGCTTCCTGGGCGTAGTGCTCCCGCAGGTGCCGGCCAACATGAGGGGCGACGCCGTGGCCGAGGCGGCCTGGCTGAAAGCCCAGGAGGGCCGTTACGGGTTCCTGACGCAGCCCATGCGCCACGTGGGCCTGTTCGACGTCTTCCACAGTGAGTGGTTCGTGATGCTGCTGGCTGTCACTACCGCCTCCACCGCCGCCTACGTCATCTCTCGGGCGCCGGGGATCTGGCGCACCGTGACCCGGCCCCGAAAGCGGGTGCCGGACCGCTACTTCAGCATGGCGCCGAGCCGCCTCTTCGTGCCCGAACGGCTGGACGCCGGCCGGCTGGAGGCCGTCCTGCGCCGGAGCCGGTACCGGGTGGAGAGGAACGAGGAAGAGAGCGCGGTCTATCTCTTCGCCGATAGGTTTCAGTGGGCGCAGCTAGGCACTCTTTTTACCCATGCGGCCGTCATAGTGTTCATCCTGTCGGCCGTCGTCAGTCGCATGGATGCCTTCTCGGCGCCGCTGCTCTTGGCGGAGGGAGGCACGGAGCCAGTCCTTCCGCCAGGGGAGTCCCGGCAGATGCAGGTGGAGCTGGTGGACGCCAGGGCCTCCTTCACGCCCCAGGGCAGACCGGTGGACTACCGGTCGGAGATCGCGGTCTATGAGGGGGGCGAGCTGGTGAAGAGGTGCCACTCCACGGTCAACTCCCCGTGCGCTTACCGGGGGTTCCGCTTCTATCAGTCCGCCTACTTCGGTTTCGGCGCAGCGGTGCAGGTGCGGGACCTGAGCACAGGGAACGCCATCTACCTGGAGACGTTGGCCCTTACGGACACGTGGCCCTCTCCCAGGATCGTCGTACGGGACGCCCGCGGGGCCGTCCTCCTGGACCGCAACCTGGTGCTGACAGACAACCTGGACCTGGAGGGCGTGAGCTATACGGGCACCCTTGTCCAGTTGCCGGACGGCCGGACGTTGACGGTAGGCCTGCGCGTCAAAGGCAGCGATCAGAAGCTGGCGGTGTTCGAGCCAGGGCAGAGGCCGGATGCTATCCGCCTCCTGCTGGCGGAGGGCGAGACGAGGGAATCCGGGGGGCTGACCATCACCTATGCTGGCCTGACGGATATTCCGGCGTCGTTGGTGCCGGACTTCCCGCTGCCGCCATCTGCCGGCGCGGGCCCCAACGGCCCAGCCTTCCTCCAGATGAGCAACGTCGTCTACGGGACAGCCCGGGCGTCCGAGGGCTCCTCTGGGGCGGCGCTGGCCGCCAACGGCCCGCCGGTGTTGACCATATCCGGCGTGGGGCCCAGGTCGCTGGCCTTAGAGCCGGGCCAGACGGCAGTGGTGGACGGCCTGGAGTACACGTTCGAAGGGCAGCGCGAGTTCTCAGGCATAACGGCCAAGCGGGATCGCAGCGATACGCTGGTCTGGGTAGGGGCTGGACTGACGGTGCTGGGCCTGATGGTTACCTTCTGGGTGCCCCGGCGCCGCCTTTGGGTTAAAATAACCGAAGTCGGCTCCTGGTTCGCGGGTCAGGCGGCCAGTCACGCCAGGTACAGAGAGGAGATGAGGGAGCTGGCCTCCAGGGCCGGAGCCACGACCGTGGAGACCACGGACGAAGATGATTAGTACGGTATTGCTTGCCATCAACATCGGCATAGACCCCACCATCGTGAAGATCGGGGGCCTGGAGATCACCTGGCACGGCCTCTTCGCCGCCGTCGGGGTGATCACCGGGGTGAGCCTCAGCACCTGGTTCGCGCGCCGGGCAGGGTACCACGAGGACACCATCTACAACGTGGCCTTGGCCCTGGTCATCGGCGGCATCATCGGCGCGCGAGGCCTGTACGTCATCGAGCACTTCGGAGACTTCAAGCACAACCTGGGGGATGTCTTCGCCATCAACACTGGCGGCATCTCCATCTACGGCGCCCTCATCGGCGGTACCATCGGCGCCTGGTCTTATGCCGTGGTCAGGCGCGTCCCGGACATCCCGAAGGGCGCAGACATCGCCGCCATGGGCGCCATCCTGGGCATGGCGGTGGGACGCATCGGAGATATCATTAACGGCGAGCACTTCGCCAGCGATACGGACCTCCCCTGGGGGGTTGTTTACACCAACCCCAACAGCCCCAGCTACATCCGGTTCGGCCCGGCGGCGCTGCCCCAGCATCCGGCCGTCGCCTACGAGATGATCGGCGACCTGCTGATCCTGGGGCTGCTGATCCTCCTCTACCTGCGGCTCCAGCGCTCAGGCGTGACCTTCTTCGCCTGGGTGTTCCTATACGGGTTGCTGCGCACCTTCGTTAGCTTTCTTCGCCTGGACGATATCGTCCTGTTGGGTCTGCGCACCGCGCAGCTCATCGGCATAGCGTCCATGGCCTTTGGCCTGGCCGGGATGCTCTATCTCATCCGGACGCCGCCTCGGGAGGTAAGGCTCTCGCGCGCGGAGCGGCGGCGGCTCCAGCGAGAGGAGAGCGGCGCCGCCGAAGAGAGGCCCGCCAGTTGAGGGTCACCCTCTTCACGGCCGAAGACTGTGGCCTCTGCCGGGAGGCAGAGCAGTTGCTTATGCGGCTCCAGCGCCGCCTCGGATTCGAACTAGATGTCGTGGACATCGGGTCTGACCGGGTAGCCTTTGACCGCTACTGGGCGCGAGTGCCGGTGGTGGCGGTGGATGGTAAGGAGGTGGCCGCTGCGCCCCTGGACGAACGGCGGCTCAAGGCTGCCCTGGCTTGCTAGCGGTGCCTCTTTTCTCTGCCGGGCGCCGGCCCCTGTAACGGCAACTATTCTCCGATTGTTTACCTTTACGGAACGTAAACTATGAGAAAAAATGGTAGCATGAAATTACAACCATCTCAGTACAGGAATTGAGATTCCGAAGAAGGATCTATAGATATGGCGATGTTGGGGAACGGGGGGCGCGACAACGACTTCTACCTCACATCCAGCCACGGGGCAGTGCTCTTCTTCATCGCGGTGCGCCCTGGCTGTACCATCCGTGAGATCGCCGAGGAGATGGCCCTGACCCAGCGCACAGTCTGGGGGCTCATCGGCGACCTGCGCCGCGCGGGCATGCTTCATGTGGTGAGACAGGGGAGGCGTCACCACTACACGGTGAACATGGACGCCGAGTTCCGCCACCCGGTGATCAGGGGCGTGCCCCTTCGCACCATTCTCGGGGGCCTTGCCGCCGCCTACGCCGTGCCTTCGCGGAACCACGACCTCGAAACAAGCATCGCCTAGACCCCGCCGTCTCGCTCCCAACTTCGTTGACGCCCCAACACTTGCGCTTTACAATCGGCGGCGAGGGATGCCATGCGTAAGGACCTGATGGAGATCATCGTTTGCCCGGTCTGCCGAGGCCCCCTCGAGCTGTCGGTACAGGAGGAGAGCGGCGACGAGATCATCACCGGCTCCCTCACCTGCGCCCACTGCCAGGAGCGGTACCCCATAGAGGACCGGATCCCGAATCTGTTGCCGCCCGAACTGCGCAAGGCAGCCAAGTAGGAGCATCATGCGGCAGTCCCAGAAGACGGGCCTCGTGATCATGATTGGCAGCGCCTTCGCCCTCGTCCTCTTCCTGTGGGCAGTCATGAGGCGTAGCTACGCGGCTCTGGCCATCCCCGTGGCGGGCGCCTTCAGTGCGGTCTCTGCCCTGGCCTTTTGGATCGGCTGGACCATGTATACGGAGGAGGAGGCGGAGGAAGCCGAGGCGGGCGAGGGCTCCGATCAGGCCTAAAGGCTAACTGCGCTACAGTCGGACCTGTGGAGCGGCTCCGGCCCCTCCGTCCCAGCCCCTGGCAGCCACGAGGCGCAGACCCTCGCTCCCAGCTTCCGCGGCCAAGCGGGCGATACTTTTGCCCGACACCGGATGCACCGCCTCGGGCGCGATCTCGGCCAGCGGCGCCAGTACGAAGGGCCGGCCGGCGAGACGCGGGTGGGGTATCCGCAACTCCGGGGACTCCAGCACGAGGTCGTCCCAAAGGAGGATGTCCAGGTCAATGACCCGTGGGGCGTTCTCGTCCGGCGCGGGCCGCCGCCCTATTTCGTGCTCCAGCGATTTGAGGAAGCGCAGGAGGCCGAGGGGCTCGAGTCCCGTAGCGATAGCGCAGGCCGCGTTGTAGTAGGCCGGCTGGGGCGGCCCCTCCGCTTCGGTCTCGTAGAGGGAGGATACGGCCTCGACCCGCGCCAGGCGGGCCAGGCCGCGCAGGGCCATGCGCAGGTTGGCCTCGCGGTTGCCCAGGTTTGAGCCCAGGCCTAGGTAGATGCCCATCAGTCGGCCCGCCCCCTGATGGCAAAGGTGAACCTGCCGGCGGCGATGACGCCTTCGCCAGCCCGGCGCCTCAGGTCTGCCTCGGCCACCGCGAACCGGGAGCCCAAGCGCAGGATGCGGGCTTCCGCGATGAGGGTTTCGCCTGGCCAGGCAGCGCTCAGGAAGCTGGTGTTCATCTCCACTGTAGCGTGGGGCCGCGCACGCGCCTCCTCTGCGCCCCGCAGGACGCCCAGCAGAACGCCGACGCTGGAGTCCAGCAGGGTCGTTGCGACGCCGCCATGGAGGACGCCGTAGGGGTTGAGGTGGTGCGGCCCAACGGTCAGGGAGAGGCGGGCGAGACCCTCGCCCGTGGCCTCCAGATGT
Source organism: Dehalococcoidia bacterium (assembly GCA_034432935.1). Classification (GTDB taxonomy): domain Bacteria; phylum Chloroflexota; class Dehalococcoidia; order SM23-28-2; family RBG-16-64-32; genus DAOUAG01. Next base: position 6,982 of record DAOUBD010000057.1, on the reverse strand, counting down.
GCGCCGATGAGGCCGCTGAAGGGGCTCCGCGTCAGGGGCTCCCCGGATGGCCTGCCGGCGTCTCCCGCCGGCGCCTGCGGGGGGGCCCGTCGCGGCGTCCGTCCGGCGTTAGCGCGTCCCATGGCAAAGGTGACGCGGCCAGTGGCCACCATGGCGCTGTCGCTCTTGCGGCGGGCCTCGGCCTGGCAGAAGCCGACGGCGCGCCCCAGCTTGATGGCCCGGCCTTCGACGATCAGCTCGTCGCCGGGTCTGGCCCCGGCCAGAAAGCTGGCGTTCATCTCGATGCTCGCATGGGGGGAGGCCAGGGTGGCTGGGACTCCCCGCCACGCTGTGACCAGTTGGCCGGCTGCCTCGTCCAAGAGGGTGGTCACGACGCCGCCGTGGAGCACGCCGTGGGGGTTGGTGTGGCGCTCCTCTATCGCCATGGAGATGCGTACAGCTTCAGGACCCCAACTCTCCACGCGGCCGCCCACGAACTCCAGGAAAGGGCTCCTGGGGAACCCGCCGGCCCTGCTCACGTTGCGCCCTTGCTCCAGCCCCGCACGATGGCGTCGCTCATGCGGGCCACCCGCGCCATCTCCCGCACGTCGTGCACGCGGACGATATCGGCGCCGTTCGCGATGGCGATGGCCACGGTGGCGGCGGTGCCCTCCAGCCGCTCTTCCACAGGCAGGCCGCCCAGGACGGTGCCGATGACCGACTTGCGGGAGGTGCCCACCAGGATGGGCCGCCCCAGCACCTGTAACTCCCTCAGCCGCCGCAGCATCTCCAGCGCCTGCTCCACGGTCCAACCGAAGTTGAAGCCCGGGTCTACGATGACGGCGTCTTCTTCCAGGCCATGCTCCTTGGCGATGCCCAGGCTCTCCAGGAGGCCCGCTACGATTTCGCCGATGACGTCGCGGCATTCCCGGCCCCGCTGGTTGTGCATGACCACCGCCGGGACCCCGCTGCTGGCGGCGACCGCAGCGATGCCCGGATCCTGACGGAAGCCATGAACGTCGTTGATCATGTGGGCGCCGGCCTCCACGGCCGCTCGGGCCACGGCGGCCTTGGCGGTATCGATGCTGATGGGGATGTCTAGCTCCCGCCGGAGCCGCTGGATCACGGGCGCGGTCCGCCGGATCTCTTCTTCTGGCGGCACCGGCTGGAACCCAGGCCGGGTGGACTCGCCGCCGACGTCGATGATGTCTGCGCCGTCTTCCCGCATCTGCACGGCCCGCCGCACGGCCCCATCGACATCGTAGGCGATCCCGTCGCCGGCGAAGGAGTCGGGCGTGACGTTGAGGATGCCCATGATGTAGGTGCGCTCACCCCACACGAAGGTGCGGCCACCGATGGTCATGGGTGCGGGTTGTCCTTGGTGTGTCCTCTGCTGTGTCACGGTCTGCTGGCGTTATAATGCTTGGGCGAGGCCTGATGGTCGCCCCGGCGCTACCGTGCCGCATTATATAGCGAAAGGAGCCATGATGCCCTCAGGTTACGCCCACCCCGAGCTGCTGGCGGAGACCTCCTGGCTGGCGGAACACCTGGACGACCCATCGATACGCATCGTCGATTGCGATGAGTTCCCCGCCTACCAGAGGTTGCACATCCCCGGCAGCGTGGGCCTCAACGTGCACCACTATCTGAAGGACCCCGAACGGCCGGAGCACGTCATGCCGCCAGACATCTTCGCCCGGACGATGTCGGAACATGGCATAGGTGACCGCCACACGGTAGTGGCTTACGACGGCATGGGCGGCCTCTACGCCGCCCGGCTCTGGTGGGCGCTGGACTACTACGGCCACAGCCAGTGCAAGGTCCTGAACGGGGGTTTCCACAAGTGGTTCAACGAGGGCCGGCCCGTGACCAAAGAGCAGCCCGCGATTCAGCCCGAGCCCTTCCACGTGAGGCCGGGCAGCGATTGCCTGTGCACCATCGAGGACGTCCGGGCGGCCATCGGCCGAGAGGATGTGGTGATCTGGGACGTTCGTTCCCGGGCAGAGCACACCGGGGATGACCCGCGGGAGAACCGGCGGGCCGGTCATATCCCCGGCGCCGTCCACTTGGAGTGGCTGGAGCTGACGGCGCCTCCTGAGCGTTCGGGCATCCTGCTGCCCGCGGACGAGATCCGCCGAAAGTTGGAGGCCAAAGGCATCACCCCGGATAAGACCATCTACGCCCACTGACAGGCAGGCATCCGTGCGGCGCACGGCACGTTCGTCTTGCGGCTGATGGGCTATCCCCGGGTGAAGAACTACGACGGCTCCTGGGCGGAGTGGGGCAACCGCGACGACACCCCCATCGTCCGCTAACCGCTGGCCCGCGGTTCTACCTGCACCTCCACGTCGATGCCCCCGCGCACGCTCTGGGTGACGGTGCAGAAGTCCTCGAACAGCTCGAGGCAGCGCCGCATCCGGGACTCGTCTCCGGCGGCCACCACCGGCTCGAGCCTGACGCTCACTCGCCCGATGCGTAGGCGCCCCTGGTCGTTACGCGTCAGCGAGGCGCTGGCCTCTGTGCGCATGGCCTTCACATCGATGCGGGCCTTGCGCAGGCAATAGAGGGCGCTGGCGCTGAGGCAGTTGGCGATGGCTGCCAAGAGGACTCGGGACGCGCCCGGCCCGGCGCCTTCTCCGAGGGGCGGCGGCTCATCGACCAGCAGCGGCGGCACACCGTCCTGGTGAAAGTCGACGAGAAAACGGTAGCCGCCCTGGAGGTTCAGGGTCACCTCAAGGGGCTTTTCTTCCATGCCTCAACCTCCTGCTCAGCTGGGTGGCGCCTGAGCACAGGCTGTCCGTGCCTCGGCGGCCCGCTTCGTCCGGCTGTCCTACTTGGCCATGATACCCGACATCGCCTTTAGGCCCAGCTCCATCCCCTTCCATGGCAGGCCGGCGTGGAACGGTTGGCCAGCGCCGAAGCGCCAAGGCAGGTACAGACCCAACATCTTCTTGCCCAGGCGCCAGGCAGCGCCAGATCCCACTTTGTAGAGCCGGCGGTCCTCCGGCAGGACCTCGACGGGGCGCTCGGGCAGGCCGGTGAGGTGCAGGGGAACCTGGGCGAAGGTGGCCTTATCGAGTTGCTCCATCACGCACATGCTCACCGGCACGAAGGGATGCTCCGCCTTGGTGCCCAGGATGCGCGAGGCGATGTGGTCGGCAACGGCATCAGCCTGGAGGAAGGCCAGGAAGGCCTGCTTGACGGGAAAGTCGCCGGCGTCGCCCGCCACGTAGATGTCGGGGTGCCCTTTCACCTGCCGAGTGGCTAGTTCGGCCGCGATGAAGCCCCGCTCGTCAGCCGGGAGCGACGGGAAAGGCGTCGAGGCCACGTAAGGAGGGAAGGAGACCAGGAGGTCGTAGGGAAGCGTCTCGCCGTTCTGGTAGATCACCGCGCCCTTCTCGACCCGCTGGACCGTGTAGCGCGGATGTCCGGTGATGCCGCGACGCCGGAACTCTTCGGTGACCACCTCGTGCAAGCGCGGGCCAAAGGCCTGGATGAAGGTGTTCTCGTAGGTCGTCCAGGTGATGCCCACCCGCTCGCGCACCCCCTGGCGGCGGAGCCAGGTGTCTAGCATGAAGACCATCTCGTAAAGGGGCCCAGAGCACTTGTTGTTGGGCGGCACGAGGAAGAGAACCTCCTTGTGTCGGCCGGCCCGGGCCTCTTCGACCAGACGCCCATAGGCCTCCCGCAGGCGTAGCATCTCCTCCGGCGTCCAGATCGTGAGGGCGTGCTCCTCGAGGCCGGGCACTTCGCCGGGGCGCATGCCGGCCCCCGTGGCGACCACCAGGAAGTCGTAGCTGAAGGTCTCGCCGTCCGCCCTCACCGTCCGCGCTTCGGGGTCGATCTCTTGCACATGGGCCAGGGCGAACTCTATGCCGCGCCGACGGGCGGGCTTGGTAATGTCCACCAAGAGCTTTTCGGGCGCCAGGCCAAAGGGGATGTAGATGGTGTTCGGCTTGAATAGGAACTTGTCCCGGTCAGAGACCAGAGTAATGCGGGCCTTGTCGCCCAGCTTCATGCGCAGGTAGAAGGCTGATTCTAGCCCTCCAAAACCGCCTCCCAGAACCAGAATCGATGGCTTGCTCATGGCACGCCTCCTCTCGGCTACGCCGCATTTCGTCTTTGCACTTTGAGGATACCCCCGGGGAGTATGTACCCGTAGGGCCGGATGGCCCTTCCAGGCCGGGCCGATTGGGCCGATGGGCTATGGCGAAAGTTGGGGCCGTCTCTGAGCCCACTCCGTGGCCTGCTGGTAGGCGTGGGCTGCCCTGAGCACGGTGGCCTCTTCCCACCAGCGCCCCGCCAGTTGGAGGCCGATGGGGAGTCCGGAGGCCGTAAAGCCGCAAGGGACGGAGATGGCCGGAAGGCCGAGGAAGTTGAAGGGGTTGGTGAGCCGGATGAGGTTTAGGGTGGTCTGCAAGCCGCCGTCTTCGATGGCTGGCGCGGGGATGGCCGTCGTCGGGGTTGCGATGATGTCGACCAGGCTGAAGACCCCTTGTCGCCATTCCTCCCGGGCGGTCTCCCGTAGCCGCCGGGCTTGCACATAGGTAACGGCCGAGTACCTGCCGGCTAGCTCCAGCCGGTAACGCACATCGTCGCCGTAGTCCCCTGGCCGCTCCTCCATCCAGCGTTGGTGGTAGGCGAGGGCCTCCGGGAGCATGATGGCGGCCACGGCGGCCGGGATCTCTTCTATGTGAGGGAGACTCACTTCTTCTGCGATGGCGCCCTGGGCCTCCAGGACTGAGATGGCCTTTCGTACGGCGGCCTCGATCTCCGGATCCACGTTCTCGAAGAAGAACTCCGTCGGTATGCCGATGCGGAGCCCAGAGGCCCCGTCGCCAAGGGCCGATGTGTAGTGCGGAACGGGATCTGTGGCGGAAGACGGATCCTTAGGGTCGTGGCCGGCGATGGCCTGGAGGACGATGGCGGCGTCCTCTACCGTGCGGGTCAGGGGCCCCACGTGGTCCAGGGACCAGCTCAGAGGTATGATGCCTCGCTGGCTCACTCGCCCGAAGGTGGGTTTTAGCCCCACAACGCCGCAGAGGGAGGCTGGTATACGAATTGAGCCTCCCGTATCGGTGCCCAAAGCAGCCAGACATTGGCCGGCGGCCACGGCCGCTCCCGATCCTGAGCTGGAGCCGCCGGTGATGCGGCCCGTGTCCCACGGGTTGCGGCAAGGCCCGTAGTGAGGGTTGACGCCGGTGGCCCCGAAGGCGAATTCGTGCATGTTGAGCTTGCCCAACAGGACGGCCCCGGCATCCTTGAGGCGCGCCGCCGCGGCGCTATCATCCTGGGCCACGTTATCGGCCAGAATCTTGGAGCCCGCCGTCGTCCGGACGCCCACAACGTCGAAGAGGTCTTTGAGGGCCAGCGGCACGCCGTGCAAGGGGCCCCGGTACTCGCCTCGCGCGATCTCCTTTTCCGCCGCCCGGGCCGCCTCCAGCGCGGCCTCTGCCGTGACCGTAATGAAGGCGTTGAGCCGCCCGTCGAAGGCCTCGATGCGCGAAAGGCAGGCCTCCGTCAGTTCGACGGGCGATAGCTCGCGCCGGCTAAGGAGGTCTGCCGCCTGGGCGATGGTGAGGTGCGCTGGGTCAGGGGTCATGGCATCGCGGCGGGCGGTACGCTACCCCAGCCTAAAGGCTGGGGCATCCGTGGGATGCTGCGAGAGGGGTGTACGCTACCCCAGCCTAAAGGCTGGGGCATGTGCTGGGCGATGCGAGAGGGGTGTACGCTACCCCAGCCTAAAGGCTGGGGCATCGCCAGAACCCTGCGAACGGGTGCCATGCCACGCCCTTTAGGGCGTGGTGGGTTGTTCGCCATAGCGATTCGGGGCTGCCGGCGGCGCGGCGGCGCGGAGGGTGGCTGGCTACCCCAGCCTAAAGGCTGGGGCATCGCCTGAACCCTGCGGAAGGGTGCCATGCCACGCCCTTCAGGGCGTGGTGGCTTCTCCATCTCCATGCCACGCCCTTTAGGGCGTGGTGGATTCTTCCGAAACTGCAACAAACGGTTTCCCTTTCCCCTTGCAGGGCGTTATACAAACGATTAATGTAGCAGCAGGCAGGCGTCTGTCAACCAAAGGAGGCAATAGACGGATAATTCGTATAAGCAGCTTGACAATCGGCTGCCGACGGAATAACGTTCAGGCAACGGACAAGAGCAGTCGTGTCCGCAGCGATCCGGTCTAGCTCGTCTTAGGAGGGCGGGATGGAAAGTAAGTCCAACGATATCATGGAGAAGTTCAAGGCCCTGGGCATCGGGGAGAAGATCATACTGATAGCGGGCCTGGTGCTCCTCATCGATAGCTTTCTGCCGTGGTACAGCGTTGACCTCGGCCCCTTCGGCAGCATCGACCGCAATGGCTGGGAGTCCCCCGGCGCCATCTGGTCCATCTTGGCGGTGCTGGTCTCCCTGGCGATGATGGGCGTAATCGCGGTGCGCAACCTATCGCCCGGCACGCTCCCGGACAACGTCAGCGGTGTCACCTGGCCGAAGATCCACCTCGGCGGCGGCATCGCGGTGGCTGTCCTGATTATCATCAAGCTCCTCAACGAGTCCAGCTCCCTGGGGTTCGGGTTCTACATCGGCATCGTGTGCGCGGCGGCGATCGCCGTGGCCGGCGTGCTCATGTACCGCGATGAGATGGCAGCCGGGGCTTAGCGGCTAAGCCCGCGCTTGCGGCACAGGGGTCCTATACTGCCCGCAGCTCTTCTTCGCTGACCGCGCCGTCCAGTATCCGGAAGGCCCGCACTACCGGGTTTGCGGCGTCCTGGAGGGAGACCAACACGTAGTGCGCCTCCGGCCAGAAGGCGAGCCGCACGTCCGTGGGCGACGGGTAGGCCTGGCTGGCCGTGTGGGAGTGGTAGATCGCCAGAAAGCCCCACCCGTTCTCCTCGCACTCCCGGTAGATGCGGAAGAGATCCTGGGGGTCGACGCTGTAGCGGTAGGGACTGGCCTCCGCGTTCTTCGCCCGGAAGACCTTGACGGCACGGCCCCCTTGGCCGGC
>DAOUBD010000056.1:0-2079 GCA_034432935.1 Dehalococcoidia bacterium | reverse complement strand
GCGCAGTCGTTGTCCACCGTCGGGGGCGGCAGACCCGCAGCCGCCTTCCACCAGGCCGGATTCTCCGCCAGCTTCGGCAGCGCCGCCTCTACTGCCGCCGTCACGGCCGCCTCCTCCGCCGCGCTCACCCCCACGCCTCGCACGCAGATCGCCAGATGATCCCGGTTGCTCGTCCCCAGTATCCCCGGCACTAAGTCCACCGCCGGCGCCTGCGCTTGGCCCCCGCCGACGCCCGCTAACGCCAGCGCACCGTAGGTGACGCCCGCCGCCAATGCCAGCACCGCCAGCGTGCCTAACGTCCCGCGCCAACCCGGCATGCGTAACCTCATGGCAACGCCTCCGCTAGCAAAAGCTAACATTACATGGGTCTGTTCGCTGCGTCGAAGCCCGTTGTTGGGCAAGGAGCGGTCGAAACCTCGAACGGTTCATGGCGCCTCCAGCGCCAAAGCTAGCGAGTCTAGGGCCGACAAGCACCGCGCCTTGGCTGCCGGCAGGCCTGCGCGGCCCCAGGAAACGTTGGACGCCGCTAAGCTTGCCTCATTGGCAAAGTCAGCACACTGCGCGAGCACGTCGCCAGCAGCATCGAGCACGGCCTTATCGCTATAGGGATCGCTTGTGTCCAGCAGATGCCGGCCGGCGGCCTGGGATGTGGTGGTGTATTCCCATATCGCTTGGCGGAGTTCGGCCTCGGCTAGGGAGCCGGCCTGCCACGCTTCTACAGAGCGAACCAGGGCACGGCCGGCCTGCAAGAGCCGGGGAGCACCCTCATCCCCGCGTCCTAACACGGCGCACCCCGTTGCCCCAAGGGCGGCGAGTAGGAGCGGCCAAGACAGAGAAGGCCTGCCCCGGTGTCCTGGCCCGCTAGGGTTGGCTGGCAAGGAACGTCTCCACGCGCGCAGCAGCCCTCAGCTCGGCGATCCTCGCCTTCACGTGGTTTCGCACCGCCTCCGGATTGCCCCGCTCCGCCGGCGGCACCTCGCTGGCGATGTGGCTCCAGGCGTTACTGGCGGACTGAAACCGGGCGTAATCTTGCGCCAGCGCATCGTCCCCTCGGTCCATGAAGGCCTGCCACATGGCCAACATCGTCTCGTCGAAGGGGGCCGCAGCGGCGCCGGCCTTCACCGACTCTAGCATCGCGCGGCCCTCAGCCTCTGTGGCCTCCAACCCCAGCCTCCGGGCCTCCTGCACGAGGAGCTGCTCTTCTATCAGCGCGTCGAGCATCCTGGACACCCTTTCGGCCTCGGCCAGGCCATCAGCTTGAGGCGTCAAACGGGAGCATTCCACCGCCACGGCCAGCCGCCAGCCGGCGATGATATCCCCGTTGACTACGGCCACCACCGGCGGGTAGGGGTTCGCCGGGCTGTTCAGGCAGCGCCGAAGCTCGTCGGGGGAGACGATGGGCGGCATCACCTGCACAGGTCCCGGCGGCGGCGCGAATCCGGGCGCAGCACCCGTGGCCCCAGCGGCCGGTTGGGCGCCGGGGCCGCCCCCGCCGCACGCGCCCTCCCCCTTCGCCTTCACTATGGCGTCGAAGTCAACATATCTTACGTCGCTCGGCAGCGGACCCGCGGGCAGGGGCTCGCCCGCCCGGGGCCCCGCCGGATCAACCGCCACAAGGTCCCTAAACACCTCCTCGGCTGAGGCAACCACATCTGGCCTCGTGGTCACTGCAACCACCACATCCCCAGTCCAGGCCACGAAGTGCCCATCGCTCTCCGGGTAGACCAACGCGCCCCGGTCCACCCGCAAGCGAGAAAAGTCGCCCCGCGGCACCGTGGCGCCCGGCGGTTTCAGGCACGCCCGGCCCACGCTAACGCCAAGCGGCACTGGACAGCTAAACTCTTCCCACGCCGGGGGCGGAGTCGGCCTCGTGCATCGCCCGTCATCGTACAGGAAGACCACCTCGTCCTGGGGATATCCCACTTTGGCAGAAGCCGGCGGGTACCACTCTACTCTGCCGATCATGTACAACCTGAGACCCTTGTAGCTCTCCCCCAGCCAGTAGAGGGGGAACTTGGTGAAGTTGCGGGCGTCCTCTATCGTCCAGCGGCCTCCCGTGGCCCCAGCGGCCGGTTGGGC
>DAOUBD010000055.1:0-13676 GCA_034432935.1 Dehalococcoidia bacterium | reverse complement strand
CGTCAACGGCCAGCCCCGGCCCAAAGGCGTACGTTCGCACAACGGCCGCCCAGTTGGGGTTCAGGCTGTGGTGGAGGGCGATGCGCTGGCGGCCGGTTACGCGGCAAGCCATGAGGCAGGCCTCCGCCAGGGCCGAAGCGCCGTCATACATGCCGGCGTTGGCCACGTCCATGGCCAGCAGCTCGCAGGTCATGGACTGAAGCTCGAACATCGTCTGAAGGGTGCCTTGGCTGATCTCCGCCTGGTAAGGCGTGTAGGCCGTATAGAACTCGGCCCGGCCCGTAACGTGGGCCACCGTGCTGGGGATGAAGTGCCGGTAGGCCCCGCCGCCCAGGAAGCAAGGGGTGGAGCCCCCAGCCACCGTCACTCGCTGGGCCGCCTCCGTCATCTGGCGCACCAGTTCTTGTTCGGACAGGGCCGGCGGCAGCTCCAGCCCCGCGATCCGGAACTCGGGTGCGATGTCCGCAAACAGGTCGTCTACATCCGATACGCCGATGGCTTCGAGCATCGCCCGCTGGTCGTCGGCGGTGTTCGGTATGTAGGGGTGGACGCTGGGAATAGCCATTACGCGCCCCCTGCCAGATAGGCCTCGTACTGCTCGGCGGTCAAGAGGCGTTCCAGCTCCGAGGGGTCGTCCAGCCGGACCCTCAGCATCCAGCCCTCGTCATAGGGCGACTCGTTCACTAGTTGGGGGTTGTCGGCAAGGGCCTGGTTGGTCTCGACGACCTCGCCGGTTACTGGCGAGAAGAGCTCCGAAACGGCCTTGACGGATTCTATCTCGCCGAACTTCTCGAGGTACGCGACGCGCGTGCCGGGAGATGGGAGCTCGACGAAGACGACGTCCCCGAGCTGATCCTGAGCGTAGTCTGTGATGCCGACGGTGCCGGTATCCCCCTCCACCTTCACCCACTCGTGCTCCTTGGTGTACCTGCGGTCTGCTGGGCTTGCCACGATTCGTTACCTCCAGAACTATTTGGGCCGGCGGTAGAAGGGCCGGGGGACCACGCGGACGGGCAGCGGTTTGCCGCGGACGCCGACCGTCAGCTCCGTGCCCTCTGCGGCCAGATAGGGCGGGACGAAGGCCAAGCCGATGCTCGCGGCCAGGGTAGGGGAGTAGCCGCCGCTGGTGACTTTACCCACCTCTCGCTCCCGGAGCAAGACGGGGCATCCCGCCCGCATGATCCCGCGGCCGGTGGCCTTGAGGCAGACGAGTTGGCGGGCCGGGCCGGCCTCCCGAAGCTTGAGGAGAGCCTGGCGGCCCACGAAGTCCGCCCCGTCGTCCAGGCTCACTACCCAGCCCAGGCCGGCCTCCCATGGGTTGACCCCCTCATCGATGTCGTTCCCGTACAGAAGCAGCGCCGCCTCCAGGCGGAGCGTGTCCCGGGCCCCCAGGCCGCACGGCACAACGCCGGCCGCCAGGAGAGCGTCCCACAGCAGGCGGCCCTCGGCGGCGTCGATGACCAGCTCCAGCCCGTCTTCCCCCGTGTACCCCGTGCGCGAGGCGAAGATGGTGTGGTCCCGCCGCTGGGCTTCGGCGCAGTGGCGGGGGCGTAGCGAGCGCACGAACTCGCCCGCGACGGCCGCGGTGATGCCCACCGCCTGCGGGCCCTGGACGGCGATCATAGCGGTGGCGGCGTGCCGGTCTACGAGCTGGGCCTGGAAACCGCCGACGTGGCTCTCGATCCAGGCCTTGATCTTGTCAGCGTTGGCGGCGTTGACCACGACGAGATAGCGTGCGGATGGAGAAGGGCTCGGCTCCAGCGCGAAGACGTAGACGTCGTCCAAAATGCCGCCGTCCTCCCGGCACATGGCGGCGTAATGACCCTCACCGGCGGCCAGCCGCATCACGTCCCATGTGCAGAGGTAGCGCAGGAGGGGGCCCGCGCCGGCCCCGTGCAGCTCGAAACGGCCCATGTGGGAGACATCGAACATGCCGGCCCGCTGGCGCACGGCCATGTGCTCTTCGATGACGCCTCGGTACTGGACCGGCATCTCCCAGCCAGCGAAGGGCACCATCCGAGCGCCCAAAGACCGGTGCGCCTCGTAGAGGGCGGTCCGGCGCAGGGGTGCGGCCGTATCGCCGCTCACAGGCCGAGCTCCGGGACCGGCAACGGCTGCCACTTCCGCTTCGAGTCCTGGGCGCGGAGGCGGCCCAGGCCGGGGTAGGGCGAGTGGACGGAGACGAGAAGCGCCCTCTTCTCCAACGCCTTTTCGATGAACCGGCGCTTGGTCTCCAGCGAGACCAGGGGAAGGACATCGAAGGCCGAAATCCAGGCCAGACGCTCCAGCATGACCGGCTGCTGGGCCAGCTCGCCGATGTAGAGGGCCAGCTCGCCGCCGGACTCCACCTCCACCACGCAGTGATGGGCCGTGTGGCCCGGCGCTGGCACCATGCGCACACCCTTGGCCACCTCCACCTCGCCGCTCACCAGCTCCACCTGCCGGCGGTCCTCCAAAGGCTCGAAGTTCTCCGGCAGGTAGGTGCCGCGGGTGCGTTCGTTGGGATGGCTGGCCTCCTCCCATTCGCCCTTCTGAATGAAGTAGCGGGCCCGGGGGAAAGCCGGCGCCGGCTTGCCGTCCTTGATGGCCGTGTTGCCGCCGGCGTGGTCAAAATGCAGGTGGGTGTTGATCACGATATCGATGTCTTCCGCTCGAATGCCCTCCCGGGCCAGGTTCTCCAACAGGCGGCCGCTCTCCTCGGTGCTTACGGCTCCGGGCGCCCTTTGCCTCTTGCTGCCAACCCCCGGGTCCACCAGGACCAGCTTGTCGCCGGAGCGGACCACCAGGGCGTTGAGGCCCAGGGGCAGGCGGTGCTTATCGTCCAGGGGCGGGGCGTACGGTTCCCACATCACCCGCGGCACGAGCCCGAAGACGGCGCCGGCATCTTGCCGCATGACGCCATCGCTGACGACGAGGAGTTCGAGGTTGCCGAGGCGGAGCCAATGGCCCATGGCTTTGGGAGGGATCCTTTCCTGGAGATGGGGCTTGCGGGCTACGGGTAAAAGATATGTTGGCCCCCGCAGTGGGTCAAGGCCGCCGACCGAGACCCGTTCAGCTTCCCCGGCTAGGCTCTCCGCGCGCCGGGCGGAATACGGGCGTTGGGGACGCGCTCCTGCCGGGGTTGCGGGCCGCGCCGCTCGGTGCCTTATGCTAGGCGCGTGCGCATCGAGACCCTCCTCCTGCCGGGCCAACGTTACGATCCCTCCAACGCCGTATGCATCGTCGTCGATGTTCTGCGGGCTTCGTCCACCATCGTCACCCTCCTGGAGGGGGGCGCCGCCCGAGTCGTCGCGGCGCCGGACGTGCAGACCGCTGCCGCCGTACGGGGCCGCTTTCCCGGCCACCTGTTGTGCGGGGAGAAGGACGGTTTGCCGCCGCCCGGCTTCGACTACGGCAATTCGCCGGCCCAGTTCTCCCGCCTGGCGCTGAAGGGCCGGGGCGTCATCCTGGCCACTTCCAACGGCACCAGGGTCATAGCTGGCCTGCGGCCGGCGCCGGCTGTCCTGGTGGGCTGCCTCTTGAACCGCAGCGCCGTGGCCCGGGCAGCCGTAGATCTGGCCTCGCAGCGCGGACTGGACATCGCCGTGGTCTGCTCGGCAGCATATGGTGGTTCCGTCTTCGTACTGGAGGACGCGCTAGGCGCTGGCGCCATAGCGGACGCGGCGCTGGCCTTCGCCCCCGAGCTCGAAGCCAGCGACGCCGCCTCCTTCGCGCGGGCCGCCTTCGGTCGTTTGCAAGACGATGTTGCCGGCGCCGTCGCCTCCGCCTATCACGCCAGGGAGCTGGCGGAGGCCGGCCTGGCCGAAGACGTGGCCTACTGCGGCCGGCTGGACATCTCCCAGGCCGTGCCGCTAGTCGACGGCGAGGCCGCTGGGCTGCCGGTGATCAGGGCCATGGGCCCCCGGTAGCCTCAACCGTAGAGGGCCTGGGCCACGTCCTCTAGGCCAAGCTCCTCCAACTTCGCCCGGCTGGGCCGGCACGTCTCCTGGTCCCAATCGCAGGCGGCCAAGAACTCCCGCTGCATCGTCTCGCCGTCCAGGGTGATGCCGGCCAGAGGGCCAGCCTGAAGGGGCGGCGAGCCGATCATGCGGCCGGGGACCCGTCTCTTGGCCGGATTGTCACCCTCCCGCACATGGAAGGCCATGCGCAGGTTGGCGATCCTTTCGCCCGTGCGGCGGAGCTCCTCGTGGGTGACGTCCCAGCCGGTGACGGCGTTGATCCACTCTGGGATGCGCTCGTTGGGCCCGGCGAACATGATGAACATGCAGGTGCCGATGGAGTTAACGATGTGCATGTACTCTGCCGCCGCCTTGTGGTGCTCGCCCCGCCCGGTCGCTTGCTTACGGTCGCTTGGCGCTGGCGGCACCATCCAGCCGGCGCGGGCTGCCCCCTCGTACTGGGTGTGGCGGGCTGGGGTGGGATCCAGCTTGTAGGTGGTGAAGTACTCGGGCTGGAGCTTGGGGTCGTGCATGGGCAGCTCCTCGCCGCCCACTTCCATGGCGAAGGGCTCTGCCTTGGGCCCCAGCTTCTGCGCCGCCCGGCGGATGCCGTCGGCCAGAAGATCGCCGATGCCCTCGCGGCGGCCGATGCGATGGATCATCTCGATGACGGCGTCACCGTTGCCCCAGGACAGCTCCAAGCCGCCCGTGTCTTCCAGGCTGATAAGGCCGTTCTCGAAGCACTCGATGGCGAAGGCCACGGTGGCGCCCGTGGAGATGACGTCTAGCCCATAGGCGTTGCACAGGTGGTTCGCGTACTGGAGCATGTCGATATCGGCTGTCAGCGTCAGGGTGCCGAAGGCGCAGGCAGCCTCGTACTCCGCCCGGTGGGTATGCCGCGGGTAAGGGTACTTCGGGTTCTCTGACTCCTTGCTCTCGGCCCCGCAGGCCAGGGGGCAGTGCCAGCAGCCGTACTTGCGCTCCATCTTCTCGTTGAACAAGTTGCCGCTCAGCTTCTGGAAATCCGGGAAGTCGATAGTGCCCACGCCGGCCCAATTCTTTACCGGCGAGTCGCCGCTCATGGCAGAGACGGAGGTGATGCCCGTGGTGCCGAAGTTCCGGAAGAACGTTGCGCTGGGCCCGAACTCGTTGAGGGAGGTGCGCAGAAGGGAAAGGACGGACTTGTCCTCGCCCGCCAGGATCTTGCGGGAGGCCAGGGCCACCACCGCCTTGAGCCTCTTCGAGCCCATGACGGCGCCGAGGCCGCTGCGGGCCGCCAGCCGCCCGCGCTCGTTGCAGACCCCTGCCATGAAGGACAGCTTCTCGCCGGCCGGGCCGATGCAGGCGATGCTGGCCTTCTTGCCGTGCCGCTCCTTCAGCGCCTCCTCCGTCGATATGGCGTCCAGCCCCCAGAGGTCGCTGGCGTCCCGTAGTTCCGCCTTGTCCTCCTGGATGAGGAGGTACACGGGCCGCGGAGCGATGCCGCGGACCAAAATGCCATCCCAGCCGGCGTGCTTGAGGAACGGGCCGAAGTCGCCTCCGCAGTTGGCGTCGCCCCAGCCCCCCGTCTTGGGCGACTTGCCCACCACCTGGAAGCGCTCCCCGAAGAGGGGCGTGCCGGTCAGCAGCCCGGGCATGAACCCCAGCACGTTGTCTGGACCCAAGGGGTCCGCGCCGCGGGGTATGCGATCGAACAGCAGGCGGGCGCCCAGGCCATATCCGCCGATGTACTTCCGGTACGTCTCTTCCGGTAGCGGCTCCGGCTCGATGGAGCCGGAGGCCAGGTCCACGTTGAGGATCTTGCCGTTGATAGCGGGGTTCAACATGTGGGAGCCACCTTTCCAGTAGCTAATACAGTGTGACCGCGTTCCGGCGGCCAAGCCGGTTGCCTTCGATTATGGGGCCTCTGACGGCGCGCGTTCAATCGCCGGTAGTCTGAACGCGTCCTCTCGATGGACTTCTTGACCGCCTGGCGTGAGGCTCTATATCATGCCGTGGAAGCCACCAGGGACCATAGCTTCGGCAGGGCCGCCCCCAACACTGCCGGATGGAACCCGGGCAACGGGGGCTGAACTGGAGATGGGCGCTCC
The DNA here is from genome assembly GCA_034432935.1 of Dehalococcoidia bacterium. Taxonomy (GTDB): domain Bacteria; phylum Chloroflexota; class Dehalococcoidia; order SM23-28-2; family RBG-16-64-32; genus DAOUAG01. The sequence goes on along the minus strand of DAOUBD010000055.1, from coordinate 7,648 downwards.
TACGTTTTCCGAGAAGCTGCGGCAGGCCGCCCGCGGCAACGCTAGTTTCCTCTGCGTCGGCCTCGATCCTGACCCCGCCCTCTTGCCTCCCTCGCTTTCCGGCGGGGAAACGGCGCGAGTGGTGGCCTTCCTCACGGCCATCGTCGACGCGACCCGTGACGCTGTTTGCGCCTATAAGCCGAACCTGGCCTTCTTCGAGGCGCTAGGCCCTGGGGGGATGCAGGCCCTGATGGAGGTCTTGCGGGCGGTATCGCCGGATGTGCCAGTGATAGCCGACGCCAAGCGCGGCGACATAGGGAGCACCGCCCGCTTCTACGCCAAGGCCCTCTTCGAGACCTACGGCTTCGATGCCGCCACCGTGAACCCCTACGGGGGCCGCGATGCTGTGGAACCCTTCGCCGAGTACGGCGACCGCGGCGTCTTCCTGTGGTGTCGCGGCTCCAACCCCGGCGCTGCCGACTTCCAGGAGCTGCCTCTGGCCGATGGGCGGCTGCTGTACGAGGCGGTGGCGGAGGCGGCTCGGGAGTGGAACACCCGGGGGAACATCGGCCTCGTCGCTGGGGCGACGTATCCCAGGCAGGTGCGCCGGCTGCGGGAGATCTGCCCGGGTATGCTATTCTTGGTGCCCGGAGTCGGCGCCCAACAAGGAGACCTAGATGCGGCCGTGGCTGCCGCAATGGACGCCGCTGGCGAGGGATTTCTGGTGAACGTATCTCGCGCTGTCCTTTACGCCTCCCGGGGCGAGGACTTCGCCGCGGCCGCCGGCCAGGCGGCGCAGGCGCTACGCCATCGCATAAACAGGGCGCGGGAAGAGGCGTTGGCCGGGGGCCCTGCGGGGCGCTGAGGGCCGGCGGGTGGCGCGCCGTGATAATGGAGATCCGTTTGGGGGACGTCGTCCGCCTGCGCAAGGCCCACCCCTGTGGCGGCTTCGAATGGGAGGTCTACCGGTTGGGGGCAGACATCGGGATCCGTTGCCGGACCTGCGGCCGCCGAGTCTTGATGCAGCGGAGCGCCTTGGAGAAACGGGTAAAGGCCTTCCTTTCGCGGGGACCAGAGCCGCCGGAGGGGACGGGCCCCCCGTGACCTATGACGCCGATATCAGGGCCGTAGCCCGCTCGCGAGCGCTGCTGGCCGACCGCCGCTTTGCTAGCCTGTGGCTCAGCCAGGGGCTGGCCCAGACGGCCCAGAACGCCATCCTCTTCACCCTCCTGGTCGTGGTCCTCGGGCTCACCGGGTCATCCGTCCACACCAGTCTCCTGGTGCTAGCCTTTATCCTCCCCTCTATCCCCCTGGGTTTCATCGTCGGTGTCGTCTTGGACCGGACCCGCAAGGAACCGGTGCTGGTTGTCACCAACCTGTTGCGGGCTGGGGCTTGTCTGCTCTTCTTCTTTTTCCATTCCAACGAATGGGTCATCTACGGCATCTCCGTAGGCTTCGCCACGGCCGGGCTCTTCTTCAACCCGGCGGTGGTCGCCCTGGTACCGTCCCTGGTTTCCCGCGAAAGGCTCGTCCCGGCCAATAGCCTGTACAACTTCACGGTGACGGGCTCTCAACTAGTGGGGATCGTCTTTCTGGCGCCGATGATCCTGAAGACGGCGGGCGCTGGGGGGATGTTCATAGCGGCGGCGGCCCTCTTTGTGCTGGCGGCCCTACTCGCTTACCAGCTGCGGGAGGTGCGGGAGAAGCGCGGCCCGAAGCTGCCCCAAGGGCCGATCTTCGGCGGCATACCGTCGGAGTTCCGGGAGAGTTGGCGCGCCCTGGTCTCAGACCGCTACTCCTCCCTGGCGCTGGTGCAGCTCATCATGAGCAGCACGCTGGTGCTCCTCTTCGCCATCCTCATTCCGCGATACATGCGGGATGTCCTGGAGGTACCGGCAGACAACGCCGCCTTCGTCTTTGCGCCCACAGGCGTCGGAGCTCTCATAGGGCTGCGTTTCCTGCCCTGGCTCTCCCAGCGGGGCAAGAACCGGGCGGTGGTGCTGGGCCTATTGGGCATCGCGGCCTGCCTGGTGCTCTTGGCCCTGGTCAAACCCATCGCCGAACTCACCCAGGGGGCGCCGGGCTCGGCGGACCTGGAGCGTTTGCTGCGGGTCTCCCTCCTCCAGGCCCTGACCATGGCTATCGCCGGGCCCATGGGCTTCGCTTATGCTCTTCTCAACGCCCCAGCCCAGTCGATTCTGCACGAAAGGGCCCCTCCAGAGATGCGAGGACGCATATTCGCTACCCAGGTGGTCTCCGCCAACTTTATCTCCCTCATGCCCCTTTTGGTCATCGGCGTCATCACCGACTGGTTGAAGGTGCCGGCGGTGCTTTTGCTGGTGGCCGCGGTCGTATTAGCCCTCGCCGTGGCCAGTGCGGTGTACGGTGGGGACGACGTGCCCGGTCCGGCGTCCACTAGAACGCCGCAAGAGGTGTCCACCTAGATTGACACCCTCGGGGGCCGGCGGTACGATGATGGTGCATCGCCTTAGGGAGGTGGCAGCGTGGTTGAGATGACCATAGAGAGCATACGCGTCAGCCTGATGAACTACCAGCGCGTGGTCATCCTCAAGGAGAAGAACGCCGACCGCTACCTGCCCATCTGGATCGGCCCCGCTGAGGCTGACGCCATCGCTGTCCGTCTGCAAGAGGTGAGTGTGGCCAGGCCCCTCACTCACGACCTCTTGCGCTCGGTGATTGACTCCCTTGGCGCCGTGGTGGAATACGTCTTGGTGAACGACCTGGCCAACGACACCTTCTACGCACGGATCATGCTCCAGGTTGATGGCCGGATCCTGGAGATCGACTCCCGCCCCAGCGATGCCATCGCCCTGGCGGTGCGCGCCCAGGTGCCCATCTATGCCGAGGAGTCCGTATTGGAGAAGGCGGGGGTCCGTCTGGACGAGGAGGGGAGTCCTCTGGAGGGTGTCGGGCCCGAAGCCCACGAGGAGACCAAAGAGGTCTCTCCGGAAGAGCTGGAGAAGCTGAGCCCCTTCCGGGACGTTATCGAAGGCCTAGACCTGGAGGACTTCGGCAAGAAGTCCTAAGGGGAGAGAACCGCCTGAGAGCGCCGGCAGGGCCCTGGCATGCGTCGCTGCCGGCATAGTGTGGAGGCCGGTCCAGGCCTGCCTGGTTGGACGCAAGGCAGGGGTTGTGATAATCTTCGCAATTGGCGTGAGGGACGGCCCGCCCGCCTGCTAGAGGAGGGCCAGCAGTGCTGACGAGACTCCCGTCAGCCATGCGGCTCCTGGGCATCGGCTGGTACTTCGCCATGAGCATCGTCGGCGGCATCGCCGGCGGGTTTCTATTAGACACATGGCTGGGGACGCGGCCCCTCTTCACGCTGCTGGGCCTCTTTCTGGGGCTAGCGCTGGCGCTCTTTGGCGGCTATGTGCTACTAATGCGGGTGATAACCGAAGACAAGACTGGAAAGGAAAAGGATGAAACCTAGGGCCCCCGTCATCGCCATCCTGGCCTTGGCAGGCTTCCTCATCGGTTTCGTTTTCTTCCGGGGGCCGACCCCGCACATCGCCATCAAGCCCGAGACCCTCTTTCACGTCGGCGGCATCGGCATCACCAACACCATGCTCACCTCCTGGCTGGTGGTGGCCACCATGATCGTCGCGGTATTCTTGGCCACCCGGCGTTGGGAGCTGGTGCCCACGGGCGTTCAGAACGTCGTGGAGGCCATCGTAGAGGCCTTCTACACCCTGGTGGTCAACGTCGCTGGCGAGAAGAACGGGAGGCGCTTCTTTCCGGTGGTTGCCACCATCTTCTTCTTCGTGCTGGCTTCCAATTGGCTCTCCCTCTTGCCTATCTTCAACACCATCGGCGGGGTGCAGGAGCAGGAGCACGGCTTCGTGATGGAGAAGGCCGCCGCGGGCTCTTTGGACATAGCCTACGTGCCCCTTTCCGGGCCAGGGAGCTTGAGCGGCGACACCATTGACGAGGAGGACCCGGATGCCCCCCAGAAGTACGAGGAGGCCAAGGACCAAGGGAAGTCCGTGGGCGAACTGATGCCCTTCCTGCGGGGTCCCAACACCGACCTGAACACGCCCTTGGCCCTGGCCATCGCCTCTGCCATTGCGGTGGAGACCTGGGGCGTGACCTCGCTGGGTCTCTTCAGCTACGGCAAGAAGTTCTTCAATTTCGGCACCCTGTTCCGGGGCCTCTTCCGTTTGAACTTCGGGCTCATCTTCCAGGGCGTCATCGATGCCTTCGTGGGCATTCTCGAACTCATCTCGGAGATGGTGAGGCTGGTGAGCTTCACCTTCCGTCTCTTCGGCAACATGTTCGCTGGTGAGGTGGTGATTCTCATGTTCACCTTCCTCACCCCCTTCATCGTCACCATCGTCTTCTACGGGCTGGAGCTCTTCGTGGGCGTCATCCAGGCCTTCATCTTCGCCATGCTGACCCTGGTGTTCGGAGTGATGGCCGTCTCTCACGGCGAACACGGCGGGGAGCACGGCGAGGCCCCGGGCCAGGAAGGCGGCCGCGCGCCAGGGACGGCCCACGAGACGGCGTGATGCGGGACACAAGATTCGCAGTGACCGACGGTAAGAAGGAAGGTCCAAAAGGAGGGAATAGATGGACTTGCCTATGCTGGTGACCAACATCACCGACGACGGCATCAAGTTCTTGGCCGCAGGTTTCGCCATGGGGATCGGCGCCATCGGGCCGTCCCTGGCCATCGGCAACCTGGTGGGCCGGGCGCTGGACGCCCTAGGGCGCAACCCGGAGGCGCAACCCGCCATCCAGACCAATATGATCCTGGGGCTGGCCTTCGCTGAGGCCATCGGCATCTACGCCCTGGTCACTGCGGTGATGATCGGCTTCGTCTTCTAGGGCAGCCGCAGGTCCGTAGTAGGAACGGACGACAGAACATGGAAACGCTATTCCTTGGCATAAGCGCCCTGGGCTTCAACCTGCCGGCCCTCATCGCCCAGCTCGTCAACTTCGGGCTTCTCTTGCTGCTCTTCTCGGTCCTCCTCTACAAGCCGCTGCTGAGGGTGCTGGACGAGAGAAAGAAGCGGATACAGGAAGGGTTGGAGGCCTCGGAGGAAGCGAAGCGGCGTCTGGCCGAAACGGAGCAGGAGGTGGCCAGGGAACTGGAGCGGGCGCGCCAGGAGGGCCAGGCCCTAGTCGCCCAGGCCCAGCAGATATCGGCCCGCATACAGGAGGAGGCCCGCCAGAGCGCCCGCGCCGAGGCCGAACAGCTTCTGGAGCGCGCCCGTGCCGAAATCCAGTTGGAGCGGGACGGCGCTATCGCCCAGCTACGGCGTGAGTTCGCTGACCTTACCATCACCGCGGCCGAGCGGGTCATCCGGCGCAGCCTCGACCGTGACGCCCACCGGCAGCTCATAGAGGAGGTGCTGGCGGAGGCGCCAGTCAACGGAGGCGGGGACCAGGCGTGAGGACCCAGGTCGCTGCGCGGCGCTATGCGGAAGCCGCCTTTCTACTGGCCCGGGAGGAGGGCACCGAAGATTCCTGGGCCGAAGGGCTGGATGCCCTGGCACGCCTCTGCGCTGACCCCCAGGCCCAGGCCTTCTTCAGCAACACGCGGGTGCCCCTGGCGGACAAACAGCGCCTGCTGGAAACCGTCCTGGCCGGCGCCGACCCTCTCGTCTTGAACCTGGGCCGCCTCCTGATACGCCGGGGCAAGACGGGGCTGGCACCCCAGATCGCCGCCGCCTACCGGGAGACACTGGACAAGGCTAGGGGCACCTCTCATGCCCTGGTGACCGCTGCGGTCCCCCTTACTCCCGAAGACGTGCAGGCCATTGAGAAGCGGTTGGCCGAGATCACAGGCGGGAAGGTAGTGGTGGAGACCGAGGTAGACGAGAGCATCCTGGGCGGCCTCATCGTCCGCATCGGGGACCGCCTCATCGATGGCAGCACCCGCAGCCGGCTCCAAGAGTTGAAGCGCCAATTGGCGGGGGTGGCCCAGTGACAGGCCGACCTTGGCAAAAGAGGAGGCTCCAAGATGGCCGTTAAACCTGAAGAGATAGCATCCATCATCCGGCAGCAGATTCAGCAGTTTGGCGCCGCCGTCACGGCCGTCGATGTCGGCACCGTCGTCGAGGCGGGCGATGGGATCGCCCGCATCTACGGTCTGGCCAACTGCATGTACAGCGAGCTGCTCCAGTTCCCCAACGGCGTCATGGGCATGGCCCTGAACCTGGAAGAAGACACCGTCGGCGCCATCATCCTGGGGGACTACACTGACATCAAGGAGGGGGATGAGGTGCGCTCTACGGGGCGCATCGTCCGGGTCCCGGTGGGCGAAGCGCTCATCGGCCGCGTCGTGGACCCGCTGGGACAGCCCCTGGATGGCAAGGGCCCGGTGCCCGCCGACAAGACCCGGCCGGTGGAGCGGATCGCCCCCAACGTCGTGGTCCGCAAGAGCGTGAACACCCCTGTCCATACCGGCATAAAGGCCATCGATGCCATGATCCCTATCGGCCGGGGCCAGCGCGAGCTCATCATCGGCGACCGCTTTACGGGCAAGACGGCCATCTGTTTGGACACCATCATCGCCCAGAAAGGCGGCGATCTGGTGTGCATCTACGTCGCCATCGGCCAGCAGGCCTCGAAGGTGGCCCAGGTGGTGGGCATCTTGGAGGAGCACGGCGCCATGGACCACACCATCGTCGTGGCCGCCAATGCGGCAGACCCGGCGGCCCTCCAGTACCTGGCTCCCTACTCCGGCTGCGCCATGGGCGAGGAGCTCATGGAGCAGGGGAAGGACGCCCTCGTCATCTATGACGACCTCTCCAAGCACGCCTGGGCCTACCGGCAGATGTCCCTGCTCCTGCGCCGCCCCCCGGGCCGCGAGGCCTACCCCGGCGACGTCTTCTACCTGCACAGCCGCCTCTTGGAGCGGGCCGCCAAGCTGGCCCCCGAGTACGGCGGCGGATCGCTGACGGCCCTGCCCATCATCGAGACGCAGGCTGGCGACGTCTCAGGCTACATACCAACCAACGTCATCTCCATCACCGACGGCCAGATCTACCTGGAGACGGACCTCTTCAACGCTGGCATTCGCCCGGCCATCAACGCCGGCCTCTCGGTCTCACGGGTCGGCGGCGCGGCCCAGACGAAGGCCATGCGGCAGGTGGCTGGGGGTATGCGCCTGGGCCTGGCCCAGTACCGCGAGCTGGCGGCCTTCGCCCAGTTCGGCACATCAGAGCTAGACCCGGCCACCAGGCGCCAACTGGACCGCGGACAGCGGCTGACCGAAGTCCTCAAGCAGCCCCAGTTCCAGCCGCTAACCCTGGGCCAGGAGGTGTCCATCATCTACGCCGCCGTCAACGGCTACCTGGACGATGTCGAAGTCACCAAGGTCCGGGCCTTCGAGGAGGCCTTCCACCGGTACATGGAGACCTCTCACCCCGATGTGATAAGGGACATCGAAGAGAAGAAGATAATCGAGGCCGCGACGGAGGAGAAGTTGAAGGCCGCCATACAGCAGTTCAAGGAGTCGGTGCCCTACTAGGCGGGCTATGATGTGCGTGCGATCCGGACAGGGAGAAGCATCTCGATGGCCGTAGCCACCCTGCGCCAGATCCGGCGAGGCCCCTGGCAGAGGCCGATGCGAGACCGCAGCTTGAAAGCGGCGGCATGGGCAGCCCCGGGATGCCCCAGCCTTCAGGCTGGGGTGGAGCCGACG
>DAOUBD010000054.1:0-64184 GCA_034432935.1 Dehalococcoidia bacterium | reverse complement strand
TAGAGGCGGCGTTCCGCGACGTTTGCTTGGGCTGGGGCTACGGCGAGATCCGCACCCCCACCATCGAGCACCTGCACCTGTTCACGGCCACCGGGACCCTTTCACCCCAGATGCTAGGCCGCGTCTACTCCTTTCTGGATTGGGACGGCTGGAGCGGCGAAAGGGTCGTCCTCCGGCCCGATTCCACAATCCCGGCGGTCCGGCTCTATGCCGAACAGATGGCCGGCGGCCCGGCCCGCCTCTTCTACGTCCAGAACGTTCTGCGCTTTGCCCAAGGCGATGAGTCCCGGGAAGATTGGCAGTGCGGCGTCGAGCTCATCGGCGACACCTTCCCTCAAGGCGACGTGGAGCTGATCCTGATGGCCATCGAGGTCCTGCAACGCTTGGGCCTCCCGTACGATCTCGCCCTTTCGCACCCCGGCATCGTGCGCGCCGTCTTCTCCGCGGCCGGTCTGGACATCGCCCGCCAACTGGAACTTTACGATAGGGTGCTCGAAGGTGATGAGACCGCCCTTCTGGAGGTCGAGGCCGGGCTCCCTGGGTCCAGCCTATCGCTGGTGAGCCTGCTGGGCGTCGAGGGCCAAGGCAGCCCGTACATCGCCAACCTCCGGTCAGCCCTAGCGCCGGCGGTGCCCGAGGCCGGCGGCCCTCTAGGGGAGCTGGCTGCCGTGAGTGATACCCTGAGTGCGCTGGGGATCCCCCATAGCGTCTGTCCCATCCTGGTGCGGCACTTCGAATACTATACGGGCACGGTTTTCCACATCCGCTCTGGCGGGGTGAAGGTGGGTGGTGGCGGCCGGTACGACAACTTGGTGCCGCTGGCTGGAGGACCTGCTACCCCGGCCTCCGGGTTTGCCTTGGAGGTCGATGCCCTTTCCCGGTTGCTGCCTGGAGCAGCGGCCCAGGGAGGAGGCGCTATCGCCATCCGCTCCGTGACCCAGAATGCGGCGGGTCTGGCCGCCGCTTTCACTCTCGCCCAGGCGCTGCGCCGCGCCGGCTGTAGAGTGGAGGTCGTACCCGCGCAGGAGGCGGCGCCGGCGGGGGCCGTGACGGCCTCAGCGGAAGGGTACGCGCTGGGGGAACGGCGCTGGGACACCGTCGAAGCCGTAGTCCGGGCCCTGGCCGGAACGCCCTCGTGATCAAGCTAGCCCTGCCGGCGGGCGACCTCCGGGCCCCTCTGGCCAACCTCCTTTCCGCTGCTGGCCTCCGTGTGGAGGGCTACGGCGAGGGCTCCCGCGCGTATCGCCTGGCCGTGAGCGGCCGTCAGGACGTGGCCGTGCGGGTGTTTCGGGAGAAGGATATCCCCATCCAGGTCGCTCTGGGCAACTACGACCTGGGAATCTGCAGCCTGGCCTGGGTAAAAGAGATACAGGCGCGCTTTCCCAATCAGCCGGTCCTGCCCGTGTGCGACCTAGGCGTGGGGCCTTCCCTCCTGTGCGCGGCCGGCCCCCCGGGCCTGGGCGGCTTGCCCGGTTTAGCCCGCCTGCCCTTGGTGCGCATAGCTACCGAGTACCCGAACCTGGCGGATGTTTTCGCCAGGGCTGCCCGGTTGCCCAGGTACCGGATACAGGCTGTGTGGGGGGGCGCCGACGCTTATCCGCCGGAGGACGCCGACCTGGCCCTGACGGTTGCGCCTGACGAGAGGGCTCTCTCGACCTTCGGTCTCGATCCCTTGTTCGTGATGCTCCGTAACTCTGCCTGGCTGCTGGCCAACGCCGCAGCCCTGGCCAGCAAGGATCTCGCGGCCGTGGTCGCCCCCCTTGTGGCCCAGGCTGCCGGCCGCGGCCGGTCCGATGGCGTCGCCTTACCGCCACCGTTGCCTCCCGCCGGGACGAAAGCTGTGCAGCCTCCCGCCCGCCGGACGGTGCGTATGGCGGTGCCCGACGGGCACCAGCAGCGCCACGCGGTGGCGGCCCTGCGGGCGGCAGGGCTCTCCTTCGCCGGCTACGACGAGTCCCGCTGCGAGCGCCGGCCGGCGAGCGGCATCGAGGGACTCGAGGTGAAGGTGCTCCGCCCCCACGATATGCCTCAGCTCCTGGCGTTCGGAGAGATCGATCTGGCCATCACCGGGCGCGACTGCCTCTGGGAACACCGCTACTCCTTTCCATCGAGCCCGGTCGAGGAAGTGCTGGACCTCCAGCGGGGCCAGTACAGCCTTTGCGCTGTCGTCAGCCAGGGCGTACAGGCCGACAGCATCCTCGACGTTATGGCTTCGTGGCGTGAGAGTGGGAAGAGCGTCATACGTCTGGCGTCGGAGTTTCCTGCGACAGCCGATCACTACGCTCGCAGCCGGCACTTCTGGCGTTACCAGATCATACCCATCGCCGGCGCCTCCGAGGGGTTCGTGCCCGAAGACGCCGATATCCTCATCGAAGGGACCGAGACGGGACGTACCCTGGCGGAGAACAACCTCAAGGCCATCGACCTTATATTCCGCTCCACCACGTGCGTCATCGCCCGCAAGGATGCCCAGCTCGAGGGGCCCCGGCGGCACGTGTTCCAGGAAGTCATCTCGGCCCTGGCCAAGGCCGCCAGGGTGGCAGAAGAGGTCTGATACAATTGAGCCGGGATCCCAGCCATGCCTCCCGTCTGCCTGCATACCGCCATCGCCAAGGACGTAGCCGACCGCCTGCGCCTGCCTGTGCTCGACGATGAACGCGGGAGCCTCTATCTAGGCTCCACGGCCCCAGACATCCGCATCCTCACCCGGTGGGAGCGCGAACGCACGCATTTCTTCGACATTCACTGCTTCGAGGAACAGAGCAGCGTTTCGGCCTTCTTGGAGGCCAACCCGGCCTTGGCCAAGCCAGCCTCGCTGGACCCCGCCACGGTGGCTTTCGTAGCGGGTTACATCACTCATTTGGTGATGGACGAGACCTGGATAAACACCGTGTACCGGCCGTTTTTCGGCGAAAGGTCTCCCCTCGGGGGCACCTTGCGGGCCAACATCATGGACCGTGCCCTTCAGTTCTCCATGGATTCCGAGCGCCGCAGCGATAAGGCGCTGATGCGCCACGTCCTTGAGGCCGTGATGCGCAGTGGCGCTGAACCGGGCATCGGGTTCATCGATGGCGAGACGCTACGGCGCTGGCACGAGATCATCGTCGGGCTGGTGAGCTCAGAGCCGGACTGGGACCGGTTCCGGAGGGGCGCTCGCCGTCACCTCCAGGAGTTCGGCCTGGACGTTGGGGACGAACTGGAGGAGCTGACTCGCTCCCTGCCCGACCTGGTGGAGGAGACCCTGCGCTACCTCTCCCGCCAGCGGGTGCAGGCCTTCCTGGAGGCGTCCGAAAGGGCCTGCCTGGAAGCCGCGAAGGAATACCTGGAATGCGCATAGTCCGCGGCGCTCAGGAGGCCGCCAAGACCCTGCTTTGCCGCGCGTTTGACGAGGAGCCCACGCTGCCCCCGGCCGTCCGTGCCGTCATCCGGCGCGTCTTCGGCGAAGACTTGAGCGTGGCCGGCGTCGCTGAGCGCATCTTCGGCGACGTACGAAGAGAGGGCGACGCCGCCGTGCGCCGCTATAACGAGGCCATCGACGGTGTCAGCGCGCCCGGCCTCCCCCTGGAGGTGACGCGGAACGAGATAGAGGCTGCCTACCAGGAGGTAGAGCCAGGCCTGATAACGGCGCTCCGCCTGGCGGGAGAACGGATTCGGCGCTTTCACGAGTGGCAACTGGAGCACTCCATCCGCAGCTTTGAGCGCGAGGGTCTGGGCCAGGTGGCGCGTCCCCTGCGGCGGGTTGGCCTCTACATACCGGGCACAGAGGTCGTCTATCCCTCCACCGTGCTCATGATGGCCGTGCCGGCCCGCGTGGCTGGCGTTGCCGAGGTGGTGATGGCCACCCCGGCGCGCAAGGATGGCTCCGTATCGCCCCTTAAGCTCGCTGCCGCCAAGATCGCGGGAGTGGACCGGGTCTTCCGTGCCGGCGGCGTCCAGGGCATCGCTGCCCTTGCCTACGGCACTGAGAGCGTGCCCCGCGTCGACAAGATCTGCGGCCCCGGCAACATCTTCGTTACCGTGGCCAAGAAGCTGCTGTATGGCCAGACGGGCATCGATGGCATCTTTGGCCCCTCCGAGACCCTCGTGGTGGCCGATAGCAGCGCAGACCCTCGCCTGGTGGCTGCCGATCTCCTGGCAGGAGCCGAACACGACGAGCTGGCGACGGCCGTGCTGCTGACCGATTCGGATGGCCTGGCGGCGGCGGTGTCCCGGGCCGTCGAGGAGAGCCTGCCGAACATGGCGCGCCGTGATGTGGCCCGGGCGAGCCTCGAAGCGCGCGGCGGCGCCGTTATAGTTGGCTCCGTGGCTGAAGCCATAGAACTGGCCAGCGAATTCGCGCCGGAGCACCTCTGCCTGCACCTGGCGGACGCGGCATCATGGGCGCAGAAGGTGCGCAACGCCGGCTGCATATTCATCGGGGAGTACTCCGTGGAGTCGGTGGGCGACTACACGGCGGGGCCGAGCCACGTCATGCCGACGGGCGGCAGCGCGGTCTTCGCCTCGCCCCTGGGCGTGCACGACTTTCTGAAGGTGACGACCCTGGTGCATCTGGACCGGGCGTCAGTGGACGCCATCGGTCCGGCTTCTGCCGCCATCGCCCGGGCCGAGGGGCTCACCGGCCACGCCCAGGCCATCGAGAGCCGGCTGAAGGGAGGCCAGCCATGAGCCGCGGTGACGCCCGCCGCCTGGTGCGCCCTCACCTGGCTGACATGCCGGGCTACGAGCCCGTTGAGCCCGTCGACGTCCTGGCGCGACGCCTGGGGATACCTGAAGACCAAATCGCGAAGTTGGACGGCAACGAGAATCCCTACGGCCCATCACCCAAGGTCGTGGCGGCATTGGCCAGCTACACCTACTATCACATCTATCCGGACCCTGCCCAGCGCCGGGTGCGTGACGCCGTCGCCAGGTACGCCGGTGTTTCGCCAGAGCAGGTGGTCTTGGGCAACGGCTCCGATGAGCTGTTGGCCCTGGTCTGCACCATGTTCGTCTCACCGGGGGACATCGTGGTGAATGTGCCCCCCACCTTTGGCATGTACGAGTTCTTGGCCCGGGTCTCAGAGGCGCGGCTGGTGGAGACGCCCCGCAGGGAGGACTTCAGCCTGGACGTAGCAGCGGTCGAGGCGGCCCTGGACCAGGGCGCCAAGCTCATCTTCCTGGCCTCTCCCAACAATCCGACCGGGGACTCCCTGCCGCGGGAGCACCTGGAGAGGCTCCTCCGGCATGGGAGCATCGTAGTCCTGGACGAAGCCTATGCCGAGTTCTCGGGCGAGAGCGCGGTGGACCTGGTGCACTCCCGGGATAACCTAATCGTCGTACGGACGTTCAGTAAGTGGGCGGGGCTAGCTGGTCTCCGGGCAGGCTACGCGGTGTTCCCGCCGTCCCTGGTGGACATCGCATGGAAGGTCAAGGTGCCGTACAGCCTCAGCGCCGCCGCCGAGCGGGCGATCCTGGCCTCTTTGGAGGACTCGGACCTCCTGAAGCGCCACGTTGGCCTCATCGTGGCAGAGAGAGAGCGGATGCGGGAACTCTTGGCGCAGGTCCCCTGGCTGCGTCCCTATCCCTCGGAGGCGAACTTCATCCTCTGCGAGATTAGGGGGCTGGAGGCCCGAAGGGTGCGGGACGAACTGCGCCGTAAGGGCATATTCGTGCGCTACTTCGATGTCCCGGCACTGCGGAACTGCCTGCGGATCAGCGTCGGCAAGCCCGAGCAGACTGATCGCCTGGTTGACGCGTTGTTGGAGATAGGAGAGAGCGTTGGCAAGTAAGCGTAGCGCCCAGGTCTCGCGCAAGACCCGGGAGACGGAAGTGACCGTGGGCCTGGTGCTGGACGGAAGAGGCCACTACGATGTGGCCACCGGCATCGGGATGCTGGACCACTTGTTGGAGTCGTTGGCCCGCCATAGCCTGTTGGACATAACCATCAAGGCCCAGGGGGACATCGAGCGTGACCCGCATCACTTGGTGGAGGATGTGGGTTTGGTCTTGGGCAAGGCTCTGGACCAGGCGCTGGGGGAGCGCCGTGGCATCGCCCGCTTCGGCCACGCCGTTGTGCCCATGGACGAGGCGCTAGCCCTCGTGGCCGTGGACCTCGGCGGCCGGCCGTACGCCGCTCTCGACCTCGCCTTCGGCCGCGACGACATCGGACAGCTTCCGACCGAGAACATCCAGCACTTCCTGGCTGCCTTCGCCCAGGAGGGCCGCCTGAACCTGCACGCCCGCCTTCTCTCCGGCGCCAACGACCACCACCGCGCCGAGGCTGTCTTCAAGGCCCTGGCCCGCGCCCTCGCCGCAGCCGTCGCCATCGACCCCCGCATGGGGGGCGAGATACCGAGCACCAAAGACGTTCTCTAGGGCGACGGCCTAGAAGCCGGAGCCTGCACCCGCCAGCGCTGCTCGCTCGAGGAGGCTTCCCGTCATAGCGCCGCCGCCTCAGTGCGCGCCGGCTCGGTGCGCGCCGGCGCCCGGAGCCGGCGTCAGGAGCGGCGGCCGGCGCGGGAGCGCGCCGCGCGTGGGCCTCCCGCCCACGCTTTCCGGCCCAGGTCTTCGACCGGTGTCCTGAGGGCGCCGCTGCGCTCTCGATACGATCTCAGGAGTCCCCCTATTGGCGTGTCGAACGCGGGGCCGGCCGACCGGTCCTGAGGCCGGCGGACAGTCTCATCCGGGGACTTGACAGCGTGTGCTACAATGTAACAAGGTAACAAATGAAAGGAGGGAACGGTGCCGGTTATTAGGATTGACGACGCCACGTGGGAGCGCCTGAAGCGGTGGGCCGAGCCGCTGGAAGACACTCCGGCGGATGCTCTCCGAAGGCTCCTCGACTACGCAGAGAGGCGCCGAGGGTTGCGGCCCACCACACGTGGAAGTGTGGGTGGCCGGCGCCTCGGTGCGCCGAAGCTCCCCAGAGGGCAAAAGCTTCCCCAGAGCGCCTACTATCGGCCCATCCTGGAGTCGCTCTACGAGTTGGGCGGAAAGGGTCGCGTCGACGACGTCCTCACCCTGGTGGGACAGAAGGTCGACGCCATTCTTGGCGAGGTCGACAAACAGCCCTTGAGTACCGGCGGCATTCGGTGGCGCAACACCGCCCAGTGGGCGCGCTACGACCTCGTCAACCAGGGCCTCTTGCGGAAGGACTCGCAGCGAGGCGTCTGGGAGCTAACAAATGCCGGTCTGAGGGCGGTCGAACGGGCTGGCGGTCAATCGTAGACGGCCGCTGGGGGCTCGGTTCGTGCCGGTACGCCGGCCGTGGCACCCGCGAAGCTCCAACCGAGAGCGGAATCGGGCCGTTCCGGCTATACGGCGATCGCCGGCGCCCGGAGCCGGCGTCAGGGGCGGCGGCCGGCGCGGGAGCGCGCCGCCTTCCCCTCCTCTATCTCGTACCGGAAGTCCTCGATCACCGGGTTCGCCAGAAGCCTACGGCACATATCCCGCACCTGCTCCTCCGCCGCCTTGCTGTCCTTCGCCTTCAGCCGTATCTCCATGTATTTCCCGGCGCGGACGGACTCGACGTCCGCGAACCCCAGCGAGTGCAACGCCCCCTTGATGGTCAGCCCCTGGGGGTCGTTCACCGTCGGCTTGAGCGTGACGTAAACGCGGGCCAGGAACATCGGCTCAACCCCTCGGATACGCTGGGTCCGCCTTGACCTTCTCGATCTGTTGGATGTGGTCCAGGCTATGTACCCGCTGGAAAGCGATCCATTCCATGAGCCGCAGGGAGCCGAAGAAGGGGTGCTTGAAAGTCACGTCCGGGGGATTGTCCTGGGCCAACCGCCGGACCAGCGCCCGTGTCTCCTCCAGCGCCGCCGTCATCTCTCTCCGCAGCTCTTCCACCGGCCGCCGCTCCTCTCTCGGCGCCTGGTTCCGCAGCTCCTCGGCCTCGCCGAAGGGTGAATCCGTTACGACGCCCTGCGCGGCCTCCGCCACCTGCCGGTTGACGAGCCGGGTGGAGCCGATGGCGTGGCCCAAGATCTCTTTCACAGTCCATTCCTTCCCGGCGCGAAAGGTGGCCTGTGCTTCTGACATACCCTCCAGGCAGCGGGCCCAGTCGGCCTGCGTGCGCTCCATCAGGGAGTCCAAGTGTTCTGGCCCTTTGGCCGCCTGGTGGCGGACGTAGGACACGATCTCATCGAAAGGGCTGGACTGTTGCGTCATTCTTCCTCCTCCTGGAAGCCCTCTGTAATCCATCGGACGGGCCGGATCCAGATGGATGCCACGTCCCAATCCGCCGTGTCCCGGACGTAGGCCTTGGCGGCCGCCTCGCCCAGGTAGCGGGTGGCTACGCGCAGCCGGCAGACGTTATCCAGGGGCCCTCCTGCCCGGGCAGTGCCTTCGACGATGACCTGCCGGTAAGGGATCTCTTGGGAGTAGATGCAGAGGCAGGCGAATCCCTTGTGGCGAACGTTCCGCAGCTTCTGGGAGGCCCGGAATGTGCTGACGATGAACTCGGTGCCGTCATACTCGTACCACACCGGCGTGACGTGGGGCCGGCCGTCCGGCCTGACCGTGGCCAGGGCCGCGACGCGCGGCCCACGCAGGAATTCTGCGATGGCCGGCGGAGGGCTGCTCACGGCCGCACCAGCTCCCGGCCGGTGAGGCGGCGAAACGCCTCCCGGTACTTCTCCGCCGTCCTGGCCACCACGTCGGCCGGCAACTCGGGCGCCGGCGGCTCCCGGTTCCAGCCAATCTCTGTCAGGTAGTCCCTTACGTACTGTTTGTCGAAGCTCGGCTGGGGCCCCCCGGGCCGGTAGGCGTCCGCGGGCCAGAAGCGGCTGGAGTCCGGCGTCAGGCATTCATCGATGAGGATGATCTCATCGTCGAGCCAGCCGAACTCGAACTTGGTGTCAGCGATGATGATGCCACGGTCCCGGGCGTAGTCACGGCCATACCGATACAGGGCCAGGCTGCGGAGCTTCATGGCGTTGGCGGCGCGCTGGCCCGCCCGCTGCACCACCTGGCGGTAGGATATGGGCTGGTCGTGGCCTTCCGCCGCCTTCGTGGTGGGCGTAAAGATGGGTTCCGGCAGCTCGTCGCTCTCCTGGAGGCCAGGCGGCAGCTTCACGCCGCTGATGGAGCCGGAGGCCTGGTAGTCCTTCCAACCGGAGCCAGAGAGATAGCCGCGGACGACGCACTCGATATCGATCCGCTCCGCCTTTCGCACCAACATGGCGCGGCCGATGATCTCGCGGGGCAGCTCCACAGGCATGCCTTCGACACGAGTCGCGTCCACCAGCCCCAGGAAGTGGTTGGGCACGATATCGCCCGTCATCTCGAACCAGAAGGCCGACATCTGGGTGAGGACCAGCCCCTTGTCCGGGATGCCGGTGGGGAGGACCACATCGAAGGCGGAGATGCGGTCCGTGGCCACTATGAGGAGCTTGTCCCCCAGGTCATAGACGTCGCGCACCTTGCCTCGGGTGAGCAGGGGCAGGTCGAGGGCCGATTCGTTGAGCACCGTGCTCATAGGCCCAACCTGCGGAAACTGTCATCGACGTGCCGGAGGTAGTATCCGTAGTCGAACAGGGATGAAAGTTCAGAGGGCTCAAGGCGGGAGGTGATATCGGGGTCTTGACGCAAGAGCTCCAAGAAGGGCGTCCGCGTTTCCCATGATCGCATGGCGCATCGCTGTACAACCTTGTACGCTTCCTGCCGGCCCATACCCTTATCGATAAGAGCCAGGAGCACCCGCTGCGAGAATGGCAGGCCGTAGCTGGCCTCCATATTCTCTTTCATCCGCTCGGGGTAGACCCGCATTCCCCGGACAATGAACGTCATCAGGTCCAGCATGTAGTCCAGGAGGATGCAGGCGTCAGGAAGTATCACGCGCTCCACCGACGAGTGGGAGATGTCCCGTTCGTGCCATAGGGCGACGTCTTCCAGGGCAGCGAGGGCGTAGCCCCGGAAGAGCCTGGCCAGCCCGGTGATGCGCTCACACTTCTCGGGGTTGCGCTTGTGGGGCATGGCCGATGAGCCCGTCTGCCCCGCGAGGAACGGCTCCTCGACCTCCAGCACCTCGGTGCGCTGGAGGTGGCGTATCTCAGTGGCGAACTTCTCGAGGCTCGCTGCCACAAGCGCCAGGGTCGAAACGAAAAGGGCGTGCCGGTCGCGGTGGACCACCTGCGTGGACACCGGCTCCGCGAGGAGGCCCAGACTCCCGCAGACGTCCTCCTCCAGGTCCGGCGGGACGCTGGCGTGGGAGCCTACAGGGCCCGATATCTTGCCCACGGCCACCTGCTCTTTGGCATGGGTGAGCCGGTGGGAGTGGCGGCGCATCTCGTCCCACCAGCCGGCCAGCTTGAGGCCGAAGGAGGTGGGCTCGGCATGCACACCGTGGCTGCGGCCCATGATGATGGTGTCCTTGTGCTCCCGGGCCCGCGCAGCGATGGCCTCCATCAGGGTGTGGACATCTTGCTCCAGGAGGTCCGTGGCCTCCACGAGCCGCAGGGCCAGCGCCGTGTCCTCCACATCGTACGAGGTCAGTCCCAGATGCACGAAGCGCGACTCCTCGCCCAGGCTGTCCGCCACGGAGCGCAAGAAGGCGTTGAAATCGTGGTGCATCTCCTTCTCGTACTGCCGCCAGCGCTCGATGTCGTAGCGGGCGCCGCGGATCCTGGCCATCGCCTCCGGAGGGATCACCCCGCGCTCGGCCCACGCCTCGCAGACGGCGATCTCCACCCTCAGCCAGGTGTCTAGCTTGCGCTCCTCGGACCAGATAGCGGCCATCTGGGGCCGGCTGTAGCGTTCGATCATCGCTGGGGGGCCAGTAGCGGGCTGGGCTCTCGGGGGCTAGCGCATGGCGCTCGGTTGCGGTAGGGTGCCACGCCGTTAGTGTAGTGCATGCCGGGGGGACGGGAAAGGGCAACGAGATGACGAGCCACTACCGGTATTCGTCCCGGGGCGGCGAGAAGATGTCAACGAACACGCATGCCTCCAGCGCTATGGCCTCATGAGGCACGCCACCGGGGATCATCCAAGCGTCGCCGGGGGCCAGATCGCGGCTCTCGCCAGCCACCATCAGCCGGAGCTTGCCGGAGGCCAGCCACCCCGTCTGTTCGTGCGGGTGGGTGTGCTGAGGCACCACGGCCCCCTTCTCCATGCGCACCTCGCACAACATCATGCGTTCGCCGTCTGTCATTGTGCGGCGCACGACCCCCGGCAGCATTTCGACAGGGGTTGCCGATCCGTGGTGAACGATGGGCATGGGGCGTCCTCCTTTCTTTTGGTCGACGGGGCTCAGGATGAAGACTGCGTGGCCCGAAAGCGGCCCAGGGCCTGGCGGATGTCCTCGTGCCTGAGGGCTAGGACGGCGGCGGCAAAGAGGGCTGCGTTCTTGGCGCCATTGATGGCCATGCAGGCCACGGGCACCCCGGGTGGCATTTGGACGATGGAGAGCAGGGAGTCCAGCCCCGTGAGCCCCTGCCCTCCGGCTGGGGCCAGAGGCACCCCGATTACGGGCAGGGGCGTCCAGGCGGCTATGACCCCGGGGAGGTGCGCAGCCATGCCGGCGGCGGCGATGATCACCTCGAACCCCCTCTCCGCTGCTGTGGTAGCGAACTGCTGGACCTTCGATGGCGTGCGGTGAGCCGACATCACCATCACCTCGTGCGCGATCCCCAGTTCCGTGAGGGTGTCAAGACACGGCCGGAGGAGCGGGAGGTCTGATTTCGATCCGGTGACTACGGCAACGCGGCCAGGCATACCGGCGTTCATTCTAGCACCGCGGCTCCCTACTCGGCGCGGGCGTCTGCCGCCGGTGCGGCGATATCCTTGCGGTAGTGGCAGCGCGAGAAATGGATGCGTTGGACGTTGCGATAGGCCTTTCCCCGGGCCTCTGCCAGGGTGCGGCCGGTGGCCACCACCGTGAGGACACGCCCGCCGGCCGTCACCACAGAGCCGTCCTCGGCGATGGCTGTGCCGGCATGGAACACCAGCACGCCGGGCTCCACGCTCCCCAGCCCTGCGATCTCGTAGCCCGTCTGATAGTCGTCTGGATAGCCGCCCGAAGCCATCACCACCCCCACACAAGCGTCCGTCGACCAATCGACCGAGGCGTCCGCCAACGTCCCGTTGACGACGTGCCAGCAGATCTCCAGGAGGTCTCCTTTGAGCCGCGGCAGGAGCACCTGGGTCTCCGGGTCACCAAAACGGCAGTTGAACTCCAGCACCTTCGGCCCGTCGGCTGTGACCATCAGCCCCGGGTAGAGGACGCCCCGGTAAGGCCGGCCCTCCTGGGCCATCGCCCGCACTGCCGCCTCGGTGATTCGCTCATGGATGACCCGTTCCAGGCCCTCGTCCAGCCACATGGGGGGACTGTAGGCTCCCATGCCTCCGGTGTTGGGTCCCCGGTCTCCGTCCAGGGCCCGCTTGTAATCGCAGGAGAAGGGCATCGGTCTTACTGACATGCCGTCGGTGAAGGCGTGGGCGGAGACCTCCCGCCCCGATAGCCGTTCCTCGATGACAACGGTGCGGCCTGCCTCGCCGAACACCGCGTCTTCGCCCATCATCAGATCGATGGCCCGCAGGGCCTCATCTGGGTCCTCACAGACAAATACGCCCTTGCCCGCCGCCAGGCCGTCGGCCTTCACTACCAGGGCCCCATCCTGGCGAAGAACGTAGTCGCGGGCTTCCGTCCGGCTGCTGAAGGTGGCGGCCTGGGCTGTCGGTATGCCGTGCTCCATCATCAGCCGCTTGGAGAAAGCCTTCGAGGACTCGATGCGGGCGGCCTCCTGGCTCGGCCCGAAGGCGGCTACGCCCTCCGCAGCCAGACGGTCCACCAGCCCGGCAGATAGCGGGGCCTCCGGGCCGACGATCACCAGATCGATGTGGTGCTCTCTGACGGCAGCCAGAATGCCCTCTGCGTCCAGCGCCTTCACGGGCAGGTTTTGGGCTATGGCCGCTGTCCCGGCGTTGCCAGGGGCTACGAAGAGGTCCCCGAGCCTGGGCGATTGGCGGAGCTTCCAGGCTATGGCGTGCTCGCGGGCGCCGCCGCCGACAACTAGGACGTTCATGCGTTGAGGGCGCCGGGTGTCGCGATGGTCGAGAGAGCTGACGTGGCCACCAGACGGTATTTTACGGCATCGCCGTTGAGGCGGCATGCGCCCCCGCTGGGCGGCGGACTCAGTTGGTGATCTGGGTGACGATGAGGACGAGCCCGATGGCTGCGGCAGCGATGCCCGTGGCCCAGGTCACCAGGAGGCGCAGCTTGCGCTCCTGCGACTCCATCTGCCGGGCGGCGTGGGCCAGGGTCTGGTTCAACTGCTCAGCCTGGAGCCTCAGCGCCTGCTGGAACTGCCGCGCCTGGAGGGCCTGGCCCGTCCGAAACTGGTGCAGCAGGTCTTTCTGGAGAGTGCACACCTGGGTCAAGAGGTGCACGACGGGCAGGTTCAGGGCATCCGGGCTGGAGTTATCGCCGTGGAGGAAATTGCCACAGCGGGGACAGAAGAGATCGCCATTGTCGATGGGCGATTGGCAGATGGGGCAAGCGTTAGCGACACGGGTCGCAGTGTCGAACTCATGCATCAAAAAAGGGACGCGAGAGACCCGCCGGCGTTACAGCATCCGGGCTTCCGGCTAGCTCCGGTAGACCACGCGCCGGGCGATGATCGTCTCGCTGACGGCGACAACACCGCTGGCCGGCTGGCGCTGGCGCCGCGCCAAGGCCGTGCGCTTGCGCCGTCTTCCGCCGAAAGGCAGCGATAGAGCCCTCTTGGCCGCCGAACGGAGGAGCCATTCGCTTAGGACCCCCAGGGCCACCAGCGCAGCACCCCGCGCAACGATGGGGGCCGCCTGTCGCCAGACGGCTGGCGCGGAAGCGCGCCTGCGCGGTACAGGCAGGCGTACGCTGGCCCCGCAGGCGAGGCAAGCCGCCGCGCCTGCTGGTACGTGGGCTCCGCAGACGGTGCAGTTCATTCGTCCCCCTTACCCGGTGATGCGGCTCGGCCGTATTATAACCCACCTCACATTTGAACGTTGGCGATGGCTCACAGCGCCCCAGCAACGAGACGCTCGATCTCCGGGCTGAGGTCGTAGCCCCCTATGGGCTGGCCGCTGGCGTCCACAACCCGCTTGTTCACTATGCGCACGCGTCCGTCTGCGAAGGCCCGCAGCGTCTCTATGACCAAGGGGACCTCCCTGGCGACGCCGTGGCGCCTGATCTCGACGAACAAAGGATGCGACTCTCCGTCTGTGGCCTTGATCTCATCGACGGAGCGGCCTTCTACGAGTTGCCACAAGTGGTCGAAGGCGGGGCCGCGTATGGGGTAGGTGCAGTACGTGACGGGGGGGCCTTCATCCAGTTGGGCTGTCGCCAGGTGAAGCATCACGCCAGCCGTCTCGGCCCTCGCCTCGATGAGCTGCCAGATGACATCTTGCCACACTCCCTTGGGTCCCCCCGGGGCCGCCGGGTGCAAGTTCAGAAGGTCGTAGCGGGCGGCCGCCTCCTCCGTGAAGATGAGCATGTACCCGGCGAGCACCCCCAGTTGGAAAGGATATGGCTCCAGAAGGCGCATAACCTCCCGGTCATATTCCCGCCGCCACTGGGGCAGCGGCTCGCCTTTGCGCGCCGGCTTCTCGCCGCGGGCTCGCCGGAAGGCCCTCGATGAGAAGCAGACCAGAGGGAGGCCGTATCCCCGCACCTGGTCGAGGAAGATATCGGTGTTGGGGTCCTCACCCTGCTCCCGGTTGCAGAACACCACCACGATGCGGGCGTCCAGGCGTCCCGAGGCGATCTCGTCGTGGGCGGCGGCCAATAGCTTGCGCGAGGTGGGGCCGCGGCCGGTGGAGAACCAACCGAGCGTAAGGGTCACGGCGGGTTCCATCCCAGCTTGTGCCGCAGTGTGGCGTAGCGGCTCACCAGGTGGATCAGAGGGCTGGAGAGCCGTCCCATCGGGCGGCCGTCCCTAAGGGCTGGCAGGAAGTCAGCGGGCCCGCTGAAAGGCCGCATCTCCACGTAGGCGCGGCCGACCTCACGGGCAGAATGCGCATCGCTGCCCGCGGAGGCCGCCAGGCCGTGCTTGCGGGCGAACTCTGCGGCCCTCTTGTTGTGCACTGCGACTACGATCCGCGCGTTCACCACCTCCACGAAGTCGACTTCGCCGGCCATCGATTCGGCTAGCTCCGGGCGCAGGGCAGATCGCAGGCTGTCGAAGGGGTGCGGCAGGCCAACCAGGCCCCCCTGGTCGCGTATCCGCCGTATGGTCTCCCCGGCGCTCAGCCCCGGCGGTACCTCTTGCGAGAGGAAGAGGCCGATGATCTCACCGTCGGCGGAGCGCACCTCCTCCCCAACGATGACGCGGAAGCCGGCCATCTCCCGTACGGCCAGGCCGCCGCGGATGGTGTTGTGGTCCGTCACGGCAACGCATCCTATGCCCACTTGCTGGCAGCGGACCACCAGATCGCGCGGGGAGAGGATGCTATCAGGCGAGTAGTACGTGTGGGTGTGAAGATCTGCCCGAACGGTGATGTCGCCGGTCATTGCTCTTCCGCCTCGTCGAGGAGGCCCTCCGGCTCCCCAGGCTCGAAGTAGCCGGCTTCCTGCGCAGGAGGGGGGCCCCCCAACTGGTCGCTAAGGGCCTGCTGAAGCCGGATGACGCGTTGCTCGGCCCGGTCCAGCATCTCCTGGCAGCGGCGCGCTAACTCCATCCCCTCCTCGAACAGGGCCAGGGATTCCTCCAGCGTCAGGCCCCCGTTCTCGAGGCGCTGCACCGTCTGCTCGAGGCGGCTGTACAGCGCCTCGAAGGTTTCCCTCTCCTGCGCCGGGCGGTCTCTAGAAGCCATACTGGCGGGATACCTCCGCTGGGAACCGCCCGTCCCGGACGTGGATGTCCAGGCGGTCCTTCCCCTTCACTTGGCGCACGCTGGTGATGGCCATCTTGCCCTCCCGAAGCTGAACCACGGCGTAGCCCCGGGCCAAAGTGGCCCTCGGGTCCAGCGAGCGCAGCCAGGAGGCCAGGGCGCCGGCCCGGTCCCGCCGCTGCTCTATGCCGCGCTCCAGGGCGTTGCGGGCGTGCCGCACCTGGTTGCAGATCCTTTCCTTATGCCGGCCAATGTCCGGCAGCGAGAGGCGCAGGCGGTGCAGAGAGCGGTCGACTTCGTGCTGCCGCTGGCTTACCCTGCCGCTCAAAGTCCGCACGGCCGTCGCGGCGAGGTTTTGCACACGCCGGGCGACCTCCTGCCAGTCGGGCGCCACGGTCTCGGCGGCGGCAGAAGGCGTAGGCGCCCGCAGATCGGCGACGAAATCAGCGATGGTGAAGTCGGTCTCGTGGCCGATGGCGGAGACCACCGGCACGGCGCTGGCGAAGATGGCGCGGGCCACGGTCTCCTCGTTGAATGTCCACAGCTCTTCCATCGAGCCGCCGCCTCGGGCCACGATGATGACGTCGATCCCCGGCTCGCGGTTGATCTGGCCGATGGCCGCGGCGACGCCCGCCGGCGCCTCGGCCCCCTGGACAGGTGTCGGGGCCAGAACCACCTCCGCCAGCGGCCAGCGGCGTTCCAGGACGTGGCAGATGTCATGCAGGACAGCGCCAGTGGGTGAGGTGACGACTCCGATGCGCATGGGGAAGGCCGGCAGTTTTCGCTTCCGCGTCTCGTCGAAAAGACCTTCAGCCCCCAGCTTCTCCTTCAGGCGTTCGAACTCGGCCTGGCGGGGGCCGACGCCCGCCGGCTGCACGAAATCCACGACGAACTGGATCTCACCGCGGCCCTCCCAGAAGTCCACACTGCCGTGAGCTAACACCTGGGCGCCGTTCTCGATGGCTGCCCCCCGGCCCGATCGCTGGAACATTACGCAGCGGATCTGGCAATCACCCTCCTTGAGGGTGAAGTAGGTGTGGCCCCGCTGCGAGCGGCTCAGGCTGGAGACCTCTCCCTCGACCCATATGTCGGAGAGGCGCAGGTCGCCCTGCACTAACGCGCGGATGTAGGCTGTGAGCCATGAGACGCGGACGGCTTCGATCACGCCGCTATTGTGGCACGGATGGCGGCGATGTTCGAGAGCCTGGTGGCCGCCTGGCGCCGGGACGGGCCTACTTGTTGGCGCGCTCCAGGTACTCCCCGGTGCGCGTATCGATCTTAAGTACGTCCCCCACGTTTATGAAGAGAGGCACCTGGACCGTTATGCCGGTCTCGAGCTTGGCCGGCTTGGTGCCTCCCTGGGCGGTGTCGCCCCGCACCCACGGTTCGGTTTCCACCACCGCCAGCTCGACTGCCGCCGGCAGTTCGATGCCCACTGGCTCGTTGCCATACATCAACAGATTGCAGGTGGAGTTCTCTTTGAGGTAGTTGAGGGCGTCCCCCAGGTGGTTCTTGTCCAGGGGGAACTGATCGTACGTCTCTGTGTTCATGAAGTAGTACAGGTCGCCCTCGCTGTACAGGTATTGGGCAGGCTGGCGCTCCACCCTGGCCCGGGTGAAGCGGGACCCGGCCTGGACGGACTTATCGACGATGTGGCCGGCCCGCAGGTCCCGCAGCTTCATGCGGACCTGGGCGCTGCCGCGGCCCAGTTTGAGGTGCTCGACCTCAATCACCTGGTACAGCGTGCCGTCTATCTCGATGGTCGACCCTTTGCGCAGGTCTCCGGTCTCGATCATGCAGTCCTCTTTCCTTTCTGAGGGATCACAGCCAGGCCCCTGTGCCTAAGAGATGGCCAAGGGCCGCTCCTATCAATTTAGGGCCTGCCGGGCTGGGCCGGCAAGACAGCGGGCAAGAGCCATAGGGAGCCCTAGAGAACCAGCTTCGGCGCCCGGCTCATCACGCGCACCTTGCCGCCCTCCAGCACCGTCTGGTCCTCGATGCGCACTCCGCCCCAGCCGGTGATATATATCCCCGGCTCCACCGTTATCACCATCCCGTCCACCAGTTCGTCCTTGGATGCCTTGGCCAGCCGGGGCGCTTCGTGGATCAGGAGGCCGACGCCGTGGCCCAGGCCGTGGCCGAAGTTCTCTCCGTAGCCAGCCTCGGCGATAACGCTGTGGGCCAGCATGTGGGCCTCTTCCCCTGTCATGCCTGAGCGGATCAGCTCCTCCGCCGTCCTCTGGGCGGTCAGGACGATGTCGTAGATCCTGTAGAACTGCGGGTCGGGTCTTCCTAGCACGATGGTGCGCGTCAGGTCCGAGCAGTAGCCGTCCACGACGACGCCCATGTCGATGACGATGGGCTCACCCTCCCGGATGGGGTAATCGCGCGGCTGGGCGTGGGGCATGGCTCCCCAAGGCCCGGCGGCAACTATGGTGGGGAAGGACATCCCCTCGGCGCCGTGCTCCCGGGCGTACTTCTCGATCTCCCAGGCCACCCGCTTCTCCGTCCACCCGGGTTCGATCCTGCCGGCGACGGCCGAGAAGGCCTCGTCCCCCAGGTCGACCGCCCGTTGGAGGGCGGCCACCTCCTCCGGATCCTTGGCCGCGCGAAGCTGCGAG
Source organism: Dehalococcoidia bacterium (assembly GCA_034432935.1). GTDB lineage: Bacteria > Chloroflexota > Dehalococcoidia > SM23-28-2 > RBG-16-64-32 > DAOUAG01. The sequence goes on along the minus strand of DAOUBD010000054.1, from coordinate 45,774 downwards.
ACGAGAGGCGGCGCCGGCGACAGCTTCGGCCGCTCCGCCGCGGGCAGCGCGGCCAAAGCCTTGCGCATGGACTGAAGGGCGGCTACGGAAACGTCACCGGGCTCGAAGCCGATGCGCTTCCCGGCCAGGCCTGCCTCTCCCACCAGTTGCGCAAACCACTTCTCGATGCCCCCGTTGGCCTGGAACAGCCTGAAGGCGGGAGCCTCCCGCTGGGCCTGCTCGAAATAGCGGAAGTCCACGGCGATGAAGGCCGCGTCCAACGTCACCAAAAGCCATCCCGTGGAGCCGGTGAAGCCCGAGAGGTAGCGGCGGTTGGCCCCGTGGGTGTGGAAGATGTCCTCCACGGGAGCGCCCACTAGGAACCCGTCCAGGTTCTCTTCTGCCATTCGGGCCCGCAGACGGGCCAGCCGGTCTGCCATCAGGCCTTCTCTTCTAGGATGCCGACCAAGGCATCAAGGGCCGCCAAGTAGCCCCGCCAGCCAAGCCCGCTGATCTGGCCCAGGGCGACATCGGCGATGACGGAATGGTGGCGGAACTGCTCGCGGGCGTAGATGTTCGATATGTGCACCTCCACGGCGGGCAGCTTACTAGCCACCAGAGCATCGCGGATAGCGATGCTGTAGTGGGTGAAAGCTCCTGGGTTGATGATGACGCCAGCGGCCGAGGGCGCCTGCTCTTGCAGGAAGTCGATGATCTCCCCCTCGCTATTGGACTGAAAGCAGACGACCTCTGCCCCCAGTTGCGTTCCCCGCTTGCGGACCCGTTCCTCCACCTCGGCCAGGGTGACACGGCCGTAGTGTTCCGGCTCGCGGGCGCCCAGGGTGTTAAGGTTTGGCCCGTTGATCAGGAGTATGCGCATGCCCATGCCCAGAGTATAGCCTGCGGGACGCAATTGCCGCCTCAGGCGCTGCCCTTGCCTCTGCGCCCCTTCAGGATGATCTCCGTCAAGCGCCGCCTGGCCGCCTCCATGGTCTCCCTTTGACGTTCCTCCGTCACGTGGGTGTAGATCTGAGTGGTAGAGGCGCTAGCATGGCCCAGGAGCTCTTGCACGACGCGGAGCTCGGCGCCGCCGTCGAGGAGATGGGTGGCGAAAGAGTGCCGCAGAAGGTGAGGGAACACCCTCTTGTCCAGCCCAGCCTTGAGGGCATGACGCCGCACGATCTGCTGGATGGAGCGGCCTGAGAGCCGCTTGCCGTCCCGGTTCACGAAAAGGGCCGGCTCCGCGCCGGAAGCTAGCTTCGGCCGCCCCTCGATCAGATACCGGGTGAGGGCTTTGGACGCCGGCTCGCCGAAGAGGACTATGCGCTCTTTGTTGCCCTTCCCCCGTACCAACAGACGCCTTTCGTCCAGGTCCAGGTGGCGCACGTCCAGGCCCACCACCTCGCTCAGGCGCACGCCTGCGGCATACATCAGCTCCAGCAGCGCGCGGTTGCGCAGCCCCTGGGGCGTCTCTTCGCACGCCGATTCGATGAGGGCTACCAAATCCTTTTTGTCCAGGATCGTAGGCAGGCGGCGCTCCCGCTTGGGCCCAGAGACGGCGGCCAACGGGTTAGCGTCCAGCTTGCCGTCCTGCACCAGAAAGCGGTAGAAGCCCCTGGCGGTGCTGGCCTTGCGCGTAAGGCTGGCCGTGGCGGAGCCGCCCTCCCTGCGGCTCGCCAGATAGCGGCGGAAGGTCTGGCGGTCGAGATGCAGCAGGTCCAGCGCCTCCACCTCGTGCAGGTAGCGCGCCAGGTCCATTAGGTCGCTCCGGTAGTTGCGCAGGGTGAAGGGGGAGAGGTTCTTCTCGGCCGTAAGGTAGCGGATATACGCCTCGATCAGGCTGGCGCCCGGCGGTTCCACTTGGCTGTGCTGGCTCTCCCTCACGCTAGGTAGAACGCGGCGCCGTAGCGGCGGATTAACTCAGGCTGCATCAGGGCACCGGGGCGGCCTCAGGGGTGGGAGCGGTCTGCGGCGCTTCCCCCTGCCATTCGCACCTAGTGCACCGTGCCTTGCCTTCCCGGGCCGCCGTGATGATTCCGCCGCAGTTGGGGCAGGGCTGTGGCAGCGGCCGGTTCCAGAGGACGAAATCGCACTTGGGGTAGTTCTCACATCCGAAGAAGAGTTTGCCTCGCTTGGACCGGCGTTCCACCATCTGCCCGCCGTCCTGGGGGCAGCGCACGCCGGTACCCATGGGTTTGGTTCCCTTGCAGCGGGGGTAGTTGGAGCAGGCCAGGAACTTGCCGAAGCGGCCGCTCCTGATCACCATGGGGGATGAGCACTGGGGGCAGCTCTCCTCGGTGATCTCCGGCCCTGACTCCTCTGTGCCATCCAGGGGCCTAGTGAACCGGCATTCGGGGTACCCGGAGCAAGCCAGGAAGCGGCCGCGACGGCCCCAGCGGATCACAAGGGGCCTGCCGCACTCTGGGCAGGCCTCGCCCGTCTCCTCCACCTGTTTCGGGACCTCGGCCTTCGCCTTTGCCAGGGCATCTTCCAAGGGGAGGTAGACGCTCTCCACCACCTCTTGCCATGGGCGTTCCCCGCCAGCCACCTGATCGAGCTCATCTTCCATCTCTGCCGTGAACCCCACGTCCACGAAATCGGGGAAGCTGCTCACTAGGATATCGTTGACTACGAAACCCAGCTCTGTCGGCTTGAGGTAGCGTCCCTCCTTGGCCACGTAGTTCCTCTCCTGGATGGTGGACATGGTGGGCGCGTAGGTGCTGGGGCGGCCGATGCCTTTTTCTTCCAGCGCCTTCACCAACGTGGCCTCCGTATACCGTGGCGGCGGCTCCGTGAAGCGCTGCTGGAGGTCGATGTCCAGCAGACGCAGGGGGTCGCCAGAAGCGAGCTCGGGCAGCGGGTTCTTACCCAGGTCCTCCTCCTCTCCGTCGTCCCGGCCCTCCTCGTACACCTGGCGGAACCCCGGAAAGCGCATCTGCATGTTGGCCGCCCGCAGGAGGTATGACGGCCTCCTGTTTGGCGGCGCCCCCTCTATATCTACAGTCGTGACGTCGATGATGGCGTCAGCCATCTGGCTGGCCACCATCCGCTGCCAGATGAGCTTGTAGAGGCGGTACTGCTCGGGCTTGAGGTACTTGCGCACCGACTCAGGCTCGCGGAAGATGCTGGTGGGCCGGATCGCCTCGTGGGCCTCCTGGGCGCCTTTGACCTTCTGACGGTGTCGCCGCGGCGAAGGCGGCAGGAAGTCCTGCCCGTACCGCTCGGCGATGAAGCGCCGGGTTTCGTCGAGGGCAGACGGGGCGACGTGGGTGGAGTCGGTGCGCATGTAGGTGATGAGACCGACCTCGCCCTCGGGCAGGGGCACCCCCTCGTACAGTTGTTGTGCCAGAGCCATGGTGCGCTTTGTGGCGAAGCCGAGGCGGCGGGAGGCCTCCTGTTGCAGGGTACTCGTTATGAAGGGCGGCGGCGGTTTGCGCGGCTGCTGCCTTCTATCGGTACTTAGGACCCCGTAGGTGGACGAACGGAGGTCGGAGCCGATGCGCTGGGCCTCCCCGGCGCTGGGGACCTCTAGCTTTCGCCGCTGACCGGCGTAGCCGATGAGCTTGGCGCGGAAGGCAGGCGGGGCTCCCTCCTTCTCCAACTGGGCTTCGATAACCCAGTATTCCTGCGGTTGGAAAGCCTGGATCTCCCGCTCGCGCTCCACTACCAGCCTCAGGGCCACGGACTGGACGCGGCCAGCCGAGAGCCCCCGGTGCACCTTCCGCCACAGGAAGGGGCTCAGCCGGTAGCCCACGAGGCGGTCTACGACCCGCCGGGCTTGTTGCGCATCCACCAGATGCATGTCGATGTCGCGAGGGTGCCGGAACGCCTCCTGCACGGCCTCGGGGGTGATCTCGTGGAATACCACCCGGCGGTGCGGCACGTCCTTCAACCTGGCAGCCTCCAGGATATGCCAGGCGATCGCCTCCCCCTCCCGGTCGGGGTCTGTGGCCAGATACAAGGTCCGGGCCCGCTGGGCTGCTTCGCGGATCTCCTGGACGGTGCGGGCCTTTTCCTTTGGCACGACGTACTTGGGCCGGAAGCCGTCTTCGATGTCCACGCCGAGGTCCCGTTTGGGCAGGTCCCGCACGTGTCCCACGGAAGCCCGCACCTCATACCCGGAGCCCAGGATCCGGGAGATGGTACGCGCCTTGGCCGGCGACTCCACGACGACGAGGCTGCGGCCGAAGCCGCCCGTCTTGCCGTCCTCTCCCTTCTTGTCTCTCGTCGCTTTCCTAGGCAACAAGCACCACCTTCATCCGCCTTCTCTGCTAGCGCGCCCGGACATAGGCCATCGGCCCCATCTGGCGTATCAAGCCCTTTAGCTCCAGCATAGCAAGCAAACTGCTTACCGTGGCCACTGGCAACCCGCTCTGGCGGCAGACCTCGTCTATATGTACAGGCTCCTTTGTGATGTGACGCAGAATGTCGGCCTCCGTATCAGTTGTGGGCACGAGCTGTGTCATTTCAAGCTGTTGCGGCACCATCGTCAGGTTCAGCTCCACCAAGATATCTTCCACTTTTTGGACGAGCTTGGCTTCGCCACGCTGTATTATCGCGTTGGTGCCCCGGCTTTGCGGTGAGAAGATGCTGCCGGGGATGGCGAAGACCTCCCGGTTCTGCTCGACGGCGAACCGGGCGGTGATGAGCGCCCCGCTCTTCAGATCGCCTTCCACCACCAAGACACCGAGGCTCATTCCAGAGAGGATACGGTTGCGCCTGGGGAAGTAGTCGCCCCTGGGCTGGGTCCCGAGGGGATAGTCGCTCACCAACGCGCCGTTCTCGACTATCTCGCGGGCCAGCCGCAGGTGCTCCGGCGGATAGACGATGTCCAGGCCGCAGGCCAGGACGGCGATGGTGCGGCCGCCGGCCTGGAGAGCGGCCCGGTGGGCGATGGCGTCGACGCCCCGCGCCAGGCCGCTGATGACGCAGATGCGGTTGTGGGCCAGTTGGCAGGAGATCTCCTCCGCCACCTGGCGCCCGTATGGCGTCGGCCGCCGGGTGCCCACCACCGAAACGGCCCACTCGTCGCTCTCCCGCAGCTCGCCGCGGACGTAAAGGACCGGCGGCGGGTCTTCCGTCTCCCGCAGGCGGGGCGGGTATGCGGGGTCGTTCCAGCAGAGGGCCCGCACGCCGGCGCGATGCAGGCGCTCCATCTCCTCATCGGGCTCGATGCTGGGCCGGGCGTCGGCTATGGCTCGAACAACCCGGTCCTCGAGCCCCGCGGCCCGCAGGTCAGCAGGGCCTGCCTTCCAGGCGTCAGCCAGTCGGCCAAACCTGCTGAGGAGGGCGGAGTAGCGGACCCGGCCCAGGCCGGGGATGCGATGGAAGGCGACCCAGTACTTGATCTCCTCTGGGTCCAACCCTTGGGCAGCCGTCATCTCAGGCGGCCATTCTAGCACACGGCGGCGCCGCCCACCAAAGGGGCGCCGTCACCGCCAGGGTCGCCTCCCTCACTCGGGAGCCGGCGCCTCCCCGCTGGCTTCGTCGCCAACGACCCTGGTGACCCGCACCTTCTTGATGCGCCGTCCAGCCACGCTCAGCACCCGCAAGCTTATGCCGTTCACCCGCACATGGTCGCCCACGCTGGGCATGCGCCCAAGCTCGTTGACTATCAGTCCGCCGATGCTATCGAAATCGTTCTTGGGGATCTCCACGTCAAACATTTCGGCCAGGTCATCGATGCTGACACGGCCGTCTACGATGGCATCGTTGGCGGTCAGTAGCTGGACCTCTTGCTCCTGAATGTCGAACTCGTCGCGGATCTCACCGACGATCTCCTCCAGGAGGTCCTCGATGGTCACCAATCCTGCTGTGCCGCCATACTCGTCCACGACGATGGCGATGGAGAGCTGTTTTTCCCGCATTTCGGCCAGCATCTCGTGCACCTTCTTGCTCTCGGGAACGAAGTGCGCAGGCCGGATGATCTCTCGGAGCGAGGAAGGGCGGGTGCCCTTGGCCAGGTGTTTCAGTACCTGCTTGCCGTAGGCGATGCCCGCGATGTTGTCGATGTTGCCCTCGTACAGCGGGATGCGGCTGTAGCCGCTGTCCACCATCACCTGCGCCAGCCGGTCGAACCCCTCGCTGATGTCCAGGGCGATGATGTCGGTGCGGGGCACCATTACCTCCCGCACAGTGGTGAACTCCATCTCCATCACGCCCCGGATCATCTGCCGCTCCTCCTCCTGAAGGGCGGAGCCAGTCTGCTCCATCTCTGTGATCAGGATCAGCTCCTCGGCGCCAATGCCGGCGGCGGGCTGCCGGCGTTGCCACGTCCGGACCACGGCCCCCATTGGCGCGTCCAAGAGCATCACCGGCCAGCGGAATAGGCTGCGGATGAACCCCACCAGCGGGCGCATGGTAGCCTGCCATCGCTCTGGGTCGCGGGCGACGATGGCGCGGGGCAACGCCTGGAGGAGCATCGTGCCGCTGGCGGTGAGCAGCGCGGCGGCCAAGAGGACGGGCCAAGAGTCGTCCCATTCCCGCACGATGACAAAGACCACAACGGCGGTCATGCCCACGAGGGCGAGGTTCCGGGCGAACGCCAACGAGGAAAGGGTCAACTGCCGCTCTTGGTAGAACCGGCGCAAGGCGTCTACTCTGGACTCCGCCTGCTCCCTAAGGGCCCGCTCCCGGACACCGGCGATGATGCCGGCCTCTGCCCCCGTCAGGGCGACGTAGGCTAGGGCCCCCAGGAAGAGGAGGACTGCCGCCGTAACCACGTGGCTATCCATGCCGCCTGCGCGCCTGCTTCCGAGGGCCCGGGGCGTCCAACGGGCGTGCTGGAACCCCAGCCACGCGCTGTCCCTCCGGCACGTTGCTGGTAACCACGGCCCCGGCGGCGGTGGTGGCGCCTTTCCCCACCCGAACCGGCGCCACCAGCAGGGTGTCGCTGCCGATGAAGGCCCCGTCTTCGATCACCGTGGTGTGCTTCTTGGCCCCGTCATAATTGCAGGTGATGGTTCCGGCCCCTATGTTGACGCCGGCGCCCACCCTGGCGTCCCCGATGTAGCTGAAGTGCCCGACTTTCGTCCCGCGCCCCAGGCGTGACGCCTTCACCTCTACGAAGTTGCCGATGTGGACGTCGGCCTCCAACCTGCTTCCGGGCCGCAGGTGGCTGAAGGGGCCGATGTCGGCTCCGGGCCTAACGGTTGCCCCTTCCAGCACCGAAGCCAGCACCGTCACGTCGTCGCCGAGCCGCGAGTCTGCTATCACGGAGTTTGGGCCGATCCTGCAGCGGCGGCCGATGCGGGAAGAGCCGGAGATGGTGGTGTTTGGAAAGATGACCGTCCCCGTGCCGATCGTGACTTCTGGGCCGATGTAGGTGGTCATGGGGTCGACGATCTCCACGCCCTTGGCCATGAGCCGCGCGCACTCGTCCAGCCGGCCCTCGATCTGCGCCCTGAGGGTCGCGAGAGGGTCGCTGGTCGCCTGCTTCGGGCCGCCCCTGGGTTTCCTTGCGGCCATCAACTAACGTCCGTCCCTCGCCCGGCCCGACCGGGCAGAAATGCTCCGAAGCATGCGGTCTAATCTTCCGCAGAGAAGCGTGAGACCAAGAGCGCTTGCACCCTGACGTTTAGACGCCGGTCAGGGCTGTGGCGTTGGGGAATAGCAGGCGGAATAGAAGGTGCGTACGTATCGGGAGGTTCGTCGGCGTTCAAAGAGCCTCAGCTCATTTCGGGTGGCCTTACACGATCATGTTAGGTGTGCCCCCAGCAGGCTGTCAAGGCCTGCTTGCGCCCAGCGGCGGCCGGCACCAGGGCCTGTCGGGCAGCCCTCAAGAACCATGGCACGATATAATCCAACCGGATTGAACGCACACGAGCTTCGCGAATCGTTCCTGCGCTTCTTCGAAGAGCGGGGCCACCGGCGCATGCCCAGCGCTCCCCTCGTGCCCGCCGGAGACCCAACCCTGCTGTTCACTAGCGCCGGCATGGTACAGTTCAAGCCCTACTTCATGGGCCAGGCCCTGCCCCCCCATACCCGTCTGACCACCGTTCAGAAGTGCTTCCGCACCAGCGACATCGACTCAGTGGGCGACGTTTCGCACCTGACCTTCTTTGAGATGCTGGGCAACTTCTCCATCGGCGACTACTTCAAGGCCGAGGCCATCCCCTGGGCCTGGGAGTTCGTAACCGGCGTCCTCAAGCTTGAGCCAGAGCGCCTCTGGACGGCCGTCTACCTGGACGACGATGAGGCGTACAGCCTCTGGCGCCAGGTGGGGGTCCCAGACGAACGCATCCGGCGTTACGCGGAGGAGCACAACTACTGGTTCTCTGGCGACGTCGGCCCCTGCGGCCCGTGCTCGGAGATCCACTACGATTTCGGCGAGGGTTTCGGCTGCGGGCCAAAGTGCGAGCCGTCCCACGACTGCGGGCGCTTTCTGGAGATCTGGAACCTGGTCTTCATGTCCTTCTACTGCGACGGTGAGAAGCGCACGCCTCTGCCCTCTAGGAACATCGACACCGGCGCCGGCCTGGAGCGCATCGCCTCCGTGCTCCTCTATCAGGACCCCGGCTGGCCCAAGGATCGCCGCCCGTCGGTGTACGAGACGGATATCTTCCGCCCCATCGTCCAGCGGGTCGAAGCCCTGTCGGGGCGCCGCTATGGGCAGGATGAGGCGGCTGACCGGGCCATGCGCATCGTGGCCGAGCATTCTCGCGCCGTCACCTTCCTCGTCGGCGACGAACGCACGCCTGTCGTGCCCTCCAACGAGGAGCGGGGGTACGTAGTGCGGCGGCTGCTGCGGCGGGCGGTGTACTTCGGCCGCCGGGCCCTGGAGATCGAGGGGCCGATAATGGCGCCCCTTGCGGAGGCCGTCATCGAAACGATGGCGCCGTCCTATCCGGAGCTGGAGCGACAGCGCCGCTTCATAGCCGAGATCCTTTCCCCCGAAGAGCGGCGCTTCGACGAGACACTGGCGCGGGGTCTGGAGATGCTGGACCAGGTGATCCAAAAACACCAGCGTCAGGGCATGATCCCAGGGGCAGATGCTTTCCTCCTGCACGACACGTACGGTTTTCCCGTGGAGCTCACGCGGGAGATCGCGGCGGAGAAGGGCTTGGCTGTGGACGAGGCGGGCTTTGAGGCGGAGATGGGGAGGCAGCGGGAACGGGCCCGCGCCGCTGCCACGGGAGCCGCGGCTGTGGCCGCGGAGGCCCTCTACGCCTCGCTGGCGGAGGGCCCCACGGTCTTCACCGGCTACGAAGAGCTGGAGACGGCGGCAGAGGTCCTGGCGTTGCTACGGCCCTCATCGAGCGGCGCGGCCGGGGGCTTGGAGGCGGTTGCCTCGGTTGTCGCGCCCGCCGAGGTGGAAGTGATCCTCACCTCGACGCCCTTCTACCCAGAGGGGGGCGGCCAGGTCGGAGACCAGGGCGAGATCTTGGCGCCCGGGGGACGCATAGTCGTGGAGGACACCCAGCGGGTGGCGGAACGCCTCATCGTTCACAGGGGGCGCCTCGTGGAAGGACGGCTGGCCGTGGGCGAGACCGTGACGGCGCGGGTCGACGCCCAGCGCCGGGCAGATACGATGCGTAACCATACGGCGACGCACCTCCTGCACGCCGCCCTGCGCAGGGTGTTGGGCAGCCACGTCCGGCAGGCCGGCTCTCTGGTCGCGCCCGATCGCCTGCGCTTCGACTTTACCCACACTGAGGCTGTGAGCCCCGCACAGCTCGCCGAGGTGCAACGCCTGGTAAACGAAAAGATACGCGAGAACGTGGCGGTGCACACCCGCGAGACCAGCTTCAGCGAGGCGATGTCCGAAGGCGTGTTGGCCTTCTTCGGCGAGAAGTACGGGGAGCGCGTGCGCGTCGTCGAGGTGAACACGGTGGTCCCGCGTTTCAGCGCTGAGCTCTGCGGGGGCACCCACTGCCGGCGCACCGGCGACATCGGTGTGATGGTCATCACCGGCGAGTCGTCCATCGGCGCCGGTATGCGGCGTGTGGAGGCCCTGACGGGCCGCGCCGCGGAGGAATACATGCGGTCCCAGTCCCGGGCGCTGGAGGAGATCGCCCGGGTCCTCGGTGCGCCCCGGGAGAGCGTCACGGGCCGTGTGCAAGCCCTCGTCGCGGAGTTGGAGGCGATGCGCAAACGCCTCGAGAGGATGGAGCGCACATTGGCTTCGGCCCCCACAGCGGCCGATCTGGTGCGCCAGGCGGTGACGGTGGACGGTCCTGGCGGGGAGCCGGTGCGCGTTCTGGCTGCCCGCGTCGAGGCGCCGAGCACCGAAGCCCTCCGCTACTACGGGGATGCCGTCCGCAAGGCCTTGAGCTCCGGCGTTGCCGTGCTGGCCAGCGTCATCGACGGCCGCCCCCAGTTCGTGGCCATTGTCACGCCCGATATCGTCAAGCGCGGGCCGAAGGCCGGGGATATCCTCCGTGCTGTGGCAGCGGTGACCGGCGGCGGCGGCGGCGGGCGGCCCGATATGGCCCAAGGGGGAGGCAAGGACGCTTCGAAGGTAGAGCAAGCCCTGGCCACGGTGGAAGAGACGGTGCGGCGCATGCTATCGGGCGGGCCTTAGATGCGCATCCTCGCTCTAGACCTGGGCGAGCGGCGCATAGGCGTGGCCGCTGCCGATGACGCCCTGAGAGTGGCGGTCCCCGTCGCCACGGTGCCAGTGGAAGGAGGGCTCCTGGAGACGGCCCTTCGTATAGTAGAGGAACAGAGAGCGGGCGAGGTGGTCGTCGGCCTGCCCTTGTCCCTCACCGGGGCCCTGGGGCCCCAGGCGCAGCGGGTCATGAAGATCGTTGACGCCATGCGGGAGCGGCTGGGCATCCCTGTGCAGGTCTGGGACGAGCGGTTCAGCACGGCCCAAGCCGGCCGCCGCTCCCATGCGGAGCGGCACCGCCGGGCGAGACGCCCAGCGCCCCCCAACGATGCTGCCGCCGCGGCCATAATCCTCCAGGCCTACCTGGACAGCCAACGCCGTTAGCATGAGGTTCCTGCCCGTAGCAGCCAGTCTCGCCGCAGTGCTTTGCACGGGCGCCGCCGCCTGGCTCGTCTGGCAAAGCCCTGGCGCCATACACGACGTGGGGTCCTACCGTCCCCGGGCCAGCACCCCGGGGCCAGCCGTCCGGGTCCGCATAGAGCCCGGCGAGAGCCCCGAGGAGATCGGTAGAAGGCTGGAGGGCATGGCCGTCATCGATTCAGCGTCCCAGTTCGAGGTCCTGGTCGCCCTGATGGGCTACGACCGCATGCTTCAGGCCGGGGAGTACGAGTTCGACCAGCACACCCCGGCTTTGGAGGTGGTGTACCGCATCCGTCATGGTCAAACTTCCCCCCGGCTCGTAACCGTCGTCGAAGGCTGGCGTCTCGAGGAGACTGCGGATGCCGTCGCTGCCCAAGGTGTTTCCCGCGATGAGTTCCTGGAGGCGGCGAAGGCCGGGCCCTACGACTACCCGTTTCTGGCCGGGCTTACCGAAGGCGACAGTTTGGAGGGCTACCTTTTCCCCGCCACCTACCCGGTGGGCAGCCTGGACAAGCCTGAAGATATCGTCCGCAGGATGCTTGACGCTTTCCAACAGAACGTGCCGGCCGAGGTGGAGGAGAAGGCTGCTGACCTGGGGCTTACGCTGCACGAGGCCGTAACCTTGGCCTCCATCATCGAACGGGAGGCCCGCGTACCGGAGGAGAGGCCGGTCATGGCCCAGGTGTTCCTCTCGCGGCTAAGGCTGGGCATGCCTCTGGAAGCCGACCCGACGGTCCAATACGCTATCGCTGGTCCGGAGAGCGTCCGCCTCTACGGCTACTGGAAGCAGGGGCTCACCCGGTCCGATCTTGAGTCCGCCTCGCCCTACAACACGTACCGTTTTAGGGGCCTGCCGCCGGGGCCCATCTGTAGCCCCGGTCTGGACTCTATCCTGGCGGTTGTCAATCCTGCGGATACCAATTACCTCTACTTCGTGGCCAAGCCCGACGGTTCCCACGCCTTCGCGGAGACTTTGGACGAGCACCTGGAGAACGTGAGGAAGTACGCAAGCCAATGAGATACCTGGGGATCATAGGCTACCCCCTAAAGCATTCCCTATCGCCCATCTTCCAGCAGGCGGCCTTGGACTACCTGGGGCTGGACATGGTGTATCAGGCCTGGCCCACACCGGAGGATGGCCTGCACATGCGGATCACGGGCCTGCGGGCTCCCACCGTGGTTGGGGCCAACGTTACGATACCCCATAAGGAGGCTTGCCTGCCCCTCATGGACGAGCTGGATGACCTGGTGCAGCGCGTCGGCGCTCTGAACACCATCGTGAACCGCGGGGGCCAGCTCCACGGTTACAACACAGACGTCGCGGGCTTCCTGCGGGCCCTCCGGGAGGACGCCGGCTTCGATCCCAAGGGAAAGCGCGCCCTGGTGGCGGGCGCTGGCGGCGCGGCGCGGGCCGTCGTCGTCGCCCTGGCCAGGGCCGGCGCGGCCTCCGTTATAGTCATCAACCGCACCTTTCACAGGGCCGCCAAGCTTGTGGAGGACCTTCGCCCCGTGGCCGGCGAGACCGGCCTGAACGCCCTGCCCGACATGCATGCCTCCTGGGCCTCAGCCGCTGTCGGCTGCTCCCTTCTGGTAAACTGTACGTCGGTTGGCGCCGCTGGCACGGCCGAGGAGAAAGAATCGCCGGTGCCTGAAGACGTGATCCATCCCGGTGTCCTTGTCTATGATCTCATCTATCGCCCTGAGGAGACTGTGCTAATGCAGAGGGCGCGGAAGCGCGGGGCTCAGGTCATCGGCGGGCTACCCATGCTCATCTACCAAGGGGCTGCTTCCTTCAAGATCTGGACGGGGTTAGAGGCGCCCATAGACATAATGTTTCAGGCGGCGCGGCGGGTGCTGGCGGAGGAGGGAAGGCAGTAATGCAGTGGGGGCTTCTCGCCCTATCGATCCTCTTCCTTCTGGTGGCGTACATCGTCATCCAGGGCACCCGTGCGGCCACGGCTTGGCGCAAGGCCGCCGCCGCGGGGGATGTGAAGGTCATCTCGGACATCCTGGGAGACGCCATCAGTGTGTGGCGGTCATCCAAGCGGCCGAAGGACACCCCGCCCGAGGTCTGGCGCGGGGTGCAGAGCATGCAGCCCGTGGCCGTAGGCCCGGACTTCGTGCGCGTGGCCTGCGAAGCCGAGGGCGAGTACCAGCTCATCGAAGGGAGATGGGTCGAGGTCAGGGACGCTCTGCAGGACGGCATGGCCATCACCGCGAAGGCGGCCGATATGCTCCTCTATGAGCTGCCTCATTTTCGGCCCGCCCGTGTGCAGATCGACATCTACACATCCTTCCGCGATGCCCAGGGTGTGGCGCGGCGCCAGTGCATCCTCACCACCACCGCAGAAAGGGAGGCAGCCCGCAGCGTGGACTGGGAGGAATGGACGCCAGAGCAGATCGTGGAGGCGCTGGGCGGCCACTACAGGCTAAGCGAGACCGGCCTGCCCCTGCCCGTCGAGCCCTCGCCGCCGCCTCAGGCGCCCCCGGACAATGGCGCGAAGGCCGAGGCCCGTCCATGACGGAGCTGCGCTTCCTAACGGCCGGCGAGTCCCACGGCCGGGCCCTGGTGGCGGTCCTGGAGGGCATTCCAGCGGGCCTGAATCTCACGGCGGACTACATCGCCAGCGACTTGCGGCGGCGCCAGGCCGGCTACGGGCGGTCGCGCCGCCAGCAGTTAGAGGAGGATAGGGCGGAGATCTTAGGGGGCGTGCGCCACGGCCTCACCTTGGGTAGCCCCATCGCCCTCCTCATCCAGAACAAGGTTTGGGAAGACTGGCAGGACATCATGCGGGTGGAGCCCTTCGCCGGTGAGGTGAAGAAGGTTACCCGCTTGCGGCCCGGACACGCCGATCTCCCCGGCGCCATGAAGTACGGCTTTGACGATGTGCGCAACGTTCTGGAGCGGGCCTCTGCCCGAGAGACGGCGGCCCGTGTGGCCGTGGGCGCCGTCTGCCGCCGCTTGCTGGAAGAGTTCGGCATCGCCATCCACTCCCACACGCTGTCCATAGGAGACGTCTGCGCACGGCCGGATGGGGAGCCGGACTGGCAGGCCGTGGAAGCATCCCCAGTGCGCTGCGAAGATCCCCAGGCAGCGGAGAGGATGATGCGGGCCATAGACGCGGCCCAGGAAGCCGGCGACACTCTGGGCGGCGTTTTCGAGGTGTGGGCCACGGGCGTCCCCATCGGGCTCGGCTCCCATGTCCAGTGGGACCGGAAGCTGGACGGCCTGCTGGCTCAGGCGATCATGAGCATCCATGCGGTCAAGGGGGTGGAGATAGGCCCAGGGTTCGAGGTGGCCGCAGGGCCAGGCTCCTCGGCCCACGACGTCATCCTGCCTTCGTCCCAGTGGGGCGGGCGCCCCTGGCGGCGCGCCACCAACCGCGCCGGCGGCCTGGAGGGAGGCATGACCAACGGCGAACCGGTGATAGTGCGGGGCGCCTTGAAGCCCATCTCGACCCTTTCCAAGCCTCTGCCCTCGGCTGATCTGCACACGGCGGAGGAGATACAGGCCCATTACGAGAGGTCCGACGTCTGTACCGTGCCGGCCGCTGGGGTCATCGCTGAGTCCATGGTCGCCATCGTTCTAGCCCGGGCCCTATTGGAGAAGTTCGGTGGCGACTCCCTGGCTGAGACCCGCCGCAACTTCGAGGCCTATCAGGCCACGGTGGGGCCGCGGGGAGCGCCAGGGCCTTCGCCGGGCCGGGCCGGGGGGCCGGAGAGTTGAGCCGTGACCTCTGAGCCGGCGGATGCAAGTTCGCCCCAGGGCGGCGAAAGGCGCCCCCTACGCATCATCCTCACGGGCTTCTCCGGCACCGGCAAGAGCGCCGTCGGGCCCCTGGTCGCTCGCCGCCTCGGCTGGGACTTGGTGGATACCGATTGTCTCGTGGAGGGGATGACGGGGCGGAGCATCCCTGACATCTTTCGCGAGGAGGGAGAGCTGCGCTTCCGGGCCATGGAGTCGCAAGCGCTGCGCCAGGCATGCTCCCGGGCGCCCGCCGTGGTCTCTGTCGGCGGCGGCGCAGTGCTCTCTCCGGAGAACAGGCGCCTCATGGCCGATGGCGGCTTCATCGTCTGTCTGGATGCGCGGCCAGAGACCTGCCTGGAGAGGTTGCGCAAGGGCGGCGATGGCGGGGCCGGGGGCCGCCCGCTCTTGGCGGGGCCAGACCCCCTATCTCGTATCCGCTCCCTCAAGGCCTCGCGCCAGCCCTTCTACGCCCTCTGCGATTGGACGGTGCAGACTGACGGGCTAACACCTGACGACGTGGCGGCGGAGGTCGTCCGCGGCTATGAACTTTTCGCGGCCGCTGTCCTCGCCCGGCCTGGGCGGGTGGAGGCCATCGCCTCGCCTGCCATGGACGGCGTGGGCGCCATGCCGGAGGGGGCAGCCTGCCTCGTGCGCGCTGCTAGCGGGAGTTATCCCGTGGTCGTCCAGTGGGGGGCGCTACAAGAAATCGGCGAAAGGCTGAAGGAGATCGGCCTGGGCGCGACGGTGCACGTCATCAGCGATGACCACGTCTACCGGCATCTCGGGGCGGAGGTGGAGGAATCGCTAGCCCGTGCAGAAATCCCTTTCGGCTCGCTCACCGTTCCGCCGGGGGAAGCCAGCAAATCGCTGGACGTAGCATCCCGGATCTACGATTGGCTGGTGGAGCGCCGGGCCGAGCGTGGGCACACCGTCCTCGCCCTCGGCGGCGGCGTTGTCACCGACCTTGCCGGCTTTGTGGCAGCCACCTTCGCCCGTGGCCTGCCACTGGTGCATGCCCCCACCAGTCTCTTGGCCATGGTCGATGCGGCCATCGGGGGCAAGGTGGCCGTCAACCATCCTCGTGCCAAGAACATGATCGGGGCTTTCTACCAACCGCGCCTCGTGCTGGCGGATGTCGCAGCCCTGCGCTCGCTACCGCCGCGGGAGCTGCGATCTGGCTGGGCGGAAGTCATCAAGCACGCCTTCATCGCCGATGAGGGGTACCTTTGCTTCCTGGAGGCGAATTCGGGGCGGATCCAGAGCCTCGACCCAGAAACCGCCACGGAGGCCATCCAGCGCAGCGTCCGTATCAAGGCGCACGTGGTCAATCTGGACGAGCGGGAGGAGACGGGCCTGCGCACCGTTCTGAACTTCGGCCACACCATGGGGCACGCTATCGAGGCCGCGACGGGGTACGGACGCTATCTCCACGGCGAGGCGGTGGCCATCGGCATGGTGGCCGCGACGGAGATCAGCGTGCGCATGGGCATCCTAGGCCCCCAAGTGGCTGACCGGCTGGGCCAGGCGCTGGCCTCCTTCGGTCTGCCGCAGCGTGCCGAAGGGGTAGATGGCCGGGCTATAAGGGAGGCCATGGCGCTCGACAAGAAGGTCCGGGAGCGGGCCGTGCGCTGGGTCTTGCTGGAGGGCATCGGCTGGCCGGTCGTCCGGGATGACGTGCCGCCGGATGCCGTGGATGCGGCGATGGAAAAGGTGTTGGCTTAGCGCCTGCCTCAGCGCGACGGGAGTATGGAAAATACCGAAGCCGCTCTGCACGCCATAGTGCGGGGGCGTGTGCAAGGCGTCAACTTTCGCCAGTTCGTTTACACCCGGGCCCGCTTCCTGGGAGTCCGGGGCTACGTCCGCAACCTCAGCGACGGCCGTTCCGTGGAGGTGCTGGCGGAAGGGCCTCGGGAAGCTTTGGAGCAGCTACTGGAGCATCTGCGCGAGGGGCCGCGCATGGCCCGCGTCGACGCTGTGGATGCCACCTGGAGGGAGGCTACGGGCGCCTACCAGGATTTCGACATAACGTACTAGCCGCGTCGTTGCTGGCGGGGCCTGGTAACAAGATCCCCGCCGCCTGCGTCTATAGGGGCGTCAGAGGAGGAGCTTCGATGCGCCAATCGTTCCGCTGGGCCTCCACGGCCGCCCTCGCCGCCCTCTTTGCCCTGGCCGCGGTGGGCCGCGCGGGCGCCGATGTCCGCCACACCGTGGCGCCCGGCGAGACCCTGTCCTACATTTCGGGCCTCTACGGCGTCGCCGTCGATGTGCTCGCCGAGATCAACCACATCGCAAATCCCGACCTCATCTTCCCGGGCCAGGTGCTGGATATCGGCGGTGGCCGGCAGGGTGATGACGGGCCCGGGCATTACGAGGTGCGGCCCGGCGACACCCTCACGGCCATCAGCCAGCGATTCGGCGTCTCCCTGGCCGCCCTAATGGAAGCCAACGGGTTGGCCGATCCTGACCTCATCGTGGCTGGACAGACGCTGGTCATCCCGTCCCCCGAAGTCTCAGATTTCGTAGGCTTCCTTCCCGCCACAGCGCCTTCCGATCCGGAGCTGGAAGCGATTATCGACGAGATGGCGTCCTCGGAAGGCGTCGATCCGGGCCTCGTGCGCGCCTTGGCCTGGGTGGAGAGCGAATGGAGCCAAGGCGCTGTCAGCCCGGTGGGCGCCGTTGGCGTCATGCAGATCATGCCCGGGACCGCCGCTTGGCTCGAGTCCGAGGTCTTTGGCTATCCGCTCAACGAAGACGTAAGCGTCTACGACAACGTCAAGGCCGGCGTAAAGCTGCTGCGCATCTTGTTGGACGCCACGGGCAGCCCAGAGCTGGCCATCGCCGCCTACTACCAGGGCCAGGGAGCCACAGCCAGCGGCGTCATGTACGATGACACCCGGGCCTATGTGAAGAGCGTGTTGCGCGTCAAGGATGCCTACTGGCCGTAGTCACCGGGACAGCATTAGGGCTCCGATACCCCAGGTTTTCCACATTTATGTCTGGTTGGCCCTTCACAAGCTACGCTGCGTGCGCTAGGCTAAGACGTAGTCTAGCTCGGGAGGGTCAGGATGTTCACCCCCAAACTGAACCGCCGGCTGAGCCCTGAAGACAGCGCGTTCCTGACCTTAGAGACCCCCGAGTCCCCCATGAACATCGGCTCCGTGGCCGTCTTCGAGGGTGAGATCCCCTTCGAGCGGTTCTTGGAGAACATCGCTGCCAGGATCCATCTGGTGCCCCGCTGCCGCCAGGTGGTCGTCCCGGCGCCGTACAACATAGGGCGCCCGACGTGGGAGTTCGATCCCGACTTCGACATCCGCCGTCACGTGTTGCGGGTGCGCATCGATCCGCCAGGCACTGAGCAGCAACTGGCGGAGCTGGCGGGTCGCATCTACAGCGGGATGCTGGACAGGAGCAAGCCGCTGTGGGAGATGCATTTTGTGGAAGGCATGGAAGGGCGCACGGCCGTTATCTCCAAGGTCCACCACTGTTTGGTCGATGGTGTAGGAGGCGTCGAGCTACTGGTCGCGATCCTCGACGTCTCGCCCGAACCGCCGGCGATCTCACCGCCCCCGCCCTTCGACCCTCCCCCCATGCCCAGCGCGGGGGAGCTCTTCGCCGAGGCCCTGTTCGATTGCCTATCGGAGAGCGTGAATCGCCTGAGCCTGTGGCAGCGCCGTCTCGTCGACCTCGACTCCGACCACGACGACGGCTGGCTACATGCGGTGACCCGTGCCGTCGAGGCGGCCTTCCCTTACTTCACGCGGCCGGTCCTCAAGGCCCCTTTCAACGGTCCCATGCGCGGTGACCGGCGGCTTGCCTTCAGCTCGTACCCGTTCGAAGAGGTGCGGGCCATGCGCGGCGGCACCGGCGCCACGGTGAACGACGTCGTCCTGGCCGTCTTGGGCGGCGCCATGGCCCGTTACCTCAGGGAGAAGGGAGAGCCCACCGAAGGCCGTGAACTGCGGGTGGTTGTGCCCGTCAACGTGCGGCGGGCCGACGAGCGCGGCACCCTGGGCAACCGCATCTCCATGCTCCTCGTCGAAGTGCCCATGAGCGGCGTGGACCCCGTGGGGCGGCTGAAGCTGATAAAGGAGCGGATGGAGAGGCTGAAGAGGGACAACATCGCCGACGGCGTCGAGACCATCGCCGACCTGCTGCTGGGCGCGCCCATGCCCTTACTGACGGGTTTCGCCAGTCTGGGCCCGCTGCCCAACTGGGTTGCTAACATGGTCTGCACCAACGTGCCGGGGCCGATGATCCCCCTCTACACCGTGGGCCATCGCCTCTTGGATCACTACGCCATCGCTCCCTTGCCCTGGGAGATGGGCCTTGGCTGCGCCGCCACCAGCTACAACCAGCGGCTTTACTTCACCATCCAGGGCGACGGCCCCAACGGCGACGACGTCGGCCGCGTGAACGAGCTGCTCCGCGAGTCCTACCTGGAGCTGCGGGCTGCAACTATCGGCGGCGCCATTGCCTGCGAGGAGAAGCCCTCGGAGGTGAGGCCGGCGCCCGGGAAGGTGGCCGCCGCCTGAGGCGCCTCAGGCGGCATCGCCGGCGATCCCCAGCTCCCTAGCCGCCGGCTTCAGGGCCTCGATGACGAAGGCGATGTGCTCATCGAGGTCCACGCCCAACTGCTCGGCGCCCTTGACGATGTCCTCCCGGTTGACCGCTCGCGCGAACCCCTTGTCCTTCATCTTCTTGCGCACCGCCGCGACGTCCACTTCGTGGATGCTCTTGTTGGGGCGCACTAGGGCTACGGCAACGATGAAGCTGGCCAGTTCGTCGACGGCGTAAATGGCGCGGTCCATGGGGGTCCTGCGCTCCACATCCATGTAGTCTGCATGGCAGAGAACGGCGTGAACGATATCCTCGGGGACGCCCCGGGCCCGCAGGATCTCGGCGCCCTTGGCCGGGTGCTCCTCAGGGTTGGGGTGAATCTCGAAATCGAAGTCGTGCAATAGGCCCGTGGCCGCCCATGTCTCCTCGTCCTCCCCGAACTTGCGGGCGTAGGCGCGCATGGCAGCCTCTACGGCCAAGGCGTGTTTGCGCAGCGGTTCCGTCTTCGTGTACTCGCAGAGGATCTGCCAGGCCTCTTCTCGCTTCATGCTCGGCTCCTTCAGCGTAAACTTCGGTTTACATGATAGCCGCTAACCGGAATCGAGGCAGCGGGGCGGCCATGGGGCGCCCGTATGCCGGCGTGCGACGTTGCGGTAAGATAGATCGGTGGCGCAGGTGGCCCGGAAGGCGCGCCCTCGAAAGGAAAACGGCGATGCCGCGATCGATCTGGAACGGCGTGATCAGCTTTGGGATGGTGAGCATCCCGGTAAAGCTTTATGCAGCTACGGAGAGCAAGGACATATCTTTCAACCAACTACACAAGGATTGCGGCGCGCGCCTCAAGCAGCTGCGATGGTGCCCCACCCATGAGCGGGCGGTGGAGTGGGACGAGGTCGTCCGGGGGTACGAGTATGCCAAGGGCGAATACATCGTGGTAACCGAAGAGGACTTCGCCAAGCTGCCCCTGCCCAGCAAGCAGACCGTGGAGTTGACCGCCTTCGTCCGCTCGCAGGAGATCGATCCCATCTTCTATGAACGGACGTACTACCTGGAACCCGAGGCCAAGGGCGCCAAGCCCTTCGCCCTGCTGCTGCGAGCGTTGCGGGAGAAGGGCCTAACGGGGCTGGCCAAGATCGCCATTCGCAACAAGGAGCAGCTATGCGCCCTTCGGCCCGTGGACGGCGCGCTGGTGCTGGAAACCCTGTACTATCCTGACGAGATCCGGGAGGCGCCAGCGCTGCCGGAGGTAGAGGTCTCCGAAAAGGAACTGGCCATGGCCTTCACCCTCATCGACCTCTTGTCCGAAGAGTTCGACCCCTCCAAGTACCGGGATGAGTACCGGGAGGCCCTGATGGAGGTGATCCAAGCCAAGCTCGAAGGGCAAGAGGTGCGTGAGGCCGCCGTGCCCCAGGCCGCCAAGGTCACTGACATCATGACGGCCCTCAGGGCCAGTGTGGAGGCCGCCAAGAAGAAACGCCAGGAGGAGAGGAAGCCCCGGACGGCGCGGCCGGAGAGGCGGACCAGGGCGGCCGCCGGCTAGCTGCTGGCGCCCACGGTTAACCCAAGCCCGCGGCCAGCGTTTAGACACTCCAGAGTGCATATCGCCGCCCAGACAGACTTTGACAACAGGACCGGCAGATGTCCTTTCTCTGGCTGATAGTCCGGAACGTCTTCACCCGCAAGGTCCGGTCAGCCCTCACCGGCGGAGGGGTCGCCATCGCCATCATGACGGTCTTCGCCCTGGGGGTCCTTACCTTCAGCCTGCGCCAGACCGCCATCTCCATCTTGCGCACCGGCTCCGCCGACTTCACCATCGGCCAGAAGGGCGTCTCCGATGTGCTCTACAGCTCGCTTGACGAGGAGCAGTTGAGACGCATCGCCTCCTACCCGGAGGTGGAGAGCGCCGTCGGGGTGCTTATCGCCGTCGTGGAGTTGGACAAGGAGCACCCCTTTTTCCTGGAGCTAGGCATGCCGCCGGAGCACCTAGAGCCCTTCGGCGTCCAGGTGGTGGACGGCCGGGCCTACGGCGCGACAGCGCAAGACGAGATCATGCTGGGCTACCGGGCGGCGAGGGATCTCGGGAAATCGGTGGGCGACACGCTGAAGATCGAAGACCAGGAGTTCAAGGTAGTTGGGATCTTCCAGACCGGCCAGGTCTTCGGGGACTCCGCCTCTATGCTCCCTCTGGTTACGCTCCAGGCTATGGAGCGGAAGCCGGGGAACGTAACCCTGATCTTCGTTCGGGTCAAGCCTGGCGTCGATGTCGACGCTTTGCGTAGCAAGATCGACAAGGACAATCCGGAGATGGCCACGGTGCGGACGGAGTCCGAGTTCGGCCGCATAGACCGCAACCTGAAGCTCATCAGCGCAGCCAACGTGGGGGCCTCCATCCTGGCCTTGGTCATCGGCGCTATCGGCGTAATGAACACCACCGTCATGTCCGTCTTCGAACGCACCCGCGAGTTTGGCGTCATGCGGGCAGTTGGGTGGAGCCGCTTCCGGGTCCTGGCCCTGGTCATGGGCGAGGCCGTGCTCATCGCCTTGGCCGGCGCTGGCGTCGGGCTTCTCGCCGGTCTCGTCGCCATCCAACTGATCCGGGAGGTCCCTGACCTGGTCGGCGTCTTTCAACCTGACTACCCCGGGGATGTCTTCGGGCGCGCTCTGGGCATCGCCATCGGCATGGCCTTCATCGGGGCCCTTTACCCGGCCCTCAGGGCCGCCTTGCTGAAGCCCCTCGAGGCGCTACGGCATGAGTGATAGTGCCCCGCCTGCCATCGAGCTGAGGAACGTGGTCAAGCTGTTCGATGGCGGCATCGTCAGGGCCCTAGATGGGGTCAATCTCACGGTAAAGCGGGGAGAGTTCGTGGCCATCACCGGGCCATCGGGCTGCGGCAAGTCCACCCTGCTGCACCTCGTTGCGGCGCTGGATGTGCCGACCGCTGGCACCATCTTGGTCAACGGCAAGGACCTGCGGGAGGCCGGGGACGACCGCTTCCGGCGCACGGAGGTGGGCCTCGTCTTCCAGCTACATAACCTCCTGCCCCACCTGAACGCCTTGGAGAACGTGGCCATCGCCATGTTCAGCAACGGCATGAGCCACCGGGAACAGAGGGAGAAGGCGCGGGAGCTCCTGGCTGCGGTGGGGCTGTCGGCCAAGGAGAAGTTCCAGCCCCCCCGCCTCTCGGGCGGCGAGCGGCAAAGGCTGGCCATCGCCAGGGCCCTGGCCAACGACCCCTCCATCCTCTTGGCCGACGAGCCTACGGGCAACCTGGACTCGGCGGCGGCGGAGAAGGTCTTGGCCCTCTTCCGCAGCATACGCGAGAGCCGCCACGTCACCATTCTCTTGGTGACGCACGATATGAACGTGGCGGCCACGGCGGACCGCATCGTCTGGATGAAGGATGGACGTATCGTCGAGGGTACTGCGCCGGCTGCGCAGCCGCCCCGCTGAGCCCCTCTGCTACTGCACCTCGAAGGTGGCGTCGTCCGAATGCGGGCCGGGCACCGGGTTCAGTTGCAGCGCCAACAGGTCGGCAACCGTCCGTCCGGCCGCCGCCTCGACCTTCCAGGTCCCTGGCGTGTTCACCACCTGATCGAGGGTGGCGGTGCCGTCCCCGCCGGCCGTGAGCTGCGTTTGAATAGCGATCTGCCCGTTGGGCGCCGTTACCTGGAGGCCGATGACGTTCCCGGGCTGGGTATTAAAGGTGATGGTCACCTTATCGCCGACCTTCGCCGGGTTGGGCGCCACAGAGGCTATCTTCAGGGTGACGGCCGCGGGGCTACTTGTGCCCGCAACTGGCGTGGCGGCTTTGGTGGCCGTCGCCGTGGCCGCAGGCGCTGTAGTCGCGGCCCTCGTTGGCGTAGGGGTGGCCTCTTCGCCGCCGCCGCACGCCACCGCCGATATGAGGGCCAGAGACGCACCGAGTGCCAGAAGCGTTCGCAGGAGCGTGCCCATTCTGTTTCGCCCCCTTCGCGATAGGTTTGGGACTAACTTTCGGGACACATTCACAATAGCAAAGGAGGACCCTCTCGGCTAGGGGACGGGAGCCTTATGCCAGCGTGAGCCCCTTCAACCCGGCGCTCCAAAAGAAAAGCTTCCCGCTTTGAACCGCGGCGGCTTCTGGGTTCCAGGTCTCGGCCGGGGCTTTCGGTCGCCCGTGGCTCCCGGCGAGTCCCTTCTTCCTGGACCGCTGCGGATCGGGTCGGGAAGCGCCTGCATTGTCTCTTGCGGCTGCCCAGCCCGGCAACCCATTTATCCACAGCGTCCACAAATCCACATAAACCGGCCCCGGGGTGCCATAATTGGGGGTGGATGCTGTACGAGTACCAGCAGAAGAGGGACTTCGAACGCACCCCGGAGCCGCCTCCCAAAGGGCGCGCGCCGTCCGAGGGGCCCCTCATCTTCGTTATCCAGAAGCACAACGCCAGGCGCCTGCACTACGACTTCCGGCTGGAGGTTGATGGCGTCCTGAAATCGTGGCCGATCCCGAAAGGCCCTTCCCTTGACCCCAAGGGCCGGCGCTTGGCGATGATGGTGGAGGACCACCCGCTGGAGTATGCCTCCTTCGAGGGCGTTATACCCAGAGGCGAGTACGGCGCGGGCGAGGTCATCGTCTGGGACGCCGGAACCTACTCCCCGGAAGAGGACGGCCAGCTCTGGTTCCATGACCGCGGGGAGGCCGAGCGACGAGTCAGAGAAGGGCTGGAGGCGGGCAAGCTCTCCTTGTTCCTCCGCGGCCAGAAGTTGAAGGGCTCTTGGGCGCTGGTGCGCACGCGGCGTGGCGAGAACCAGTGGCTGCTCATTAAGCACCGCGATGCCTTCGCCACTAGCGACGAGGATGTCCTGACGCGGGAACGCTCGGTGCTGTCCGGGCTCACCATCGAGGACCTGAAGGCGGGCCACATGCCGCCCAGGGGCCAGCGGCTCATCGTGCGCCCCCAGGACGCGGCTGGTGCCCGGCAGGCTCCCTTGCGCCTGGCCGTGAAGCCGATGCTCGCCACCCTGGCCGAGGGGCCCTTCTCGGCCCCGGGCTGGTTCTTCGAGCCGAAGCTGGATGGTGTGAGGGCCATAGCGATTGTCGCCGATGGCCGGGTGCGGCTCCTCTCCCGTCGCGGCCTGGACATGGCAGCTCAGTACCCGTCTCTGGCGGGGGAGCTGGCCCAGCAACCCGCGGGCAGCCTGGTGTTGGACGGCGAGATCGTCGCCTTGGATGAGCGCGGCGTACCTTCCTTCCATCTTCTCCAGCAGCGCTTGGGCCTCACCCGCCCGGCCGACATCCAGCGCGCCGAATCCGCAATACCGGTCGTCTATTACGTCTTCGATCTTCTCTACGCCGAGGGCTGGGATCTATGCGCCGCGCCCCTCTGGCAGCGCAAGGCGCTCTTGTCTGCCCTACTTGCCCCGCGGAACGGGGTGCGCCTTCTCGAGCACTTCGAGGAGGATGGGGAAGAGGCCTACGAGGCCGCAGTCGCCCTCGGTTTCGAGGGTGTCGTCGCCAAGCGCAAGGACAGCCTTTACGAGGCGGGCCGTCGCTCCCGCGCCTGGCTCAAGGTCAAGAAGACGCTGGAGGACGAGTTCGTCATCGGAGGCTACAGCGCTGGCGCAGGTAGCCGGGCAGGCTCCTTCGGCGCCCTTCTGCTAGGTTACTACGAGGATGGCCGCCTGACCTACGCCGGACACGTGGGCGCCGGCTTCGATGACTCAGCGCTGGCGTCGCTACGTCAGCGCCTCGATCGCCTCCGGGCCGAGGAGTGCCCCTTCGCTGAGGAGCCGCCGCTGAACGCCCCTACGACCTGGGTCAGGCCGAAACTGGTGGCCCGCGTGCGCTTCGCCCAGTGGACGCCGGATGGCCGCCTGCGCTCACCCGTCTTCGTTGGCTTGCGGGAGGATAAGGCGCCGGCGGAGGTCCGCAGGGAGGCCCCGGTACCGCCGCCTCCTGGAGCCGTACATAGCCTTCCTGCCCAGACGGTGCATGGCGTGCTAGAGCAACTCGCACGTCCCGCCGGCGAGCTGGCGCTGCGGGTCGAAGGCTACGAGATCAGCCTCACCAACCTGGACAAGGAGATGTGGCCAGCTCTGGACGGCCGGCCCGCCTTGACCAAGCGGGACCTCCTCGCCTACCTGGCCCGCGTCTCCCCCTACATCTTGTCTCACCTGCGGAACAGGCCCCTCACCCTGGCTCGCTACCCCGATGGGATCCGCGGCGAGGGCTTCTACCAGAAGCACTGGGATGCGCCTCTGCCGGAATTTGTGGCCACCGTCCGTCTCTGGTCGGACTCCAACGCTGGCGACGGCGATTACCTGATGTGCAACAACCTCCCTACTCTCCTCTGGTTAGGGCAAATGGGAACGCTGGAGCTGCATACCTGGTACTCCCGGATCGACCCGGAACCAGACGGCTATCACCTCTCTCTGGAGTTCGCTGGTTCCGAGGAGAAGATCCGAGGTTCCCTCCTGAACTACCCCGATTTCATCGTCTTCGACCTCGATCCGTACGTTGCCCAACCGGGTGAGCCGGGGGCGAGCCGGAAGGCCTTCGCCAAAACCTGCGAGGTGGCCCTCTACCTGAAGGAGCTCCTCGACTCCCTCTCCCTGTCTTCCTTCCTCAAGACCTCGGGCCGCGCAGGTCTCCACGTCTATGTGCCCATCCAGCGGCGGCTCGACTACGATGCCGCTAGAGCGGTGGCCGAGACCCTGGGGAGGTTCCTGGTGCGGGCGCATCCCCGGGATGTGACCATGGAATGGACCGTGGCGAAGCGGCGGGGCAAGGTGTTCTACGACCATAACCAGAACGCCCGCGGCAAGACCCTGGCATCGGTCTACTCGCCTCGGGCTACGCCTGAGGCCTCCGTCTCCATGCCCCTACGGTGGGACGAGTTGGCGAACGCACACCCAGCGGACTTCACCATCGTTACGGCGCCAGCGCGCCTGGAGGACGCAGGCGACCTGTGGGCCCGCATTCTGGAGGAGAAGCACGACCTAGCCGGGCTCCTGGCCGAGCCGGCATCCCCGAGTCTGGAGGCCGCGGACCAGGGGGCTCTTGGCTGAGGCTTGTGCTGGGCTTATCCGCCGGCGTCTTCCAATCGGCAGGCCGAGACCGGCACGTCCGGGCGCAAAGCTTCGAAGATCGGGAAGCGAAG
This sequence comes from Dehalococcoidia bacterium, assembly GCA_034432935.1. GTDB lineage: Bacteria > Chloroflexota > Dehalococcoidia > SM23-28-2 > RBG-16-64-32 > DAOUAG01. Next base: position 19,381 of record DAOUBD010000054.1, on the reverse strand, counting down.
CGTGCGGTCTGGGTTCCATCCGGCGAAGCGTACGCGGGCGCACAGGGACGGCTGGCACCAGAAGACCAGGCGACGGACGTCCGGCTCCTGAGGGAAGGGACACTGGCGCGTTGTCAGGGGCTCCAACTGCCGGGCGATGGCGGGCGCCGCATCGGCAAAGGCCCCAGTGACCTCCCCCACGTATCGCAACTGGCCGGGACCGTCCCACGCGCCCAGGAGAAGGGAGGAGAAAGGGCCCTCCGCCCGTGAGGTGTGGCGCCCCGTCCAGCGGCCGCCGTAGGTGTAGCCTGCGATAACGAATCGGCTGCGCCGCACGGGGCTGATCACCAGCCATCGGCTGCTCCGAACGCCTGGCAGGTAAGGGCTCCGCAGGTCCTTTGCCACTATGCCATCGACCCCGAAGGCCCGGGCCGCCTCGAAGAGCAGGAGCCCTTCCCCCGTCACGAAATCGGGAGCGTAGATGATCCCGCCTCCCCTGACGGCCCGGCGCAAGATCTCTTTCCTGCGGACTAGGGCCAGGTCCACCACCGGCCTCCCTTGAAAGCTCAGGATATCGAAGGCATGGAAGGCCACGCGGAACCCCGCCGGCGGCCCGTCCGGCTCCCCAGCCATCAGCCTTGCCGCCAGAGGGCCGAAGGCAGGGCGGCCATCGCCGTCGAGGGCTACGATGGCCCCGTCCACGACGGCGTCCACCGTCAACCCCGCTGCGGCACGGACGATCTCCGGGAACAGGGGCGTCAAGTCACGCCCGTAACGGCCCCGCAACCGGATGGTTCCCCCCTGAAGGGAGGCGAGGGCCCGAAGTCCATCCCACAGCACCTCGAAGATGTGGTGGGGCGAGTCGAAGGGCTGATCCGCGTGGTGACCCAACATGAATCCCCCCGGCTCCGCCTGGCCGCCTTGTGATGTACCTTCCACCTTTCGCAGCTCTTCCCCGGGACAGATATCCGGCCTTTGCAACGGCGTCCGTCCTCCCTCCAACATACTGGGAAGATAGCGCCCCAGGGGACTCGAGTCCAGAGGGGCCAGCCTTTCGGCGGCCCCAGAAGCTTTCCTTACCGAAATCTAATGGGGCCCTAACCTGCCCCTAACCCAAGTTTGGGGTGGCCGGCAATACTATGTCTCCGCGCGCTCCTGCGTCTTCATCGCCGCACCCCCGCGAGCGCCACAGACCAGGGCGCGCCCTTTTGCCGCCAATGGGTCGTGTCAACCAACGCAACGAGTGGTATCTGGTCTCCAGCCACGGCTCCGTCCTATTCTTCATCGCTGCCTACCCCGGCTGCACGGTGGAAGAGATCGCCGATAGGCTCCACCTGACCCAGCGCACGGTCTGGGGGATCATCGGCGACCTGCGCCGTGCTGGCATGCTGAGAGTCGAGCGCGAGGGCAAACTACATCATTACTTCATCGACCCCGATGGCCCCTTTCTTCACCGAACCATCACAGGGGTCAAGCTGGGTGTCGTCCTAGGCCGCTTGGCTGAAGAGGCCCAAACCCTCTCCGCGCCTCTACGTTGACTCCGCCGTCCGGTCGTGCCAGATTCTGGCCACCCCAACCTAAAGGTTGGGGCATCGGGCAATGGGAGCCGCAGTGTGGTTGAGGCCTGATGCCCCCGCCTTCAGGCGGGGGTGGTGCTGGATCTCGGCCATCGGGCAATGGGCGCCGCAGTGTAGTTGAGGCCTGATGCCCCCGCCTTCAGGCGGGAGTGGTGCTGGCCAACCCTTGGCGCGAAGACCATCCGACAGGTTAAAATGAGACTGGTCGATGGGCGGGCGGCACGCCTCAGCAGGCGTACGATACCGGATGAGACATCGTCAGTTGCCGCAGCATGCGAGGAGATGCGCCCTATGGACAAAGACGGTGGCCGTGAGACCCTGACTATCATCGACAACCGCACGGGACAGAGCTACGAGATCCCCATCACCGAGGGTACCGTGCGGGCTACTGACTTCCGCCAGATCCGCGCCCACGAAGGCGATTTCGGCCTGATGGTCTACGATCCGGCTTTCGTCAACACGGCCTCCTGCCGCAGCGCCATCACCAAGATCGACGGCGACAAGGGCATCCTGGAGTACAGGGGCTACCCCATCGAGGAGCTGGCCGAGAAGAGCACCTTCCTCGAAACGGCCTACCTTCTGCTATACGGCGAACTCCCGAACGCCGCCCAACTGGCCAGGTGGACTCACGACATCCGCATGCACACCTACGTGCATGAGAACATCAAGAAGTTTATGGAGGGCTTCCAGTACGACGCTCACCCCATGGGCATGCTGGTCGGCACGGTGGCCGCTCTCTCCACCTTCTATCCCGATGCCAAGAACGTCGATGACCCCCATTCGAGGGAGATCCAGACCCATCGCCTCATCGCCAAGATGCCCACTATAGCGGCCTTTACCTACCGGCATAACCGGGGCCTCCCCTACGTTTATCCGGACAACGACCTCAGCTATACCGGCAACTTCCTCTCGATGCTGTGGAAGATGTCCGAACCCCAGTACAAGCCCAGTCCCGTGCTGGAGCGAGCCATCGAGGTCCTCTTTATCCTGCACGCAGACCATGAGCAGAACTGTAGCACTAACGCTATGCGCTCCGTCGGGAGCTCCCGCACCGACCCCTTCTCGGCCACGGCTGCTGCCGCTGCCGCCCTCTATGGGCCCCTGCACGGAGGCGCCAACGAGGCCGTCATCCGCATGCTGATGGAGATCGGCGACAAGAGCCGCGTGCCGGAGTTCGTCAAGCGGGTCAAGGCTGGCGAGGGACGCCTGATGGGCTTCGGCCACCGGATCTACAAGAGCTACGACCCTCGGGCGAAGATCATCAAGCAAACGGCGGACCAGGTCTTCGAGGTCACGGGCCCCAATCCCCTCTTGGAGATCGCGCTGGAGCTAGAGCGCATCGCCCTCGAGGACGAATACTTCATAGAGCGAAAGCTATACCCCAACGTGGACTTCTACTCCGGGATCATCTACCAAGCTTTGGGCTTCCCAGTGGATATGTTCCCGGTCCTCTTCGCCATCCCCCGCACGGCCGGTTGGCTGGCCCAGTGGCGGGAGATGATCGAGGACCCGGAGCAGAAGATCGCCAGGCCGCGGCAGATCTTCATCGGCCCTAGCCGCCGTCCCTACGTGCCCCTGGAGCAACGGCCCTAGGCCCGCCCCGAGGCTGAGGGCTAGAGGTAGCGGCCGCCGCCGAGGAAATAGGCGGTGAACGCCGCCGTCTTCGCGGCATCGGCCCGCGCCTCCCGGCGCTGGCTGGCCAGCACCCGCTCGGCCCGGCACCGGTGCGTCCGGCCGTTGGCGGGAGCGGGACGCCGGGGGATGCGGGCGATGTGCCGCGCCCGGCCTGGCGCCGCTCTGGGAGCGCTCGTCATGCGTTTCCTCCTCTCATCCTCGAGGCCAACATAACTCCCCGCTGCCGGCGCCGTCTGTGACATATATCACAATCGCCCCGGCCGCCACGGGGGAGGCAGGTGTCGTAGAATACCAACCGTCGTGAGGCGCGCGAAGCTCGCCCTTGCCCTGGCCGGGCTCTTAGGGAGCCTGCTGCTCTGGTCGGCTCCTGTCCCGCCGCCCGCCGGCGCCGCCGAGGGCTGGACCATCCGGTCGTTCCACGTCACCTATGAGATCGACGAGAGCAGCGCCGTCAAGGTTACAGAAGACATCTTGGTGGACTTCGGCGCCCTCCAGCGTCACGGCATCTTCCGCGACATTCCGGTGGAGTACCAGTACGATTCCCGGTACCACAGGGCGATCACTATCAAAGACGTCGCGGTCGACGATGGGGTCAACCCGTGGCCCTATGAGCTCATCAGCGGCGGGCCGAACCTGCGCATCAAGATCGGTGACCCTGACCGGCTGATAACCGGCCAGCAGCGATACCGCATCTCCTACAGGGTTGCGGGCGGGCTCAACCCCTTCCCGGACCACGACGAGTTCTATTGGAACGTCACCGGCAACGCCTGGCCTGTCGGCATCGAGGAGGCCAGCGCTGAGGTCCGCCTGCCAGGCGGCGCCCTGGAGCGGGTCGCCTGTTATCAAGGCGCCATAGGCTCGACGCTCCCATGCCAGTCCGCAGAGGGGGAGAGCTCTGCCTCCTTCGTTGCCACCATGCCGCTTCCGCCAGGCGCTGGCCTCACCATCGTTGTCGGGTTGCGGAAAGGGGCGGTGCAGGTACCGCCCTTGGTCCTGGTGCCGGCCCGCACTGACCCGTGGGATGACATATCCGGCTTCTTGGGTCTGCGGCCCTTGCCTCTGGCAATCGCGGTGGTGGCCGGCCTGGCTGCCGTCGCTCTGTTGGCGCGCCTGTGGTGGCTAGCCGGGCGGGATCGTTGGTTCGGCGACATGTTCTATGCGAAGGACACGCCGGCTGAGACCATCAGGCCGCTCTTCGCCCATGAGACCATCGTCGTGGAGTACGGCCCGCCCGAAGCCGTCCCGGGGAGGAAGCTCCGGCCGGCGGAGATGGGTGTCCTGTTGGACGAGCGGGCTGATACGTTGGACGTCTCTGCGACGATAATCGACCTTGCGGTACGCGGCCATCTCCGGATCGATGAGCTGGAGGGGGGAGGTGTCCTCGGCTTCTTTAAGTCACGGTCGTACCAACTTACACGCTTGGACAAGCAGGACAGCCATCTCTTGCCATACGAGCGGCGCCTCCTTGACGCCTTGTTCGCGACCGGCCAGACAGTGAAGCTGGATGATCTCAAGAACAAGTTCTACAAGGACCTGGCGGAGGTGAAAGATGACCTCTACCAGGAGGCTGTAGCCGGGCTAAGGCTTTTCCCACACAACCCGGAGGCCGTACGCCTGGCCTACCACATCGGTGGGGGAGTGGTGGCCGCGGTAGGCGCCACAGCGGTGTGGCTTCTGGGCGCCGCCGCTGGAGCTGGGGTGGTCGGTTTCCCCGTCGCCGCTGCCGGAGGGGCCCTCTTCCTGTTGGCTCCCGCCATGCCCAGGCGCACCGCCTCCGGGCGCCTGCTTTACCGCCGATGCTTGGGCTTTCGCCGCTATATGGTCACGGCTGAGACCGACCGGCAGCGGTTTGCCGAGCGGTCCGGTATATTCCATGAATACCTCCCCTATGCCATCGTCTTCGGCTGCGTAGAAAAGTGGGCGAAGGCCTTCGAGGGTCTGGCAGCGCGGGAGGAGCAACCCGGGTGGTATTCCGGAACGCACGCCTTTGCGCCCGTCGCCTTCGCCGAAAGCATCTCCAGCTTCGCGTCAGGCCTTTCGCAAGCCATAGCCTCCACTCCGGGCGGCAGTGGCGGCAGCGGCTTCGGCGGCGGGTCTTCGGGCGGTGGCGGCGGCGGAGGAGGGGGCGGCAGTTGGTAGACGGTGCTAAGATAGGTGCCATGCGCTGGCTTCTGGCCGCTGCGGTCTTAGCAGTGCTGGCGTCAACCCCAAGCCGGGGCTTTTCAGCGGCCCCGGATCCCGTCCGCGTGGAGGCGGTTATCTGGCAGCTCAGCCGTGATTATCCCGAAGGCAGCGCCTCCGATGCTGACCTCCCGATCCGGGCCGTCTATCTCAAGACCCACGATGGCACAGACTGGATGGCGGCCTACGACCACCACCCTCTGGCCATCGATGGCCCTGGCCGGATCAAGGAGCTCATCGGCGTGTACGCGGCCCAGGGCATCGACGTCTACGCTTGGTTCGTCCCCAAGGGCCGGGATGCCGACGCCCAACTGCGGATGGCGGAGGAGGTGCTGGACAGCGGCGTGAAGGGCCTCTACGCCGACGTGGAGGCCTTTTCCGGCTTCTGCGGTGAGGACTGCTGGTATCTGGCGGAGGCCTTCTGGAGCCGCCTCAGGTCCGAGCGGCCCTCGGCCCAGCTCGGCGTGATCTATGACCCCAGGCCTCAGTGGTGGGAGCCCGCCGCGGTCCGTGCCTGGCTGGCGCAGGCCGACGTGGCCCTCCCCATGTGCTTCTGGGAGACCTATTCCGGGCAGCAGCCGTGGGACGATCCAGGCCGCTGTGTGCTCCAGGCCCATGAAGACCTGGCGCAGGTTGCTCCCAACCGCTCCCTGGAGTACGTCCCCATGCTTCAGGGGGACAGCACTGCGGAGCGTTTTGCGCCCGCCGTACACGCAGCCAACGCCATGGGCGCCGCCAGGGTCAGCGTCTGGCGCAGGGGCGTCGTGCCCGCGGACGTTTGGGAGTGGCTGCGGAGCTACCCCACCGTGCCGGCTCCCTGCTGGGTCTCCTGGAAGGACGGCTGCCTCGTGCGCGAATCCTCCTCTAGCGACGTTTACCTTCTGGAGGGAGGCGGGCGCTTCGGCATTTCCGACCTGGAGGCAGTCCGCAGCTTGGGCCTGGACCCGGCCTCTGTCCAGGTAGCCCCCGATGGGTTCCTGGCCCTTCGGCCGGCTGTCCCTCCCGATGGCACCCTCCTCCAGGAGGCAGGAGACGCAAGGGTGTGGGTGGTGTACGGACGGGCGCGTTTCTGGGTCCCGGACCCGGACACCTTTACCGATATGGGTTTCCGCTGGGAGGACGTGCACGTCCTCGTGCCCGGCATGCTCGGGCAGGTCCCCCTGATACCCCAGGCCTACACAAGGTTTCGCGAGCTAACAGCGGCGGAGGAGTGGGTCATAGTCGGCGGATACCGGGTGCTCCTTGACGCCGGGATGCGCGAGGTGCTGCTGGACTCCGGCCGGGGACAGACCCTCTACGTCGTGCCAGACGGCGCGCTTGCCCAGGTGCCGCTGGCCGGGCCGTTGCTCTCGGGTGACGTCACCTGCGAAGGGGGGATCGATGCCACGGATGCGTTGCAGATCCTGCGGCGGACCGCTGGCCTGCCGAATCTGGGCCTTTGCGCCACAAAGGCCGGCGATGTGGACTGCTCGGCGCAGATCGACGTTGCGGACGCCCTCCTCCTGCTGCGTCACGTCGCCGGCTTAGCGGTGACGGTGCCGCAAGGCTGTAGCGGCCCCGGACAGCCCTTCGGTTCCTAGGGAGGGAGGGCGTCGGCCACGCGTGTTGGGAGCCCCGTTACCGGCTGCCTTCCTGCCGCGCAGAGGAGAGCGCCGCCAGGCGCCGCTCCGCTTCGTCGATAGCCGAAAGGAACACGCCACGGGCCATCAAGGACGGCTCGTTCTGGAGCCGGGCCTTGAACAGATCACGCCACAGCTCCCAGGCCTCCCTGTTATCCGGCTCGCCGCGCCGGACGAAATCCACCATGTGGCAGGCCATCTGAAGATCGCCCTTGTCCCGTAGCTCGCGGGCCCGCGCCAACAGGCCAGCCGAACCAGTCACGCTAATCAGTTCCCGAGCCACGTCGTGGGAGTGAGCAGGAAGAATATGGGCAGGGTTGCCGTCATACCATCCCCCATAAAGACGATAGACGTTTCGCGCCACGAACTCGGGGTGATCGTATATGGGCTTTAGCCAAGGGCGGTCGTTCGGCGGGTACTTGATATCGCGCAGGATGTCCTCCAGGAACTTCTCCTGGTTCATGCCCTCCACCACCTGGTCGTGGATGGAACGAAGCCAAGATGCGGTGGAGAGGAGCGCGTCCTGGACCTGCTCCTCCCCCGAAATCGCGGGGCCGTGGCCCGGCAGCAGGTGGAGGGGCTTAAGGGCGGCCATGCGCTCCAGGTTGATGGCTAGATCCAGGCAATAGCGCGGCACCTTCAGCGGGTTGCCGACGTTGGGGGTAGCCCAAATGAACATGTCGCCGGCGCAGGCCACCCGGCGGGCAGGGCACCAGACCCACGTCTGATCATCCGTCTCCCCGCGAGAGTGGTAGAGCTCGAACCGTTCCCCTCCAACCGTTAGTTCCATGCTCTCGTAGTAGGTGATGTCGGGATAGACCCACGGGGTGACCGAGAAGGCGCGCATCTGCCCCTTCATGTTGAACTGGAAGTTATTGATGAAGTTGTTCTGCCGGTCCAGCATCCTATAGCGGTCGAAGCGCCGGGCTACATCGGCGTGGCCGATAATCTGGGGCCTGGGATGCCCGCGCTGCTCTGCCTCCTGGATGTAGATATGGGCTCCGGAAACGTGGTCGATGTGCCCGTGAGTGTAGACGATGGCCTCTACCGGCGACTGGCTGAAGCGTTGCCGCACCTCGTCCAGGATGCCGCGAGCGAAAAGAAAGAGGGACGTGTCTACTACCAGCATGCGGTCACCGCAGATGAAGTGCGTGACGCCGCCAGTGCTGGGGGTGAAGACGACGCCATCCGCAACCACCTGTGGGGAGCCGCGGTAGTAGAAGGCTGCCTCTTGCGGTGAAAGGCGAGATGCTGTCAGGAAGTCCGTTGGCAATGTCCTGCTTTCCTGGTCCGTCACGTCCCTCCTCCTAGGCCAAGCGGTCTGCGCTGCGCCCCAGTATAGCAGGGCGCGAGCGCGGGCGACCCGGCGCCGGCAGGCTAACGCCCAGCGCCTAAGCCGTAAGACAACCCAGGGCCCTCGATGGTGCCAGCAAAGCGACGGCCACCGTATAATTCGCCACGGGATGACCGGCACCCCGCGCGCAAGCACCGCCCGCTGCCTGGAGCACGTGCGCTACCTGGCGGAGACGATAGGCCCGCGGGGGTCGACAACGGCGGAAGAAGCAGCGGCAGCGGAGTACGCTGGCGCCGTCCTTGAGGGTCTAGGCCTCGAGGCGCGCGTCCAGCGGTTCAGGAGCGCCATTTCTGCCTGGCGGCCCTACGCCCTGGCCCTTGCCCTAGCCCTTTTGGCCCTCGCCCTCTACCCCATGGGGGGCCGTTGGACCGCCGGTGTGGCGGCAGCCATCGTGGCTTTCGCTATCGTATCGTCGCTCCTAGAGCTGAACTTCGTCAGCAACCCGCTGCGCTGGGCCCTGCCGAAGGGCCATAGCCATAACGTCTGGGCTGTGGTGCCGCCGAGGGGGCCTGTGCGGCGCAGGGTTATATTGGTGGGGCACCTGGATACCCACAGGACCCCCTTCGTCTTCAAGTCGGCCCGGCACCTTCGCCTTTTTGCCCTCCTGGTGCCGCTTGGTTTTGGGAGCATGGGAGCCCTTCTGGGGCTTTTCATCGCCGGGGCCATAACCGGCGCCTCATGGATCCACCCGGCAGCCGCCGTTGCGGGCCTCGGTGTTGCAGCGATCCTAATGGTGCTGGTACAGGCCGATTTCACGCCCTACACGCCGGGAGCCAATGACAACGCCTCGGGGGCCGCAATGGTTCTGACCCTAGCGGAGCGGCTTGTTGGAGAGCCCCTGATGGAGACGGAGGTCTGGGCCCTCAACACCGGCTGCGAAGAGGTGGGCTGCTACGGCGCCGAGGCCTTCGTCCGGGAGCACAGGGACGAGCTGGAAGGCGCCTTTTTCATCGTCTTCGACTCCGTCGGCGGCCCCGGGGCCGGCGCCTGTTTCATTACCTGGGAAGGCATGACCAGGCGTTATCACCCGGACGCAAGGCTGCTTTCCCTGGCGCGCTCCATGGCTTCCGCCCGTGCCGATCTGCGAGCCTACGAGAAGCCGATGCGCTTGGGCTACACCGAGGGCGCCATTGGCGTCAAATACGGGCTACGGACACTAACCTTCGTCGGGCTGGGTCGCCAGGACGGCATCTTGCCCCTGTGGCACCAGCCTGCGGACCGAGCAGAAAACTTGGATCCCCAGACGCTGGCTGATACGGAGGAGTTCGTGTGGGAGCTCTTACAGCGCATCGATGCCGGGGAGGGCGACATGCCCTCAGCGCTGAAATAATTAGTGAGTTGTAATTCCGGATTCTGATGTAATGCGTGCCGGGGCGAGGTGTTAACTATGTTGGGGCAGCGATCCCCTCGCGCGGGCGGAGCGGGACACCGGAGGCGGCGGCGAATGGGTGGCGAGCGAGAAGCCGGTGTACCTGCTCCGCAGCCTTTTCGGCACGAGGGTGCCGGCACCCGCCAGGCGCAGTAGAATGCGCTGGTGATGGAGTATCCCACCGAAGCCGCGGCGGTAGCCGCACCTGGCCTCCTCCGCCGGAGCTTCCCCTTCGCCCGTTTCCTGGCCCAGTTGGCCCTCGCCTCACTCCTCCTGGGCGGGCTTTTGTGGCGGGTCGATATCGGGGCCGTGAGGGAGGAGCTGGAGGCTGCCAACCCGTGGTGGCTGCCGCTGGCCTTTGCCGCCAACCTAGCGTCAGATTGGTTCCGGGCCATCCGCTGGCGGCAGTTCTTCGCTCCTATGCGGCGCCTCAGCCTGACCTTCCTGTTCCTAACCGCGGTGGTGGGGGTGGCCACCAACCTAGCGTTCCCCCTAAGGGCCGGGGAGTTCTTGCGCGTGCAGTTCCTACGCCGCAGAACGGGCCTCAGCGCCTCCAGCATTATCGCGACGCTCCTCTCGGAAAAACTTACCGATATCGTGGCCTTTTGCACCTTCATCATCCTGGGCCTGGTGCTTCACCAGGAGGCGCGCTTTCTGTGGCCCTTGGCCCTCGTTTATGGCCTCGTGTTGGCCGTAGGCCTGGCGGCGGCGCGCTGGCTAGCGCGGCATGCTGCCGCCCCGGCAGTTGCCCAGCGCCAGCCTGAAGGCCGCTGGCGGGCCCGCATAGCCGTGGAAATCCGTGCCTTTGGACAAGGGCTCCAGGCCTTTCGCAGGCCGGGGGCGATGTTCACGGTGGCCTGGACTTCTCATGCAGCGTGGCTATGCGAGGCCCTCATGTACTACGCCTGCGGCCGCGCCCTGGGGCTTGACCTTTCGCCCGCCGTCTACCTGCTGGTAGTGGTAACCGCCACGATAGCTGTTTCTGTTCCCCTCACCCAGGCCGGCCTGGGGGTCTTCGAGCTGGCGATCGCGGGGCTTCTGGTGGCTTTTGGGGTCGATGAAAGCAAGGCCGCCGCCTTCTCGATCTTCAGCCACGTCATGCTGGCGCTCCCGTACTTCGCTTCCGGCCCGCTGGCGGCCGTCGCCCTGCGCATGACGCCCTCGGACTTCCTCTTTCTCCGGCCCCGGCCAGGCCCCTCGAACGGCATCCCAGCTGACGAGGCGGTTGAGGACGGGCGGGTGTAACCTCAGACCCAACCGTGCTGCCGGTACCAGTCGCAGGTCCGCTGGGCACCCTCCCATATGTCCACTTTGGGCGCCCACCCCAGGTCCCGGCGCAGCGACTCGGCAGAGCACACCCAGTGCGGCTCGGCCATCTCCTGCACCTTCTCGCGGGTGAGGGAAACGGGCCGGCGCAGGAGCATGCCGAAGGCTTCACTAGCAACGGCAGCAGCGGAGAACGCCCAGCGGGGCGCGCCGAGGCGCAGCGTACGCCGGCCGGTGGCCCGTTCGACCGCTGCTAACAGCTCTCGCCACGTATGGGGCTGACCGTCTTCGGGGCAGTAGGTCTTTCCCGCCACCGGCGCCTCCGCGGTAGCCGCCAGGGCGATGGCCGAGGCTATGTCGTCGACGTAGACGATGGAGATGCGGTTGGAACCACCCATGAGAAGCGGAGCTAGGCGCATGCGGGCCAGACGGAAGAAGGGGACAAGGGCGGGGTCCCGCGGTCCGTAGATAACCGGGGGGCGGAAGATTACGGAGCGGGCGGCCAGGGACGAAGCCCTGGTGATCTCCTCGCCTGCCAGCTTGGTGCGCCCGTAGGCAGTCACCGGCCTCGGCGGGGCATCGGCCGGGCGCGGCTGGCCGTCTTCGCTGGGGCCGTGGGCCGCCAGGCTCGAAATGTAGATGAAGCGTTTCAGGCCGGGGGCGTGAGCCTCGATGGCAGAGATAAGATTGGCTGTGCCCCGCGCATTCACCGACGCGAATTCCGCTTCCGAACGCGCCTTGACCAATCCCGCCGCGTGCACCACTACGTCGACGCCAGCTACAGCGGCCGCCAGCGTCTCCGGCTGCGTAACGTCACCCACGGCTTCTTCGCGGGGAAAGGTGAGGAACGCCCGGCTGCTGGTGCTCCGCACGAGGGTCCTGACCTCGTGGCCCAACCCGGCAAGGGTTTCGGCGACGTGGGACCCCAAAAAGCCCGATGCCCCGGTGACCAAGACCTTCATGGCGCCAGAGCCTTTTCGTAGATCCGGTACTTCTTGTACATGTGGGCGCCGATCTTGGTGATAAGGGCGTTGATCAGCCCGTTGTCCTCCAGCGTCCAGGAGAATTCGCCCCACTGGTAGCCGTGAGCGATGGCGCCGCGGTAGACGGCGTCGCACAACAGATAGGCGAGACCGGCGTAGCGACGCGTGCGGAACTCCTTGCGGATGCCCAGGAGGAGCAGCCGCCCGCTCCTGAGGCGTTTCACCTTGAGCCGCCAGAGGAGCCTCAGCCAGCCGAAGGGCAGCAGCTTGCCGTCCAGGTCGTGGATGGCCTCATTGAGGTTGGGCACGGCCAGGGCCACGCCAGCCGGCACCCCGTTGATCTCCACGAAGGGCACGAGGTACGGATCGGCGATCAGCTTGAGCTCCCGGGCCATTTGCGCCGCCTCGGCCTCCGTTGCCGGCACGAACCCCCAATTTTCGCTCCAGGCATCGTTGTACAGGTCGAGGATCGTCCGCACTTCAGCCTTGAACCGGCTCTTCTGGGCCCACCGCACCTTCACTTCGGGCCGGGCCTTCAGCTCTTCTACCATGCGAGCGGGGGGCCCCGGCGGCACCGGCTGCATGCGCCAGTACCAGGCGTAGAGGTCCTTGGCCTTGCGGTAGCCGCAGCCCTCCACCAGGCGCAGGTAGTACGGCGGGGTGTAGGGCATCATGATGACAGGGGGTGAATCGAACCCCTCTAGCAAGAAGCCGACCTCGCCGTTGGTTGAGAAGTTCATCGGTCCCCGGACCCGATCCATGCCCCTCGCCTGTAGCCACTCCTCTGCCGCCGAGAGGAGAGCGCCGGCCACTTCGGGGTCATCCTCCGATTCGAAGAAACCGAAAAAGCCAGTGCGCTCTCCGTGGAAGCGGTTGTGCTCGTGGTCTATGTGCGCCGAGATGCGCCCGGCGGGCTGCCCGCCCCTGCGGGCTAGGAAGAGCTGGACATCGGCGTGCTGGTAGAAGGCGTTGTGCTTGGGCGAGAATAGCTGCCGTTGGAGGAGAAGCAGGGGCGGGCACCAGTTGGGGTTGCCCTGGTACAGCCGCCAGGGCAGACGGATGAAGGCCTCCAGGTCGGCCTTCGTGCTCACGGGCGCGACCTCTATGACGCTCTCTGCGGCAGTGCTAGGGGATGAGACCCTGTTTCCGGCCAACGGTGCGGAACTTCTCCAGCGCTTGCTCGATCTGCTCCGGCGTGTGGGTGGCCATACAGCTCGTGCGGAGGATCGCCTCCCGCATCGGCACTGCTGGATAGATGACGGGGTTCACGTACACGCCTTCTTCCAGCAGCATCTTCCAGAACGTCACGGTGGTATATTCGTCTCCCACTACCACGGGAGCTATGGGCGTCTGAGACTGGCCTATGTCGAAACCGAGACTGCGGAGCCCGTCCCGCCACATGGCCGAAAGCCGCCGCAGCCGGTCGACGATCTCGGGCTCCCGCTCCAGGACGTCCAGCGCCGCGAGCGCCGCCGCGGTGGAGGCTGGCGGCAGGCTAGCGCTGAACATCAGGGCCCGTCCGAAGTGCCGGACCCACTCCAGGACTCGCTTCGGCCCGGCGACGAAGCCGCCTATGGAGGCGAGGGACTTGGAGAAGGTGCCCATTATCAGGTCCACCTGGTCTTCTATGCCGAAGTGGGAGGCCGTCCCGCGGCCGCCCTCGCCTATGACCCCGATGGCGTGAGCGTCGTCTACCATTACGCGGGCGCCGTGCCGCCGGGCCGTCTCCACAATCTTGGGCAGCGGCGCGATGTCGCCCCCCATGCTGTATACCCCGTCGACCACCACCAGCGCGGCCTTCTGGCCGATGCGCCGCAAGACCGCGTCCAGATGCGCCGGATCGTTGTGCTTGAAGCGCACCATTTCACCGTCGGCCAACTGGCATCCGTCGTAAATGCTGGCATGGTCCGCCTTGTCCACCACGGCCACCGCTCTCTTGTTGACCAAGGCCGAGATGGTGCCCAGGTTGGCCAGATAACCCGTGGTGAAGACGATGGCGGCTTCTTTCCGCACGAACCGGGCGATGCGCGCCTCCAGCTCCTCGTGCAGGTGGGTGCTGCCGTTCAGCAAGCGGGACCCCGTCATGGAGGTGCCGTATTGGAGAAGGGCGTTCTTGGCTGCCTCTATGACGTATGGGTGGCGGGTCAACCCTAGGTAGTTGTTGGAACCGAACATCAAGACGCGTTTGCCATAGATCTGGCCTTCCGGCCCGTCGTTGCTGTCCAGGGCCTGGAAAAACGGATACAGGCCCAACTGCCGGGCCTGCTCCACCAGTGTGAACTCCTCCGCCTTGGCGAAGATATCCCGCTCGCCCTTACCGTCGTAGCGGTCCCGGATCATCCGCTCGATGGTCATGCCCGGGGGCGGGCCGGCTGGAGGCTGGTCCGCTGGCGCAGGGGCGTTTGCGGGGCTCTTTCCTCGTTCGGTCATCATAAGCGCCAGTTTCCGTTAACTATAGCACCAGCGGGCCAATACAGGAAGGGATGCTGTCCTCAGTCGCAAGATTCAGCAGCGGGGCCAGACGCCTAGAGCCCAGATGCCGTGTTCTAGGCCAACCGCTGCAATACAAGAGGAAGCGAGGACATTATGTCCTCGCTCCTAGGGGCGCCGGGCGCGATGTATTTCGCCCTCTAGGCAGGCCGGAAGAGGGTTGAGAACCGTACGCCGTCCTTGAAGAATGGGACCGCGGCCACCTCTTCCACCAGCTCTGCCTTAGCCTTCGGGGCTACCTCCTCTGGCTCGCCTTCCGCCTCGGCGGGTGCTTCCTCCGTCTGGGCCCGCTCGGCCCCGCGGCTGTGCCGGTCCTCTTCATCCAGACCTGCTTCCATGAGGGCAACCACCGGCCTGTGGGTGACGTGCATCGACATCTCAGTGCCGTCGAAGATGCGAATCCGCTCCTGCTCGAAGCCAGCTTCTAGAAGCGTCTCCACGAGCCGGGCCGCCTTCTGGGCGTTCTCCACTATGCTGATCTCGCCGTGCTTGGCGTCGTCAAGATCTGATACCAACACTATGACCTTGCCGGACATCCGGTATCGCCTCCTCGGTAAGGCGCAGCCTGCCGCTGGCGCGTTTTCCGAGGCCAGTGTCTCATGCGTCTCTCGCCACGTTCTTGCCATAATGTCCGCACGCCAGTCGTGACATAGCCCCGTTGACAGGCGTAGCGGGTGCCCATACGTTAAGGGCGGCCATCCCGTAACTTCCTCCTGCGGTCCATTGAGGAATGCCTGACGTCGATTCCGTCCTCGCCCAGATAGCTTTGGACCGGAAGCGCGACCCGTTAGCGCCGGTAACCGTCATCGCGCCCTCCCACGACGCGGCCCTCCAGATGCGGCGACGGCTGGCCAGGCTTGGCCCCTACGCGGGCGTGCGCTTTGAGGTGCTGCCGCGCCTAGCCGAGCTCGTTGCCGGCGGTCGCCTAACCGCAGCGGGGTTGCGCCCTTTGGCCAGGCCCATCGGCGACTTCTTGGCCCGGCAGGTCGCGGCCCAGTCCCGAGGCCCGCTACTCAGAGTGAGAGAGCTGCCCGGCCACGCCCGTGCCCTCCGCCGCATCTTTCAGCGCCTCCGCCGCGGGGGCATTCGCGGCCCCTCCGATGTGCCGCGTTCGTACGGCGCGAAGATGGACGAGGTGCTACGTCTGTACGGCCTTTACCGGGAAGCGATGGCGGGCTTCTACGACCAGGAAGACCTGCTGGAGGCGGCGGCCCAGGAGGTGGCCTCAGGCCGGCCAGCGGTCTTGGCCGACCTAGGACACGTCTACGTGGCGCCGCCCGATGCCCTCTCGGCGGGCGCGCAGGCCTTCCTCGACGCCCTGAAGAAGGCCGCACGACGATACGAGACGATGGATGACCCGGCGCCTTCACCGAGGGAGAGTCGCGTCGTCCTTGCGCCGGACCCCGCCAGCGAGGCGCGGGAGGTGGTGCGGGAGGTCCTGGCGGCGATGGAGGCTGGCGTCGCCATCGACGACATCGCTGTCTTCCACGGAGCGGACCGGGCCTATCCGAGACTTCTGCGGGATGCCTTCGATGCCGCGGGAGTACCCACGGTTCCGCTGCCGGGTACCCCCCTCATCGAGAGCGCTGTGGGACGCGCGGTACTCGGGCTGGCCCGGCTCCCCGGTACTGACTACTCCCGCGTCGCCATGATCGAGGTTCTCCGTTCGCCGGCTCTGCGCGAGAGCATCCCATCGTCCGGCGGTTTCCAGGGGGTGATGGCCACCGAGTGGGACCGGGTGTCACGGGACGCTGGCGTCACTGGGGGCGCTGAGCGCTGGGAGGCGGCTCTACGTGCCTTCCAGGCCGGCATGAGCGAAGAGAAGCAGGAGTCCTACCGAAAGGGAGAAGAGAGCAGAGCACTTCGCGCCGAATTTCTGGCTCACGAGGCAGCGGCACTGCACGAGGTCGTACGAGCCCTCATCTCCAGGCTGGAGCCCCTCCGCCAGCCGCAGGCCGCGGGCGGCTTCGTAGCGTCCTTCAAGGCGGTCGTCGCGGACTACATCGACCCCGCCTACGATGAAGCAACGTTTCAAAGCATACAGCGGGAAATAGACCAACTGGGCACGATAGACGCTGTCGGCGGTAGCTTCGACCTTTCCGCCTTCGCCGAGGCGCTACGGGCGGACCTCGAGGTAGCGGTGCAGCGGCCGGAAAAGATGGGGGAAGGCGTCGTCATCGCTGACTACCGCCGTGCCGCCGGCATGCGCTACCCCTTCGTCGTTCTCTGCGGGGCCTACGAGGGGGTTCTTCCGCCAGGCCCCGGGGTTGACGGTCTGGTAGAAGACCGCGTGTGGGAGGATCTGCGCCGGCGGGCCCCCTTCATAGAAGACGCCCGGTTGCGGATGGAGCGCGCTGGAGCCGCTGTGTCCCGGGCCCAAGCTTCGGCCTCCGGTGGAACCCTGGTCTGGTCTGCCCCCTTATATGAGGGTCGCACTGGCCGGGAGTACTACCCATCTCCGCATCTGGTGCAGGCCGCCTCCGCCCTGGACCCAGCGGTGCGTACTTCTAGAGACCTCCGCGAGCACCCGCGCGCTGCCTGGCTCCGCCGCCCGCCTTCGCCCCTTGCGGCGATGCTGCAAGGCCCAGTCGTGGACCAAGGGGAGCTGGGCATCCGCTACGCCGTCGAGGGCCGCCAAACTGGCCAGCCGCCTCCCAGCCAGCACCTGGCAAGGGTCGCCGCGATGCTGCGCGCCAGACGGGGCGCTGGCTTCACAGAGTGGGACGGCAACGTGGGCCCCTTGCCGCCGTCGCCCGGTCAGACCGTCGCGTCCCCCACATCCCTCGAAAAATATGCCGAGTGCGGGTTTCGGTACCTCTGCTCTGCGATCCTTCGCCTCAACGTAGTTGAGGAGCCAGAAGAGCGGCACGTTATGGATCCGCTGGCTCGGGGCCATCTCGTCCATCGCGTCCTGTACCGGTTCTTTAGCGACCAGAAGGCGCGGGGGCGCCCGGCGCCCGGGGAAGCGTGGGCCGACAGGGACAGGATGGCCTTGCTGGACATTCTCGATGACGCACTCCGGAGCGCTAAGAGTAGCGGCCTAACAGGCCTCGAAGTCTTCGCCCAGCACGAAGCGCGCAGCCTGAGGGCCGATCTTGAACGATTATTGGAAGAGGACACCAGATTTCGCCAGGAGACTGGCGCTGTGCCCGCCGAGCTGGAATACTCTATGCCCCCGATCCTGGTGGCGGGTGTTACCCTGCGCGGCGTTGTAGACCGGATCGACCGCACGCCGGACGGCAGGCGGGCATGGATCATCGACTATAAGACCGGCACGCCGAAACGGTACGAAAAGATAGGGGCTGCCAACCCTTTGGCCGATGGTACGCGCCTCCA
Organism: Dehalococcoidia bacterium; assembly: GCA_034432935.1. Taxonomy (GTDB): domain Bacteria; phylum Chloroflexota; class Dehalococcoidia; order SM23-28-2; family RBG-16-64-32; genus DAOUAG01. The sequence continues at coordinate 1,592 of DAOUBD010000054.1, read as the reverse complement.
ACTGCCGGCGTACCTGGCAGCCGCGGCGGCCGGCGCGGAGGCTGAGGCCTTCTACTGGTTCGTCACTGGAAAGGGGAACTACGAGACGCGTGGCTTCGCCTGGACGCCGGAGATCCATCGGCGCTTCGAAGAGACCATCGCCGCTATCATGCGGGGCATCAGGGCTGGCGCCTTCCCGGCCGTGCCGGGGAACGGCAACGGTTCGGAGGAGTCCGCCAACTGCAAGTACTGTGAGTTCGACCGCATCTGCTCGCGCCGGCGCAAGGATGAGTTCGCCGCCAAGCGGGGCGACCCTGGCCTTCAACCGTGGCTGTATGTGGGCGAGGTGGCCCGAGGTCAGGTGAGCTCATGATCGCCGCCGGCTCTCCCGACGCCGAAGCCTGGACCCGTATCCAGACCATGCTGGACGCCAACATGGTGGTAGAGGCGGGCGCTGGCACCGGTAAGACCAGGGCTCTCGTCGAGCGCGTCGTGGCCCTCGTCCGCGCCGGTACGCCCATCGACCGGATCGTCGCCATCACCTTCACCGAGAAGGCGGCGGCTGAGCTGCGCGACCGGGTGCGCAGCGGCCTGGAGAGGGCGTTAAGGGACCACCCAGGGCAGTCCGGCCGCTTCCAGACGGCCTTGGACTCGCTTGATAGGGCCGCCATCTCGACCATCCACTCGTTCTGCCAGTCTCTTCTTTATACCTTTGCTCCAGAGGCTGGGCTGGACCCATCCTTCACCGTGCTGGACGAGGTCGCTGCGGAGCGCCGCTTCGAGGAGCGCTGGCGCTCCTTTCTCGGTTCCCTCGGAGCCGATCAGAACGCCGTGCAGATCATCGATAGAGCCCTTCGCCTTGGCCTGACGGTGGACGGCTTGGAGAGGCTGGCCTGGGCCCTGGCTGGAACGCCCGATGCGGCCGCACGGCTGAAGGTCGAGGTGGCTCTGCCGCCCGAACCGCAGTGGCCGGACCTGGCGGGGTTTATCGCCGAGATCGACCGCCTGGGCCTGGACCGGGTGCCTGAAGACGACAGGCTGCGACAGCGCATCCAGGAGGTGCGGTCTCTCCTCGAGCGCCTGGAGCGGACACCGGCAGGGGAGCGCGAGTTCGTGCTCGCCACCGCCGGGAAACTAACTGGCGTGGGGAAGAACACCGGCCGCCAGGAAAACTGGGGCGGTCAAGAGTCTAAGGAGGCTGCCCGCGAGACCGTTGCTAGCATCGCCGAAACCCTCTCTTCGGTGTTGGCGCAGTGCCGCCAGCGGGCGCTGGCTGGTGTGCTCGGTCTGATCATCAGGTTTGTGGAGCAAGAGGCCGAAAGCAGGGCCCGTGAAGGCTTGCTGACCTTCGACGACCTCATCGTGATGGCGCGCGATATCCTGGCGGCTAGCCCCTCGGCCGTCAACTACCTTAGGGACCGCTACGATGTGATGCTCATCGATGAGTTTCAGGACACCGACCCCCTCCAGATGGAGATCGCCCGGGCCTTCGCCACCGACCCAACGACAGGCCGCCTGGAGCAGGGCCGCTTCTTCGTGGTGGGCGACCCCAAACAGTCCATCTACCGCTTTCGGCGCGCTGACATGGCGGTCTACTGGAAAACCTTGGATGA
>DAOUBD010000053.1:0-10052 GCA_034432935.1 Dehalococcoidia bacterium | reverse complement strand
GCGCAAACAACAAACCCCAAAACACCGATAAGGACAGCGACGGCATCGGCGACAAGTGCGACCCGCACCCCGATAGCCCCGATGGCGACTACGTCTCCATGTGCCTCTCGTACCCGATAACCATCGGCGCTGGCGCCAGCACCCAGCCGCAGCCGGCATCCAGGGCTGATGGCCCGGCCTGCGTGCTGGCGCCCGGGCAGACTTTGCCGACGCCAACCCTTCCCCCAGGCGTAACGCCGCGGCCTACCGGTCCCGGCGGCGGGGGCGGTGGTATCGGCGGCCCCGGCAGCACGGGCGTCGGCAGCCTCGCCCCCACCGGCACCAGCGTGTCGCTTCTGGCCGTCCTGGCAGCGGCAGCCGGCGCCCTCGGTGTCGCGGCTGGCCTCGGGGTTTTGGGCGCGCGCCGGGCGCGGCGGCGGGATTAGCCGCACACCGGTGGCTTCAGTGAGCAGGTCTGGAGAAAGGAGATAAGAGACGTGAAACTTAGGCCCCTCGCCTTATGGGCCGTGGTTGCCGCCGCGGCAACCCTCGTCTTCGTCACCGGAGGCAGCGACACCGCCAGGGCCGGCGACATCAACACGGATGCGGATGTGTCATCTGCGCCGGGGACCTTCAGCCCGAAGCTGGAGATCAAGTTGGAGGACCCCGCGCCCGGCGCCTACTCCAACCTTCTGACCAGCTTCAGTATCCCCAAGGGCGACGTCCAGTTCGCCGGCGCCGTCACTTTCCTGCCCCGGCAGTGGGGCATCGTAAAGGGCGAGAAAGTGCCCATCGGCGCGCCGGTAGGCAAGGTTACGGCCGAGGCCACCCTGGGTCTGGTCAACGGAGCCTGCGATCAGGACCTGCCGGTCGAGTTCGAGATGTTTAACGCTAGCCTCAACGATAAGGACACGGTCGCCTTCTATGACGACACCGACGGCAACAACACCGACGACTTCGCCGACGACAAGGACAACAACGGGCTCTGGGACGCCATCGATAAGTATCCTGACTTCCTGCCCCGTCTGTTCGACACGGTGCCCATCCGCCGGAGCGCGGGTGTCAGCATCGTGGCCAGCACGCCGGTGCTCCTCCAGTTCCTCATCTTCCCTCCGGGGACCATCGTCAGCAAAAACATCGACCTGCCCCACGATAAAGAGTTGGGCTATCCGTCTGTCACCGTGCTACAGGCCGTCGGCGACACAGAGGCGACTCCCCAGCCCGGGGCCATCACCGACTTCTGCACGCCCCTGGTATCTGAGGTGGTAACCCTGGGCAAGACGGAGTTCGAAGGGAAGGAGTATCCCCTCCTCATCAACCCGACCGACGGAGAGTACACCTTCAACTTCATCTCCGCCGGCCAGCGGGACGCCGACGGCGACGGGTTCGAGAACAGCTTCGACACCTGCCCCTATGACAAGAACGTGGGCGACCCGCGAGTAGCCTACGTGGGGGATGCGGACAACGACGGCCTAGACGCCGTCTGCGACCCTAACGACAACCCTGATCAGGGCGGCACTAACTCCGATCAGGACGGTGACGGCTACCTGAACCGCCAGGACAACTGTCCGCTGATCGCCAACGGAGAGCTTGAGACCGGGCCCGGGGGCAACCAGCACGACAAGGACCTCGACCAGATCGGCGACCTCTGCGACAAAAACCCCGATAACGCCGACACGGAGGGCAAGCTGCTTCTCGAGCAGCCGACGGTCAAGATCACCGTTGGTGCTGGCGGCTCCGGCCCGGGAAGCGTCTCAGATAAATGCACGTCTGACATCTGCTACCAGCTCGACAAGGAGAGCGGATCCACCACGGATGGCGAAGGCGGCGGCGGCGGCTCCAGCACCGCCATCATCATTGTGGTAGTGGTGATCGCTGCCATCGTCGTGCTAGCCGGCGGCGCCTTCTTCGCCCTGCGCAGGCGGAGCGGCGCGTAGCTCTTGACAATAGCGCCACGATGCAGGGGGGCGCCCCGTGAGGGCGCCTCCCTGCATTCTCGCCACCGCTAGGCCCGCGGCCGCAGGGCTCGCAACAGCTGCCGGCGCCGCAGCCGCCTGGGAGCGCCGGCGGCCTCCGGAATCTGGAAGGGCGCCGGCAGAAGAAGCTCCGCGTTGCGGTCGCCCTCCGCCAGTCCGGCCGCCTTCCGGTTAAGCTGCGGGTCCTGGATGGACAGCCGCCGTGCCACAGAGGCGAGGCGCAGCTCGTTCACCCCGTCCCCTGGCGACGGGTCGCCGGCATCCCCGGGGGCGATGGGCGCCAGCGAATCGTAAACGGTGCTGAAGATCGACAGGGTGCCATCGGTGTTGTCCACGATCTCCAGAAGGCGGCCTTGCATCGGGTAGTCCCCAGGGGAGGCCGTGGTTATCTCCCAATAGCCATTCGTGCGCCGCGACGGGTCCGGCCGGGCGGCGATGCGATGCTCCTGGGCGTGCCCGGCGATGTGCAGCACCACGTTGGGGAAGCGGTGCAGCAGCTCCTCCAACTGCGGCCCCCGGACCCGGTTGCCGTCCCCGTCCTGGCCGGGGAAGGGATTGTTCATAGCGGCCACTGTGTGGTGGCTGGCGACGATGATCAGGCTGTCCCGGTTGCCGGAGGTCACGGGACGTCCCGCCGCATCAAAGTAGCTGCCGCTGCGGGCGATGAGCTGCTGCTCCAGCCAGAGGAACTGGTCCAAGTCCATGCTCCCCGCAGAGAAGCCCCCAGGGTTTACGGTGTCTAGGACGATGAGGGCGACGGCCCCCAACTCCACCACGTAGTACGCGGTGCCTTGGTCGCGGTTCCCCTGGCTCAGCCCATGACCAAGGGGCCCCGGCTGGTCGCTGGTGCGGAAGTGCTCCTCCACCCACTCGCGGCGGCTGAGCAGGCGTCGGTTCTCGTCCGGCGTCACCGTCTTCACGACGGTCTGGGGGTCGCTGAGGATCTTCCGGACCGAGTCCGGCGCCAAGAGGGTCGACGGGTCAGTGCAGACCTCATCCCGGGCCTCGGGGCCAATGGCCATGATCTTGCTGGATCCCGTTGCCGAAGTGGTTATGGACTCAGAGGGCGGCACGCTGCCCTGGGCCAGGACGTCCCGAACGCCGATCACGGCGTACCATGGGTAGCGCAGGGGCCCGGGCTTGAAGGGGCGCTGGGCCACCTCGAGCAGATCGGGGTAGGCCGGCGAAGGCGACTCTGTCTGCACGCCTTCGTAGGCAGGAGCCCCGCTCGAAGGGGACACCTCTCGACCGTCCATGAGGTCCAAGAACCAGCGCAGCTCGTTGAACTGGGCGTTATCAGCGGCGTTCCCGGTGTGAACGGCGAAATCCACGGGCCGCCCGGTGACGGGGCTACGCCCCACGCGGTTGGCCGCCGCCACGAGAGCAGCCGCCGCCTGGGCGCTGAGGGACTCGTGGGGCCGGAAGGCAGACGTGGCAAACGGGGTGGGGCAGGATTCCACCCACTCGCTGCGGAGGGGCGACTCCTCGTCGGTGATGCGGAAATCGGAAAAGTGATGAAAGACGATGACGGACCTGCGGGCCGCCTCACGGCCAGACCTGGCCTGGGCCAGCTCGGTGCGAACGGAATAGGGCTCCCCGGGGCCCCGGGCCAGGCTGCCATCGGGGTCCAGGATGATGGCCGAGTCCAGGGTCGTGAGGGGAGGGTCTCCAGCGCGCCGGCAGGCCCACGACGCCGCAAGGCCCAGGCCCGCCAGGGCGGCGCCCTTAAGTATGCGGCGCCGCGGCAGCCTGCGGGGCCCCGGCGGCTGGGCTGGCCCGCCGGCCATATGATCGATGTCACTCACCGACTTCCAGTCTCAGGCAAGCGCCACCGAGCCGCAAGCCGCCCGCCGCCGCTCCGTATTGCGCCTGACACTGCAACCTGATACTTCTTGGCTGTAGGATCGTCCGACTGCCAGCGTGAAAGGAGCCCCCCTTGAAGACCATCGATTTCATCCGGTCCAGCCTGCGTCAGATGCATTCCGCCTACGAAGACGCCATCAAAGACCTGACCCCGGAGCAGATGCATTGGCGGGCCAACGATAATGGCCTGCCCATCTCCTTTATCCTCTGGCATTACGTGCGCACGGAGGACAACGTCATCAACTTCGTCCTTCAGCGCAAGCCAACGGTCTGGTTGGAGGGCGAGTGGAACGTAAAGTTCGGCCTGGACCGCATAGCTCAGGGGACTGGGATGAGCCTCGCCGAGGCCCAGAACCTACAGATCAACTCCAAGGAAGGATTCCTGGCCTACATGCAGCAGGTGTGGAAGGCCACCGATGATTACCTGGCGGCCAACGACGACTCCCTCCTAGAGCAGAAGACCACCGTCAAGCCGTTGGGGGAGATGCTCGTGGCCAACGCCATCGGCAACATGTGCCTGACCCACGGGTTTACGCACCTGGGCGAGATCCAGCACATACGGGGTCTCCTGGGCCTGCGGGGCATGGCCTTCTGAGCAAGGCCCTTCACGTAACTTTTACCGGCCCTTCACCGTCTTACTACCAGAATGTACGTCAAACTGACGATGAAGGCGGTGCCGCGCCGGACCCTGAGCGAGCACGAACTGAAGCGATGCCGGGCGTTGGCCAAGGGCCGGCCTTGGCAGGTCATCGAAGAGGACATCCTCTGGTGGAGCCTGGACCGCCAGTCGTGGCAGCCGGTGGATGACGCCCTGTGGCCGGACCGGCGGCGCTGGCTCATGGTGGACACCGAAGAGGGCATCCTGCCGCTATGCATCTGGGAGACCAAGGAGGGGCTCGGCCTAAGCTTCAGCGAGGACGAAGAGGAGGCTGAGGAAGAGGCCAGCGAGCCAGCCCCTAACGCCGTGCCGGCGGCGTAAACAGCCCCCGCCAGAAGCCGATGCCGGGGTCAAGCCGACAGCCCGGCCTGCATGAAGATGCCGTTGTGGATCATGAAGCTGCGCACGATGTTGGCGATGCGGCGCTGCTCCCGGGGCGCCCCCGGCAGGCTGGCCTGAAACTCCTCGATCTTGGCGGCGTAGAACCGGCGCTTCTTGAGGTTGATGCGCTTGCCGCCTTCCACCTCGCGGGAGCATTCGGCGATGATGGCGTCCGGCTCCTGGCCGGCGAACTCGCAGAACTGGCGCAGTACATCCAGACGAGCCTCCATATCGCCCGGCTCTTCGCCCCATTGCTCCCGTAAGCCGTCAATCCAGGCCTGAACCGACGGGTAATCGCGCAGAGGTTTCGGCAAGCCCACGGAGGGACGCTACTCCGGCAGGCCTAGCTCCTGAGCCAGCCGGCGGATCTCCTCGAAGCGGCCGGGCAGGGGCGCTGGCGCCTGGATCATCTTCGCTGCCTTCAGCCGCTCCACGACAGCCGGGTCACGGCGGAAGGGGGTGTTGACGTCGCCGTCGAAGTACATCTCCTCGAAGGGCGGCCTGGGCCGCTGGCCTCCCGCCTCCCACGACTCCGCCGGGTAGCCCACCAGGATGACCCAGAGGGGAATCCAGTCCTCAGGAACGCCAAAGACCTGTTTGGCCAAAGCCGGGTTGGGAGTGTTCATGCACACGCCGAGCCCCTCATCTACGCCGGCTAGGAGGGCCATGTGCGCCGCTCCTCCGGCGTCGGCGGCCGCGGCCACCAAGTACCCCTGAAGGTTCTTGGTCATGGGCTCCAGGATCTGGGGGTAGACGAACTCATCGACGAACTTGTGGCTCCAGCCGTGGGTAGAGGCCAAGGCTCCTACATCCACTAACTCCTTGAGGCGAGAGCCCTTGACGCGGTTGACGACACCGAGATCGATAAACAGGTATATGTGCACGGGGGCCAGGTCCAAGGTCAGGGCCGCCACCGGCGTCTTCAGCATGTTCAGCTTCTCCGGAGGCAGCTTGTCCCGTTCTACCACGATGGCCCTGAGCCAGTGGGCGTTTACCGCACAGGAGGCGAGCCGCATCGTCTCCAGCATCACCTGAATCTTCTCCCTCTCCACCGGGCGGTGGGGGTCGAAGAAGCGGATGGACCTGCGCCGGCCGACGACCTCTTTGAACTCCACTCTCTATAGCCCCCTTTCCCAGAATCAGCCCACTAATACGATAGCGGCCCAAGCTGTGTCAACCGTTTAGGAATGGGTCAATAATAGAATCCTAATTCATCATTGATTAATTCAGAATCGGCTTGACTTCCATGGGGCCGGCGGTTTAGAATGCGTTCAGACCGGGCGCCGCAAGGCCGCCGCCACTGCCGCAAGAACGGCGGCGTGATCCCGGCGAAAGCTTCATAGTGAGCCCAGGGGAGGGGTTTTATGCGTCGGTCTGCCCTCGCAGAGACCGATGACGGCCAGTTGATAGGCAGAGCGGCCGGGGGGGACCGCGAAGCTTTCGGGCGGTTGTACGAGCGCTACGCGCTACGCGTCTTCCGTCACATCTATTTCCTAACGGGCGACTCCATTCTTGCCGAGGACCTGACCGCCCAGACGTTCCTCAGGGCACTGGAGGCGATACCTCGCTACCAGCTGCGGGGCGTCCCCTTCATCGCCTGGCTCTTGCGCATCGCCTGCAACCTGGTGATCAACCACCGCAAGAGCCTGAAGAACAGCGCCCACTCCCAGCTCCCCGAGGGGCTGGAGGCCAGCGGCGCCGACTACTCGCCCGAGGAATCGTGTGAACTGAAGGCGGACGGCGAACTGGTGTGGCGCCAGGTACGCCACCTGCCTCCCGAGCAGCGCGCCGTAATAGTCATGCGCTTCTTGGACGACCTCGGCTACGAGGACATCGCCCGAGTGCTGAATAAAAGCGTGGGGGCTGTGCGGGTGATCCAGTTCCGGGCGCTGGCTAACCTACGGTCGATGATGCAGGACAGCCTGAACCACGCCTACCTGCGCGCCCGCGCCAGCTAGGCCGGGGGCCCGTCGCCGCAGGTCCCGGCCCGCTGGCGGCTGTATCACCTTGGGGGCGTAGGGTATACTTTGCCATGAGCCTGACGTTCCCCAAGGAGGCCTTTCATGGCAGCAAGGATCGGCATCAACGGGTTTGGGCGCATCGGCCGGCAGGTGCTGCGGGCCATCTATGAGCTCCACCCAGACAAGCTCCAGGTGGTGGCGGTCAACGACCTGACAGACGCCAAGACCAACGCCCACCTGCTGAAGTACGACAGCAACTACGGGGCGTTCCCAGGCGATATCTCCGCCACGGACACGTCCATCAGCGTCGACGGTCAGTCCATCGCTGTGCTGGCCGAACGGGAGCCGGGGAAGATCCCCTGGCGCGACCTAGGGGTGGACATCGTCGTGGAGTCCACGGGGCGCTTCACCGACGGCGAGAAGGCGCGGGCCCACATCGACGGCGGCGGCGCCAAGAAGGTCATCATCAGCGCGCCCGCTAAGGGGGAAGACCTGACGGTGGTGCTCGGCGTGAACGACCATGTGTACGACCCGGCCAAGCACGCCGTCATCTCCAACGCCTCCTGCACCACCAACTGCATCGCCCCGGTGGTTAAGGTGATGCACGAAGCATTCGGCGTGGAACGGGGGTTCATGACCACCATCCATGCCTACACCAACGACCAGGTGATCCTAGACACGGTGCACAAGGACCTGCGGCGCGCCAGGGCAGCGGGGATAAACATCGTGCCCACCACCACCGGCGCCGCCAGGGCCGTCACCATCGTCATCCCCGAACTGAAAGGCCGGTTGGACGGGATGGCCTTCCGGGTGCCGGTGGCCACTGTGTCTGTCTGCGACTTCGTGGCCACGTTGGAGCGGCCGGCCACCGTCCAGGAGATCAACGAGGCCTTCCGGGATGCCGCCCTGGAGTCGCTGCGGGGGATCCTGAGCTACTGCGACGAACCCCTGGTATCCTCCGACTTCAAGGCCAACCCCCACAGCTCGATCTTCGACGCCCTGAGCACCATGGTCATCGGCGGCAACCTGGTCAAGGCCGTCGCCTGGTACGACAACGAGTGGGGCTACGCCTGCCGTGTGGCGGACCTCTGCGCCATGCTGGCGGAGAAGGGGCTCTAGGTCCCTCCGCTGGTTGTTAGCGATGCCCAGCGCGCCCCCCAAACAGGGACGCGCAGGCGGGCAAAGGCAAGAGATGAGGTCACCACACGCTGACGCCCGGCGCCGGAGCCGGCGCCTCTTGGGGCTCGCCCTCCTAATCACGGCCTGCGTGCTGGTCGCCGAGGCCGTCGGGGGCATCCTTACCGGGAGCTTGGCGCTCCTGGGAGATGCCGGACACATGGCCTCCGACGCGGGGGCGCTGGGCCTCAGCCTGACGGCCCTCTGGCTGGCCTCCCGGCCGGCCAGCGAGACCCGCACCTACGGGTTCCAAAGGGCGGAGGTCCTGGCAGCCCTGGCCAACAGCGTGGCGCTAGTGCTCATCGCCGCCTACGTCTCCTGGGAGGCCGTCCGGCGGCTGGGCGGGCCGCCCCACGTGGACGCTGGCCCCATGCTGGGCATCGCCGTCGTGGGTCTGGCCGCCAACCTTGTCTCTGCCTCCCTCTTGGCCAAAGAGAGGCGCCGCAACCTGAACGTCCGGTCAGCCTTCCTGCACATCGTGGGGGATGCCCTATCGTCGGCAGGGGTTATCGTTGGCGCCCTGATCATCCTGACCACCGGCGAGTACGCGGCCGACCCCATCATCAGCCTCTTCATCGCCGCCCTCATCCTCCTCAGCGGCGGGCGCATCGCCTGGGACTCGACACAGGTCCTCATGGAGGCCACGCCGCCGGGCCTCAGCGTGCCGGCTATCCAGGGGGCGCTACTTGCGGTGCCGGGCGTCCGCGGTGTGCACGACCTGCACGTGTGGACGGTGACATCCGGGTTCGTCTCCCTCAGCGCCCACGTCGAGGCGGACAGCGAGCGCAACCCTCACGCTGTCCTGGTGGATCTGAGAAGCCTTCTGTTCCGTAGATTTGGTATCGAGCACGCCACGCTTCAGATCGAGACGCTGGCCCTGCACCAGGAGCTGGAATCCTGCTGCGGGATAGACACGGAGGAGGTCAGGCCGGACCATGCCCTTCACCACTCATAGGCGGGCAGCCATCGCCATCCCTTTGCTGGCGCTAGGTGCCCTGATCATCGCCGCTTGCGGCGGGGGAAGCGCTCCGCAGTCCACCGTAGCGCCGGCGGGAAGCGCTTCGGCCCAGGCCTGCGGCGCCCCTGGCAGCACGGACAACCTCGTCTTCACGCCCAGCAAGTCGGACTACTTTCCGCTAGTGGTCTCCTCTGACCTCGCGGTGGGACGCGAGCGCTTCGTGGTGGGGCTGCTGGACCAGGAGCAGACGCCGGTAAAGGACGCGCAGCTGCACTTCCGCTTCTTCTGCTTCGGCGACGACGGCCAGCGCATCTATAAGGCCGAGGCAGATGCCACGGCCCTGACCATCACCAAGACTTACACCCATACCCACCCTGACGGCACGGTGGAGACCCACGAGGCGGGGGAGCTGGGGGCGTATGTGGCTTACGTCGGCTTCGACTCCCCAGGCAAATGGGGCGTCGACGTATCGGGCGACCTGGGCAGCACGAAACTGGACGCGCAGACGGTGTTCTTCCAGGTGCGGGAGAAGAGCGAATCGCCCGCTGTGGGCGATCCCGCGCCGCCCTCGGTGCAGACCCTCCTCCAGGACGTGGGCGGCGATATCACCCAGATCGACACGTCGGACCCGCCAGACCCGGCGATGCACCAGATGACCATCGCGGCGGCATTACAGTCCGGCCTGCCCACCGTCGTCGTCTTCGCCACACCCGCCTTCTGCGTCAGCCAGCTCTGCGGTCCAACCAAGGGCTTGGTGGACGACCTGTACGCCCGTTACAAGGGTCTGGCCAACTTTATCCACATCGAGCCCTACTTTCTGAAGGAGGCTCGGGAGGGCAAGGGGTTGTGCCCAGTGCCCATCATGAACCTAGACTACGCCGCGAACCCACAGCCGGGGTGTCCTGAGATACCGGCGTCTCAGCTACCGCCCAGGGAACAGACGTGGAACCTATCGACGGAGCCGTGGGTCTTCATCATCAGCGCCGACGGCAGGATCGCCGCCAAGTTCGAGGGGATCGTCAGCGGTCCGGAGCTGGAGGAGGCGCTGAAGCCCCTCTTGGGCAGCTAGCCGGCCGTTCCGGGCGCCCCATGCTTCGAGG
>DAOUBD010000052.1:0-6611 GCA_034432935.1 Dehalococcoidia bacterium | reverse complement strand
CTCGTGAACGTGCAGCGAGACGGTGGGCACCTCAAACGAGGTGTGCTCGGCTTTGCCGGCCCAGACGAGTTGCGGGTCGAGGTGCGGATCGTAGGCGTAGGTCTTTTTCTTCTGGCCCGCGTCGGGGTCGGTCTCCGGCGTGACCAGCCCAACCGGCGGGTTGTTCACGCGCTCCTTGTCCCGATGCTCGTAGGATTCGATCGGGCGTTCGTTACTAGTCATGCCGTCTCGCCTGCCTTCCGGCGCGCATGGGCGCCCCCTGGCGCCATCGCCTCGCCCTGTATTTTAGACCCCTTGGCCTGAATTCGGCTCGCCCGTTTTGACACAGGCCGGCAGCCGGGCGCGTAGGAGCCTAACGCCGGGGTCTCGGGCGCTCAGCCGGGGCTGGCCGGTTGTTGGCCCAGCCGGGGCGGAAGAAGTTGCGGCGGGGGGCCGCCGCGGGCTTGGCGCCGGCCGGCTCCGGCGGGGCCGCCGGCGGCTCCGGCGCAGGCGGAGGTTCGCTGTCAGCGGCGGCAGCTACGGTCTGCGCTGCATCGGCGGGCTTTGGCGCTGAGGCCGCTGGCGGCGGCAGGCCGTAATCGGCCTCCGCGGCGGTCTCCCAGGCGTTGCCGCCGGACTCCCTGGCGCGGCAGAGGGCCGATTCCGCGGCGCTGAGGGCCGCGCGCCAGCCGCTGGCCGTAACAGCCGCGATGCCGGCAGAGAAGGTTATCGGGGTGGGCCGGACCCTTTCCCAGGCGCTGCGGATGCGGGCCAGCAGGCGCTCTGCGGCGGCTGCCCTCTCGTCTCGCAGCACCGCGATGAAGGCGTCGCTGCCCATGCGGCCGCAGTAGTCCGTCTTGCGCACGGATTGCCGCAGGGCCTGGGCGAAGGGCGCCAGCATCGCGTCGGAGCCAGGGTCCTCCCCGGCGGAGCCCTTGTCCCCCCGCGTCTGTGTCCCGTCGATGGCCATGGCGACTATGACGTCGCCCACCCGCAGGCGGCTGAAGAGCCGGCTGAGGGAGTTGTGGTCGGGGAGGCCAGTCAGCTGGTCGACACCCGCCTGCCGGGCCAGCCGCTCCACCGCGCTGACGGTGCTGAGCACCGCCCTGGCATCCTCGGCCAGCAGCGGTAGGTATTCCCGGATGTCTTGGAGAGCCGTAGAGTCCGCCGGCGCGCAGGCACGGACCTGGTACCCAGGGCCGATGTAGATGTCGACGGCCTCCCCCTCGGCCGGCGCGCCTTCGGCCAGCACCTGGGCGCCCAGCGCGCGCACGGCCCGAGAGATGATGGCCACCGCCTCGGCGGAGAGCCTGATGCGCATCAGGCTACGGGTAGCCTCGTAAACGGGGGCCGGCACGGCGCCGCCGCGGGCAGCGGCTGGGGAGGGAGGTCTACGGCTGGCAAGGGTCATACCACGGATTCTGACGCAGGAAGGGCGGTCCTTGTTACCGCTGGGCCGCTGGAAAGCCGGCCCGGGGGCCAATCCGGCCCGGTCCTGAACGTGGTGGGCGCCGGCGGCTCAGGTTGTGCTACCGCGTCCGGGCGCGAAACTGCTCGAACCACTGGGCATCTACTGGCAGGACCTCTCGCTTGAACTCGATGTTCAGCATCTCGGCCAGCGCAGCGTACCAGGCGATGCCCGACGTGATGAAGCCGATCCACCCGCCGATCTTGACGACGTCGCTCTCGTCCGCGTAGTGGCCGATGCTGAGGAAGACGAACATGAGCGTGGCGCCCAGGCTGACCAAGGCCAGGGTCCAGTGCTCGCGCATCGAGCCCAGCCAGGCGACGCCGAAGGTGATGGCCCAGGGGACGAAGAAGAAGCCCATGGGGTCGCCGCTGACATCGCCGGTGATGACGTCCTTCTGCACCAGCCAGCGCAGGGTGCCGTAGCTGGCCCAGAAGGCGGCGAAGATGCCTGCGGCGGTGGCCAGGTAGGGCTCCCTGTGGTAGTAGGCCCACATGGCCGTCGCGAAAGCCAAGGGCGCGCCGAAGAAGACGGCGAGGGGGATGATGAAGTTGTCGCCAACGGTCTCGAAGTACCCGGCGTTAAAAGCGCTCCAGACGAAGAGGGGGACTGCGAATGAGACCATGGCCAGAGGGGCTGCATGCCTCATAAAGGGGCTCTCTTCACGCCTTTCCTGAGTCATAGAACATCGCCTCCAGTCTCAGGTTGTGCGTTCTGCTTGTTGAGCCGCCGGCGCCCCGGCGCCGTGGGACGCCTACCTATATTGTAGTACTCTCGAGCCGGGGATACGAGTAGTTTTCGGGAAGATTTGCGGGTGGTTAGGGCCGACTACGGCCCGTGGCTGGGACTCCCTCAGTCGGGCAGCGGCAAGAGTTTCGCCAGCCCTTCCCGCACCCTGGCTTCGTCGGCAGGGCTAAGGCGCCCCAACTGGCCACGCACCAGCCGACGGTCCAGCGTAAAGAGCTTGAAGCGGATCTTGGACGGCGCCGGGAGGCCAGCGGCGCCGAGATCCGTGATCACGCAGTCCAGTGGCCAGGGCGGGTTGGCAACCGAGGTGATCATGGCCATGACCGAATGGCCTGCCGCTTCGTTGAAGGCGGCGCGATCCGACAGCACCACTGCGGGCCGGTTCTTGGCGGTGTGGCGATCGGTAAAGGGAAAGGGCACGCGGACGATTGCAAAGCGGTCAAAGGTCACGATAGGCCTCCTCGTCGGCAGGACCCGCCCATTCAGACAGGGTGCCCTCCAACGCGCGCAGGTACTCCAGGTCTAGCGGCTGCACCCGGCGCACGATGGCTTTGCCGTCCGGCTGCACCTCCCACTCGATGAGGTCCCCTGGGGCCACGCGGAGAGCGTCCCGCACCTCCTTGGGGATAGTAGTCTGGCCCTTTGCTGTCACTTTGGCAACAGTGGCCATCGCCCCTTCCCTCCGGTTTGCATGTCATCCTTATCGTAAGGCGCGCCTTACTTCCATGCAAGCGGACTCGGCTGGGGATGCGGGGCTACCGGGAACCGTGCGCAGGTCTGGCGCCCCCGGCAGGACTCGAACCTGCGACACGCGGTTTAGGAAACCGCTGCTCTATCCTACTGAGCTACGGGGGCCCCTACGCTATCCAATGGCCGCCGTGGCCGGGGCCGGCCGCAAGACATAACATTTGGTGGAGATAGCGGGGCTCGAACCCGCAACCTCGGCGATGCGAACGCCGCGCTCTCCCAATTGAGCTATATCCCCACCTGCCCTCGATTATACCAGCGCTGTCCGGGGGACGGTAGAGGCAGAGGTGCCTCACTCGGCTGCTCCGCCCTCTTCCAGTAGCCCCGGCACTACCTCGACGGTGACAAGCCGCGCCGGAAGGTCCACAGACGTCACGATCTCCTCGGTAGCCGGTATCAGCACCTCGCCCAGGCTGCCACGGAGGACGAATACATCGCTCTCCGCCGTGGAGAGAACGTCCACGATGCGGCCCAGGTCCCGCCCGTCGCTGGCCCTGACGGCCAGGCCCACGAGCTGGTAGCGGTAGTAGTGGCCCGGCGGCAAGGGCAGGAGGTCTTCCTCCCGTGCTTGGAGGTACTGGCCCCGCAACTCCTCCGCTTCCCGGCGACTCAATACCCCCGCCAGCTTCACCCGCAGGTAACGGCCCGCCGGGCGCGACCCCTCGATGGAAGTGGGCTTGCCGCCCGCCAGCAGCGGGAGGCCGGGGCCGAACTGCGATAGGGGCGCCAGCGGCTCGACCCGCACCTCGCCCCGCAGGCCCCAGGCTCCAGCGACCCACCCGATGGCCACGAAGCCCGGCGCAGTGTCCGCGGGCGACGGTCTAGCCGATCTCGAGGATGGCCTTGGCACCGCGGCGGATGGCGGCCACCTTGAGGAGGGTGCGCATGGCGTTGGCGATGCGCCCCTGTTTGCCGATGATGCGCCCCATGTCGTCGTCCGCCACCTTGAGGTGGAAGACGATGTGGTCGCCGCCGTCCTCCTCCGTCACCTCCACTGCGTCCGGGTTCTCCACGATAGCGCGGGCCATGTACTCGATGAGCTCTTTCATGGGGAATACTCCGTGTCCTTCGAGATGTGCCTGGTGGTTACCCTTCGCTGGCCTGGGTTTCGGCCTCTGCCCCCGCCGTCGGCGCTGCCTGCTGGGTGGCCGCGGCCTTCTGGGCCCTGGCGGAGGCCGGCGAGCCCTTGCCCGGCTGGCGCGCCGGTGCCAGGCCGGCCTTCTCCATGATGCCCAACCGCGTCAGCAGCTTGGCCACGGTCTCCGACGGCTGGGCTCCCTGCCGCAGCCAACGGATCGCCTCGTCTTCCTTCACATCCAAGGTCATCGGCTCCGTGCGCGGGTTGTAGTGGCCGATGATCTTCAGGAAGGCCCCGTCCCGCGGCGATCGCGAGTCAGCGACAACGATGCGGTAGGACGGTTGCTTCTTCTTGCCGACTCTCGTTAAACGTATCCGTAGCAATAAGCACCTCCGAGGTGGTATTGGTGGATCATCGGCTACCGGAGGAACGGCGAGATCTTGGAGCCGCGGCCGGTGCTGATCATCTGCATTATCTTTTTCGCCTCTCTGAACTGCTTGAGGACCCGGTTGACGTCCGCCGGAGTGGTGCCGCTGCCCAGGGCGATGCGGCGACGCCGGCTGCCATCGATGATATCAGGATTGCGGCGCTCCTCCTTCGTCATAGAGTATATGATCGCCTCTGTGCGCTTGAGGAAGTTTTCGTCCAACTCCTCCACGTTCAGGCGGTTCTTGATCTGCGAAAACCCCGGTATCAGCCCCAACAGTTGGGTCATGGGCCCCATCCGTTTGATCCGCTGGTACTGCTCCAGGAAGTCGTCCAGCGTCAGGGCGCCCTTCTTCATGCGTTGAGTCAGGGACTCGACGTCGGTGTCGCTGAGCTCCGCCTTGGCCTTTTCGATGAGGGTCAGCAGGTCGCCCATGCCTAAGATGCGGGAAGCGAAGCGGTCGGGGTAGAAGGGCTCCAGGGCGTCCGCCTTCTCGCCTACGCCCACGAACTTGATGGGGATGCCGGTGACGCTGCGGATGGAGAGGGCCGCGCCGCCCCGTGCGTCGCCATCGAGCTTGGTGAGGATCAGGCCGGAGAGGGGAACGGCCTGGTGGAACTCCTGGGCGGCATGGACGGCCTCCTGGCCCGTCATGGCGTCGGCCACCAGGAGGACCTCCGAGGGCTGGAGGAGCTTGTGCAGGCGCCGTAGCTGGCCAACGCCAGCCTCGTCGAGGTGGACGTAACCGGCGGTGTCCACCAGCACCGCCGTGGCCCGCAGGCGCTTCGCCTCCTCCAGTCCGGCCTTGCAGGCCTGTTCGGGGCGCGTATTGCCGCTCACGGCAACCACGGGGATGCCCAGCTGTTTGCCCAGCGCTTGGAGCTGCTCCACCGCGGCCACCCGTTCGGGGTCGGCTGCGATCATGAGGGGGGATTCGCCGTTGCGCCGCAGATGCAGGGCCAGCTTGGCCGTGGTGGTGGTCTTGCCGGAGCCCTTGAGACCCACCAGCATGATCACCGCGGGCGGCGTCCTGGGCTTCTCCAGCCGGCTGGCGCCGCCTCCCAGGACCTGCACCATCTCCTGGTTTACGATGTCGATGATCTGCTGCATAGGGGTGAGGCTCTTGGTGACCTCCGCCCCTAACGCTCGTTCGCGGACGGCGGCGACGAAATCCTTGACGACCTTGTAGTGGACGTCTGCTTCTAGGAGCGCCAGGCGCACCTCCCGCAGCGCCTCGTCCAGGTCCTTCTCGGTGATGGTGCCGCGCCCGCCCAGGCGGCGGAAAACCCCCTGAAGCTTATCGGTGAGGGATTCGAACATGTCTGTATCTACAAACCCTGATTGTAAGTTGCAGCCAGGGGTGGGTCAAGAAAATCGGCGAGACGAAGAAAAGGGCGGCTAGCCTGGAACCGCCACGAGCGGCTATGATGGCGCAAGGGGCCACAAACATATTCTTGGGCCTTAGCTGTGCCGCCCTCCTCGGGCAGCAGGAAGACGGCAGGGGGTCATGCCGAGAAAAGGTAAGAGGCGCCGTGAGGCGCGCCGCGAACGCAAAGAACGCCCCAAAGACCAGGAGCCGGCACCGGCGGCGGCCGGCGCTCCGGCTCCGCAGGCAGCGAAACCTCAAGAACCTCGCGTCCAGCGCCCATGGAAGGAAGCGGCCCGCAGGAAGAAGAAGCGCGGCGGCGGCTTGCCGCTGAACCCGTGGCTGGTGGCGGCGCCCGTCGCCGTTGTCGCCCTGGTGGCCGTGGGCGTGATCTTCGCCATGAGCGGCGGAGGGAGCGATGGCACCTCCAAGCCATCGCCAACGGTGGACCCCCGCATCCGGGGCCAGACTCCAACGGCGTTCTTCAGCATGGAGGCGGGCGGCAGCGCCGACAACGGCTTCTTCAAACCCAGCAGTCTGACGGTGAAGGCCGGGGAGGTCTTCCAGATCGAGATCACCAACACTGGCGACGTTACCCACAACCTGACCATCTCTGGCCTCGACAAGGAGTACGACACTCCCGACGACTGGGAGTCGGTGCCGTATGACATAAAGGCGGGGGAGAAGGCTACCCTGACCGCCCGTATCGACACCCCAGGCTCGTACCCCTTCCGCTGCGCCTTCCACCCCACGGTCCAGTTCGGCACCCTGGTGGTGCAGCCGTAGCCAACCCCCGCTC
>DAOUBD010000051.1:0-9042 GCA_034432935.1 Dehalococcoidia bacterium | reverse complement strand
AGGGCCACCATCCGCCCGTAATACTGACCGAAACTGGCCCGGATGCGGCCCTCCCCTTCGTCCATTAGGTAGTTGAGGTATGCAGCCTCTTGCGCCCACGGCTTCAGGGCCAGATCGACGTTCCGGACCCAGGTTATATTCCGCTCATCGTCCTCTGGATGCTCCCACATGCCCAGGATGTGGATCGACCAGCGGGCGTTCCGCCAGCCGATAGCGGTGGCACCCTCCGCCGCCCGCTGCATGGCGCCGCCGAGGGGCGCGACGATGACGCTTGTCCATGGCGATGGCGGCTCCGCGGCCGCCTCCATCAGGGCATCGAGGGCAGCATCGGGCAGCTCCGGGTACATGTCAGCCTTCCAGTAGTTGCGCAGGCCGGGTGGGTTCATCGGCTCGACCAAGCGTTGCACCTCGGTGTACGGCATCGGCCCCGTCAGGTTCATCGGCGGCTTCATGTCCAGTAGCGGCTTGTAGGCGGCTGGTCCGTCCTCTGGCTTGCCCGTATAGCAGGCCAGGATGCCCATGATGGGCGTGCCGCGGACTGGCTCGGGCACGAAGTCCTGATGGGGCGCTGTGGCCAGAATCGCTCCGCCGCCCACGTCGTCGGATGCCGCCTCCATGAAGTCGCGATAGGCCTTCAAGACCTGCGGGCTTCGCGGAAAGGCCAGCAGGCCACCGTACACCATTGGTCCGATGGGATGAAGGCGATACTCGAACTTGGTGACGATGCCGAAGTTGCCGCCGCCGCCGCGCAGGCCCCAGAAGAGCTCCGGGTTTTCCCTTTCGCTAGCCCACAGGACGGAACCATCAGCGGTGACGATCTCGCAGCCCGTAAGGCTGTCCACTGTGTAGCCCAGCTTGCGCTCCAGCCAGCCGGAACCGCTGCCCAGGGTCAAACCCGCGATGCCCGTAGTAGGTACGCGGCCGCCCGTCACGGCCAACCCATGCTCTTGGGTGGCTGCATCGAAGAGCCCCCAGGTCACCCCCGGATCGGCGATGGCCGTGCGGGCGGCCGGGTCCACGACGACACCCTTCATGCGGGAGAGATCGACCATGAGGCCACCGTCGCACACGCCGTAGCCTTGGACGGAGTGACCACCGCCCTTGATCGAGAGTTCGAGGCCCCAGTCTTGGGCGAAGGCCACGCAGCGTTGGACGTCCGCTGTGTTGGACGGCAGGGCGATTAGACCCGGCCGGCGATCCACCATGCCGTTGAAGACCGTGCGAGCGGCGTCGTATCCAGCATCGCCCGGTGAGAGGACGCGGCCGGCTAGGCTGCCGGAAAAGCTTTCCACCGTCCCGCCAGGCACAGCCGAGCCCTTGGTAGAGGCGAGTTCCTGCACGCTGTACTCCTTTCGAGTGGAGGGTGCAGGCCGCCCCAGGAAGCCCGCCCCAAACGCTGTTGAATCGTCAACCTTACCACGAGTCCGCCGGGGATGCAAGTTTGCAGGTGGTACGGGCTGTACGCAAATCCGGCTTTCCACCAGACTCTCACGAAATCAGGGCCGACAGCCGCCTGGCGCATCCCCCGGCCGACAGCCATCGGCCTCCGCTCGACCTTGCAAGCGCAACCGCGAACCGGGATTCGCAGGTGCCGAACGACCCATGCAGGCTGAAAGTCAGCAACAGCGCGGGTGGCGAGATCCCCATCTCGTGGAAGGACGCTTCATCCAACGAAACGGGGTTCTCTGCCGGCGGCGGCCGTCGCTACGCTGTCTCGCCCTTGGCGTCTTCGCCCCAGATATCGAGCACCTGTCCCGAGCGGGCGAGGAGCAACGGGCGGCGCCGGCCACGAATGGCGTCAGCGTCCACCACGCACTTCTTGACGTCGCCCCGGGAAGGTATCTCGTACATCACGTCTAGGAGGCAGTCCTCTAGGACCGTCCGCAGCCCCCGGGCGCCTGTCTTATGCCGCAGCGCCTCCTCGGCCGCCGCCTCCAGGGCATCGTCGGTGAACACCAGCTCGACATTGTCCAGGGCGAAGAACTCCTGGAACTGCCTGGTGAGGGCGTTCTTGGGCTCCGTGAGGATCCGCACCAGCGCCGCCTTGTCCAGCGACTGGAGGGCCACAACGACCGGGATGCGCCCCACGAACTCCGGTATCAGCCCATAGGTCAGGAGATCGTCGTGGGTGGCCCGCGCTAAGAGTTCGTCTGCCGTCTTTACGGGGTCCACCTCTTGCACCGAGGGCGACCGGAAGCCGATGCCGCGGGTCCCCTTCCCGATCCGCCGGTCGACGATGGCGTCCAAGCCCTGGAAGGCGCCGCCGCAGATGAACAGGATGTTGGTGGTGTTGATCTGAATGAAGTCCTGGTGCGGATGCTTGCGCCCGCCCTGGGGCGGCACGTTGGCCACGCAGCCCTCGATGATCTTCAGCAGCGCCTGTTGCACACCCTCGCCCGAGACGTCCCGGGTGATCGAGGGGTTGTCCCCGCTCTTGCGGCCGATCTTATCGATCTCGTCGATATAGATGATGCCGCGCTCGGCCCTGGCCACATCGAAGTCAGCGGCCTGGATGAGCCGCAGGAGGATGTTCTCCACGTCCTCGCCCACGTAGCCAGCCTCTGTCAGAGCGGTGGCATCGGCTATGGTAAAGGGCACATCCAGGATCCGGGCCAGCGTCCTGGCCAAAAGGGTCTTCCCGCAGCCCGTGGGGCCCAAGAGCAGGATGTTGCTCTTCTCCAGCTCTACTTCCCGGCCGGTCCGCGAGCCGATGCGCTTGTAGTGGTTGTAGACGGCGACGGAGAGGACCTTCTTGGCCTGCTCCTGGCCCACTACATACTCGCTGAGCTGCTGGTAGATGACCTTCGGCGGCGGGATGCGTTGTAGCGGCGCCTTGGTCCGCGAGCCGCTGGCTGCCTCCTCCTGGATGATCTCCCGGCAGAGCTCGACGCACTCGTCGCAGATGTAGACGGCGCCCGGCCCGGCGATGAGCCGCCGCACCTGGTCCTGGCTCTTGCCGCAGAAGGAGCAGCTATAGGTTACGCGGCCCGTGCTACTCTTTGACGGCATGGTTTTACGCTTTCGTCCCTTCGCCGGCCGTGACCTTCTTCACCGGCTGTAGTATCTCGTCGATGATACCGTACTCCTTAGCTTGCGCCGCGTCCATGAAGAAGTCGCGGTCGGTGTCACGGATGATCCGCTCCAGATCCTGGCCCGTGTGCCTGGCCAGGATCTCCCGGATGATCTGATTCTGGCGCAAGACCTCCCGCGCATGGATCTCCACGTCCGTGGCCTGGCCACCCACACCGCGGATGACCGCCTGATGTATATGGATGGTGGAATTGGGCAAAGCGTAACGCTTCCCCTTGGTGCCAGCGGCCAAAAGCACCGTGCCCATGCTGGCGCACGAGCCGACGCAGATGGTGGCGATGTCGCACCGGGAGAGCTGCATGGTGTCGTAGATCGCCAGGCCCGCGCTGACGATGCCGCCCGGCGAGTGGATGTACATGTTGATGTCCTTCTCCGGGTCCTCCCGCTCCAAATACAAGAGCTGGGCGATGATCAGATTGGCGATCTGGTCATCGATGGGCGTCCCCAAAAATACGATGCGCTCCTTGAGAAGGAGCGAAAAGATGTCAAAAGCCCTCTCGCCCCGGGGGCTCTGCTCCACAACGTACGGAATGATGCCTTCCGGCCCTTTGTCCCTCATGCTACTCGTGCTCACGATTCCTCCTCTGCGCCCGTTGCCGCGCTGGCCTTCTGGGCCGCGCCTTTCTCCTGGCCTGGGGCCTCTCTCGCGCCGTCCTGGGATACGATCTCCACAAGCCGGTCTATGGTCTTTCTCACGAACAGGCTATGCCCTATCGAAGCCCGCCCGCCCCTGGTTGACAGCAGCGTCCGTATCTCCTCGGCCGACTGCCCAGAAGAAACGACCAGGCTCTCGATCTCGGCATCGATCTCCTCGCTCGTAACCTGAATGTTCTCTTTCTCTGCCAGGTGCTCCACGGCCAGGGCCCGGCGCACGCGCTCGGTGGCCGCCGGCGTCAGCTCCTTGACGATCTGCTCGCCAGAGCGTTTGATCATCTGAAGATAGCCCTCTACGTCCATGCCGCTGGCGTGGGCTTGATCGTGGATCAGACGTTCGATCTCCCGGTCCACCAGCAGCGGCGGGAATTCGATGACTGGCGCCTTCTCCACCAGGGCGGACAGTGCTTTTTCCCGGTAATCCTCCTCCGCCTCGGCCTCCAGTCGCTCCCGCAGGTCGGAGCGCAGCCGGTCACGCAGCGCCGCCAGGCTTTCGAAACCTTCGCCCACCTCCCGCGCGAAGTCGTCGGTCAGTTCCGGCAGCCGCTCCTCCTTCACTTCCTTCACGGTGACGGTAGCGGTGCCGCTTCTGCCCGATAGGGGCCGCTCGCCCTCGGGGACGGAAACAGGTATCTCCTTGGTCTCGCCCTTGGCCATGCCCGTCACGCCTTCGGCGAAGCCTGGCAGTAGGATCGTGGCACCCTTCCGCAGCCGGAACTGGGCGTCCTCCTCGCGGAAGACTTCCTTGCCACCGATGACGATTCGCACGTCCGCCCGCACGATGTCGCCGGCCTGGATCGGGCGCTCCACCGGCTCGTGCACCGCGTAGCGGTACCGCAGCTCCTCGAGGAGGCCGTCCACATCCTCTTCCTTGACCTGCACCTCCTCCCGCTGGACACGGATGCTCCTGTAATCGCCGAGATCCACCGATGGCTCCAGCGGCACGATGGCCTTGAAGACCAGGGGCTCCTTCGTCACCACCTCGATGTCTGGTTCACCGATGGGATCGATGTTGTGTTCCTTCAGCGCCGCCTGGAATAGTTGGGGGATGAGGAGCTCGATGGCCTCCCGCACCAGGCGATCGCGGCCCAGGTGCCGCTCCAGCATGTTCCTGGGCGCCTTGCCCTTGCGGAAACCAGGCACTGTCACCTGCTTGACAAGGTTGCGGTAAGCCTGATCCAGGGAGCGCTCCATCTCCTCGGGGCTAGCCTCCACTTGCAGGAGGACCTGGCTCTGGGGGATGCGCTCTACAGAAACCTTCACGTCTTCGATTATAGCAGGGCGGGCGGTTGACGGCCGCGGCGGGTGGCACCCTGTCTGCGCCAGCTCCCCAACTTCCCTAGCACCGAGTTACCGCCGCCTGGGCGAAAGGACGTCCGTAAGGGCGTCTCCCAGGAGGTTGAAGGATAGCATCAGGGCAGCCACCACCGAGGCTGGCACCAGGATCAGGTTGGGGTGGGCCTTGAGATTGCTGAGCCCGGAACCTTCGAAGATCATGATGCCGAAGCTGGGGTGCGGCGCCTGGACGCCTATCCCCAGCCAGGTCAGGGCCACCTCCGAGCCTGCGGCGGCCCCCAGCGATAGCGTTACCACCACCACGATGAGGTTGGTCAGATTGGGCAAGAGGTGCCTGAACAGTATTCGGGGCGTCGAGGCGCCGGCGGCGCGGGCCGCCAGTACGTAGGCCGATTCCCGCAAGGAGAGCACCTGGGAACGGACAAGGCGCGCCATGCCCACCCAACCGAAGATGGAAAGGGCCCCAAAAACCAGAAAATAGGTGGGCGCGCCAGAGCTCACCAGACCCGGGAACCCGGTGAAGTCCTCGATGTTCCGGAACAGGTCCACCACCCTGTCCTTCAGGGTAGCGTTGATGATCAGCAGCAGCAGGATGGTGGGGACGGAGTAGAAGCCGTCGGCCAGGCGCATGATGATGGCGTCTGTGCGGCCCCCCGCGTACCCGGCCAGCAGCCCCAAGGAAACCCCCAGCGCCAGACCGCCGGTGGCCACCGCCGCAACGGAGATGATGGTGGTGGTCTGGGCCGACCAGATGACGCGAGACAGCAGGTCCCGGCCCAGCCGGTCGGTGCCCAGCGGGTGCTCCCAGGTTGGGCCCGAAAAGCGGCTGCGGAAATCGGTTTCGTTGAAGCCGTACGGGGCCACCCAGGGGGCAAGGACCCCCGCCAGGTAGACCGTCAGAATGACAAGGAGGGCAGCGACGGCTAAGGGCCGCCGTAAGAGGCGGCGCAGGAACCGGAAGCCAGCGGGCCGGGGCGCAGCGGCCTCGCCCCAGACATCGGCCGGAGCCTCGGCAAGGCTCAACCCTGCGCCTCCCCCGAGAGCCTGATGCGCGGGTCGATAAAACCGTAGGCGACGTCCACCAGCAGGTTGGCCAGCATGAAGGCCGTGGCCCCAATGAGGACGATGGCCATGATGCTGTCGTAATCCCGGGCGGTGATGGACTCGAAGGCGAAGCTACCGATCCCGGGAATGCCCAGCAGCGTCTCCAAGAAGATGGAGCCGGAGAGCAGCCCCGCCAATTCGAACCCCATAATGGTGGCGATGGGGAGCAGCGCATTGCGGGCTACGTGGCGGCTCACCACGGCGAACTCCTGCAAACCCTTGGCCCGGGCCGTACGTACGTAGTCTTGGTCCAGCACCTCTAACACCTGCGCCCGCATGTATCGGGCCACCCCGGCTATACCCGGCAGGGTCAGGATCAGCACCGGCAGGATGATCTGCTTAGAGAAGATGCCCACCTCGCCGAAGTTGGTGTTTATTGCATCCACCCGCAGGGCGCCGCCGAACAGGTCCACCGTCTCCCAGCCGCCAGAGGGCAGTAGGTCCAACTTCACCGCCAAGAGCCACTGGAGAATGGGGATGGTGACAACGACCGGGATCGACGCTAAGACAAGGAAGGCGCCTATGGCTAGGGGGTCCAACCATGTCCCCCGCTTGAGGGCCGCCCAGGTGCCCACCGGCAGCCCGATAGCGAAGACCAGCACCGTGGCGATAAGGTTATACTGGACGGTCACCCACAGGCGAGGAAAGATGACCTCTTCCACATCGACGCCCCGGTACTTGGTGCTCACGCCAAAATCGCCGTGGAGAAACCGCCACAGATAGCGGCCGTACTGCTCGTACACGGGATCGTTCAGACCCCGCTCCTCCTTGATGCGGGCGATGGTCTCCGGGCTCGCCCTCTCTCCGGCTTGTATCTCCACGTAGTCCGAGGGGGCGAAACGGCCCAGGGCAAAGGTGACGGCCGATATCACCAACAGGATCAGCGGTATCAGGAGGAGGCGCCTAGCGACGTATGCGGCCAGCCCCTTCATGCCCGATTCCCCGGTCTATCTTTCGACGCTTACGTAGCGCAGGTTCTCAATGACGAAGGGCGGTATCTCGAAGCCCTTGACCCAGGGCTTGATCAGGGCGTGGGCCTTGGTATGGTACAGCGGGACCCACGGGGCATCCGAGACGATGGTCTCCTCAGCCTTCTGGTAGAGCTCGAACCGCTTCGCTTGGTCGGTCTCCACCCGCGCCTTCTCTAGCAGGGCATCCACGTCTGGGTTGGAGTACTTGGTCTCGTTGTTTCCGCTCTTGGAGTGGAACTTGATCTCCAAGAAGTTCTGGGGATCAGGGTAGTCGGCGATCCAGCCCAGCGAGAAGATCTGGAAGTTCCCCAGGTCCAAGTCCCTCAGGAAAGAGCCGAACTCTTCTTGCTCGATGGTGATATTCACCCCCAGGTTCTCCTCCCACATGGCGGTGATGGCCTCCAGGACGTCCGAGGGGCTAGCCCCTTGGCCGGTGGTGAGCAGGGTCACGTCCTTGAGCAGATCCGGTCCGCCCGCTTCGTCCAGGAGCTTGCGGGCAGCATCGGGATCATAAGGTATCCCCTTTAGCTTGTCGTTGTACCCCGGCATGCCGGGCGGCAGGACCCCCTTGGCAGGCGCGAATAGGCCCTGGAGAATATCGTTAGCCAGGAGGTCCCGGTCCACGGCCATGGCCAGCGCCCGCCTGACCCGCGGGTCATCGAACGGCTTCTCCGCCGTGTTGAAGCCTATGTAGTACACGTCCAGCGACTCGGACTCCACATACTCCTTGTTCAGGGGCTCGCTGGGGTCCCGCACCCGTTCGATGTCGTTGAGGCCGACGCCCGTTATGTCGATCTCATCGTTCTCGTACATGGTCATTGGCGACCCGCCGGCCAGAAGGTAGGTCACCTTCTTCAGCGATGGCTTGGGGTCCAGGTAGTAGGCGTCGTTGGGCTCCAAGACGATGCGTTCACCGAGCTGCCACTCCTTCATCTTGAAAGGGCCCGTGCCATTGGGCTTGCGCGTCCAGTTCCCCTCGAAGCAGGTCGCGTCCTTCACCTCGTTGCGGTCGACGACGTAGGAGGTGGGGTAGGTGAGCTTATCCAGGAACAGGGCGTTAGGGGCCTTTAACGTCAGCTCCAGGGTGTTCTCGTCCACGACCTTGATGCCGCTCACCTCATCGGCCTTGCCGGTGACGAATTCTGTGACGCCAGCCAGATCATCCAGATACACCTCGCCCACAGTGGACTGGGTCTTCGGGTTCAGGGCCCGCTCCATGGAGAACTTGAAGTCGGAGGCGGTGACGCGCCGGGAGCGGTCATGAAAGAGGACGTTCGTGCGAAGGTGGAAGGTATACACCAGGCCGTCATCGCTGACATCCCACTTCTCGGCGATGTCGGGTACGATGTTGAGGTCGCGGTCGAAGCTGACGAGCCCCGAAAAGATTTCGACGATGTACTCCGCCGATGAGGCGTCCGAGGCGCAGGCAGGGTCCAAAGTGATGGGGTCGGGGCCGAAGAGGCGCAGCTCCCCTGCCACGCGTTCCGGCAGAGGGGAGCCCTGGGCAGAGGAAGTACCGTTGGGACTAGACGAGCCGCCCCCAGCGAAGAGGGCGACGGAGAGGCCTCCCAACACCAGGACCAGTACGACAGCGATGCCTGTCAGGACTAGGACGAGTCTGCGGGTTTCCATGGCGAGACCCCTCTATCAGCTAATCGGCCCGTACGCTTTACTCTTTGCTGGCATGATACCAGTTGGCCGGTTGGTAGGGGAAGCCTTCGGGCCGCCACCCTCCGCTCATGCTTCGAGAACCTCATGCTTCGAGGGCCTCAGCATGAGCGGGTCGAACACGCCGAAGCACCCCTTCCCGCTCACCCTGAGCACCGTCGAAGGGCGAGCGGAGGCCCATGCTTCGGGAGCCTCGGCATGAGCGGAACCGAAGCACGCCATCTCCTCCCTGCCGGCTCAGAGATCGGGCGCGCCTTCC
>DAOUBD010000050.1:0-34364 GCA_034432935.1 Dehalococcoidia bacterium | reverse complement strand
CTGGTCGTCGATCCCGTGATGGTGTCCAAGAGCGGGGCGCGGCTGTTGCGCGAGGACGCCGTTCGTGCCCTGCGTGACCTCCTCTTCCCTTTGGCCGAAGTGGTGACCCCCAACATCCCCGAGGCGGAAGCGCTCCTGGGGCGAGGTCTGGATACGGAGGCAGACGTCCGGGAGGCGGCCCGCGATATCGTGGCCATGGGGCCCCGCTGCGCCGTCATCAAGGGCGGCCACCGCAGGGGACACACCGTGGTGGACGTTCTCTTCGACGGGCGCGAGTTTCGGGAGTACGGGGGCCCCCGCATCGAGACCAGGAGCACCCACGGCACCGGTTGCACCTTCGCCAGCGCCATGGCCGCCTATCTCGCCATGGGGGATGCCGTGCCCGAAGCGGTGCGCAAGGCAAAGGAGTATCTGACGGAGGCCATTCGGCACGCCTATCCCGTGGGCCATGGGCACGGTCCGGTCGATCACTTCTGGCGCTGGAAGGCCTAGGGGAAGCGTAGCTGTCGTCGCCGCCGCCCGCCGGTTGCCAGCCCAGTTCGCAGGTGTTACCCTGTAGGCGGTAACGGAATAGCGGGAGCTCGGTGGCCCCGGGCTGAGAGGGCGGCAGGATCCGCCGCCGACCGCCGGACCTGATCTGGGTAATGCCAGCGAAGGGAAGGGAACGACGTCGAGACGCCGCTGGTCAGCCCAGCGGCGGTTTTGTTCACGGGGACCTAGAAGGGAAGAAGCTATGGGACAGAACGGAGCGAAGCCGGCAACGCAGATCGCCCTGGCCCGCGATGGCGTCATCACGGATGCCATGCGGAGGGTAGCGGAGAAGGAGGGGTTGCCTGCGGAACTGGTGCGTGAAGAGGTGGCGCGGGGCCGGATGGTGATCCCGGCCAACGTCAACCATCTGGCAAAGAGGCTTGACCCCATCGGCATCGGCAGGGCCTGCACCGTCAAGATCAACGCCAACTTCGGCAACTCCGCCGTCACCTCGGACATCGAGAACGAGCTGGCGAAGCTGCGCACCGCCGTCCGCTACGGCGCCGACACCGTCATGGACCTCTCGACGGGCGGCGACATCGACCGCATCCGCCAGGCCATCATCGACGAGGCGACAGTGCCGGTGGGCACCGTGCCCATCTATCAGGCCGTCACCACCGTCAGGCGGGTAGAGGACCTGACGCCGGACGACTTCATCGAGATGATCGAGCACCAGGCGAAGCAAGGCACGGACTACCAGACCATCCACGCGGGGATCCTGCTGGAGTACCTGCCTCTTACGGTGAACCGCATCACCGGCATCGTCTCCCGTGGCGGGGCGATCATGGCCCAGTGGATGTTCTACCACCACCGGCAGAACCCCCTGTACGAGCGGTTCGACGACATATGCGACATCTTCGCCAAGTACGATGTCACCTTCTCCCTGGGGGACAGCCTCCGGCCGGGCTGCATAGCCGATGCCTCCGATGAGGCCCAGTTCGCCGAGCTGCGCACCCTGGGGGAGCTGACGAAGCGGGCGAGGGCCAAGGGCTGCCAGGTGATGGTGGAAGGGCCTGGCCACGTGCCCATGGACCAGATCCAGATGAACGTAGAGAAGGAACAGGAGTGGTGCGATGGCGCGCCCTTCTACACCCTCGGGCCCCTGGTTACCGATATCGCCCCCGGGTACGATCACATCACCTCCGCCATCGGCGCCGCTATGATCGGCTGGTACGGGGCATCCCTCCTTTGCTACGTGACCCCCAAGGAGCACCTGGGGCTGCCCGATCTGGAGGACGTGAAACAGGGCGTCATCGCCTACAAGATCGCTGCCCACGCCGCCGATGTGGCCCGCGGCCACCCGGGGGCAAGACAGCGTGACGATGAGCTCTCTCGCGCCAGGTACAACTTCGACTGGGAGCGCCAGTTCGAGCTATCGCTGGATCCCGAGACGGCCCGGCGCATGCACGACGAGACCCTCGGCCACGACGTTTTCAAGCACGCCGAGTTCTGTTCCATGTGCGGTCCCAAGTTCTGTTCTATGCAGATCTCCCGGCATCTGGGCGAAGAGCGGCCGAAGCGGGTGCACGGAGACGAGATCGCGGCGTCAGCCCTCAAGACGGGGAGAGAACCATGAATGACGACCCCCTGATCATCGCCGGCAGGAAGTTCCGCTCGCGGCTCATCGTTGGCACCGGCAAGTACCGGAGCATGGAGGAGATGCGGGATGCCATCGAGGCCTCGGGCGCCGAGATGGTCACGGTGGCCATCCGCCGCCTGCCCCTGGACCGCCCGGGCGAGCCCAACCTTATGGACTATCTGGATTGGAGCCGCTACACGATCCTCCCCAACACGGCCGGCTGCCGCACCGCCGAAGAGGCGCTTTTCACAGCCCGCCTGGCCCGCGAGCTGACGGGGTCTGACCTCGTCAAGCTGGAGGTCATCCCGGATCCGAAGTACCTGCTGCCGGACCCTGTCGCCACCCTGGAGGCGGCCAAGACCCTCATCGCGGAGGGCTTTCATGTTCTCCCGTATATCCATGCGGACCCCGTCCTGGCCCGGCGGCTACAGGAGATCGGCTGCGCTACGGTTATGCCGCTGGGATCGCCCATAGGCTCCGGGCGCGGCATCTTCACGCTGGAGGAGATACAGATCATCGTGGAGAACGCCTCAGTGCCGGTGATCGTGGACGCCGGGCTGGGGGCGCCCTCCGATGCGGCCCTGGCGCTGGAGATCGGGGCCAGCGCGGTGCTGGTGAACACGGCCATCGCCCAGGCCAAGGACCCAGTGCGCATGGCTGAAGCGTTCCGCATGGGAGTACAGGCTGGGCGCCAGGCCTATCTGGCCGGCCGCATCCCCCGCAAGGAGCTGGCGGAGGCTTCCAGCCCGGTGGAGGGTGTCGCCAGACCCTCGTGAAGCCCGCGCGGCCTCCGGACGGCATGCCATGATCCCGACTGTGCCACGCCTCCCTCTCCCGGCGCTGATGCTGGTGACGGACCGCCGTTTGGCGGGCGGCGAGGACGCTTTGGTGAAAGCGGTGGACGAAGCCGTGGCCGGCGGGGTGAACATGGTGCAGATGCGGGAGAAGGACCTTCCTGTCGCAGAGATGACGTCCCTCGGCAGGCGCTTGCGAGCGGCGATAGGCGGCCGGGCGCTGCTGGTGATCAACGGGCCTTTGCAGGTCGCCCTGGCCTGCGGGGCCGATGGCGTTCACCTACCAGAGGCTGCGGCTGGCGTCGCCCGGCCGGACCGCCCGTTTTTGGTGGGCCAGTCCGTCCACTCCCGGCAGGCGGCGGCGCGCGTGTGGGGAGATTGCCGGGACTACCTGGTGGCGGGGCCGGTATACGAGACGCCATCTCACCCCGCGGCGCCGGGGGCCGGGCCTTCCCTGGTGCGCGAGGTCACCAGCGCCGTAGCAATACCTGTGCTCGCCATCGGCGGTATCGTCGCGGCCCGGGTAGCCGAAGTGGTGCGCGCTGGGGCCAGCGGCGTGGCCGTCATATCTGCCATATTGGGGTCCGCCTCGCCGGAGCGGGCCGCGCAGGAGCTGCGAGAGGTTCTGGAGACGGCTTGGGCGGACGCGCGCCCTGTGGGCCCATGATCACCATCACCCTCAACGGCAAGGCGAGAGATCTGGAGACGAGGGTCACCGTTTCGGCGCTCCTGGAGCTCTTGGGCGTGAACCCGCAGCAGGTGGCCGTAGCCGTCAACGGGGAGGTCGTTCCCCGCCGGCAATGGCCGGACGTCGTCATCGGTGATGGCGATACGGTCGAGATCGTGCGGGCCGTGGGCGGCGGGGCGGACCGCCGCCCCAGCCTGAAGGCTGGGGCATGTATCGATGGCTGATGGTTGGTGGGCCACCCCAGCCTAAAGGCTGGGGCATGCATCCGAGCGTAGGGGATGCCGCGGCCTTCAGGCTGCGGTGGCGGCCCGAGGTCTGTCGGCGCGTAGGCGATGCCGCGGCCTTTAGGCCGCGGTGGTGGGACTCCCTATGAGAATCGTCATCGTTGGCGGCGGCGTCATCGGTTGCGCTGCCGCCTACTACCTGGCGAAGGCTGGCGCCCGCCCGGTTGTCCTGGAGCGGGACGGCATCGCCGGCGAGGCCTCGGGAGCTGCTGCCGGGATGCTGATCCCGCCGCTGGAATCGGTCCCGCCGGGGCCCTTTCGCGACCTATGCCGGGCTAGCCTGGACCTATACCCCAGCCTTGTGGCCGCCATCCAGGCAGAGTCCGGCATCGACGTGCAGCACCTCTCGCCCGGCATCCTCCTGCTGGCCGAGACCGAGGGCCGCGCTCGTGCCATGCGTTCTTACGCCCGGTGGCACCAGGAGCAGGGCGGGGAAGCAGAGTGGGTGGAGTCGGGCGCGCTGCGCTCCCTGGAGCCGGCCCTGTCGCCTGACATCCTGGGCGCCACGTACCTGCCCGGCGAGAGCCACGTTAACCCGGGGCTCCTGACCCAAGCGCTGGCCGCGGCCGCCGGGAACCGCGGGGCCGAGGTGCGGACCGGCGCGAACGTGACCGGATTCGCCTGCCGCCACTGGCGAGCAGAGGGGGTGCGTACGGGCGCTGGTCTCGTGGCTGCCGATGCTTTCGTCTTGGCCGGCGGCCCGTGGACGCAGGCGCTGGCGGCCAGGCTGGGGGCCAAGGTGCCGGTGAGGCCCATGCGGGGCCAGATGATCGCCTACCAGTGGCCGGGGTTGCGACACATGGTCTGGGGCGAGGATGGGTATCTGGTACCCAAGGCTGGCGGCTTCGTCTTCGCCGGCGCCACGGTGGAGGACGTGGGTTTCCGCCGCCGCACCACCCGGGCGGGTCTCTCGGGCTTGCGCCGCATGGCGGCGGACGCCGTGCCGGCGCTGCGGCACGCCGATGTCTCCAGCGCCTGGGCCGGCCTGCGGCCCGCCTCGCCGGACGGTTTGCCCATCATCGGCCGTCTGCCGGGGTGGGAGAACGTCTACGTGGCCACGGGCCACTTTCGGAACGGCATCCTCCTGGCGCCGGTGACGGGCCGCCTCATCGCACAGCTCGTGTGCGAGGGCAGGACGGACGTGGATCTGACGCCCTTCCGGGCGGAGCGTTTCGGCTAAGCCCCTGTTGCTGGGCACCCGGGCCGCAGGTTGACCGTGAGGCCCGCCACGTGCCGCAGGATGAACAGCGCATCGACGGCGTCGATGGCGTCGTCGCAGTTCGCGGTCTGCGTCTGCTTTCAATGGCCCGGTGGCTGAACGAATTAGCGGACCGTTATCTGCCTGGGTCCCGGCCCGGTCAATCGCGCTCCAGGAGGAACCAGCGGCGGCGGGGCCGCTTGGCATAGGTTAGGCCAAAGCGCCGGATGGCGACCTCCTTGATGCGGCTCACGGCCCCCTGGGGGGAGTCCATGACATCGATCAGCTCCAGGTCCGCGGGGTCGATTGTGCCCTCCCTCACCAGCGTCTCCCGCATGAAGCGCACCAACGGGTCCCAATATCCGGAGTCCAGGAGCACCACGGGGAAGTCCTTGATCTTCCCCGTCTGGATCAGGGTTACGGTCTCGAACACCTCGTCCATGGTGCCAAACCCGCCGGGCATGGCGATGAAGGCGTAGGAGTACTTCACCAGCATCACCTTGCGCACGTAGAAGTGCTTGAAGGTGATCCAGTGGTCCAGGTAGGGGTTCGGCTTCTGCTCCTGCGGCAGATCGATGTTGCAGCCGATGGACAGGCCGCCGGCCTCCTTGGCCCCCCGGTTGGCGGCCTCCATGATCCCCGGCCCGCCGCCCGTCATGACGGTGAACCCCGCCTCTGCCAACAGCCGCCCCGTCTCCCTGGCCATGGCGTAGTAAGGGTGTTCCTCTGGGAAACGGGCGGAGCCGAACACCGTTACGCAGGGGCCCAAGAAATGAAAACGCCGGAAGCCCTGGATGAACTCCGCCGCGATGCGCATCACCCGCAGGAACTCCGAACCCCGGTTCTGGGGCCCGGACAGGAACCTGCGCTCGTTTCCTTCCGGGGGTCTCTCAGCAGGTGGGTCGCCGCTCACTCCAGGGCGAAGATACCACCGGGCGTATCCAGCTACAAGGACGGTGGCCGCACGCAGGCTCTGAAGCGCTGACGCGTCAACGGTTGCGCTGCCGCGTGTTCTCGGCGATGCTTTCCATGGCCAGCAGCATATAGCGCAGGGCGAAAAGGAAGACCGAGCCCAAGGTCGCGGCGAAGCCGATGACCGTAAAGAGGATCACGGAGCTGGACGTTGTGTCGGTGCAGGCCTTCACCTGGCCGCCCAGAGGCACCGCCACAGTCGTGCAGGTCTCCGTGCCGATGGCCAGAAAGGCGATGACGGCGATGATCCAGCCGCCGACGAGCACCAGCCAGCCGATGGGGGCAAGCCAGTTGGCGAAAGCGCGCGCGCTCATGACCGTTGCGAACATAGTAGCGCACAGCCCGCCCTGTCAACGCCCGCTGCCAACGATTGGACTCGAGTGCCCCAGCCTTCAGGCTGGGGAGGCCCTAGAATACCGCCTTCAGGCTGGGGTGGCAGCCCCGCATACGTCCGTGAATGCCAGCCTTCAGGCTGGGGAAGCTCCAACCAAATGCGTGAGCAGCTCCGCGGCCTGTATGTGATCATCGACCCCGCCCTCATGGGCGGGCGCGAGCCGCTGGCCGTTGCCCGCGACGCCCTCGAAGGCGGGGCGCGATTGCTACAACTGCGGGACAAGGGGCGTGAGAAGGGCCTGCAACTCCCTTTGGCGGAGGCGCTGGCGGGCCTGTGCCGCCAGGCGGACGCCCTCTTCATCGTGAACGACCATGCGGATCTGGCCCTGGCCTGCGGTGCGGACGGCGTACATGTCGGCCAGAAGGACCTGCCGGTGGCCGCCGTGCGGCGCATCGTGCCCGCCGGCTTCATCGTGGGCTGCTCCACGAACAATCCAGAGGAGGCGCGGCGTGCGGAGGCCGAGGGCGCGGACTACGTGTCTGTCGGCCGGCTGTTCCCCACCGGCTCGAAGGCGGACACCCGTCCTGCCACGCTGGACACGCTTCGAGCGGTGAAGGCTGCCGTCTCGCTCCCTGTGTGCGCCATCGGCGGCATAAACGAATCGAACATCGATGCCGTGCTGGCGGCCGGAGCCGACATGGTGGCGGTGATCGCGGCGGTGTCTGCCGCCCCGGACGTGCGGCAGGCCGCGCGGCGGCTGGCAGCCCGCTTCCCCTAGCGTGCCATCCTCTCGATGTACCGGCGGAAGGCGGCGTGGGCCTTGCCCGTGATGACGCCCCCGTGGCCGAAGCAAGCGGTATCGAACTCCAAGGCGGCCAGCTTGCGGATGCTCTCCTTGGCCTGGGCCATATCTTCGGTGAACATGCCGAAGGGAGGGCCCAGGCGGCCGAAGATGTTGCCTGCGGCATCGCCGGCAAACAATACGCCCCCGCCTTGGCGCCAGAGGTAGGCGGTGTGGCCTGCGGTGTGCCCAGGGGTGTGGATCACCGTCACGCCTCCGGCCAGCGGCAGCTCCTCCCCGTCAGAGACCTCGTGGCCCACGGTCACAGCCGGCAGGCGCCGGGGGGTAAGACGCATGACCAAGGGCCCGAGCACCTTCCCCAGTTTGCTGCCGGGGTTGGGGCCAGGAACGTCCCTTTCTCCTCGCACGATGGGCGCGTCCAGTGGATGCACGTAGATCTGCGCCCCGGTGGCTTCGGCCAGCGCGGCCAGGCTGCCTGCATGGTCCACATGGTGGTGGGTGACCAGAATGTGGCCTAGGTCCTCCGGTTTCCCTCCAGCCGCCCGGAGGCTGGCCAAGATCTTGGCCGCCTGTCTTGGCAGGCCGGAGTCTACCAGCACAGCTTTGTCTTGAATGATGAGGTAGGCGTTTACGTACCCTCCGCGAATCTTGACGGCGTATACGCCGGGTACAACCTGTTCGGCCATGGGCCACCTCCCGAGAGATAAATCAGCCCTGCATTTCAGGACCGGCCACCCTTGCCCGCCGGGTGGCTCCGCGCTGGAGTGGCTGAACCGTAGCAGAGCGGCAGGCGGCATGTCAACGCAGGACCGAGGCTGTTCTGGACTGTAATCGGCCTCGTATTGGCTCGTCAATAGGCGGAAATCGCTCGTTTGGTCTGTAACGTCGGCGTATCCTCGGCCGTCCCACTGTTTAGAAGGTCAGAAGGGGCGGAAGACCGGATATGAAGCTGTCCACAGATATCGCTGCTCCCAGCGTTGCGGGCGTCGGTGCGCGCGCCGCCTACATACTGGGGGATCCTGAGGTTTGGTCGCCATCGCTAGGCGACGTCCTGGGGGCGATGGGGATGGAGACCCACGGCTGCCGGGAGCTACACGAGCTGTTCGAGATCTCGCGGCAGCAGCCGCCGGGGCTCCTGGTCATCGCCCAGCGGAATGCGGCCTTCGCCGTGCGGGCCTGCCGGGTGATGCGGGATCTCCAAGAGGTGCCGATGATGGTGGTCATGTACCGCGAGGGCGATCTGATCCCGGTCCTGGACGCCGGGGCCGATGACGCCGTCGTCTCGCGGGTCGATCCGGCGGTATTCGCGGCGCGTGTGCGGGCGTTGCTGCGGCGGGCGCAGCCCTCGGCCCGCAGCGGCGGCACCATCGTCATACGCGATATGGTGCTGGACCTGGAGAAGTACCAGGTGATGATGAAGGGCCGGCCGGTGGCCTTGACTCCCACGGAGTTCCGGCTCTTGGCCGTCTTGGCCCAGCAGGCCGGGCGGGTGGTGGACCCCAGGGCGCTGCTTTCCGCAGTGCACCAGCACGACTACAGTGAGCGGGATGCCCAGAACCTGGTGAAGGTGCACATCGCCAACCTGCGCCGAAAACTCAACGACTCCCGATCGGAGAACCCATACATCCTTTGTGTCCGCGGCTTTGGCTACATGCTGGAGCGCCGTTCCAGGGCCAGGGAAGGCGACCCTCTCCAGCCGCTCATCGAGAACGAAGAGTCGTAAGCCACCCTGGGGCCTGCGCGAGAGCTTACGGCCCTTTACCAAGCCTAAACCAGCCCTCAACCGGCTCTGCACTCCCAGATTGTCACACCCTGCCTGTCCTCTGCTAGGCTAGGTTCAAGAACGGTTATCAGGGAGGCAGAGATGGGGCTCAAGAGGTTCAGCGCCACGGCCGGTGATAGGCCAGTTGCCACCGAAGACGAACGGCGGCGCCAACGGTTCGGCCACTATTTCCCGCGTCTCTTCGCTTATGTCCGGCCGTGGGTCGCTAGCGATGCCCGGGCCAGGGACATCGCGGTGGAGAGCTTCGCGCGGGCCTTCGCTTATCCTGGCGAGATCGCCGACGAGGAGTTCACCGTAGTCCTTTTCGGACTGGCCCGAAAGGCTTGCCGGGGCAGGAGCCAGGACATTAGGAGGTCCCCCGAAGGCCTCACGGCCCGCGAGCGCGAGGTGGTGGGCTTGGTCTTCGACGCTCAGATGTGCCGTGGGGAGATCGCCCGTCTTCTGAAGATGGAGGAGCGGGACGTTGTGGCCACCCTCTTGCAAGGACTGAGGAAGCTCCGGTCCGGCGCGGCCTCGGTCCAGGCGGGGGCCCTCCGGCCGTAAGCATCGCCCATCTGGCTCAGGGGGTGAGATGAGTCACGCGGAAGGCGAGAGAGGCGGCTCCTGGCCGGGGCTGGTTGTCAAGTTCATACTCGGGGCTAGTCTGGCGGCGGCTGTGGTCCTCAGTTTCGTTTCTGGCGCGCTGGTTTCGAAGGAACTGGCGCCGTTGCCGCCGCGGACCTTGGGGGTGGCGGGGCTCGCCGCCTCCGGCCTCGTCGTCGTCCAGCTCTGGCTTCAGCTCCTGGCGATCTCCCGGGCGGCACGGGCCCAGGCCTTCGCCAGTTTGAGCGCCTCTGGGCTGGCTGGGCGCAACGAACAGATGTGGCTCCTAGGCCGCCTCTGCGAGTCGCTCGCCTCTGAGAACCGTGGCCGCCGGATCGCCGGCCGGGCGCTGGACTTCTTCGTAGAAGAGCTGGGCGCCTCCCATGTGGTCTACTGGAGGCCGGATGCCAGCGGCGAGCCCGCGGAGCCTACTCTCGCGCGTTGCCCCTGCGGCCACGCTGCGGGTGGTCCGGGCCTGTCCGTCACCCAGCGGGCGATCCTAGCCCGCAACGCCGTACGGCGGGGCGCTCCGGTCATAGTGGCGGCTGGCGGCGAGCCGGCGGCGGTGGACGCGTCGGCGCCGCCCCAGGGCCCCTTCAGCGTTTTTCTCCCTATGGCGGCCTCCGGCCAGCCCCAGGGCGTCTTGGAGATCGAGGCCGATGGCTCGTCGTGGAGCCGCGACCGCTGGGAGATGCTGGGCGTTCTGGTCAATCAGGTAGCCCTCGCCCTCGAGCGGGGGCGCCGCTTCGAGGAGATGCAGCAGCAGGCGGACGCGGACTTCACCACCGGCCTATACAACAGCCGTTTCATCCACTCCTACCTGCACCGCTTGTTAGCCATGGCCGGGCGGCGCGGCCGCAAAGCGGCGGTCCTCCTGCTGGATGTAGATAACTTCAAGAGCATCAATGACAGTCTTGGCCATGGCACAGGGGACCGGGTCCTCCAGTCCGTCGCCGACCAGCTCCGCCTCATGGCGGAGGGGGTGGGCATCGTCGGCCGGTCGGGTGGCGACGAGTTCATGGTGGTGCTGCCTGACGCCGGCCGGGCCGAGGTGCAGTCCTTCGCCCAGGCGATTCAAGACTGGCTCTCCCAGAGCGCGCCTGTCGTGAAGGGCGTCTTCCGGCTGCGGGTCTCCTGCGGGTTTGCGGTCTACCCTGACGATGCCCAGGACCGGCAAGAGCTGCTGGCCGTGGCAGACGCGCGCCTCTACGAAGCGAAAGGTCGAGGGCGCGCACCTGGGTCTGCCCACGCCGGCAACGGTCAGGGCCAGCGCTCCTTGGGGGTCTTCGGGCTGTTGGACCACCTGGTGGACACGATCCACAGCCGCGACAACTATACGCGGGCGCACTGCGAGCGGACGGCGGAGTACGCCGTACTGTTGGCCCAGCGCTTGGGCCTCTCGCCCTCGGTGCAGCGCACGCTGCGCCTCGCGGGCCTCCTGCACGACGTAGGCAAGATCGGCGTGCCTGAGAGGATCTTGCGGAAGCCCGGGCCCCTGAGCGACGGCGAGACCGAGATCGTGAGGCACCAGCTAGAGCTTGCCAGCCATCTCATCGCCGACATTCCCAACGCCTTGGAAGTGCGCAGGATAGTCCGCCACAGCCATGAGCGCTGGGATGGAACGGGCTACCCCGATGGGCTACAGGGGGAGGAGATCCCCTACCTGTCCCGGATCCTGGCCGTCGCCGACACCTATGCCGCCATCACCATGGACCGTCCTTACCGCCTGGGTGTGCCCCCCAGCGAGGCGTGTCAGGAGCTCCTGGCCGCTGCCGGAGCCCAGCTCGACCCCGATCTGGTGCGGGCCTTCCTCGCCGCCATCGCTCCCAACGCCCCCGTTGAGCCGGGCGCCCGGGCCGAGACGACCTTCGACCAAGCTGCCGCCTCGTAGGCGGCCCCAGGTGGCGCAGTTCCGCCCGGGTTCGACGCTGGAGTGAACAGATCTAGTTCGCACCGAAGTGTCCGGCGTGGGGCATTGCAGCCCGCGAATGATGGCGGCCGTAAAGCTGACCGTGGACATGATAGTTCGGCTCGGAGCGAAAGGGGTTAAGTTAGTCTCTGGCGCCCAGGCACATCTGCCTGCTGCTGGTGACACAGTCTGCTATGATTAGCATGACCATGGCAATCGAAGGAGGTGAAACGTGAAGCGCCGAATATCTGCCGTCGAGGCGCGAAAGCGCCTGGGCGAGATCCTCGAAAGCGTCTACTACCGGGGCGACGAGG
Source organism: Dehalococcoidia bacterium (assembly GCA_034432935.1). Lineage (GTDB taxonomy): Bacteria > Chloroflexota > Dehalococcoidia > SM23-28-2 > RBG-16-64-32 > DAOUAG01. The sequence continues at coordinate 22,594 of DAOUBD010000050.1, read as the reverse complement.
TCGTCATCGAACGCGCGGGGAAGCCCATGGCCGTGGTCATTCCTGCCGAACGATACGAGGCGATGGAACGTCATCGAGAACGGCTGTTTGAGCTGATCGAGAAGAACTGGGAGCGCAACAAGGATCTCCCGTACGAGGAGATCGAGCGTGAGGTCCGGCAGGCCATCGAGGACGTACGTGCGACGAAACGAGAGAAGGCCCAAGGCGGCTGAGGATGGAAGCAGTGCTGGACACGAACGTCGTCGTGAGCGCGCTCATCAGCCCCAAGGGCCCTCCGGCCGAGATGATCAGAGCCTGGAGGGCTCACTCGTTTGCCTGGGTCACGTCGCCTGCGCTGCTAGACGAGCTCGAGCGGGCGTTGAGTTATCCCCGGATCAGGCAGTACCTCACCTGGACGGAGGACGAGATCGAGGAGTTCCTGGAGCTTATCCGCCGCGAGGCGAGGGTCGTCCATTCGTCGCAGGCGCTCCATGTCATCCAGGACAACCCGGAAGACAACCGTGTCATCGAGGCCGCCGTCGAGGGACAGGCCGGTTACATCGTCACCGGCGATTACCACTTGCTGGATGTCGGAAAGTACGGCGATATCGCCATCGTAACGCCGGCTCGCTTCGCCGCCATCATCGCAACCGGCCTTCGCTGACCGGGCGCCCGGGCCGGGACGACCTTCGACCAAGCTGCCGCCTCGTAGGCGGCCCCAGGTGGCGCAGTTTCGCCCGCAGGTTGCAGAAGCGTTGTCACGCTGGGAGAGGGCCGGTTAAGATGAGACCGTCCTGGCCATGCAGGCCGGCTTCTTGGGGGCCCGTAGCTCAGCGGTAGAGCTCCGGACTTTTAATCCGGGAGTCGTGGGTTCGAATCCCACCGGGCCCTCCAGTCAGCTCTTGGCCCAGAGTCGGCTAGCGCCGGCGGTAGGTGCCCATCAGCTCGGCTGAGGCCAGGACATGGCCGTCCATCGCCCGCAATACGTCGGCCTTGGTGGCTCCGGGCGCCAAGTCCAGGTCTGTGTCTAGGGCGTAGAGGCGAAAGAAGTAGCGGTGGGTGCCGCTGGGCGGGCAGGGCCCCCCGTAGCCGGTGCGGCCCCAGCTATTGCGGCCGTGACGGGAGCCGTCGGCCAGCTCCTGTTCGCCCGGAATAGCCTCGGGCAGTCCCCTGCTAGAAGCGGGAATGTTGTACAAGACCCAGTGGACCCAGGTGCCCATGGGAGCGTCTGGGTCATCGCATATGAGGGCGAAGGACCTCGTGGCGCTGGGAGGGTCGGTCCAGGCCAGGGGCGGCGACACGTCAGCGCCGTCGCAGGTATGCTTGGCAGGGATAGCGCCGGCAGCCGGGACGGCGCTGCTGGTAAGCTGGAAGGCCATGGTCTCACCTCCTGCTTCGTCTAGAGCGAGCCTATGTTACCACCCCCGGCAGCAGCCCTGCCGCCTGTCGGGCGGCCGCCGGATTGACGGCGCTGGGCATCTGCGGCGACGATCGTTTGGTAGAGGTGGCGTCGGTGAAGATAGCGCTGGGGCTCCTGATGGCGGCTTTGGCCTTGCTGGCTGCCGCCTGTTCCGGGGGCGGCCGCCCTCAGCTCACCGTGGCTGCCGCAGCGGACCTTCAGTACGCTTTTCAGGAACTCCAAGCCCCTTTCGAAGCCGCCTGCGGCTGCGATGTTGTTTTCATTTTCGGCTCCTCCGGGAAGTTTGCTGCCCAGATCGAAGAAGGGCTGCCGGCCGATGTCTTCGCCTCGGCCAACGCCGGCTACGTGGATGGGCTAGCGCGAAAGGGGTTGCTGTTGTCTGGCTCGGAGACGCTCTATGCCGTCGGCCGCATAGTGATAGCCGCGCCTGCCAGTTCCCTGCTGGAGCCGCTGGACCTGGGGTTGGCGACTGACCCGCGGGTGGACAGGGTGGCCATCGCCAATCCAGACCACGCGCCCTATGGAGTGGCGGCCAAAGAAGCGCTCCAGGCGGCGGGGCTGTGGGAGGCGGTGCAGCCCAAGCTCGTCCTGGGGGAGAACGCCTCCCAGACGGCCCAGTTCGTCGAGACGGGAGACGTTGCCCTGGGCATAATCCCCCTATCGCTTGCCGTCCAGCGAGGCGACAAGCTGCGCTTCGGTCTCATCGACCAGAGCATGCACCGTCCGCTGCGCCAAACGGCGGCTGTGCTGGCCCGCAGCCGGCACCCAGACCTGGCGCGTCAGTTCATCGGGTTCATCAACGGTGAGCAGGGGAGGTCCGTGATGCGGAAGTACGGGTTCGTTCTTCCTGGCGAGGCGCCAGCGGGGCAATAGGCTGTGGACATCGACGACCTTCGCATCTCGTTGCAGGTGGCAGCCCTTTCGACCCTCCTCTGCATCGCCTACGGCCTCCCGCTGGCCTGGATTTTGGCCCGGAAGCGTTTCGTCGGCCGGGGCGTCTTGGAGGCGTTGGTGACTCTCCCCCTGGTCCTGCCTCCCACGGTGGTAGGGTACTACCTGTTGCGAGGGCTGGGGCAGGGCAGCGCGGTGGGGCGGTTCTTGAGCAACGACGTCGGCCTGCGTTTAGTGTTCACCTGGGAGGGAGCTGGCCTGGCGGCCTCGGTCTTGGCCGCGCCGCTCCTTATCCGAACGGCGCAGACAGCCTTCGAGCTGGTGGATCCGGAGCTGGAGAGGGTGGCGGCCACCCTAGGGCGATCGCGGTTGGGGGTCCTGTTCTCCGTCACCCTGCCCTTGGCGGCCCGAGGGATAGTCGCTGGGGTGGCTTTGGCCTTCGCCCGCTCCATCGGCGAGTTCGGCGCCACCATCATGGTGGCCGGGAACATCCCCGGCAAGACGCGGACCCTCTCGGTCGCGGTGTATGATGCCGTGCAGGCGGGCGAGGTGGGTAAGGCTAACGAGATGGCATTGGTCTTGGTGGGCATCAGCGCCCTCAGCCTCTTCGCCTTTACCTATGCAGCGGGCCTCTTCGGCCGGCGCTAGGGAATGAGCGAGATCATGGCGGAGATTCAGGAGGCGCGGCGGGCAGGCCAGGGCGCCCCTTCGGCCGAAGGGGAGATCGATGTCCGTGTGGCCAGGCGTTTCGGGAGGTTCCATCTGGACGTCGCCTTCGCTACCCAGGCCCGGCGCGTTGTCCTCTTTGGGCCTTCTGGGGCCGGAAAAAGCCTGACCTTGCGCATGATCGCCGGGATCGTACGTCCGGCCAGCGGGCGGATCGTCATCGGTGGCCGCGTCCTGTACGACTCCAACGCGGGCGTCGCCGTGCCGGCGCACCGGCGCCGCGTGGGATATGTGCCCCAGGGGTACGCCCTCTTCCCTCATATGACGGTGGGGGAGAACGTGGGCTACGGCTTGGCAGGACTCCCTGCCGGTGAGCGGCGCGCCCGGGTCGCGGCGGTGCTGGAGATGGCGGGTCTCGCCGGGCTTGAGGGCAAACGCCCCCACCAGCTTTCGGGCGGCCAGCAGCAGCGGGTGGCCCTGGCCCGGGCCCTGGCCATAGAGCCGGCCGTGCTGCTTTTGGACGAACCCTTCAGCGCCATCGACGCTCCGTTGCGGGCGGGCCTGCGGGGCGAGCTGGCGGACCTCCAGGCCCGCGCCGGCGCCGCCATGATCACCGTGACCCACGACATAGGGGATGCCTTTGGCCTGGCCGACTGGATGGTGGTGATCGATGCCGGCCGCGTCCTCCAGCAGGGCCCCAAGGATGACGTCTACTATCGGCCCGCTACCCTCGAGGTCGCCCGCCTGGCCGGTATCCGGAACATTCTGCCCGGCGTAGTTGAGGCGTCCGGAGGCCAGACCCTTACGGTGCGTTGGAACGGCCAGCGCCTGACGGCGTCGCGGCCACCGGGCCGATTCGCCCCGGGGGATCCGGTGCTCATCTGCATCCGTTCGACCCAGCTCATGATCCGGCGGCCTGAGGACACGACGTTTGGCGACAGGCCGAATCTGATGTACGGGACCATCGTCGATGAGGGCATCGTGGCCGAAACGCGGAGGCTCTGGATACGGCTGGAGGGCTCCCCTCAGCGGGCCGACCTGGAGATCGACCTGCCGGAGTACACCTACTTCCGCCTGGGCCTCGATGCCCGCAAAGAGATCGAAGTATACGTCAGGCCGGAGCGGGTGCATGTCGTGCCGGCAGATCGCCCAGTTGACGCTAGCCGGGACGAAGGGCCAGGATAGGTCGCGTATGGCCACGGCCTTTGTAAACGGCATCACGATCTACTACGAGGTGGCAGGGGATGGCCCGCCTGTCCTTCTTACCCATGGCTACGGCGCCACCGGCCGCATGTGGGCGCCCCAGGCCGCCGCCCTCAGCGACCGCTATCGCATCATCACGTGGGACATGCGCGGCCACGGCGAGACCGAGAGCCCGGACGACCCAGCCCAGTACTCGGAGGCGTTGACGGTAGAGGACATGCGCTGTCTCCTGGAACATCTCGGCGTTCGCCGGGCTGTCGTGGGAGGGCTATCGCTGGGGGGCTTCATGTCGTTGGCCTTCCACCTCGCGCACCCCGAGATGGTTCGGGCGCTGGTGCTCTGTGACACGGGGCCGGGCTACCGTAGCGCCGAGCCCAGGGCGGCCTGGAACCGGGCGGCAGAGAGGCGGGCCCAGGAGCTGGAGGCCCGGGGTCTGGACGCCCTGGGGTCCAGCAGCGAGGTGCGGGCGACGGCCCGCTACCATCGCTCGGCCCAGGGCCTGGCCCACGCCGCCCGGGGGATGCTGGCCCAGTTCGACTCCCGCATCATAGACCACCTCCCGGAGGTAGACGTCCCTACGCTGATCATCGTGGGGGAAAAGGACGAGCCGTTCCTGGGCGCCAGCCGCTACATGGCGTCCAAGATCCCCGGCGCGCGGCTGGAGGTGATCCCTGGCGCTGGCCATGCGGCCAACCTGGACAACCCCGACCACTTCAACCAGGTGCTGCGCTCCTTCCTGGACTCTTTGGCCTGAAGCCGGAACCCAGGGGCTTCGGGTGGCCCAGGCGTAGACCGCCGCCTTGACTTCCGGCAGCGCGGCTTGTAACTTAGCGGGCACTAGGGCACCTGGAGCCAGGGAGGGCACCCATGAGAGCCGAACCGCAAGCCGCACGAGAACAGGGCGGGGCCAGCCTTTCCGCCCCCTGGGCCGAACGCTACCGCTCCCGCTGGCGATGGGATAGCGTCAGCAAAGGCACCCACCTCCTCAACTGCTGGTACCAGCGTAACTGCGCCTACAACGTCTACGTCCGCGATGGGCGGGTCGCCTTCGAGGAGCCAGCCGCCCAATACCCGAGGACCAACGCCTCGGTGCCCGACTTCAACCCCAGGGGCTGCCAGAAGGGCGCGTGCTACGCCGCCAACATGTACCAGCCCGCGAGGGTGCTGTACCCGCTGAGGCGGGCCGGCGCGCGAGGCGAGGGCAAGTGGGAGAGGGTGACCTGGGACGAGGCGTTGAGCGCCATCGCCGACCACATGCTGGACGCAATCCAGAGGGAGGGCCCAGAGGCCATCGTCTTCGACGGTAACGCCACGGGGCTGGCAGCCGCCGCCGCTGTCCACCGCTTCGCCTATCTCTTGGGCGCCGTCACCCTGGATCTCAACACAGAGGTTGGCGATGAACAGCAGGGGGCGGCCGTGACCTTCGGCACCCCCATCGCCTGCCGGTCCGGCGACGACTACTTCTTCTCCGACCTGATCCTCATCTGGGGTGGCAACCCCGCCTACACCCAGATACCGAACTTCCACTTCCTGACGGAGGCCCGCTACAACGGCGCCCGCATCATCGCCATCAGCCCGGACTTCAACGCCTCGGCGGTGCACGCTGACCGCTGGCTTTCGGTGCGGCCGGGCACCGATGCTGCCCTGGCCCTGGCCATGGCCCAGGTCATCGTCAGCGAGGGTCTGTACAAGCCGGATTTCGTACGGGAGCAGACGGACTTGCCCCTTCTAGTCCGCACCGACACACGGCGGTTTCTGCGCCAGTCCGATCTCAAGCATGGCGGCAAGGATGACGTCTTCTACTTCTGGGACGAGGCCGCGGGCGGCCCAGTAGCCGCTCCCAAGAAGACGCTGGCCTTGGGCGGCCTGAGGCCAGCCCTCGACGGGGAGTACGAGGTGCAGACGCTGGAGGGCGCCGTGCGAGTGGTGCCGGCCTTCCGCCTCATGAAGGACATGCTGGACCGGGACTACACGCCTGAGGCCGCGTCGGCCATCTGCGGCGTCCACCCGGAAGACATTCGGGCCCTGGCGCGAGAGTTCGCTGGGGCCCGCGCCGCCAGCGCCGTGGCGGGAGCGTCCCTCTCCAAGTACTACCACGGCGACCTGATGATGAGGGCGCAGATCCTCCTCTTCGCCCTCTGCGGCCAGATGGGGCGGCACGGCGCCGGCTACGACACGCTGCCCTTTCTCATCATCGAAGGCACCATGAGCGTCCCTTCTGCCGCCAACTTCACCCGCAGCGCCAGTATAGTTTCCACTCTCCAGCTTCTGCCCTCCTACTTCGCCCTCAAGCTGAAGGGCCTGACCAACGAGATGGCCGTGTTCGAGCTGGCGCGGAGGATCGGCGCCAAGGGCTTCGTCAGTTCGGTCCTCTATTGGTACTACCACGGTGGCTTGAGGGAGATAAGCGGCAGAAGCCGGGAGTGGGACCCGTACCTGAAGAAGGATGTCGAGGAGTACCTGGCCCTCGCCGTGAAGTCCGGCTGGCAGATACCGCCGCCGGCTACACCACCCAGGGTTCTCATCTCCTCCGGCGGCAACCCGTTGCGCCGGGTGCGGGGTGGGCACCGTCTGTTGGAGGAGCTGCTGCCCAAACTCGACCTCCTGGTGAGCGTCGAGCTGCGGCTCAGCTCTACCGCCATGTATGCGGACTACGTGCTGCCCGGCGCTTCTTCCTACGAGAAGACGGACGTCAACGAGTGGTACACCCCGCTGGCGCCCTTTGCCCACGTGACGGAGCAAGCCGTCCCGCCGCCGGGCGAGGCCAAGCCGGAGTGGGAGATCATGGTGCTCTTGGCGCAGAAGCTGGAAGAGCGCGCCCGGGCCCGGGGCCTCCTTGCCTACAAGGACGGCGAAGGTAAGCAGCGGCGCTTGGCGGGCTTCGCACGGCGGCTGACCTTCGGGAGCCGCTTTGCGGCCAGCGATCACGAGAGGGTGGCAGAGGCCATTCTCAAGGCGTCGAAGCACGTGGGGGCCCCGCCGTGGGAGGAGTTCAAGCGTAGGGGGTTCCAGCGCTTCGATGGCTTTGGCGCCCACCCAGCGAATTTCGGCAACGCCGGCGATCTGCGGAAAGACGAGACCTTCGCGCCCCAGACCTGGCGGACGGAGAAGAAGGTGCCGTGGCCGACCCTCACCCGCCGTATCCAGTTCTACATCGATCACCCTCTGTATCTGGAGCTAGGCGAGGAGTTGCCGGTGCACAAGGAGCCTCCCACCTCCGGTGGAAAATACCCCCTCACCATGACGGGCGGACACAACCGCCACAGTGTGCACGGCTTCTTCCGTATCAACCCCATCACGCTGAACCTGGAACGGGGGGAGCCGGCCATGTTCATCTCCCCGGCCGATGCCTCGGCCCGCGGGATCGGGGACAATGATCTGATCCGGGTCTACAACGATATCGGGTCTTTTCTGGCCCGGGCCAAGATAGCGCCCGTTGTCCGGCCGGGGCAGGTGATCATCTATCATGCTTGGGAGAACTACCAGTTCAGAGGAGGAATGGGCCACCGCAACGTCATCGCCACGCCCATGAACCCCGTGGAGCTGGCGGGTGGTTACGGCCACATCCAGTACACCCCGGCCATCCTTCAGCCGGGGCATAACGACAGGGAGACCCGGGTCGAGGTAGAGCGGGCGGAGGAAACCGGGCCTTAGGCCTGTTGCCGCGTCTCCGTGTGATAACGGATGTAGGTTCCCAGGCTCCAGGCCGCCCGCTGGGCGTCCGGATATAGGGCAACAGCGGAGGCTGCCAGTTCGGCCCTGGCCTCGCGCACGGCCTTCCACCGTTCCTCCTGCTGCGACTCCGGTTCGCCCATGATCATCACTGTAGCCTTGCCGTAATCCTTAGCCAGGCGCTTCAGGTCCTCCAGCGTCCTTCGGAAGGCATCTTCGCCGTTTTCCCGGTTCAAGGTGTGTTCTAGCCAGCGCACGTTGGCGAGGACGGCATCGTATTGGGGACTGGCCGCCATGAGCTTGATGACGTCGAGGGCCTCGTTGCGGCCCCATTCCAGGATGGAGCCGTCCACCGGGTTGCCTACCCAGTCCCAGGCATGGGGAAGCTTCTCTCGCAGGACGTCACGAACCTCGCTTGGCAGGGGCGCGACGTCCAGGCCGGCCTCGTTACAGACGTCGGCGGTTTCCACCGTCTCGCCGCCTGCGCCGCCTAGGACGGCGACCCGGTTTCCCTTGGCAGGGCCGGCCAGGGCGAAGGCCACCAGCAGGTCGATCATTTCGTTGAGGGTGCTCACCTCCAGCGCCCCGGCCTGACGCATGGCCGCCTTCCACACCTCGCGCTGGCTGGCCAGGGACGCCGTGTGAGAACGGGCCGCTGCGGTGCCCGCGGCTGTCCGCCCGCCCTTCATGACGATGACGGGCTTGACCTTCGCCGCCCGGCGCAACGCTTCGAAGAAGCGGCGGCCATCGCGGACGCCCTCGATGTAGGCGCCGATGATGTGGGTGTCTGGATCGTGGGCGAAGTGTTCCAGAAGGTCGGCCTCGTTGATGTCCATGGCGTTGCCGTAGCTGATGACCTTGCTGAAGGAGAGACCGCGGTCAGCCCCGCGCATGATGAGGCGAAAAGCGTGGCTGCCGCTTTGGGTCAGGAAGCCGATGTTGCCGGGGCGCAGCGGGAGCACCGGGTCGAAGGTTATCTTCCGCTTGGGGTAGTAGAGCCCCATGCAGTTGGGGCCGATGACACGGATGCCGGCTTCCTGGACGCGGCGTCGCAGCTCTTGCTCTAGGCGGGCGGCATCCTCTCGCCCGGTCTCACTGAAGCGGGCGGTGAAGAAATGGATGAGCCGCACTCCCTTCTCCCGTGCGCCATCCACCAGGTCCAGCACGGCGCTGGCCGGCACAGCGGAGATGACGTAATCGACAGGCCCAGGTATCGCCTGGAGGTTAGGATAGGCCTTCACCCCCAGCAGCTCTTCCAGGCGCGGGTTAACGGGATAGATGGGGCCCTGGAATCCGGCTTCCACCAATGCTTGGACGAACTCGTAACCCTGGCTGTGGGGGTTGGATGATGCGCCGGCAACGGCGATGCTCCTGGGTTGGAAGAGGGGCTCCAGGCTCTCCGCGGCGGTCTCGCGGGCCGCCTCCGTCTGCGCTCTGCTCATCTGCACCTCCCGCTAGGCCCGCCACTGCACCCATTGTAGCGGGGTTCCGACCCTGTGGTGAAGCTCGGGACTTCTCCCCGCCCATGCTGAGCCCGTCGAAGCATGGGCGGCCGGGCTCATCTGGGCTCACCCTTCGAGGGGCCTCAGGGTGAGCGGGAAGGGATGTTGCCCCCGCAACCCCGCTCATGCTGAGCCTCTCGAAGCATGAGCCGAGACCCCACCCGGGTTGCCGGCTACGGGCCCTTGTACACCAGCAGCTCGTTCATGAACTCGGTAAGGAGCTTCGTCCTCAGCTCCGGCGGCAGGGCGTTCAGGACCTCGTTAACGCCGGCCATGCGCTCCGGGAGGGCGGTGCCCTGAAGTCCGGCCATGCCCAGCATGCGGCTGAAGGTCTCCGATGTGAAGGTGGCCGGGTCGATGGCTGCCAGGGCCTGCTTGACCCCATCGGGCACGGCAGGAGGCATCGACTTCGCTTTCTCCACGCACTCCGCCAGGTCAGCGATGAGGGCGTCCACCCACTTGACGCTGGCCGGATTGACCGAGATGTGGATGTTCTCTTTGGAGCCGTGGAAGCTGAGCTGGGGCTGTATGTACCAGTGGCGCTGCTTCATCTCGTCGATGATGTGGAAGACGCTGACGGTGTCTGAGGTGAACGCCACCAAGTTCATATCGGGGCGGCCCAGGAGCCGCAGATCAGGCATGGCTTCGATGGCGTCGGCGATGCGCCGGGTGGCGTCCAGGACCAGGCGGGCGATCTCCAGGTAACCTTCGTCCCCGAAGAAGTTGATGACGGCCCAGGCCGCCGCCAACGGCCCCATCGATTTCGTGCTCTGCACCGTCGGGTTGATGACGCTGTAGCCAGTCCAGGTGGCGCAGGTGTACATCTGGTGGCGGCGGAGCTCCTTGTTGCGGTACAGGACGACTGAGGCCCCCTTGGCGGCGAAGGCGTACTTGTGGAAGTCCATGGAGATGGAGGTGACGCCCGGCACGCTGAAATCGAAGTCAGGCACGGGGGCTCCCAGGCGGCGGAAGTACGGCAGCAAGAAGCCGCCCATGCAGGCGTCGACGTGGAGGAGGAGGTTGTTCTCCAGCGCTATCTGCCCCAGCTCCCGGATGGGGTCGACGACCCCGTGGGCGTAGGAGACGGCGGAGCCCACCAGCAGGACGGTGTTGGGGGTGATGGCGCGCCGCACGGCCTCAGGGTCGGCGCGGAAGGTCTCGAGGTCGACGGGCACCAGTACGGGCTTTAGGCAGAGGTAGTGGGCCGCCTTCTGGAAGGCGGCGTGGGCGGTCACCGGCAGTACGATTTCTGGCTCCTTCACCTCGGGCCTCGCGGCCCTGGCGTAGTCGCGCGCCGTCTTGACGGCCAGCATGATGCTCTCGGTGCCTCCGCTGGTGAAGCTCCCCACCACGTTTTCATCGCCGTTCAGGTGGGAGGCAGCCATAGCCACCAGCTCCGTCTCGAAGCGTATGGAGCTGGGGAAGACGGTGGGGTCCAGGGCGTTCTCCGACAGATAGGACATGTAGGCGTGCTTGATGACCTCTTCCGCTTCCTTGCCCGGATCGTATACGTAGGCCCAGGTCCGCCCGTCGCGCCAGGGCATATCGTTGGCCCGGTACTCCTCCAACCTTCGGTAGATCTCTTCCTTGCTGAGGCCTCTTGCGGGTATCTTCACCGACCCTCTTCTCCTTTCCGCGTCTCCGCTAGCGGAGACATGATATCAGGGTGGGCAGCACGGAGATAAACGGCGGTTTCGGTGCTTTGCGGGTGTCGGGCGCTGCCCCACAACAATCAGGTTTTCCCCGACTGACTTTGCGCTGGCGCCGGCGATATGTTAGGCGAGGGTTACTCTCTTCGGGAGGCGCCCCCGCGTGGGTCGGGCCACACCTAACGGGGCGTCTCAGATGTCCAGCGTACAGCAAAAGCGCCGGCCCCTCGATCTGGCCACCGTCCGGATCCCCACCGGGCAGGTCTTCGTCATTCCCGAACGATGCAAGGGCTGTAAGTTCTGCATCGAGTTCTGCCCCGAGAACGTGCTGGCCGAGTCGGAGGCCATGAACGCCAAGGGGTACCACTATCCGGTGGTGGCCCCCGGCAAGGAGAAGGCCTGCGTCAACTGCGGCTTCTGCCGCCTTGTCTGCCCCGAGTTCGCCATCTACACGGAGGAGGTGTGATGGTCACAGCCACCGCCGGCGAGAGGGTGCTGACGGGCCAGCACTTTATGAACGGCGATGTGGCCTGCGCCGAGGGGGCCCTGGCGGCGGGCTGCTCCTTCTTCGCCGGATATCCCATTACGCCTTCGACGGAAGTAGCCGAACGCCTGGCCCAACGCCTGCCCCAAGTGGGTGGCGTCTACATCCAGATGGAGGATGAGCTAGCTTCCATCGCCGCCGTCCTGGGTGCTTCCTGGGCCGGCGCCAAGGCCATGACCGCCACCTCCGGCCCCGGCTTCTCCCTCATGATGGAGAACGTCGGCCTGGCCGTCATGACCGAGACGCCCTGCGTGATCGTGGACGTCCAGCGCGGCGGGCCATCTACCGGTTTGCCCACCTTGGTCAGTCAGGCCGATGTCATGCAGGCCAAGTGGGGCTCCCACGGCGATTTCGAACCGATCGCCTACGCCCCAGAGTCGCCCCAAGAGATGTTCGATCTGACCATCGAGGCCTTCAACGCCGCGGAGCGCTACCGCACGCCGGTGTTCATCATGGCCGATGAGATCGTAGGCCATATGACGGAGCGCGTCACCATCCCTTCGCCTCAACAGATCGACATCGTGGACCGTAAACGGCCACCCCAACCCAAGGACGGCTGGTTGCCCTTCGCCACCGGGGCCGATCTGGTCCCGGCCATGCCCAACGCCGGCGACGGCTACAACATCCACGTCACCGGCCTCACCCACGACGAGCGCGGCTACCCGGCCACCGATGCCCTGGTGCACGACCGGTTGGTGCGGCGGCTGAACCGTAAGATCCAGATGCACGCCAAGGAGGTCCTGCGGTTCGAGGAGGTTTGCGTCGATGACGCCGAGGTGATCGTTGTGGCCTACGGCTGCACGGCCCGCTCGGCCAAGCGGGCGGTGAGCCTGGCCCGGGAGAGGGGAATCAAAGCTGGCCTCTTCCGCCTCATCACCCTGTGGCCTTTCCCCCAGGGACGCATGAGGGAGCTGGCTAACCGGGTGCGGCGTTTCGTGGTGGCCGAGATGAACCTGGGACAGATGGCGCGGGAGGCCGAGCGTCACATCCGCCGTCCTGCGGTATGGGTGACCCATGCTGGCGGGGCGATGATCCCGCCCGAGACCATCCTGCGCGCCATCATCGAGGCGAAGCGATGAGCGGTGAGATAATCGTCAAAGAGCACCCGCTGGACGGCGTTCTGCGCTCCGATCGGCTTCCGCACATCTGGTGTCCTGGCTGTGGCCTGGGCAGCATCATGGCTTCCCTGGCGCACGCTATGGCCGACTCCGGTATCCCCTTGAGGAAACATATCGTGGTCTGCGGCATCGGCTGCACCGGGCGCATCGCCGGCTACATGAACTTGGATAGTTTTCACACCACCCACGGCCGGGCTATTCCCTTCGCCACGGGCATGAAGCTGGCTAACCCGGAGTTGGAGGTGACGGTCGTGAGCGGCGATGGCGACCTCTTCGCCATCGGCGGCAACCACATTCTGCACGCGGCCCGCCGGAACATAGACATCAACGTTATCTGCGTCAACAACTTCAACTACGGCATGACGGGCGGGCAGATGGGCCCCACGACTCCGCTGGGTTCCCGCACCACGACAACGCCGAAGGGGAACCCGGAGCCCGCCTTCAATCTTCCCCACCTCATGGCCAGCCTGGGTGCCGTATTCGTGTCCCGCTGGACATCGCTGCACGTGCGCCAACTGCACAAGGCGATGCTGCGCGCCTTCCAGAAGAGGGGGCTGGCTTTCATCGAAGTTTTGTCGCCTTGCCCGGTCGGCTTCGGTAAGTCCAACAACCTGGGCGAAGGGCTAGACGAGATGGGGCTTTACCGGAGGAACGGCATCGTGGACCCAGATGCGGACCTGGCCAAGGCCAGCATCGATATGAGCCACGATTCCCCCATCATCCTGGGGAACTTCGTGGATATCGAGCGCCCCGTATACCGCCCGGTGGGCTGGGAGGCATGACATGCGCCAGGAGGTGCAGCTAGCGGGGTTCGGTGGCCAGGGCATCATTCTGGCAGGGCATATCCTGGGCAAGGCAGCGGCGCTCTACGATGGCAAGAACGCCATCCTTACCCAGTCCTACGGCCCGGAGGCGCGCGGCGGCGCCTGCGCGGCAGAGCTGGTCATCAGCGACGAACCCATCGATTACCCCCTGGTGACGCAACCTCAGATCGTTGTTTGCATGTCCCAGGAGGCCTTCAGCAAGTACGGAGCAGCGGCGGCTGAGGGTGCGCAGCTCATCGTGGACTCGGATCTGGTGGAGAGCGTCTCCCGCGAGGGCTGGCTGCGGCGCGTGCCGGCCACCAGGCTGGCCAGCGACATGGGCAGCCGCATCGTCGCCAACATGGTGATGCTAGGATTCCTCTGCGGCGTGACGGAGCTGGTGAGCCGGCCGGCCCTGGAAGAGGCCATCCGCACCACCGTCAGAGCCTCCCTGGCCGACCTGAACCTCCGGGCCTTCGCCTGCGGATACGAACACGCTATGGCTGGAGCCGAGGCATGAGAGACACGGTAGCAGTCATCGGCGGCGGGATCGCGGGAGTACAGGCGGCCCTCGACCTGGCCGAGGCGGGGGCCAAAGTGCTCCTCATCGAGAAGGGGCCGTCCATCGGCGGCAAGATGGCTGCCCTGGACAAGAACTTCCCCACGCTAGACTGCTCTATCTGTATCGAGGCCCCGAAGCTCTCAGAGGTAGGTGAGCACCCGAACATCGAGATACTGAACAACGCTGAGGTGGTGGGCCTGGAGGGGCAGGCGGGCGACTTCCGCCTCACCATCCGCCGCAGGGCGGGCTTCGTCACCAGCGAGTGCACCCGCTGCGGCGAGTGCGTCAACGTTTGCCCCGTGCCCTTGGTAAACGAGTTCGATGCCGCCATGGCCTCCCGCAAGGCGATCTACACGCCCTTCCCCCAGGCGGTGCCCGGCGCTTACGTCATCGATATCGACCACTGTCTGAACGAGCCGCCGAACTACTGGCCGTGCCACCGTTGCGCCGACGTCTGCCCCCCCAAGTGCATCGATTTCAGCATGCCCCCGGTGCAGCACCTGGAACGGCGAGCGGCCTCGATCATCGTCTCCTCCGGCTTCGAGACCGTCGATGCTTCCCTCGTGCGGGAACACGGTTATGGCACTCACCCCGATATTCTCACGGCGCTGGAGTTCGAACGGCTCCTCACCTCGGCGGGCCCGACGGGCGGAGAGATCGTGCGGCCCTCGGATGGCAAACACCCGCACAGCATCGCCTTCGTGCTGTGCGTGGGATCGCGGGACCGCCGCTTCTTCCGCTATTGCTCCCGCTTCTGCTGCATGTACTCCATCAAGCACGCCTTCCAGGCCCTGGACCACGGCGTTCCGGAGGTCTCAGTGCTCTTCATGGACGTCCGGGCCTATGGCAAGGGGTTCGATTCCTTCTGGAAGCGCACCGAGGAGGCGGGAGCTAGGTTCATCCGCGGCCGCCCGGCCAGCATTGTGCCAGCCGGTGAGCGCTTGGCCTTGCGCTACGAAGACACGCGGGAGGGGAGGGTGAAGACCCTGGAGACGGACATGGTGGTGCTGGCCACTGCCGCCCAAGCGCCAGAGGGGCTGGCGGCGCTGGGCGCTACCCTGGGTCTGGAGGTGGCCGAAGACGGGTTCCTGAAGGCGCGGGAGACGAACCTGGGGCTGGTGGGCAGCACAAGGGAGGGGATCTATCTCGCCGGCTGCGCTGGCGGCCCCAAGGACATCCCGGACACCGTAGCCGAGGCCAGCGCCGCGGCGGCGGCCGCCCTGGCGCACCTCGACGAACGGACCTGGCCGGCGCCCGAAGAGGTGGAGCCGGTTACCGACCTCGAGACGCCGCGGGTGGGGGTCTTCGTCTGCCATTGCGGCAGCAACATCGCCGGCGTGGTGGACGTGCCAAGGGTGGTGGAGTACGCCAGGACCCTGCCCGGCGTCGTCTATGCCCAGGACCAGAAGTTCTCCTGCGCCGGCAACACCCAGGCCGAGATCGTGGAGCGCATCCGGGAGCATGGCGTAAACAGGCTTGTGGTGGCCGCCTGCTCCCCCAAGACCCACGAAGGCACCTTCCGCCGGGTCTGCTTCAAAGCCGGTCTGAACCCATACCTCTTGGAGATGGTCAACCTGCGCAACCAGGACTCCTGGGTGCACAAGGAGGACAAAGACGCCGCCACCTTCAAGGCCATGGACATGGTCAAGATGGGCGTCGAGAAGGCGGTGCGCCTGGTTCCGCTGGAGATCAGCAAGCAGCCTGTAGTGCAGGCCGCGCTGGTGGTGGGCGGCGGCATAGCGGGGATGGTGGCGGCCAGCGCTTTGGCCCGCCAAGGTTACGAGACCCATCTGGTGGAACGGGAGCCGGAGCTGGGCGGCCTCCTGCGCCACTTGGACGAACTCTCCCCGGCCGGCATCAGCGCCCACCGCTTGTTGAAGGAGCAAAGGGCCGAAGTGCTCCGCTCTGGCGTGAAGGTCCATCTGGGCGTCGAGGTGGAGACCATCGGCGGCCACATCGGCAACTTCTACGCTAGGCTCTCCGATGGCGAGGAGGTCCGAGCGGGGGCCGTGGTGCTGGCCATGGGCGCCCGGCCTTATGAGCCCCACGAGTTCGGGAACGGGCGATCTCACGTGATCACGAACCTGGACCTGGAGGGTATGTGGCCGGAGGTCCCGGGTGAGCGCATCACCATCGCCGGCTGTGTGGGCTCCCGCCAGGACGGCGCCGGCTGCTCCCGCTACTGCTGCGAGTCCATGATGGGCCAGGCCCTCCGTCTGCGTCGCCTGGGCAAGAAGGTGCGCGTCCTCTACCGGGACATCCGCACCTTCAGCCGCGGCGCCGAGGAGCTCTATGAGCAGGCAGCCCGGGAAGGCGTCCAGTTCATCCGCTACCCCGATCTGCCCGCCCACGAGGCCCTGCGCATCGAGGGCGGCGCTGTCGTCGTGCGCGATGAGCTGCTGGGCGCGGATGTGAGGGTGCCCACCGATCTCCTGGTACTGGCCGTTGGCCTGCGCCCGCCCGAGGAGACGGTGGCGGAGCAGCTGAAGGTGTCCCGCAGTGAGGACGGCTTCCTGCTAGAGAAACACCCGAAGCTGGGGCCCGCCGAGGCGGGCTCGCCGGGTATCTTCCTGGCGGGGGCTATCCAGGGGCCGAAGGACGTGCGGGAGTCCATAGCCCACGGGTTGGCGACAGCGGCAAAGGCCGGGGCGCTTCTGGCCAAGGACCATATAGAGAAGGAGCCCATCACGGCCCAGGTGGATCTGGAGAAGTGCATCTTCTGCGGCCGCTGCGTCCCCGTCTGCCCCTTCGGCGCCATCGAGATGTTGGGGCCCGTGAAGCAGGGGCCGATACGGTTCATCGAGGCCGCTTGCCAGGGCTGCGGCACCTGCGCTGCCGAGTGCAACTACGACGCCATCACCATGCCCTACTTCACCAAGGAGCAGATCCTGGCCCAGATCGACGCTGCCCTGGCCGAACGCCCGCAGGAGAAGGTGCTAGTCTTCGCCTGCAACTGGTGCTCATACGCCGGCGCCGACCAGGCCGGCGTGGAGAAGATCCAGTACCCAACTTCGGCCCGAATCATCCGCTCCATGTGCTCCGGCCGGGTCGAAGAAGATTTCATCGCCCGGGCCTTCGAGTTGGGAGCGGGCGCCGTTCTGGTCACCGGCTGCCGGCTGACGGAGCGAGGATCGGACTGCCACTATATCAACGCCAACGTCCAGACCCAGAAGCGCTTCCAGTTCTGGCGCCGCAAGTTCGAACGCAAGGGGATAGCTCCTGACCGGCTGCAGCTACAGTGGATTTCGGCGTCGGAGGGGCGAGAGTTCGCCAGGAAGGTGCGGGAGATGGACGAAGTGGTGCGCCGTTATATGCAGGAAGGAGCGGCCGTAGGGTGAGACGGAAGGGTGGGGAAGTCATCACCCTAGACGATGCCCTGTGGGAGCGGGTGATGGCCGCGACCGATGGCGCCGTGGCCCCTTGCTATCAATGCGGGGTCTGCACTGCCATCTGCCCCTGGGGGCTTGTCAAGGAGGAGCCCCTGAACGTCCGTACTCTCATCCGGCGGGCCCAGATGGGCTTGCCCCAGGACGGAGAGCTGTGGTGGTGCACCACCTGCCGGCAGTGCGAAGAGCTCTGCCCGCGCGGGGTGCCCATCGCTGAGGTGATGCTAGCCTTGCGCCGCCTCGCCTGGCAGGATCAGCGGGTGCCGAAGGGTCTGCCGCCCGTAATGTGGGCCCTCTACTGGGACGGGAACCCTTGGCGGCGCCCTCCTTCCCAGCGAGGGAACTGGGCCCGGGGCCTCGGCCTAAGAGAGTTCGCCCCGTCCGATGAGGTGCTCTTCTACGCTGGATGCACCGCCTCCTACGATAACCGGGCGCAGAAGGTGGCCAGAGCCCTGGTAGCGGTCTTGAACCAGACGGGCGTCTCCTTCGGGACCTTGGGAGAGGCCGAGCCGTGCTGCGGCGATGCCGCCTACGCCCTGGGACAGCACGACTATCTGGCCCAAATCGTCGAATCCAACGCGCAGCGGTTCGCTGAGGCCGGCGTGGGTACGGTGGTTACCGTCTCACCCCACTGCTACGATATGTTCCTGAACCACTATCCGCGGCGGGACGGCTTCCGCCCCCTGCATTACAGCCAGTACCTGGCCCTGCTCCTCGAAGAGGGGCGCCTCCAGTTCCCTCACCGCTTGGAGGCCAAGGTCACCTTTCATGACCCTTGTTATCTGGGCCGGCGGAACTCCGTCTATGATGCGCCGCGCCGGGTGCTGGCCGCCATACCAGGTCTCGAGGTCGTGGAGATGCCTCGAAACCGTGAATCTGCCCTCTGTTGCGGCGGCGGGGGCGGCCGCATGTGGATGGAGACGGCGGCCGGCGAGCGCTTCGCTTCCTTGCGGGCGCAGGAGGCGCTGGGCACTGGCGCCAGCATCCTGGTGACGGCCTGCCCCCACTGCATCGCCTGCCTGGAGGACAGCCTGAAGCAGTCCGGAAGCTCAATGAAGGTCATGGACGTGGCAGAGTTGGCCGCCGCCGCTATGGCGGCCGGTGGTGGGTCGTGATCCAGCCCAGCTATCCCCCGGAAGAGGCCAAGGGCGTCTGGGTCTGGCTGGAGCACGACGCCGGGAGGCTCAGCGGCGTTTCGCTGGAGCTTCTCGGGCAAGGGAAGAAGCTGGCCGGCGCCGCAGGAGCGGCCTTGACCGCTGTGCTCCTGGGCCGCGACCTCGATCCGTTGGCCCAGGAAGCCGTTCGCTATGGCGCCGATGAGGTGTTGGCCGTGGAGCACCCTCTACTGGAGCCGTATACGGCCGACCCCAGCACCAAGGTGGTGACGGGCCTCGTGCTGGAGCGCAAGCCCGATGTGCTGCTGCTGGGGGCCACGGCCAACGGTCGCGATCTCGCTGGCCGGCTGGCCGTGCGGCTGCGCACGGGCCTTACGGCAGACTGCACGGACCTCCGTATCGACCCAGCGACGGGCCTGCTCTCGGGCGAGGTGACGGGGTTCGGCCAGGGGATCCTGGCCACCATCCAGTGCCCGCGGCACCGGCCTCAGATGGCCACCGTGAGGCCGGGCGTCTTCCCCCGGCCTGCTGCTGAGCCTGACCGGACGGGCCGCATCGAAAAGATGGTTGCCGCCCTGACGGATGAGGACGCTCGCGTGCGGGTGGTCAGGCGCTCTCTGCGCCGGGGGGTCGACATCACGCAGGCCGAGAGGCTGGTGGTCGGCGGCCGCGGAGTGCAGGGGGACTTCGGTCTCGTGCGGGCCCTGGCCAAGGCCCTGGGCGCCGAGGTGGGCGCCACCAGGGTGGCGGTGGACCTGGGCTGGATCGGCCACGAACGCATGGTGGGACAGACAGGCTCTGTCACCCGTCCCAAGCTGGCCATCGTCTGCGGCGCCAGCGGGGCCATGCAGTTCACCGTGGGCATCCAGGAGGCGGAGACGGTGGTGGCCATCAACTCGGACCCGGAGGCGCCGATCTTCGAGTCGGCAGACTACTGCATCGCCGATGACCTGTTCCAGGTGCTGCCCCCCCTCATCGAGGGGTTGAAGCGGGGGAAGACAGCGGGGAGGCGCTAGATGCCGGGCCTGCACGCCATCGTCTGCCTGAAGGTCGTCCCCAAGTCCGAAGAGGTCAGCGTCAATCCAGAGACGCGAACCCTGGACCGGGGCAAAGCCCGGCAAGAGATCAACGGGCCCGACATGAACGCCCTGGAGGCGGCGCTGGAGTTGAAGGGGGTCCACGGCGGCCGCATATCCCTCCTTTCGATGGGCCCGCCCTTCTTCGAACGCTACCTGCGCCTGGGGCTGGCCATGGGGGCCGATGCGGCCTATCTCATGAGCGACCGGGCCTTTGGAGGGGCCGACACGTTGGCGACGTCTTACGCCCTGGCGGCGGGGATAAAGGCCATCGGCGGGTATGATCTCGTGCTCTGCGGGGACGAATCGTCCGATGGCGCCACCGGCCAGGTGCCGCCTGGCATTGCGGAGTGGCTGGGCCTGCCCCAGGTGACCTACGCCAGCCGGGTCCAGGTCAGCCCCGGCGGCAGGCTCCTGCGGGCCCGGCGCGAACTAGGCGCAGGGTATGAGATACTGGAGGCGCCGCTACCCTGCGTGGTGTCCGTGAAGCTCGATATCAACGAGCCCCGGTTCCTGGACTTCCAGCGCTGGGACTGGGCGATGAGAGAGGCCCCGGTCACGGTCTGGAGCGCCTCTGACCTGGGCCTGGACCCCGCCTGGCTGGGGCTGGAAGGATCGCCCACAGTGGTTGCAGGGGTCGGTTCGGCCCGGACGGGTGAAAGGCGGCGCGAGTTCCTATCGGGCACGCCCCAGGAGAAGGCGGAGCAGCTCTTGGAGAGAATAAGGCGCTGGGTCAAGGTGACCTGACGCCGGGAAGGTCGTGGGCTATGTCCCCTCACGTGATCTTCTGGCCGTTCGATGGTGAGCCTACCGAGGCGGAGAAGGCCCGGGTCCGGCCCGTAAGCCACATCGGCGACTTCTTGCGGGTCGGCGTGCTGGCGGGAGAAGAGGAGGCCGAGATCCGCTGGGAGGGCCACGTCATGCAGTGCCCCCAGTGCCGCGACTCGGCCATCTCTCTCTGGGAGCGCATGCCGGAAGGGGAGGACGCGGCCCCGTTCCTCAGGCCAGTGTCCTGCGCCGAGGCTCGCAACGGTCTCTTCCGCTACCTGGACCAGCGGCGCAGCCTGGAGGTGAGCGTCCTTCACCACCTGCTCACCTGCGAGGAGTGCAACGAACGCTTCGTAGAGCCCGCCAAGGCGCTCTTCCGGCTGGAAGTGGACGAAGACTCCATCGGCGCCCAGGACTAACGGCCCCCTCGCGCCTATCCGGCGCAGGCCGGTATCATCGCACCTAGCGGCAAACGGCTAGGTGTCAGGAGGTTGCTGTTGAAGTTCGGCATCACCATGTTTGTGACAGACTACTCGCTAGGGCCCGCTGAGCTGGCCCGGGCCGTAGAAGAGCGCGGCTTCGATCTCTTGCTCTTCCCGGAGCACACCCATATCCCTACCAGCCGGCGGACCCCGTGGCCCGGCGGGGCCGAGCTGCCGAAGGAGTACTCCCACACGTTGGACCCCTTCGTTGCCCTGAGCGCCGCGGCCACAGCGACCAAGGACCTCAAGGTCGGCACGGGCATCTGCCTGGTGGTGCAACGGGACCCCATCACCCTCGCCAAGGAGGTGGCCAGCCTCGACTACATCTCTGGCGGCCGGTTCGTCTTCGGAGTTGGCGCTGGCTGGAACCGGGAGGAGATGGAGAACCACGGGACGGATCCCGATACCCGGTGGCGACTGCTGCGAGAGCGCATCCAAGCCATGAAGGAGATCTGGACCAAGGATGAGGCCGAGTTCCACGGCAAGATGGTGAACTTCGACCCCATCTGGTCCTGGCCCAAGCCGGTGCAGAAGCCCCATCCACCCATCTACGTCGGCGGCGATGGCCCCCACGTCCTAAGGCGCGTCGTGGAGTATGGCGACGCCTGGATGCCTATACCGGGCCGGAGCAAGGTGCCCCTGACGGAGCGGATCGCGCAACTACAGCGCCTGGCCCAAGAGGCCGGGCGCGGGCCGATACCCGTAACCGTGTTCGGCGCCCCGCCTAACCCGGACACGATCCGCCAGTGGGCAGACGCTGGCGTCGAGCGCTGCGTCTTCTGGCTCATGCCTCCCGGCGGCCCAGAGGTCATACCGGCGCTCGACCGTTTTGCCGAGGTGGCGGCGCGTATCCGGGTCTAGGCGAGTCCTGGGCCAGAGGAGCGCGGTCAGTGGGGGAGAACCCCACAGCATTCTGCGGCGCCGCCCGACAGACGCGAAAGACGGGCCCTCGTACACTGGAGCCGCCCAGAACCTAGCGGAGGGGAGTTCCATGGCGAAGACGCAGACCCGCACTCTCACCAGGGCCAACGGCGGCCGGACGGCGACGTACCGCTCCAACGAAGACCTGTACCGGCAACAGTGGAAGTGGGATAGGGTGGCCTGGGGGAGCCACTGCATAGACTGTTACCCCGGCAATTGCCCCCTGCGGGTGTACGTCAAAGACGGCATCGTCTGGCGCGAGGAGCAGGGCGGCACCCTGCCTGTCATCGAGAAGGGCGTGCCGGACATGAACCCTATGGGCTGCCAGAAGGGCGCCGCCTGGAGCCAGCTCCTCTACGCCAAGGAACGCGTCCTCTACCCTCTCAAGCGGGCAGGCAAGCGCGGCAGCGGCAAGTGGAAGCGCATATCTTGGGACCAGGCCCTCACGGAGATCGCCGACGCCGTCATCGACGCCATAGTGGAGCAAGGACCGGAGTCCATCATCCACCTCAGCGGCTGCAACCTGCCGACCTGGGGCATCGCCGGCCGCGGACGCTTCGCCTCCCTCATCGGCGCCCTGACCATGGACCTCAACGCGGAGATGAACGACTTCGCGGCCGGGCACTATCTGACCTACGGCATCTTCGACCCCGTCAGCTCCATCGATGACTGGTTCCACTCGGAGCTCATCTTCATCTGGTTCGGCAACCCCACCTATACCCGCATTCCTCACCAGCACTACATTACGGAGGCCCGCTACAAGGGCGCTGAAGTGGTGACCGTCGCGCCGGACTTCAGCCCCTCGGCCATCCACGCCGACTACTACGTCTCGGTGAG
>DAOUBD010000049.1:0-53499 GCA_034432935.1 Dehalococcoidia bacterium | reverse complement strand
CTAGTGTCCGGCGTTGAGCCGGGCGTACATCTTCTTGTTGTTGCGATAGATGTTCACAAACTCGGCGAACAGCTCATCGTAGATGCGGCGGTTGGCCGGATTGGGCTCGTAGACCCGCTTGGGCCGCACGAGGCCGGGCACATCATCGAAGGAGAGATGGCCCAGGGCTACCAGGGCGCTGAAGGCGGCGCCCCGGGCGTTGGCCAGGCGGGGCTCCTCCATCTGGCGGATCCTTCGGTCCAGCACGTCAGCGTGGATCTGGCTCCAAAGGTCGGAGAGCGCGCCGCCGCCGATGAAGTTGATGTTATCCAGACGCCGCTTGGTGTACCGTTCGACGGTCTGGTGCATCCAGCGTGTGTTCAGGGCCACGCCCTCGAAGACGGCGCGGACCATATGCGCCCGGGTGGTGCTCAGGGACTGGTTGAAGAAGCCGCCGCGCACCAGGTGGTTCTCGACCGGGGTGCGCTCGCCGTTCAGCCAGGGGGTGAAGATGAGCTTGTCGCTCCCCGGCGGCACCGTAGCGGCGATGCGGTTGAAGAGTTCGAAGGCGTCCTCGGGCGGAGGACCAGGCGTGAGACCGTCAGCGGCCCAGAAGATTTGATCGCGCAGGATGTTCAGGCAGCCGCCGGCGGTGTCCTGCTCCGTCGCCACCAGGTACTTGCCGGGGATGCCCGAGGGCAGGGACGTTATGCTGGCCGCTAGGTCCACCTTCTTGTAAGGGACGTGGCAGGTCAGCCAGGAGGAGGTGCCGATGTACAGGTGGGGCTCGAAGTCCCGCACGGCGCCGGAGCCTATGGCCGCCGACTCCGTATCCGGTAGGCCCATGGCCACCTGGACGTCATCCCGAAGACCGAACTCGCGGGCCACCTCCCGGGTGACCGTGCCCAGGACGGTCCCCGTGGGCCGCAGCTCCGGCAGCTTATCGCGATCGATGCCGGCCCAAGCGATGAGCTTATCGTCGTAACGGACGCGGGCCAGGTCCCTGTTGTCCGTTAGCCAGTGGCCGGTGATGGTGTCGTAGGAGGCCGCCATGAGGCCCGTAAAGCGGAAGTTCAGGTAGTCTACGGGCTCCAGGAACTTATAGGTCTGCCGGTAGACGTCTGGCCGTTCGTTCTGGAGGAAGAGGATGTGGCCGATGGGGTCTTTGCCGGTACGGGAGGGAACACCCCCCGTCACTCGCAGCCAGCGCATGAGCCGCGCGGCCCCGTAACCCGATACGGTGATGGGCCCGCCGCCGGTCACGCGCCGGGCGTATTTGCCGCCGCGAGCGTCCAGCCAGATGATGGCCTTGGCCAAGGGGTTGCCGTCCCGGTCTACGGCCACGGTTCCGAACCATTGGGCGGTGCAACCGATGCCTACGATGCGGCCGGCAGGGACGAGCCCGCGGCCCAGCAGGCGCTTGGCCGCCGTGCTCACGGCCCGCCACCAGTCCGCCGGGTCCTGCTCGGCGCCGCCCCCGGGCAGTAGAGAGACATCGTTGCGTTCGGCCTCCCAGCCGGCGATCTCGCCCCGGCTGGATACCAGGGCCACCTTGGGACCGCCGGTGCCTAGGTCGATGGCCAGGATGTACTTGGCGCCGTCTGCGCTCATGTGCGCTAGTAGGGTAGCCCCTGGAGCCTTGGGGAGACAAGTTATCCAGAAATTCGCTCCTCGAGCTCCTTGACAATCGCATCCGGCTTGACTACTTTCAAGCCAATTCAAGGGCAATCGGTTCTAAGGAAGGGGGGTACCTGATGCCAGCCACATCCAGCACTCGCCGCTTGCGCCTGCCGCTCGCTCTGCTCCTGACCATCGCGGTGGCCTTGTTCGCCGCCGTGGCCTGGCCGGCCAAACCGTCGGAGGCCGGGCCGAACTCCGGGCCCACCGCCATCGTCTCCCTCGGTGATAGCTTCATCTCCGGTGAGGCTGGACGCTGGCAGGGCAACAGCCTGAACATGTTCGGCACCCGCGATGGCACCGACCGTGCCGCCAGTTGTTGGTGGATCTTCTGTTCCTACGACCCGACGCGGGTGTACGGCTCTTCCTACAGCAACGGCTGCCACCGCTCAGATGTGGCCACCATCAAGAGCGCCGCGATCTCTGTCCAGGAGAAGATCAACCTGGCCTGTTCGGGAGCCCGTTCGGTGAACATCTGGCGCGCATCCCAGGGCGGCCAGAGCTTCAAGGGAGAGCCGCCCCAGGCCGACCAGCTACTGACGGTGGCCCAACAGAAGAACGTCAAGATGGTGGTGCTGACGGTCCTGGCCAACGACGTGGGCTTCGCCGATATGGTGATCAACTGCACGGCCAACTGGATCCTCGGCCTCGGCCCCTGCAACCAGAGCCAGCAGGCCAACCTACAAGCGCTGATGCCGGCCGCCAAGGACGGCCTGCGCAAGTCAATCGACGAGGTCAGGGCCGTGATGGCAGCCGCCGGCTACAGCCCCTCCCAGTGGAAGTTCGTCATCGCTGGCTACGCTTCGCCCGTGCCCGCCGCCGCCAATGTCCGTTACTCGGGCAGCGACAGGTGGTGGTCAGGCGGCTGCCCCTTCTACGACGCCGACTTCGATTGGGCGAAGAACGTGGCCACGCCCTTCATCGTGGACAGCATGCGCCAGGTGGCGGCAGAGAAGGGGGTGCAGTTCCTGGATGTGCGGGACTCCATCAACGGCCACGAGGTCTGCCACCGCAGCTCGTCGCTGGTCAACGGTTGCTGCCCCAGCCCGGTGACCCACGAGTGGGTGCGCTGGGTGAACACCGGCTGCTGCCAGGGGGACGCTCAGGAGTCGCTGCACCCCAACGCCTACGGGCAGCGGGCCCTGGGGAAGTGCGTGGCGCTGATCTGGGCCAAACCCAGCGGCAACTGGTCATGCCGCAACACGCCAGGAAGGGACTATAACGCCATGACCCTGGTATCGATACCGTAGGAGGGCGTCCCGAGCGGGCGGCTCGGACGGAGAGCGTTAGGGGCGCGGCGCCTGGTAGACACGAAGGGAGGGACTTCGATGCGCCGCGCCTCGTTCGCGCTCTTCGTTCTGACCATCGGCACTCTTCCGCTGGCAGCCGCCCTGGCAACCCCAGGCAGCGGCCGCGCCCAGCAGCCCTCGCCCACCGCGACGCCGGCCGCGACGGCAAGCCCGGCCGCCTCGCCCACCGCGACGCCCAGCCCGGCGCCGACGCCAACCGTCAGTCTGTCGCCCACGCCGATAGACCACTGCCCGCCGCCAGAAATCGCGGTGCCAGGGACGCTGTGTCCCTTCTTCACCCCGACGCCGGCCGTGGTGCCTAACGCGGGCGGCGCTCCCTCCCGCGGGGGCGGGGGCAACGCGGAGGCGGCGGCGCTCGCGGCTCTAGGCGGCCTGGCGCTGGCCGGCCTCGGGGCGTGCCGCTTCGCCCCACGCCCGGGCCGGGGAAGCAGCGGCTCGGACGGAGAGCGTTAGGGGCGCGGCGCCTGGTAGACACGAAGGGAGGGACTTCCATGCGCCGCGCCTCGTTCGCGCTCTTCGTTCTGACCATCGGCACTCTTCTGCTGGCAGCCGCCCTGGCAACCCCAGGCAGCGGCCGCGCCCAGCAGCCCTCGCCCACCGCGACGCCGGTTGCGACGGCAAGCCCGGCCGCCTCGCCCACCGCGACGCCCAGCCCGGCGCCGACGCCAACGCCGGTGCCCCTGAGCCTCCGCTTCGTGTCCATAGATGGGGTCGCATGGGATGACCCAGGGTTGGGGCAGACCAGTATGCGCGTCTCCGGGCGGGCCCGGTTCACGGGCAGGACATGTGAACTGCTGGCCAAGATCCCAACCGAAGAGGTGGCGTTCGACGACCTGCTGCCGGGGAACGCGACGTCTTACCGGGTGCCGGGGACTAGGGACGCCGCCCTCGTGGCGCCCTCGTCTCTCTTCTTCGAAGTGCAGGCCCTGGATGGGGCTGGCCGCGTCCTCGCGAGGGGGGTGATAGGACTCACCGACCTGCCGTTCGTCTGCCCCCCTGAACTGCCGCAAGCCGGCGGTCCGCCAGGCGGGAGCGATGAGGCAGCCGGGGCCATAGGCCTGGCGCTGGTTGCGGTCATCGGCGGCGCGCTCCTCACCGCCGCTGCCTGGCGGTTGGGACGCCCGGCGCCATAGCCCGCCGCCTGCTCAGTCGCCCCGGTGGCCGTTGCCCTCCAGGTCTTCGTCCTCCTCCTCTTCCTCCTCGCCCTCGAAGTCCTCGTCGGAGTAGACAGCGGCCTCCCGGCCAGCCCAGACGGTGACGACGAAGTCCTCGCGGAAGGGGTCGGTGGTGAGGACTAAGCGCTCGTCGATCTCGCTAATGAGCTCCCGCACGTCCTCTTCGGTCAGGCTCTCCAGCACGCAGAGGGTGCCGTAGGCCACGGAGGGTGTGAAGTGAAGGTCGACCCGGCCTACCTCCTCGTCATCGAGCTCGATGATGTAGCTTTCGGACTGTTCGGTCCGGCACTCGCGTTCGAAGTGGTAGCCGCTCATGGGAGCCCTCCTTTGGGTTGGCTGGCCTGAGGGGGCCGCATCTGGGCCATATCGTATCCTTTTTCAGGGTCGAGGCGACAGCGGCCCTATTTGGGCCTGATGTGGCCGTTGCCGAGGACTATCCACTTGTAGGTGGTGATCTCCGTCAGGCCGACGGGGCCGCGGGCGATGGTCTTCTGGGTGGAGTCGATGATCTCGGCCCCCAGACCGAACTGGGCGCCGTCGGTGAACTGGGTGCTGGCGTTGACGTAGCAGACAGCGGTGTCTACTTCGTCCAGGAAGCGCATGGCGGCGGAGTAGTCCTCTGTGACGATGGCATCGGAGTGCCCGGTGCCGTAGCGGTAGATGTGCTCCAGGGCCTCGTCCAGGGAGTCGACCACCTTGATGGCAGCGATGAGGGCCAAGAACTCGCGGCCGAAGTCGTCCTCCTGGGCCGGCACGATCTTCGCCTCCGGAATCTCGGCGGCCCGCAGCGCCCGCAGCGCCCGCTCGTCGCAGCGCATCTCGACGCCGGACTCGGCCCAGGCCCGGGCGATCTCTGGGAGGATGGTGTCTGTGACGTCCCGGTGGACCAGAAGGGTGTCCAGGGCGTTGCACACGCTGAACTTGCGGGTCTTGGCGTTGTGGGCGATGCGCACCGCCTTCCCGGGATCGGCGGCCCGGTCGATGTAGGTGTGGCAAACCCCGATGCCGCCGGTGAGGACGGGCATGGCGGCGTTCTCCGCCACGTAGCGGATGAGTTCGGCGCCGCCGCGGGGCACCACCAGGTCGATGTACTGGCGCATCTTCAGCATCTCGCCCACCAGCGCCCGGTCCGTGTTCTCGATGAGCTGCACGGCGTCTTGGGGCGCGCCCGCCTCGGCGATGGCCTGCCGGAGGATGGCGGCCAGGGCGCGGTTGGAGTTGATGGCCTCCTTGCCGCCGCGCAGGATGCAGGCGCTGCCCGCCTTGAGGCAGAGGGAGGCGATGTCCACCGTCACGTTGGGCCGGCTCTCGTAGATGGCGGCGATGACCCCCAAGGGCACCCGGCGGCGGCCCACCTGCATCCCGTTGGGGAGGGTGCGCATGTCGATCATCTGGCCCACGGGGTCCGGCAGCGCGGCGACGGTGCGCACATCGTTGGCGATGCCCTCGATCTTGTCGCGGGTCAGGGCCAAACGGTCGGCGACGGCGTCGGGGAGCCCCGCCTCCACCGCCGCCTGCACGTCGTGCTGGTTGGCCCGCAGGACCTCGCCCGCCTGGCGCAGGAGGGCGTCGGCGATGGCCAGCAGCGCCCGGTCCTTGACGCTAGTGGGCGTGCGGGCCAGCTCCCGGGCGGCCCGCCGCGCGGCCTCGCCTTTGGCCTGGAGTTCGCTGGTGATGGTCATGGCTGGTGTGGGTCCCCCTGCGATGGGTTGTTGACAACTATTGTTACACACGGAGTCCGCCAGGCCCAAGTGCCGCGCTCATTGACAACCCTTGGGCTCCGCCAGAGAATGCTAGCTAGAGAAAGACGAACGAGGGCAGTGAATGGACGCCCGACAGTCACCAGGGGCAGCTGAGCCGGCACAGGCGTCTCCCCAGGGCGACACGCCCAGGGCGTGGCCCGTGGTCGAACGCGCCCTGCTCAGGCTTGCCGCCGATCTTCGTCTGACATCTGCGCTCACCGAACGGCTCGTTGAAGTGGCCAGCGGGCTATCCCGCCGCCAGATATCGGAGCTCCACGGCACATCGGCCAACACCGTCAAGGCCCAGGTCAGCGCCTTGTTGGGGTCGCTGGGCGTAACCTGTTGCCACGAGGTCAGGGACGCCGCACGAGCCGCCTGCGCTCGCGCCCAGGCTGGGGCGGGCGAGGACGAAGTCCTGGCGTTCCTGCGCCTTCGCTTCGAATGAGAGCTTCGCCACAAATCACCCCTGGGGTGATGACAAGCTGGTCCTCTCTCAGTGAGTATGGCACTGGTAAGAAAATGAAAACGCCCCGAAGGGCTTATAAAGACGAGGTCTAGATGCGCCCAGGCCAAATCCGCAGGCTCGCAATCTTGCCCCTGCTTGTCGCCTCGCTTGTGATTGCGGGCATCCTTCTTGTAAGAGCGTCCGCTCCTGGTACCGCGCAGGATCGCCAGGGTTTTCGGATTTCCGCGACGCCGGCAGCGCCCTTCGACGGGACCTTGCTCGGCATTAGATTCGGTCCGACCGATGTGTTGGTAAGGGATGGCAGCCAGCGCAGTCTCCAGGGGCGATGCGCGGCCGGGAAGTTCGACGTCGAAGAAGGAGCGAAGTTTCTGCCGCCCCCACCGAACTACCTTCCCAGGGGAGCCATCCAGTCGATCCCGCCGGGATACCTTGACGTCCCGAACGCGCCGAACCCGTTTGCCTTGGTCTGCCCATCCACGGGCGAGGTTCTTCGGGCTGCCCTGTCTTACACGATTCCGTCAGCGAACGGCCCTCCCGGCGAGTTGCACATCCTCCGCGTCTTTGACCCTGAGCCCGACTTCTCCACCACAGCCTCGGCCGATCAGATTCGAACAGTGACTGTCGGGTCTAGACAGGCCGTGCTGATCGACACCAGCACCCCCGCGGGGCTCGGCTTGCCGGGCATGCCAAGCATCACGCTCGTGTTTCCACAACCCGATGGGTATCTGGCGGTCACTTCGTTAGGCATTCCTGCCGAAGAGATCCTTAACGTCGCCGGATCGCTCGCTATGGAGGATCTGAGATGATGCGGGCGTTTTTGCTAGCCCTGGCGGCGTTACGATGATGATGGTCAGCCCCGCCGAAGCTTGGGGCGAACGCCGGGCAGAGATGCTTCCGCCCACCAATAATGTTGGGTACAAGTCCTATGTGAGGTGCTGGTACCACGCGGGCGCATGCCCGCCCTACGGCGGGTACTACGGTGGCAACGCGATCGACTGGGGGATCGAGGCTTACGACACAGGGGATCACAACGTGTGGCAGCGCTTCCACGTGTGGCCTCAAGACCCCAACTACAACGTCACAACCCAACTGTCGTCCAACTTCGAGGACGGAGCCGGCTGTGGCTACTACAGGCTCTGGGTCTGGGGATACAAGAATGGGTCCTATAGTTACCAAGGGTACGTCGACTTCAAGCATGCGAATACTAGTTGGGCAGGCGCGTATACGGTTGAGTATCCGGGGAATATAGCCAACTGGCTTGATGGCACTCAGACGCACGACAGCAACTGCCCATGGTCGGGCTACCACGTGCACGAAGCGAGTTCAGGTGAAGACTGGCTCAACCCCGCATTCGACTACTACTCCTCGACGATATGCGTTCCTGGCTCTCCCACAGTGAGGCACTGTACAAACAACAACCTCAGCAACGTAACACGGGCATTCATCTGGTAAACTGTCCGCAGCAGTGGGCTACGTCGGCCACACACCTCGCAGAACTGGGGGCGCCATGCCGCTCCTTGGCAGGCTCCTGTTTTCCGCAACGGCTGGCGTGGCGCTCATCATCCTCGCCGGTTGCGGCGGCGGCAACGCTTCTCCGTCTTCCACCCGGCCGGCCACGGCACCGGCCGGCTTCCTAGAGCTGGCGGCGAAGATCGACCGCGCCCTGGTGGTCGGCGATGTTGACCTGGCGGAGCTCACGAGCTTCAAGCCCTATGCCTGCCCGTCCAACATCTTCCCGGCGCCCGGCCCCAACTGTGCAGAGGCTGCGGCAGGCGGGGGTGTGTATGCCGTTGAAATCGGCACCTACAACTCTGAGGGCACTGTCTACGATCCGCCGTCCTACGGGCGATACCTCGCCGGCTGGATCTACGACGCGCTCCGTGACTCCAGTGACGAGTTCGGGAGCGGTGCGCCGCGGGTGTATGCGACGGCCCGCATGAGCCGGGAGGTAGAACTGTCCCGGGGAGAATCCGAAACCTACGAAGCGATCGCTACCCGCATCGGCCGATCACCCCTGGATGGTCGCCCCATTCGTGAGGCCCTGGTCTTCCACACAGCGGAAACGGCCGGCGGCTGGCGGATCACGGGCTTGCTTAAAGGGCCTGCCGCCTTTCTCGATCCCGAATCACAGGAAGCCGCCTCGATGTTCACGTCATGGGAGCGCTGGAGCAGGCCGACTCCACCCGGTGAGCCGATCGGCCGCTGGAAGGCCGGTCGCGCAGGCCGGGAGGTTGCCTATCTCGATTCGTCCGGGACGCTCTTCGTGGCCTCCGCTGACGGTGGTTCCACAAAGACCGTTGCTCGAGGCGTGTGCGGAGGCGCAACCAGCGGGAAGAACGAACTCACATGGTCCGCGGACATACAACTCGTCGCCGTGCGCTGCGCAGGCTCGGCGCAGGGTAGATCCAACCTAGAGATTTACCGGAGCGATGGTAGCGGCGCCCAGGGCGTCATCGAGAACATCGCCAGTTACGCATGGTCCCCCAACGGGCAGCGCATCGCCTACCAGACCCTGGACGCGCCCGGCGGCGTCCTCACGGCTTCGGTTCGGCTGCGCGATCCGGACACCGGCGCAGATTCGCTTGTTCTGGACGATGCCATCCTCCTTGATTGGCCGCGGCCGGACGAGCTACTCCTCGGCCTCAGCCCCACCTCCCAATCCGGCGCTTACTTCGAGACCTACGAAGCGAACTTCTATAACCTCGCCACCGGCGCCTCCGCCAGGGTGCCGCGATTCGACGATCAGAGGCAGTTCTGGCTCGCGCCACCGGCCACCAAAGCGATCGTTCTCGACGGCCCCGCTGGCCGCAAGGATGCTCCCGGAACGCAACTGGCGGTCTACGATATCGCCTCCGGCGCCGAAACCATATTAACCGGCTGGGCGATCTCGTACGGGTCCGAAAGCATCCCGCACCAGAACATCGTGGTTTCGCCAGGAGATAGCGACGGCTTCATATGGGCGGACTACGGCGTCCAAGGACTCGCCATCCTCCAAGGCGCGCCGGACGGCTCCCACGCCACCCTGCTCGACCGGCTTGGGGGCGAGATCCGCTCGATCTCCGCTGACGGGCTCGTGCTCTACAGCCCCGGGCCTGGCGGGCCGCCCGGTCTCACCATCCGGGACTTGCTCTCAGGGGCCGAGACCAACTGGCCGGAAGCGACCACCGGCGCCATCGCTCCCTGGGGCGGCGTGTCCTAGGCGAGACGCGTTACATATCGAGAATGTTGGGCCGCTGTGCGGACGCCGTGGGGGCGAATCCTAGCGGCTTGGTGGCGCCTTCCCGACGCCGGCCGCCCGCCCCGGAGCGCCCTACTTGTGGCGCCGCTGCCAGCGGGTCTTCTTCAGCATCTTGCGATGCTTGTGCTTGCTTATCTTCTTCCGCCTCTTCTTTACGACTGAGCCCATGCAACCTCGCTTCGCTCGATAAGCAGCCGCGACGCCAGGGCCACTGCCCCGGCGCCCGGCACCTCGTTCTTCTATCCTTCGCTATTCTGGCTCGAACTTGAGCAGTGTGATCTCCGACGTAACGTCATGGTAAACGGCTTTTACCGGCATGTCCACCCTTAGGTCTTCGGGACGGCAGTTGATCACGTTGCTGGGCAGCCGCACTCCCTCCTCCAACTCGATGATGGCGAAGACGTACGGGACCTCCGCCTGGAAGGCCGGGTGCATGGCGCGCCTGACCACGGTGTAGGAGTACACACGGCCCTTCCCGCTGGCCCGCACCCACTCCAGCCTGTCCGAAAGGCAGTGGGGGCAGAGGGCCCGCGGGTAGAAGACGTACCTCCGGCACTCCCCGCAACGCTGGATACGCACTTCGCGCCTCCGCAGCCCCTGCCAGAAGGGCTCCGTAAGGGCCGAGGGCTCCGGCAGCGGCTTCTGCACCCCTGGACCTTGGGTCACGGCTACACCCCCAGCACCAGCGAGACCTCCTCGCTCATGATCCCGCCGTTGCCGTTGACGAAGGCGATCTCGCACCCGCGCACCTGCCGCTCGCCGGCCCTGCCCTGGAGCTGGCGCACGGCCTCGGTGATGTGGGACATCCCCCCGGCGATCCCCGGCTGGCCGAAGGAGAGCTGGCCGCCGTGGGTGTTCAGAGGCAGATCGCCCCGGAAGGTCAGATCGTGCTCCTCCACGAACCTGCCGCCCTCGCCCTTGCGGCAGAACCCCGCGTCCTCCAGCGTCACCAACACGGTTATGGTGTAGCAGTCGTACACCGAGACCAGATCCACGTCTTCGGGCCCGGCACCCGCCATCTGGAACGCCTTCGGGCCAGAGATGGCGACGGGCGACGTAGTTAGGCCCGGGTACTGGGAGGGCATCATGCCGGTGGACGCCTCGCCTGCTCCCAACAGCCAGACCGGCGGCACCGGCGAGCGCCTGGCCAGCTCCGGCGATACCACCACGATGGCGGCGCCGCCGGTGCAGGGCCGGACGATCTCCAGCAGGTGCAGGGGGTCCACCACGAGGGGCGAGGCCAGGACGTCGTCCACGGTTATGGGAGTCCGGTAGAGGGCCATCGGGTTGGCACAGGCGTTGGCGCGCTGGTCCACCGCGATCTTAGCCAGTTGGCGGCTCGTGGTCCCGTATTCGTACATGTGGCGCATGGCGATGAGGGCGTACCCAGAGTTCACGCCCATCGGCCCGTAGGGCACCTCGAACTCCCGGTATGGAAGTTGCTGGGTACGCCGCCGGGCGCGAGGGGAATAGAACGTCTCGACGTCGGAGACCTCGCCGGTGACGCAGAGGACGACCCGGCACATGCCGGCGGCGATGGCGGCGGCGGCGCGCCAGACCATGCCGCAGGGGGAGGCGCCACCCAGGTCCACCACGTTGCTATAGCGTGGGTGAATGCCCAGGTATTCGCCCAGGATGCTGGGCCACATGGCCACCAACTCCGTGATGGGCGGCGCTACCAGCAGGCCGTCCACGTCCCGGGGCTCCAGTCCGGCATCCGCCAGAGCCATCCGCGACACCGTGGCCCATATCCCCAGGTTGGACATCCCCTCGCCTGACTTCAGCGGCGCTAGCTCGCCGATGCCGGTGATGGCGGCGGCACGCTTGAGCATCATCGCCTACAGGCACACCATGTTGTCCCGGTGCACCACTTCGCTGCCGTAATGGTGCCCGAGAACGGCCTCGATGCGATCGGAGCGCATGCCCCGGATGCGCAGGATATCGGCAGAGCCGTAGTTGGCGATGCCGTAGCCCACGCGGCGCCCCTCCGGGTCTAGAAGCTCCACCGCGTCGCCGCGCTCGAAGCCGCCCTGGACGTCGCGGACTCCGGCGGGCAGGAGGCTCTTGTTCTGGTGCCGCAGCGCGCCGGCAGCTCCTTCGTCGATGATGATGGCCCCCCGCAGCGAGAGGCCGGCCAGCATCCAGCGCTTGCGGCTCTCCAGGCGGTCCACCGTAGCCGGGAACAGGGTGCCCACGGCTTCGCCCTGGGCGAGCCGTACAAGGACGCCGGGCTCCCGTCCGGCAGCGATTATGACGTCGGCGCCGCCGGCGGTGGCCAGACGCGCCGCCTGGATCTTGGTGGCCATGCCGCCGACGCCGCGGCCGTCGGCCCTGGTCCCGCCTGCCAGCGCCTCGATGGTCTCGTCGATGCGCTCGACACGGGGTATCAAGGTGGCGTCCGGGTCCACTTGGGGGTCTGCAGTGTAAAGGCCGGGGGTGTCGGTCAGGAGAGCGAGGAGGTCGGCGTCCACGAGGTTGGCCACGAGGGCGGAAAGGTTGTCGTTGTCGCCTATCTTGGCCCCTTCGATCTCGTCCACCGCCACTACGTCGTTTTCGTTGACTATCGGCACGACCCCGAGCTCCAACAGGGCGAGGAGGGTGTTGCGGGCGTTCAGGTACCCCTGCCGGTCCGCCAGATCGCGGCGCGTCAGGAGCGTCTGCGCCACCGTGATCTCATGCCAGGCAAAAAGCTCCTGGTAGGCCTGCATCAGATCGCTCTGCCCCACGGCCGCCAACACCTGCCGGTACGGCATGTCCTTCCGGTCGCGGTGGATGCCGAGACGGTGGCGTCCGGCAGCTATGGCGCCGGAAGTGACGACGATCACCTGGACTCCGTTCTTGTGGAGCCGGGCGACCTGCCCGACGAGGGAGGCCATCACTTCCAGGTCGAGCTTATCGGTGCCGGCGGTCAGGACGTTGGTGCCGAACTTGGCCACGATGCGGCGATAGCGCAGGTTCTGCGCCTGTGACGGGTTGCTGCGGCTAGGACGCGTCATGGCATGGGCAGGGGGAGACCATCGGCTAACATGCGTTGGCATTATACCCAGGTGGCTGACCCTGACGGAACTGGGCCTACGCCCTAGCGGCGCGATGTGGTACATTCGCCTGGAGCAAGCTTTCACAGGGGTAGTCATGATGAGGTTTTTGGCGATACCGGGGGTCGCGGCCGTTCTAGCGCTGGCGGCGGTGGCGGTCCTGGCCGGGCTCCCGGCCGCGACACTGGCGGGCGGCCCCGAGATAACCTTCATGTTCCCGAAGGACGGCGACGTGCTTGCCGACAAGCCTGAAGTCATCCAGATGTGCTTCGCCCGCCCCGTCAATAACCGGGACAAGGACAAGGGGGGCGACTGGGACTTCTTCCTTGTCCCGCCCGATAAGTCGGGCGTCGGCATGCGGATAGTGTTCCAGCGCGACGGTTACGGCCTCGCCATCTACCCTAACCTGGTGGACAAGCCGGGGCCCGGCCAGTGGACATTCCGGTACCGGGTCACCGATGACGCCACGAAGGAGCCTACGGAGGGCCAGATCACTTTCACCGTCAAGGCTGGGGGCAGCCCGATCCTGCGGGCTACACCACCCCCCTGCATGGGCGACATGACCCCCGGGCCAACCCTCATCCCAGCGGGCGCGACACCCGCCGCGACGCCTGCCGCATCGCCGGGCCCAACCTCTGGGTCCGATGGCGGGCCGGACGTGCTGGAGCTGGCGCTCCTCACCCTGGCTGCCGTGGCTGGGGCGACAGCGCTGGGATTCGTCGGCTACGCGGTGCGCCACAAGGTAGGGTTCTGGTTGCACCGCCCGCCGCCGCGGGAACCCGGAGAGGGCGGCGAGCACCACTAGAAGCGGCCGAAGGACGAGGCGGGAGGCTTAGCCTCTTAGAGCGGCCGCCTTGCGCTCCATCTCATCCAGCTCTTTGCTCCAGCGCTGGAATACCTTCAGACGCTCCTCTATCTGCGATTTCAGCTCCCGGAGCTGCTCTGCCTTCTGGCTGACGATGGCGTATTGGCGGTTGGTGACCTCGATGGCCTTTTCTAACTGGCGGCGTTTCTCGGCAATGGCGGCCTCTGGCCGGTACTGGGCCTTGAGCTGGCGCAGGACCTCGTGGGCCTCCACCATCTCCTTGATCTCCGCCAGGGTCACGCCCAGAAGATCCTGAAGGCGGCGGATCTGCTCCACCCGCTTGACATCTTCCTCGGAGTACAGCCGGAAGCCCCCCTCCATCCGGCTGGGCGGCTTCAGCAGCCCCTTCTCCTCATAGAAGCGGAGGGTGCGCTGCGTGACACCCGTCCTTTCAGCGACTTCGCCGATCTGTAGGTAAGCTTCGGAAGAATCAGTCAAGGCCCGCTCCTTACGGAATCAAGCACCCCCGTTTCTTGAATGGCAGTATAGGCGGACTTAACGCCTACGTCAAGGTAAATGTGCCCGCGGCCTTCGTGCCCAGGCGCCCCCCGGGTGCCAAGGGGCATAGCCAGCGTCAGAGGAGGCCTCCAACCTGTTCAGGCGCTCCTCTTCCTCCTCTTCCTCCTCCTCGCCGTGGCCAGCCAGGACCTGCACCGGCAGCACCGCCTCGGCCCGCTCTTCGCGTCGCCGGCCGCGGGCCGGGAGCGCCGCTATCGTTTGCCTCAATACGTCCAGTTTGCCTAGACCCGAGGAGTCAACGATCACCCCTGCTACTCCAGAGTCTCGCAGTAGTTGGAGGTGCGCGGCGCCGGCCTCGGGGGCCGTCTCGCAGAGGAGCGGCGTGCGGGAGAGAGCGGCTATCCTACGCAGGTCCAGCAGTTTGCCCACGGTCAAGAACGCCTCCTGAGGAGGTGCAATGGCGGCATCCAAGGATAGGTCGGCGAATAGCCGGAGGGTTGTCTCGTCGGCCTCCTTGCCAAGGGCCAGGACGAACCCGATGCCTTCTTCCAGCATCGCTTCCGCCGCCGAAGCCAGGTCCATCACCAGGAAGTCCACCCCCGCCGCCCTGAGGGTTGCGGCCTCCCTGCGGCCAAGCTTGGGGACGCGGGCGCCCACGATGAGGCCCTGCGCCTTGGCAGCCACCTCTGCTGCCCGGTTGGGGTC
Organism: Dehalococcoidia bacterium; assembly: GCA_034432935.1. GTDB lineage: Bacteria > Chloroflexota > Dehalococcoidia > SM23-28-2 > RBG-16-64-32 > DAOUAG01. Next base: position 38,848 of record DAOUBD010000049.1, on the reverse strand, counting down.
CAGACCATCGATGATTACGGCGTCGGCCCCCCGGCTGGCGGCTTCGGCAGCCTTGGCAGCCTCGTGGGCCTGGAGGCGCACCAAGGAAAGGAGGGTGGGCTCCGGCGCCGGGGCTGCCGCCGCTGTGAAGCCCAGGGGGGCGGGCGCGATGCGGCTGGCCCTGCGAATGCGTTCGGCGAGCTTGCTCATAGGTTCTCCCTCGGCTGGGGTCCATGGGCCATTATGGGGGGTGAAAAGGCGGGCGGGCAAGGGAGCCGATGGCGGGCTGCTGCCGCCGGTGCGTACAATGGCGGCGCGACTTACGGAGTGAGAGGAGGTCACCTATGGGCACGACAGGACGGCTTGCCGGCAAGACGGCTCTTGTTACCGGCGCAGGCTCAGGCATCGGGCGGGCCATCGCCCTCCTTTTCGCCGCCGAGGGCGCCCGCGTGATGGCGGCCGACATCAACGAGGCGCCGGCTCAGGCCGTGGCGGAGGAGATTGTGACTGCCGGTGGAGAGGCTCGCCCTCTCCGGGCTGACACCTCCGTGCAGGAGGATGTGCAGAACGCTATAGGGGCGACCGTTGACGCCTGGGGCCGGCTGGACGTCTTGGTCAACAACGCTGGCATCGGCGGGCCGGCCCACACCTGGGAGCGGATCCTGGCGGTGAACCTTACTGGGGTCTTCTACGGCTGCCTGCACGGGCTGGCCCAGATGGCCAAGCAGGGCGGCGGCGCCATAGTCAACATGGCCTCCATGGCGGGCCTGGTGGGGGCCGTCCTCCCTCAGGGCTTCCCCGGCGGCTTCGGACACGCCTACATCGCCTCCAAGCACGCCGTCATTGGGCTCACCAAGCAGTTCGGCCTGGACGGTGCCCGCCAGAACGTCCGCGTCAACGCCATCTGCCCGGGCTGGATAGACACTCCGCTGGTGGACCCCCTGAAGCAGATGCAGATGATCCGATGGGCCGAGGAGAACACCCCCATGGGGCGCCTCGGCCGGCCCGAGGAGGTGGCCAAGGCGGCCCTCTTCCTGGCCAGCGACGACTCTTCCTTCATGACCGGCGCCTATCTGGTGGTAGACGGCGGCTGGACGGCCCACTAGCGGAGGGGCCAGCAAGCAGCGGACCGCTTGACACCTTTTCCCGCCCTCGTTATGTTGGACAGCGACGATGACCCCGCCACCGGTTGCTCCCGCCTCCCCACGACACCGGCCGGGCATACCATCGGTTGCGCTCCCAAACTGACTGGAGGTACCGCTGCATGGTCACGCTGAGCGTCATCAAGGCTGATATCGGAGGCTACGTCGGCCATTCGTCTTCTCACCCCGAGATCCTGGACCTGGGCCGCGAGGAGCTGGAGAAGGCCCGCCAGCGAGGTCTTCTCATCGATTTCCACGTAAGCCACTGCGGAGACGACATGTTTCTCATCATGTCCCACGATAGGGGCGAGAACAACGTGGAGATCCACCGGCTGGCCTGGGACACCTTCGTCAAGGGGACCGAGGTGGCGAAGAGACTGAAGCTATACGGCGCCGGCCAGGACCTCCTGACGGACGCCTTCTCCGGCAACATCCGGGGCGCAGGGCCGGGCTCGGCCGAGATGGAGATCGACGAGAGGCCCTCGGAGCCCATCATCGTCTTCATGGGCGACAAGACATCGGCGGGCGCCTTCAACCTCCCCCTGTACAAGATGTTCGCTGACCCCTTCAACACCCCGGGCTTGGTCATCGGCGAGCCGCTGCACAAGGGCTTCAGCTTCGAGATCCAGGATGTCAAGGAGCACCTCCAGATAACGCTCAACGCCCCAGAAGAGTCCTACGACATCCTGGTGTTCATAGGCGCCCCGGGGCGCTACGCCGTAAAGCGCGTCTACAACCGGCTGACCGGCGAGATCGCCGCCTGCTCCAGCACCGACAAGCTCTCCCTCATCGCCGGCCGCTACGTGGGCAAGGATGACCCCACGCTGATAGTCCGCTGCCAGGGCAGCTTCCCGGCCGTGGGCGAGGTGCTGGAGCCCTTCACAACCCCCTGGATCGTCGAGGGCTGGATGCGGGGTTCCCACCACGGCCCCCTGATGCCCGTCGCCCTCAGGGATGCCCACCCCAGCCGCTTCGACGGACCGCCCAGGCTGGTGGCCCTGGGTTTCCAGTTGGCCAACGGCCGCCTTGTCGGGCCCCAAGACATGTTCGACGACCCCGGCTTCGATCACGTCCGGGAGAAGGCCAATCAGGTGGCGGACTACCTCCGCCTGCACGGGCCCTTCGAGCCGCACCGGCTGCCCCTGGAGGAGATGGAGTACACGACCATGCCCGCCGTGGCCAGCAAGCTCCAAGGCCGTTGGCAGCCGATCTCGGAAACAGCGGCCGCCAAGGCCTGAACACAGCCGTCAACCCACCCCCCGCTCATGCTGAGGCCCTCGAAGCATGAGCCGCTAGGCTCCGCTCGCCCTTCGACGGGGCTCAGGACGAGCGGGAAGGGACGTGCTACGCGAGGCGGGATCCCCCGCTCATGCTGAGGCTCTCGAAGCATGAGCCGCTAGGCTCCGCTCATCCATCGACGGGGCTCAGGACGAGCGGGAAGGGACGCCTGGCCGTGTCCACCCCCCGCTCAGGCTGAGGCCCTCGAAGCATGAGCCCAGGCCGTCCTTCGATAGGCCCCGCGACGGTTTCCTTGTCCCTTGTCATGGGCTCTCCTACAATTCAAACCGTTAACCCCGCCGTGGTCCCCGCGCCCGGCCGCTAGACGAAGCTATGACATCCGAGAGCGCTGGCCTGCCGCGAGAGCAGGCGGAGATGCCCAAGGCCTATGACCCGTCACGGGCCGAGACGCCCCTTTACCAGTTTTGGCTGGAAAGGGGCTACTTCAAGCCGCGAATCGATCCGGCTAAGAAGCCCTTCTGCATCATCATGCCGCCGCCCAACGTGACGGGTGAGCTGCACCTGGGGCATGCCCTCACCGCCACCATCGAGGACTGCTTGGTGCGCTGGCACCGCATGATGGGCGATCCCACCCTGTGGCTGCCCGGCGTCGACCACGCCGGCATCGCCACACAGAACGTGGTGGAGAAGGAGATCGCCAAGGAGGGGCTGACCCGCCACGACCTGGGCCGCGAGGCCTTTCTGGAGCGCGTCTGGGCATGGGTCCACAAGTACCGCAGCGTGATCTCGCACCAGCATATGCGCCTCGGCGCCTCCTGCGATTGGGACCGCGAGGTGTTCACCATGGACGAGGGGCCACAGCGGGCGGTGCGCACGACCTTCGTCCGCCTCTACAAGGATGGCCTCATCTATCGCGGGGAGAGGATCATCAACTGGTGCCCCCGCTGTCAGACGGCGCTGTCGGACCTAGAGGTCGAACACGAAGAGAGGGACTCCCACCTCTGGTACGTCCGCTACCCCCTTCTGGACGACCAAGGGAAGGAAACGGGTGAGCACATCGTCATCGCCACCACCCGCCCGGAGACCATCGTGGCCGACGTGGCCATCGCCGTGAACCCTAAGGTGGAGCGCTGGCAGAGGATGGTGGGGCGCAAGGCGCTGTTGCCCATCATCGGGCGCCACATCCCTGTCATCGCCGATGACGCCGTGGACCCGGAGTTTGGAACAGGCGCCCTGAAGATCACTCCCGGGCACGACGCGGTCGACTTCGAGATCGGGGAGCGCCACGGGCTGCCCGCCATCGTGGCCGTGGCGTCCGACGGCACGATGAACGACGAGGCCGGGCCCTACAAGGGGATGGACCGGTCCGAATGCCGCCGGGCCATCGTGGCTGACCTGGAGCGCCTGGGCCTACTGGAGAAGACGGTGCCCCACCGCCACGCCATCGGCCAGTGCCAGCGCTGCGATACCGTCGTCGAGCCCATCGTCAGCAAGCAGTGGTTCGTGCGCACCGGGCCGCTAGCCGGGCCCGCCATCGAGGCGGTGCGCGATGGCCGCATCAAGATCCTGCCCAAGCGCTTCGAACGGGTGTACATGCACTGGATGGAGAACATCCGTGATTGGTGCATCTCACGCCAGCTCTGGTGGGGGCACCGCATCCCCGTTTGGTACTGCCGGGTCTGCGGCGAGGTCATCGTCGAGATGGAAGACCCCTCCGCCTGCCCTCGATGCGGCTCCAGGGAGCTGGAGCAGGACCCGGATGTGCTGGATACCTGGTTCTCCTCAGCCCTGTGGCCGCACTCCACCTTGGGCTGGCCCGCCGATACGGAAGACCTGCGCTACTTCTACCCCACGTCGGTGCTGGAGACGGGGTATGACATCCTCTTCTTCTGGGTGGCCCGCATGATCATGATGGGCCTCTACAACATGAAGGATGTCCCCTTCCGCCACGTCTACCTCCACGGCATCGTCCGGGACGAGCAAGGCCGCAAGATGAGCAAGAGCGTCGGCAACGTCATCGACCCCTTGGAGTCCGTAGACAAGTACGGGTGTGACGCCCTGCGCTTCACTCTGGCGACAGGGGGAGCGCCAGGCGCCGACTTCCGCATATACGACGAGAAGCTGGAGGGCGGGCGCAACTTCGCCAACAAGATATGGAACGCAGCCCGCTTCGTCATCCAGAACATCCAGGAGGGCAAGACCGCCCTGCCTGGCATCGAGGGCGCGTCACCCGAAGCCAGGCGAAGCTGGCCGCTGGAAGACCGCTGGATCGTCTCGCGCCTCCTCTTTACCGCAGCGGAGACCAACAAGCTGTTGGCGGAGTTCCAGATCAACGAGGCTGGACGATTGCTCTACGAGTTCTTCTGGAGCGAGTTTTGCGATTGGTATCTGGAGATGGCAAAGGTGCGGCTGAGGGAGGGCGACGGGTCGGCCTTGGCGCTGGCGGCGGACGTGCTTCAGGCGTCGCTGCGGCTCCTGCACCCCTTCATGCCCTTCGTCACCGAGGCCGTCTGGCAGCACCTGCGGCAACGGGTAGAGGGACTCGGGGAGGCGCTCATCGTGGCGCCCTATCCGGCGGGCGCGCCGGAGGCCGACGGCGAGGCTGAGGAGCGAGTGGGCGTCCTCATCGACGTGATCCGGGCGATCCGCAACATCCGCGCCGAGCGGGGGGTGGACCCGGCGCGGTGGGTAGAGGCGTACGTGGCAGGCGATGGCTCTGCCGGGGCGGGCCTCCTGCCGGTCCTGGAAGGGTGGCGCCCCATCCTGGAGTCGCTGGCCCGGGTGCGGCCGCTGCATCTCCTGGCGGGGGCCTCGGAGGCCCCCAGCGCTGGAGTGGCGACGGCTGTTTTGGCTGGAGCCCAGGTGGTGCTGCCCCTGGCCGGCATGATCGATATCCAGGCTGAGCGGCAACGGCTTTCGGCACAGTTGGCCGAAGCGGAGGGCGAGGTTCAAAGATTGAGCGCAAAGCTGGCAAACGAAGCTTTTCGCTCGAAAGCCCCAGTCGCAATCGTAGCCAAGGAGGAAGAGCGGCTGGCATCGGCCAAGGGCCGCGTGGAGGCGCTCAAGCAGCGCCTGGCCGAACTCGAGTAGCGGCATAAAGAAAGTGGACGCTTCAGTTTTTTGACTCTAAGATGGCCCCATGCTAGCATCCCCTGTGGCAAATGGCACAAATGGCTAGCTTTGGCCCGCTCAGGAGTCGCCTTCTGTGACCCACGATCTGTTCGCTAACTACATCGCTGTGCTCATCGCCACGGTCCTGGGCGTGCTCTTGGTGGCAGGCGCCCTAATAGGCAATTGGATCCTGGCGCCTAGGCAGGCCAGCCGCACCAAGGGCGTCTCATATGAATGCGGCATGTTGCCCATCGGCCGGGCCCGCACGCAGGTCCACTTCCGGTACTATCTCTTTGCTATCCTGTTTCTCATCTTCGACATCGAAGCGGTGTTCCTCTTCCCCTGGGCCGTGACCTTCGTGGGGGTGGGCAAGCAGGCCTTCTACGAGATGCTGGCCTTCATCGGCGTGCTGGCCTTCGGGTTACTGTACGCCTGGAAGAAGGGCGTTCTGCGCTGGCGGTAGGACTGGCATGACGGAACGCAGGCTCATCGAGGTCCACGAGGTTCGGGACGACCCCCAGTTGGCGATCACCGGCGTGGTTACGCCGGAGATGCGCCACCGGATCAAGAGCCTGGAGCCCACGCCAGCCGATCCCACGCAGGGAAGGGCTCTCTACCGGCAGCTTCTGCCAGGGATCATGCAGGTGCCGGCAGACTGGCTGATAGCCTGGGGGCGCAAGTCCTCCCTGTGGCCTCTGACCTTCGGCCTGGCCTGCTGCGCCATCGAAATGATCTCCACCTTCATGGCCCGGCACGATCTGGACCGCTTCGGCATCGTGCCTTGGCCATCGCCCCGCCAGGCCGACGTGATGATCGTCTCTGGCACGGTCACCAAGAAGATGGCGCCAGCGGTGAAGCTCCTGTACGAGCAGATGCCCAGCCCGAAGTGGGTGATCAGCATGGGGGCCTGCGCCACCAACGGAGGCCCCTATACCCGGTACGACCGAGTGCTTCAGGGGGTCGACAAGATCATACCCGTGGATGTGTACGTCCCCGGCTGTCCGCCCAGGCCGGAGGCGTTGATGGACGCTTTCCTGGCCCTGCAGAAGAAGATCATGGAAGACCGGGCGAAGGTGGGCAGCGCCTAATGGTGCAGGAGGCGGCCACCACACCCCTTTCGCCCGGGCCTGTGGCCCGGCTTTTTCAGGCCGTCCTCCCAGACGTTCCTTTCCAACTGGCGCCCTCGCCCGGCGATGAGGTACTGATCGTTCGCAGAGACGATCTCCTACGCGTGATGGAGGCCGCCCGCCGGGACTCACGCCTGGCCTTCGATTTCCTGCGCTGCATCTCCGGCGTCGACTGGCTGACGGAGTTCGAGGTGGTGTACCACCTCTGGTCCTACAAGTACGGCCACGGCGTGGCCATCAAGACGCGTTTCCCCCAGGATGATCCGCACGTGCCCACGGTCACCCACATCTGGGCGGCCGCCAACTGGCTGGAACGGGAGACCCACGAGATGTTCGGCATCGTCTTCGACGGGCACCCGGATCTGCGCCCCCTCCTCTTGGAAGAGGGGTTGGGCTACTACCCCCTGCGCAAGACGCACCCTCTGGCAGAGATAGAGGACTGGCAGGAAGACTACCTGCGCCAGATCGAGGACATGGCCCAGGCTACGGCGGCCGCCGGCGGCGCCCCCGCCGTGGATGAGAAGGCAGCCAAGATAGCCGCCGCCCAGGCCAAGGCGGCCATCATCAAGAAGGCCCGGGAAGAAGCCCGGGCCAAGGGGCTCTCGCCCGAAGAGGAGAAGGCGGCCGTCCAGGCAGCGCTGGCCAAGTTCGAGGAAGAGCAGGCCGCAGCAGCGCCCGCCGCCGCGCCGGCCAAGCCGGTGGACGAGCGGGCGGCCCGGATAGCCCAGGCCCAGAAGAAGGCCGCCGCCATCAAGAAGGCCCGCGAGGAGGCCCGGGCCAAGGGACTCTCGCCAGAGGAGGAGCGCTTGGCAGTGGCCGAGGCCCTCAAGAGGCTGGCGGAAGAGGAGAAGGGGGGCTAGCAGTGGGGAGCGAGTACCGGGCTCCGCTGCACGAGCTCGAGACCATCGATATCAACGTCAACGTGGGGCCGCAGCACCCAGCGACCCACGGGGTGTTCCGCATGGTGCTGACGGTGGACGGCGAGCTGGTGACGGACCTCGACCCCGTCATCGGCTACATGCACCGGGGCAACGAGAAGCTGCCCGAGAACTGCGACTACCGCCAGGTCATCGGCTACCATGACCGGACCGAGTACCTGGCCCAGTTCAACGCCGAGCACTGCTACGTGCTGGCCGTCGAGAAGCTGGCCGGCATCCAGCCGCCGGAACGGGCCGAGTACATCCGCGTCATCATGGCCGAACTGAACCGCATCACCAGCCACCAGATGTTCTTCGGCGCCTTCGGCACAGACTTGGGGCTCTTCGGCACCTCCTTCATGTACGCCTTCCGGGACCGGGAGACGGTGCTGGACCTCTTGGAAGAGGTCACCGGCGAGCGCATGATGTACAACTACTTCCGGCCCGGCGGCGTGGCCTGGGACGTACCCGAGAACTTCAAGGAGCGCTGCACCGACGTCATTCGCCGGGTGCGCAGGGGCCTGGAAGACCTGCGAGGGTTGTTTCTGGAAAACGAGGTGGTGCTGGCCCGCTGCCGGGGCCTCAGCCCGGTCAGCGTCGAAGACGCCATCGACTGGGGGCTGACGGGCCCCATGCTGCGGGCGACGGGCTTGCGGCACGATATCCGCAAGGCTGAGCCCTACTCCCTGTACGACCGCTTCGACTTCGATATCCCGGTGGGGACCCAGGGCGACGTTTACGACCGGCTGACGGTGCGCCTGGAGGAGGCCTACCAGTCCACCCGCATCGTAGAACAGGCGCTGGAGCAGATGCCGGAGGGGCCCATCATGGCCGAAGGGATGAAGCGCATCCTGCGGGTGCCGCCCGGCGAGGTGTACCAACGGGTGGAGGCCCCGCGCGGCGAATACGGCCTCTACCTCGTGTCCAACGGGTCGGACAAACCCTACCGCCACAAGATCCGCGCGGCGTCTTTCTGCAACCTTTCGGCGCTACGCAACATGTGCGTGGGCAACTACGTAGCGGACGTAGTCATCATCCTGGGCTCCATAGACATCGTGCTCTGCGAGGTGGACCGGTGATGGTCATCCTGGCCAACCTGGTTTCGGATAACCCGTGGCTGGAGGGTCTGGCGCGCATGGTCATCGTGGCCCTCATAGTGCCGCTCTCGGTGATCGTGCTGACGTGGCTGGAGCGCAAGGCCATCGGCCGGCTCCAGATGCGGTTGGGGCCGATGCGCGTGGGTCCCTACGGGGTGCTCCAGGGCGTGGCCGATACCATCAAGCTCCTGACCAAGGAAGACCTGCGGCCCCAGACGGCGGACCGCTGGACGTTCGAGCTGGCCCCCTTCGTGGTGGTGGTGCCCGTGTTCATGGCGGTGGTGGCCCTGCCCTTCACGGCGGACGTTTTGGTGCGGAACATGGCCCTGGGGCTCTTCTACATCTTGGCAGTGACAGGGCTATCCATCGTAGGTTTTGTGATGGCGGGCTGGGGTTCCGATAATAAGTACGCCCTCCTGGGGGGCGTGCGCGCTGGCGCCCAGCTCATCAGCTACGAGATACCGTTGGTCATGGCGGCCGTGGCTATCGCCATGGTGGCCGGCACCCTGAACCTGTCGCTGATCAGCGCCCAGCAGGACGATACCCCATACATCGTGTACCAGCCCCTGACCTTCCTCATATTCGTGACATCGGGCCTGGCCGAGCTCTACCGGCAGCCCTTCGATATTCCGGTGGCGGAGTCTGAGGTCGTGGGCGGACCGTTCGTCGAGTACTCCGGCATCCGCTGGTCCATGTTCCAGATGGGGGAGTTCGTGAGTCTGGTCCTCATAAGCATCCTGGGGTCCATCCTCTTCCTAGGCGGCTGGAGCTTCCCCTTTGGAAACGATGCTGCCCCGGGCCTCCAGGCTGCCACGATGGGGGTAAAGACCTTCGCCCTCATCCTGTTCTTCATGTGGATGCGGGCCAGCCTGCCGCGGCTGCGCATCGACCAACTGATGTCCTTCTGCTGGCAGTTGCTGCTGCCCTTCGCTTTCCTCCAGATCGCCCTGAACGGGCTGGTTCTCGTCTACGACTGGGAGAAGGTTACGCTAACGGTGCTCTCCGGCCTCGCGGCGGCCGCCGCCATCTACCTGACGTACCGGGCTGCCAGGCGCGCTGGCCTCACACCCTTCCGGCCGATGGAGCCGGCTGGGCAGCCGGTGGGAGGTGTGCTGTAAGGTGATCGGCGTTCTGAAGGCGATCGGGACGACGCTGCGGGCGGCGATGCGGAAGCCGGTTACGGTGCAGTACCCGACGGAGAAGAAGACGCTTCCCCACCGGTCGCGGGGGTTCCCGGTGCTTCTCTGGGATGCGGAGGTGGAGGAACCCTTCTGCACTGGCTGCCAGGTCTGCGCCCGCTACTGCCCGGTGGACTGCATGACGGTGACCATGAAGGACAACCCGAAGTTCGCCGAGGGCAAGAGCAAGCGCAAGAAGATAGTGGATCGCTTCTTCATCGATTACGCCCGGTGTATGCGCTGCGACATCTGTGTCGAGGTGTGCAACTTTGGGGCGATCGTCATGAACAACACTTGGAAGGGGATCGAGCTATCGCGCTACGATCGGCAGGACCTGGTTATGGACCTGCCGGCGCTCTTGGCCCAGTCCAAGACTGGAAGGCTGGCAGACCCCTTCCGGGAGCCCATGGGGGCCGCCCACCACGGATGGGCGCCCAGAGCCCCCGGCGAGGAGGCAAGCGAGGAAGGCGGCGAGGGATAGGACAGCGTTGAGCGCAAACCGTTTCTGCTAGAGACATGAGCTACGAGGAGGGCATCTTCTACGTGGTAGCCGCCGTGGCGGTGGCCGGCGGGCTGGGCGTTGTCCTGGCCCGCAACGTTGTGCACTCCGCCCTGTTCCTGGTGCTGGCGCTGATGGCGGTGGCCGGGATCTTTATCCTCTTGGCTGCCGAATTTCTGGCCATAGTGCAGGTGCTTATCTACGGAGGCGCCGTCACCATCCTTATCCTCTTCGCCATGATGCTCACCAGGGTGCGGGACATGCCGGCGGCCCTGGACGGCCCGCAGAAGCCCTTCGCGGCCCTGGCGGCGGGCGCCTTCCTGGGGATCGCCCTCACGGCCATCTTCAGCACCGAGTGGCCCGGCCAAACCAAGGAGGTGAACGTGGTGCCCTTCGAAGAGATCGGCAAGGCGCTGTTCACCACCTGGGCGGTGCCCTTCGAGATCGCCTCCCTGGTCCTGACGGTGGCGCTCTTGGGCGCCATCATCCTGGCCCGCAGTGAGGAGGGCGAATGATACCCCTGAACAACTTCCTAGCGCTGAGCGCCATCCTCTTCTCGCTGGGCATCTACGGGGTCCTGGCGCGGCGCAGCGCCGTCCTGATGCTGATGTCGATAGAGCTGATGCTCCAGGCGGTGAGCATCAACTTCATCGCCTTCGCTGTGTACTTCTCGCCGGAGACCTTCACCGGCATCATCTTCGCCGTGTTCGTGATCACTATCGCTGCGGCCGAGGTCGGCCTGGCGCTGGCCATCATCCTGCGGCTCTTCCGGAATAGGGCGACGGCCAACGTGGACGAAGCGGACTCGATGAAATGGTAAGGGTGAGGATCTAGGAATGGGCATGGAACAGGCTTGGCTTCTGCCGGCCATACCGGCCGCTGCCTTTGCGGTCTTGCTCCTCTTCGGGCCCTACCTGCCGCGCCGGGGCGATTGGCTCAGCATCGGTGCCATCGCCGCCTCCTTCGTGCTGTTCTTCCCGGTGCTGGCCGACCTCCTGGACAAGGTGGGCGAACCCGGCTTTCAAGGCGGGGGCAAGGCCTGGGACTGGGTCTCCTTCGATAGCTTCCGCATCGTACTCGGATTCCACGTGGACCAGATCACCATCGTCATGCTGGCAGTGGTGACCTTCGTAGCCCTTATGGTGCAGGTGTACTCCGTGGGCTACATGCGGGGCGACCCGCGTTACGGCTGGTACTTCACGGCGATGTCCTTGTTCGCCGCCTCGATGCTGACGCTGGTGCTGGCGGACAATCTGCTGCTTTTGTACGCCGCGTGGGAGGGCGTGGGCTTCTGCTCCTTCCTCCTCATCGGCTTCTGGTGGGAGAAGCGATCGGCGGCTGAGGCGGCCAAGAAGGCGTTCATCACGACACGCATCGGCGACGTGGGCTTCCTCATCGGCGTGATCATGCTGTGGAAGGAGGCCGGCACCTTCAACATCAGCGAGATATTCAAGTTCGCTGAGGAAGGCGGATACGACAACACTTACCTTACGGCCGCGGTGCTCTTCCTCTTCGCGGGGGCCGCCGGTAAGTCCGGGCAGTTCCCGCTGCACGTCTGGCTGCCCGATGCCATGGAGGGCCCGACCCCAGTCTCGGCCTTGATCCACGCGGCGACGATGGTGGTGGCCGGGGTGTACCTGGTGGCCCGCATGTTCCCCCTCTTTCAGATGGCTGACCCGGTGGCCCTGGATGTCGTCCTGGCCATCGGTCTGACGACAGTGCTGCTGTCGGCGACCATGGGCCTGGCGGCCACGGACATCAAGCGGGTGATCGCCTACTCCACCCTGAACTCCCTCGGGCTGATGATGGTTTCCCTCGGCGCCGGGTCTGTCACCGGGGCCATGCTCTATCTCTTCGTCCACGGCTTCTTCAAGGCGCTGCTCTTCCTTGGCTCCGGCTCTGTCATCCACGCCACCGAGAGGCAGGACATCAACGACCTGGGCGGGCTGGCGGCCAAGATGCCGGTGACCGCCGTCACCTTCCTCATCGGAGCGCTGGCCATGGTGGGCATCTTCCCCTTCTCCGGCTTCTGGGCGAAGGACGAGGTGCTGCACGCGGTGGATAGCCATGAGAGCGTGGCGATTTACCTGCTGGTGCTGGCCAGCATAGTGATCACGGCGCTGTACATCACCCGCCTCTTCGTGCGGACCTTCCTCTTCGCGCCCCGGGACCGCCACGCCCAGGAGCACGCCCACGATGCCGGGCCCGTTATGACGGTGCCGCTGCTGCTCCTGGCGGGCCTCACCGTGGTGGCCGGGCTGGTGGTCTTCGACTCCATTGGGGATGCCCTTGGCTTCCCCGGCGGGTTCGGCAAGTTCGTCTTCTTCGAGGAGCCGGAGAAGTTCAAGTTCAACTGGGACATCGCCGTCATCTCGACGGTGCTGGCAGTGGGCGGCGCCGTGGCCGGTTGGTTCATCTGGTCCGAAGAGGCGCAGCCGGCTCGCCGGCTTGGGGAGACGTTCCGGCCGGTGTATAACCTCCTCTACAACCGGTACTACATCGACGACATCTACCAGTTCGGCATCGACCACATCGTCTTGGCGGCCGGCGGCGTCTTGGCCTGGTTCGACCGCAACATCGTCAACGACACGGCGGTGGACGGTTCGGCGGGCCTGGGGTATTTCACTGGATTTGGGTTGAAGTTCCTGGAGACGGGCAAGCTGCCCAACTACGCCCTGGCCATCGCCACGGGCGTGGTGGTGATAGCAGCTTTGATCCTGACGCTTAAGGCTTGACCATGGGATACGTGCTGCTGGCGCTCATCGCAATACCCCTGGGCTGCGTGCCCATCTTCATGCTGATACCCTCGCGCTACCCGCAGTTGGTGCGTTATGTGGCCGCCCTGGGGGGCGCCGCCATGTTCGCCCTCTCGTTGGTCGTCTTCTTCGCCTACGAGTATCAGGGAGGCAGCGGCCTGCGCTTCGCCCTCCAGTGGGCGTGGCTAGAGAACGTGGGTTTTCTGGGGGAGAACGGCATCTCCCTGCACCTGGCGGTAGACGGCATCGCGGCGCCCATGGTACTCCTTACGGGCATCGTCATCTTCGCCGGCGTGTTCGTCTCCTGGAACATCAGCTACCGGAACAAGGACTACTTCGTCCTGCTCTTCCTGCTGGTTTCCGGCGTCTTCGGAGTGTTCGTGGCCCAGGACCTGTTCTTCCTGTTCTTCTTCTACGAGGTGGCGGTGCTGCCCATGTACCTGCTCATCGCCATCTGGGGCGCCTCCAGCGACTTTGGGACCTTCGTGCGCACGAAGGAATACGGCGCGATGAAGCTGGTGCTGTACCTGGTGGCGGGCAGCGTGCTTATCTTCATCGGCATCTTTGCCACCTTTGTGGAGGCGGACAAGGGAACCTTTGATTTGCCGGTGCTGGGCTCCGTGGCCTACGACGAATCGTTCCAGAAGTGGGCCTTCCCCTTCTTCATGATCGGGTTCGGGGTCTTGGCCGGCCTATGGCCCTTCCATACGTGGTCGCCCGACGGCCACGTGGCGGCGCCAACGGCTGTGTCGATGCTGCACGCAGGCGTGCTGATGAAGCTGGGCGCCTTCGGCATACTGCGGGTCGGGATAACAGTCCTGCCCCAGGGCGCCGAGTTCTGGTCGCCGGTGCTGATGACGCTGGGAGTGACGGGGGCGCTGTACGGAGCCATCTCTGCGCTGGCGCAGCGGGACCTGAAGTACATGGTGGGATACTCCAGCGTGAGCCACATGGGCTACGTCCTTATGGGCCTGGCCACCCTGGATCACGTGGGAGTGAACGGCGCAGTGCTACAGATGTTCGCCCACGGGGTGATGACGGCCCTCATGTTCACCAACGTCGGCGCTGTGTACGACCAGGCCCACGTGCGCGATATGACGGTGTTCGGCGGCATCGCCAAGCGCATGCCGCGCCACGCGGCCTTCTTCGCCGTGGCGGGCCTTTCCTCCCTGGGCCTGCCTGGTCTGGCGGGATTCATCGCCGAGTTCCACATCTTCGTGGGCACCTTCCGGGCCGGATTCTGGTGGGCGGGCGTCGCAGGGGTCGCGGCGGCGGCGATAACGGCCACGTACATTCTGCGCATGCTGGCCCGGGCCTATTTCGGCCCGCTGAACGAGAAGTGGCAGAGCCTGAAGGAGATGCGCTTGGGCGAGCAGTTCGCCGGGGCACTCTTGGTGGCTTCCATCCTCTTCATGGGGCTCTGGCCAGACGTCTTCATCGACCGGATAACGGATAGTGTTAGCCACATCCCGGGGATAAGCTAGCGTGAACGATGGGCTGAACTTCGAGTGGGGGCTGCTGGCGCCGGAGTACGTGCTCGCCGGGTGGGCGGCGGGCCTCATCTTGCTGGACCTGTTCTGGGGCCGTCTGAGCAAGGAGGCTCTGGGCTACGTGGCGGCGGCAGGGGCGCTGTTGGCCGCAGGCCTGTCCCTCGTCTGGGTGGATGACCGCACGGACTTCGCGGGGCTCCTGGACATCAACGACTATACGACCTTCTTCCGCGTGTTCTTCGGGCTGATAGCGGCCTTCGCCTGCGTGGCTTCTGCGCGGTACGTCAAGGAGCAGCTCTTGCACCCCGGGGAGTACTATGCCCTGATCCTCCTGGGAGCCATTGGCGCCAACGGAATGGCGGCGGCTCGGGAGCTGCTGACGGCCTACATCTCCCTGGAGCTCCTCAGCTTCTCCTTGTACGTTCTGGCCTCCTACGCCAAGTTCGACCTGCGGTCCAACGAGGGCGGGCTGAAGTACATGATGCTGGGGGCCTTCTCCAGCGCCATCTTCCTCTACGGCATCAGCCTGGTGTATGGCGCTACGGGGTCGACCCACTTCGCGGCCGTCCGAGACGCGGTGACCGGGGACGTCAGCGGCATCGATACGGCGCTCCTTCTGGGGCTGGCGCTGATGATCGCGGGGCTGGGCTTCAAGGTGAGCGCCGTGCCCTTCCACATGTGGACGCCAGATGCCTACGAGGGCGCGCCGCTGCCTATAACGGCGCTCATTTCGGCGATATCCAAGGCGGCGGGGTTCGCCCTGTTCCTGAAGCTGTTCGTGCAGGCTTTCTTGCCCCTGGTGGACGACTGGAAGTACTTCATCGCGGGCCTCTCGGTGCTGACGATGTCGCTGGGAAACCTGGTGGCCATCCAGCAGCACAACATCAAACGGTTGCTGGCCTACTCTAGCATCGCCCAGGTGGGTTACCTGCTGATGGGCATAGCATCCCTCTCACAAACGTCGGATGCCGCCGCCAGCGCGCTGGTGCTGCACCTGACGGGGTACGTGGTGACGAACCTGGCGGCCTTCGTCTGCGTGATCATCTGGTACAACTGGACGGGGGAAGAGGAGATCAAGGGGTTTGCCGGCGCTGCGGAGCGCGCGCCCTTCCTGGCGCTGTGCCTGAGCATCGCCCTGTTTTCCCTGGCGGGGATGCCCCTCTTCGCCGGCTTTGCCACCAAGTTCATCCTGTTCCAGGCAGCCGCGCGGGAGGACCTCTTGTGGCTAGCGGGGATCGCCGTGTTCATGAGCTTCGTCTCCCTCTACTACTATCTGGTGGTGATCAGGGAGATGTACCTGGGGAAGCCGGCAGAGCCGGTGCGCTTCCCCACGCCGTGGCTGGAATACGGAGCCCTGACGCTGCTGATCATCGGCGTCTTCGTGGTAGGGTTGTACCCTCAGCCGGTGTTCGACGCCGTAGACTCCAGCACAGCGGCGATATTCCTGTAGCCCCGGCTAACTGCGGCCCAACAAGCGCCGCAGTTGGGCCAGGTGCTCCTGGGCATGCGAAACCTCGGCTTCGGCCCGCATCCGGACTGAGGTGGGCCCAGATTCGGGGTGGATGCCGGGACGCTCCCAGGCGGCGGCGGGAAGGCGCTCCAACTGGTAGGCGAGCCCCGTGAAGAAGGCCCTGAGGGCCGTCAAAGCCCGCCGCGCATCCTCTTCCTGATAGCGGCGCTCGGCCGCCCAGGCGTCGGGATCATAGGGGACAAGGGTGGGGTTGTCTTCCTCTAGCATCTGGCGGATGCGCAACCCTTCCTCGGCCGCCGAGTCCCGCAGGTGGCAGATGATCTCGATGGCGGACCAGCCGCCGTCAACGGGCCGCCGGCGCAGCGCATCCTCCGGCACGCCACCGCACAGAACCTCTACATCGTTCGGAACCGAGCGCAAGAAGGCGATGATATCGGGCGGCCCCGTCATGGGCCCATTATAGCCCGGGGGGCTGCCACGGGCTGGGCCGTCACCCCCCGGTTGGCGTCGAGACGGGCCTCGATCTGCTGGGCCGTGGGGACTCCCTCGATGCCTTCTCCCTCGATGACTAGGGATGCTGCGGCGCTGGCGAACCGGGCGGAGTCCCAGGGATCGCGGGTGCGGAAGAAGCGGATGAGGAAGGCGGCGGCGAAGACGTCGCCGGCGCCCGTGGGGTCTACCACCCGGGCCGGAAAGGCGCCGATGTGGCGCCACTGGCCGTTGTGGCAGATATCGGCGCCGTCGGGGCCCCGGGTGAAGCAGACCGTCTGCACCATCTGGCTCCAACGGGCCAGAGCAGCCGGGGCATCGGAAAGGGGGATGTCCTCGTCGGAAAGAAAGAGGGCCTGGGCGTGCCGGAGGACCGGTTCGTCGTGCCAGGCCTGGGGATGGATGGGCCGGACCCGGCCATCGGGGCCGATCTCCCGGAGCCAGCCCTGGGCCCCGGCCCCAACGAGGGCATTCGGAAAAGAGGCCGCGAGGGCGTCTTCGATCTCCCCTGCCACCGGGCCCAAGAGGACGATGGCGGATTCACTCCAGGCCGGCGGCAGGTGGCGGGCGCCGATGGCGGGGGCCCGGCGCGGGGCCGTCTGGGTGCGCCGCAGGCCCGGGCCGTAGACGTTGCGCATGGCCGTGGTGCAGGGGCCAGCAATGGCGCGGACCTTTGTGCCCGGAAGCAGATCGGCAAGGGGCAGATCTGGAGAGCAGGCGGTGAGGACGGCCGTGCACAGGCCCAGGTTCCGGGCGAGGGTGGAGGCGTAGGAGGCGGCGCCGCCCAAACGCCAGGGGCCGGGCTCGGTATCAGACAGAAGGTCTTGGACGACGTGGCCGATGACCAGGAAGTCTGGCGGCACCGGCCACCCTACCGCCGGGGCCCGCCGCCCCGCTGGGGCCGGATGACCACCTTCCGCTCGTCGCCGCTGCCGACGGAGCCCGTGGCCACGTTGGGGTCGTTGGCCAGCGCCAGGTGGATGATCCGGCGCTCGGCGGCGGGCATGGGCTCCAAGGTTATCGGCCGCCGGGTCTGGCGCACGCGGTCCGCCATGCGACGGGCCAGATTGCGCAGCGTCTCCTCCCGGCGGCGGCGGTAGCGTTCGACGTCAACGGTGACCAGAACTCGGGAGCCGAGCTTCCTGGTGACCATAACGTTGATCAAGTACTGGAGGGCAGCCAGCGTGGTGCCTCGCCGGCCGATGAGGAGGCCCAAATCCTCCTCCCCCTCGATGTCCAGGACGGCGGTCGCCCGGCCCAGGCCGTCGGCGGCCGTCTCTGGAGCCCGGATGGCCACCTCGGCGGGGATGTCCATGAGGCGCAGGAGATGGCGCAAGAACTCGGCGGCGGCGGCCACCTCTTCCGAGTCCAGGCTCTTGAGTTCTACCTCGCCCTCTAGGAGTTCCTCGGGCTCCACAGGGGCTGGCCGGGCGCCCTCGACGAGGGCCGTTACCCTGACTCGGGCTTGCTCGCCGCCCAGGCCGAAGATCCCTGGCTTGCCGGGGGTCAGCACCTCGATGGAGACCTGGCTGCGCTTCAGGCCAAGCTCCTGGAGGGCGATCTCGATGGCTTCGTCAACGGTTCTTGCGCTTACCTCTACGCTTTCCATAACGGGGCCTCCCTTTTTCCGGCGGAGCCTCGCGGGGCGGCTCCGGCGGTTGTTGTTCTCCTTCATCTGTAGCCGGCGCGCCAGGCTTCCCAGCCTTGGCGGCGGAACCAGGGGCGGGGGGCGGGCTGGGCAGGAAGATCTGGCGCCAGCTCACGGCTCGCCTGCCATAAACATAATAGCTGGCAAAAAGGCTGAAGATGTTGGATGTGACCCAGTAGACGCCGACACCGCTGGGCAGGCTGAGGGTTATGAAGACCAGCATCATGGGCATCATCCAGGTCATCATCTGCTGCTGTTGCTGCATCTGAGGGCTCGTGGTGGGGGTCATGCTCATCTTCTGCTGCACGTACGTGGAGAGGCCGACCAACAGGGGCAGCAGGAATGTGGTATCGGGACGCCCCAGGTTCAACCACAGGAAGTGCTGGTTCAGCGGGATGTCCTTGTGCAGCACCGACCACGGATAGAGGCGCTGTGACAGGCCGACGAGGCTCTCAGGGCTGCCGCCCACCATGTGCCGCAGGGCGCTGTTGAGGGCGATGAAGACCGCCATCTGGATGAGGAGGGGCATGAAGCAGCCGAGGGGGTTGATGTTGTACTCCCGGTAGAGCTTGAGCATCTCCTCTTGGCGCCTGCGGGGGTCCTTGTATTTCTTCTGTATCTCCTGCATCTGGGGCTGGGCCGCCTGCATGGCGCGGGTGGACTCCAACTGGCGGAGGGTGAACGGTATGGTGGCGACCCGCAAGAGGACGGTAAAGAGGAGGATGGCCAGGCCGAACTGCCCGAACATAACCAGGTCCAGGAGGACCAGGGCGTTGATCAGGGGGTTGACAAAGAGGACGGTCCAAGGGTTCATGCCAGCCGCCAGCAGTATGAAGATGGCGGTGGCCATGACGATGACGATGAGGAAGGGGCCCATGTTCCCGCGGCGGGGCACAGGGGGCACAGCGGCCTCAGGCTTACGAGCGCTCACCTCTTCACCTCAACCTTGGCCAGGGCCCCATCGGCAGGGTTGATGGAGTGGAGGCCGCCCCCCTGGGCCATGACCAGCACCTTATCGCCGAAGAGGATGGGGTCCGATAGCACAGTGGTCCCGATCTCCGTTGGCCCCCACCGCTTCTGGCCGGTTTCGGGGTCCAGGCCGAAGGCGTTCCCATCCTTGTCGATGACCAGGAGGACGCCTCCGGCCAGAAGCGGGGCAGAACGCACGGGGGCGCTCATGGCCAACTTCCACTTCAGGCTGCCGGCCGCCAGGTCCAGGGCGTAAACGTTATGATCTAGGCTGGGCAAGTAGATGGTACCGCCGTCGACGAGGGGACGGCCCCAGAACCAGTTGCTGCCGCCGAAGGCCCACCTTTCTTCACCGCTATTGGCGTCGACGGCCCGCACCTTGTGGTCGATGCCCCCGACCAATATGGTGTCGCCATCAACCAGAGTCGGGTCCATGAGCAGGCCGGCGCTGGCCTTGAAGATCCAGGTTACGGAGAGGGTGGCGCTGTCTAACTTGTACAGCTTGCCGTTCACCGAGGCGACGTATACGGCCTCGCCGTCTACCAAGGGGCCCGCCAGGATACTGGCGCCAGCATCGAAGGGCCCGACCTTCAGCGCGCCCGAGGCGGCGTCGAGCCCGAACAGCTTGCCACTGTCCGAGGCGGCGAAGATGACCGTCTTGTCTGCGCTGAACGCCAGGCGGCCCACAACGGGGCCCCCGGTATCGAAGCGCCACACCTCGCTGCCGGAGGCCGCATCCAGGGCGTAGACGAAGCCATCGTAGGCCCCGAAGTACAGGCGGCCGCCTTCCACGATGGGCGGGGCGTAGATGCCCTCTAGCTTCAGCCTCTTGCCCTCCTTGGTATCGGGCGGGAAGATCCAGCGCACGGTCATGTCGCTGGGGTCCAGGGCCGCCATCTTGCCGGGATCGATGCTGGCGTAAAGGGCGTCGCCCACCAGCTCCGGGGCTGCCCATCCCCTGGGGTTGGAGATCCCGCCGCACCCCGCGGCGGCCAGAAGGGCGACCAGCAGCAGCAGCAGCCAGAGGAGGCCCCTCCGCGCCGTGGTGGCGTTGGCCAACGAGTCAGGGTACGGGATCGTAGCCCCCACGGTTGAAAGGATTGCAACGAACGAGACGCCAGAGAGTAAGCGCCCAACCCTTGATGGCCCCGTGGCGCTGGATCGCCTCGTAGCCGTAGTGAGAACAGGTGGGCTGGAACCTGCAAGCTGGCGGAAGGGACGGGGAGATATGCCGTTGATAGAAGCGGATGAAGGCCAGGGACAAGGCCTTCATATCCCGGTCTCCCTCGGCCCAGGCTCGTCCAGCAGGATGCCAGCGCGGGCAAGAAGGTTGGCGGCGGCCTGCCTGAGACCGTGGTAGGTAGCCTGGGCGGCGGCTGTCTTGGCGGAGAAGACGATGTCCCAGCCCTGGCGCAGAGGCATCAGGCGAACGGCCTCCTGCAAGCGGCGGCGTACGCGGTTGCGGATAACGGCGCGGCCCAGGCGCTTGCTGGTGATGAAACCGAAGCGGTTGTGGGACATGTCGTTAGGAAGGCACCTCAGGACTAGGAGGTCGTTGTTCCATGTGCGGCCCCCTCGGAAGACAGCGTCGAAGTCCTTGCGGCGGCGTAGGCGTAGCTCCCTGGGTAGGGCCACCCCGGGGCTCCCGTCGGATCGGTGGAGGGCCCGCTCAGAGGGCGAGCCGCCACCTGCCCTTGAGAAGGCGGCGTTTGAGGACAGCCCTGCCGGTGCGGGTGCTGTTCCGGGCAAAAAAGCCATGGCGGCGCTTCCGGCGCAGCTTCTTCGGCTGGTAGGTTCGTTTGGGCAAGAGGGGGCCTCCAGATATTAGAGCAAGATATGGTCCGCGCGGCGCGGACGGACCCCCAGCGGGGCCGCGGATCATTATAGGGCGAGAGGGGCCAGGTGGGCAAATCGAGCTCCCCGCCGGCGCCTGGGCGCAGGCCCGGTGACCCTCCCGCATCACACAAGGGCGCCAAAGTGCGAGGGCCCCGGCTCGCCTCCGGGGCCCCGCGGGAGGGGGTATGGTCGGACGGTGATCGTCGTCCTCTTGCAACAACATGCTAAGGGGCTCCCGGCGGCCCGTCTGTGACATATGTCACAAAGTGCCCCAAATCGCTGGCGTTGGAAGAACGTGACGGGTGTATGATCAAGGCGGCTGGAAGGAGGCCTGGCGTGACCGACAAGACCCGCACTGAGCGCGACTCCATGGGCCCCGTCGAGGTGCCGGCCGGCGCCTACTATGGCGCGTCCACCCAGAGGGCCGTCTTGAACTTTCCCATCTCCAACCTGCGGCTGCCCAGACCTTTCATCCGCGCCCTGGGGTTGATCAAGATGGCAGCGGCCAGGGTCAACGCTGAGCTGGGCCTGCTGGAGCCGCGCCGGGCCGAGGCCATCGAGGCGGCGGCGCGGGAGGTGGCAAAGGGCGAACTGGACGCCCATTTCGTGGTGGATGTCTTCCAGACGGGCTCGGGGACGTCCACCAACATGAACGCCAACGAGGTCATCGCCAACCGGGCGTCGGAGCTCCTGGGAGCCGGGCGGGGCTCCAAGCTGGTGCACCCCAACGACCACGTGAACCTGGGCCAGTCCTCCAACGACGTCATACCGACGGCGATCCACCTGGCGGCCCTCATAGAGATGAAGGAACGCCTCCTGCCAGCGCTCGAGGAGCTGCGCGCCGCCCTGGAGGAGAAGTCGCGCGAGTTCTGGGGCGTAGTGAAGACGGGACGAACACACCTGCAAGACGCCACGCCCATCCGGCTAGGCCAGGAGTTCTTGGGCTACGCCGGCCAGGCGGAACGGGCGCTGCGCCGCCTTCGCTGGGCCCAGGATGAGCTGTCGGAGGTAGCCCTTGGCGGCACGGCTGTGGGCACCGGCGTCAATACCCACCCGCAGTTCGCCCGCCGGGTCTGCGCCCTGCTGAGCCAGGAAACAGGCATCGCCCTGCGAGAGACCGGCAACCACTTTCAGGCCCAGAGCACGCTGGACGGCGTCGTGGCCGCCAGCGGCATCCTGCGGGGCGTGGCATTGAGCCTCCAGAAGATCGCTAACGACATCTCCTGGCTGGGCTCCGGACCACGGGCTGGCCTGGGCGAACTAGCGCTTCCCGAGGTGCAGCCTGGCAGCTCCATCATGCCCGGCAAGGTCAACCCCGTGATCCCTGAGTCGCTGATCCAGGTCTGCGGGCAGGTGGCGGGTTGCGATGCCGCCATCATCCAGGCCGCCCAGCGGAGCTTCTTCGAACTGAACATGGGGATGCCGCTGGCGGCCTACAATCTGCTGCTGGCCATCGAGCTCCTGGCCAACGGCTCAGAGAACTTCGCGCGGCAGTGCGTGCGGGGCTTGCGGGCCACGGAGCGGGGCCCGCAAATGGTGGAGCAGGGGCTGATGCTGGCGACGGCCTTGGCTCCAGCCATCGGCTACGACGCGGCGGCGGCCATCGCCAAAGAGGCGGCTGCCACTGGCCGCACCATCCGGGAGGTGGCCCGCGAGCGCACAAAGCTTTCGGAAGAGGAGCTGGCCCGGCTGTTGGACCCGGAACGGATGACGGAGCCCGGCCTGGGCGCCGGGCCGGCGCCAAGCTGACGTTGGGAGCGAGGCGCCTTCACCCAGCCGCCAGCCGAACGTACGATAGAGACATGACCAGCCGCTCCTTGTGGGTGCCCGTGGCCCTGATAACACTCCTGGCGGCCGCCTGCGCCTCATCCCGGGCGCCAACGCCCACGGCTCCTGCGGCCACGCCCTTGGGGACGGTGGACCCAGCCCGGGGCGACTGCCGCCCGACGACGAGCCACGTTCCCTTCAAGCCGGTCCTGCCAACCTATCTGCCGGACGGCGTCAAATTCCTGGAAGCCTGCACCCACGAGGACCCGCTGGCCGGCGGCCCGCGCCCCCTCCAGAAGGCCGAGTTCTACTACTATGATGACGCGCGTACCGCCTGGTTCCAGGTGGTGACCGCCAACATCGATGTTTCGCCCCACGGCCGGGAGTCCATCAATCTGGGGCCCGCCGTGGGCTATGTGACTCGGACTGACCGGGGCGATGGCACAGTGCTGTACGGCATCGAGATGAGCCTGGGCAGGCGCGCCTACACCGTCATAGCCATCTTAGGCCAGGGGGTCAACGCACTGACGGAGGATGACCTCAAGAAGGTAGCCGAGTCGATGGCCCGGGTCGCCGGGGGTTAGCGCCGGGGGTTAGCGCTGGCGGGGATCCAGCGCATCCCGCAGCCCGTCGCCCAGGAAGGTGAAGCAGAGCATGAGAAGGGCGATGGTGGCTGCCGGGAAGATGACGATCCAGCGGTTGACCTCGATGAAGGAGTAACCCTCTTGGACTAAGGTGCCGAGGCTGGCGGTGGGCGGGGAGAGCCCGATGCCGATGAAGGCCAGAACGGCCTCGGCGAAGATAGCCAGGGGGATGCCGAACACCACCGCCACGATGACGGGCCCCAAGGTGTTGGGCAGCATGTGCTGTAGCACGATGCGCAGTTCGGAGGCGCCGCTGGCCCGGGCGGCGATGACGAAGTCCCGCTCCTTCAGGGAGAGCATCTGGCCGCGGATGAGGCGGGCCACGGTGACCCAGCCGACGAAGGCGATGGCGAAGATGACCAGCAGCCGTTGCGAGGCGTCGTGGCCGATGAGGGGGAGATCTCGCTCGGCGAAGACGGCGCGGAGGAGGATGATGGCCAGGAGGTCCGGGAAGGCGTAGGCTATGTCGGTAATTCGCATCATCAGGTTGTCCATGACGCGGCCGCCCAGCGCCGCGGACCCGCCGATGATGATGCCGATGATGAGGACGACAGCCTGGACGCCGAGGCCCACCTGGAGGGATATCAGGGTGCCTTCCAGGACGCGCGCCCAGTTGTCGCGGCCGAGACTGTCCGTGCCGAAGAAGTGGGCCCAACTGGGTCCCTCATTGACGTGCTCGTAGGTGGGATCCTGATAGGAAGGCCGGTAGCGTTGGACGGCGTCCACGTAGTTCCCCAAGAGAGCCAGGACGACGACGGCCAGGATTATGACGAGCCCGACCATGGCCAACCGGTTTCTCGTCAACCGGTGGAGGGCGTCAGACCAGAGGCCGCGCTGTCGGCCAGCGGCGGGTTCCGCGAAGCTCTCTAGGGGTGTGGCTTCGGCCCTCTCCACAGGCGCGTCCTCACTGGTACCTGATGCGGGGGTCCACCACCGCATACAGAAGGTCGACCACTAGATTGGCCAGGGCGATCACGAAGGCGTAGAAGAGCACGGTGCCCATGATCATGCCGTAGTCCCGGACGAAGACGGCCTCCACGAAGCGGCGGCCGACGCCCGGGATGGAGAAGAAGCTTTCGATGATGAAGGAGCCGGTGATGAGGTTGGCGAAGATGGGGCCAGCGACGGTGAGGATGGGGACCATGGCGTTCTTTATAGTGTGGCGAAGGACCACCAGGTATTCGGCGAGGCCTTTGGCGCGGGCGGTGCGAATGTAGTCCTGCCGGAGGACCTCCAGCATGCTGGCGCGGGTGATGCGGGCGATGTAGGCGGCGGGAAGGGTGCCCAGCGAGACGACAGGCAGGATGGTCTTGCGCAGGTCTGGCGGTTCGCCCTTCAGAATGTTGCCGAAGTCCCAGCCAAGCACGTTAGTCCAGCGCAACTCCACCGAAAAGATAATGACCAGGAAGACGGCGATGATGAAGTTGGGCAGGGCTGCGCCTACGGTGGCGAAGAAGACGCCGAGGTAGTCCCCGATGCGGTTTTGGTTGAGGGCGGCGATGACGCCCAAGCTCATGCCGAGGACTATGGCATAGATGAAGGCCACGACGCCCAGCTGGAAGGTGGCCTTGAGTCCCTGCTTGATGAGGCCAGCGACAGGCTGATCGGTGCTGTGATAGGAAAGGCCCAGGTCCAGCTTGGGCCCAGGCAACCGTGCCGGCCCCAGATCTAGGCCAAGGACCTGATCGTAGAGCTTGGGCTGGGTCAGATCCCAGAGGTACAGGGCGTACTGTTCGTAGATGGGCTTGTCCAGATGGTACTTCTTGTTGAGGTTGGCGATGACCTGCGGAGGCAGCTCTCGTTCTTGGTCGAAGGGCCCCCCGGGGACCGCGTGCATCAGGAAGAAGGTGATGGTGGCCACGGCCCAGAGAACAGGAAACATCCAGAGGATGCGGCGGATTACATAGCCGGTCATCGTGCATCCATTATCGGCCCTCAGGCCCCTTCCGGAAAGCGCAGGCCTCCGGCGGTTCGTTGGCTGCGGGAACTCGCGCCACAACCCCCGCCCATGCTTAGGCCCCCGCACAACCCCGCTCATGCTGAGGCTCTCGAAGCATGAGCCGTTAGGCTTCGCTCGCCCTTCGACACGGCTCAGGACGAGCGGGAAGGGATGTTGCGCCCGCACAACCCCGCTCATGCTGAGGCTCTCGAAGCATGAGCCGTTAGGCTCCGCTCGCCCTTCGACGGGGCTCAGGACGAGCGGGAAGGGATGTTGCGACCGCACACTCCGCTCATGCTGAGGCTCCGTACGATCCCGCTCATGCTGAGGCTCTCGAAGCATGAGCCGTTAGGCTTCGCTCGCCCTTCGACACGGCTCAGGACGGCCTTCGACAGGCTCAGGCTGAGCGGGACGGCACGTCATCCCGCGCCCATGCTGAGGCCCCCGAAGCCATGCTGCGGCACCGAAACGCGAGCGGGCGGGAGGAGGCCTCCCGCCCGCTGTGGTGACGTACGGCGCAGAGTTACTTCTTGAGGCCCCAGGCCTCGGCGATCCAGTCTCCGGCCATGGCGCCGTCCTGGCCCGTGATGTTCTCCCTCATGCCCACGACCTTGGTGGCGATGAGGTAGTGATCGTTTTCGTGCCAGTAGGGGGCGATGCCACAGACACGGGTGGAGATGAGCTTGTTGGCCTCGACGTACTGCTGCAGGCGCTCGGTGTTATTGGTGTTGAAGTGAGCCTTCTCGACGAGGGCGTCGATCTCTGGATCGGAGCAGTTGTAGTTGTTGAGGGTGCCGCCCGTGTCGAAGAGGCCGACGATCCAGTTCTCGGGATCGGGGTAGTCCTGGATCCAGCCGCCGGGGAACAGTTCGAACTGCTGGTCGGTGAAGCGCTGGGAGCGGGTCTTGGAGTCCACGACTTCCTGCTTGACGGTGATCCCCAGGATCTGCTTGAACTGCTCCACCAGGAACTCGCCGGTCTTCTTGGCTGAGGGGCTATCGCCGGTTAGGATGGTCAGCTCGGGGAACCCCTGGCCGTTAGGGTAGCCGGCGTCAGCCAGGTGCTTCTTGGCGGAGTCTGGGTTGAACCCGATCTCCTTTTCGAAGGCGTCAGGCGGCGGGCCGCCGGTGACGGCGGGAAGCCAGGTGGTGGTGGGCTCGTTGCCGCCGCCAGCCACGACCTCGTTGAGCTTCACCCGGTCGATGGCCTGGGAAAGGGCGAGGCGCACGTCCAAATTGTCCAGAGGCGGCTTCGCTAGCTGCATCTCCAAACCGCGGGTTGAGGGCTTCAGGGACTTGACGTACTCCTGGGGGAACTTGGCAGCGATGGCCTGAAGCTGGGTGCGGTCTACGTTCGCAAAGTCCAACTCGCCGGTTTCGAAGGCGCGGTTGGCCTGGGCCAGGTCATCGATGAACTTGATGGTGATCTTGTCCAGGGTGGGCTTGATGCCGTTGGGGGCAGCCCAGTTGGGGTTGGGAGCCAGGGTCACGTCAGACTTGGGGGTGTAGCTGGTCAGGATGTAGGGGCCGTTGTAGGCCAGCTTCGCCGGGTCCGTAGGCCAGGGGTCGCTGGTGTTGGGGATGATGTGCTTGGGCTGGGGGAAGGTCATCCACAAGGAGAGGATGATGGTGAAGGTGGGCTGGGCCTGGTTCAGCTTGATCTCCAGGGTGGTGTCGTCCAGGGCCTTGACGCCGATGGCGTCTTCCAGGGCCTGGTCGAATCCGGCCTCATTGCCGTAGTGGGCGGCGCAACCCACGATGCTGGCGTCGAGGACGTACTCGTATTCGCCAGCGATAACCGGGTTGCAGGTGCGCTTGATGCCCAGCTCGAAGTCCTTGGCGGTCAGGGGTTGGCCGTCGGACCACTTGAGGCCGGAACGCAGCTTGATGGTGTAGGTCTTGCCGTCCGCGGAGATCTGAGGTAGAGACGCGGCCATGCTGGGCTGGGGCTTGTTGTCCTTATCGAGGGTGTAGAGCCCGCGCCAGAGCATGCGCTGGAGGGAGATGTCCTGGGCGAAGGAGGAGAAGTGGGGATCCAGCGAGGCGAACTCGAAGCTGGCGACGGTGAGTTCGCCGCCCTGCGCCCTCTCCCCGGCTGCCTCAGTCGCCGTGGCAGCGCCTGTGGTGGCCGCCGGGGTCTTCTCTTCGCCCCCGCCTCCGCAGGCGGCGAGGGCGGCCAGGATGCCCAAAGCGGCCAAGGCCATGAGGAGGTGCCGCAAACGTTTGAAACGGGACATGGTATGCCTGTCTCCTTTCCTGTGCTCTGCCCGCTACGTCACGTCCGTGCTACCGAACAATATACGCCTATCCGATGCTGCCTGCACGCAGCCAGTGGAATCGCTGCCAGGACGGGCCCGGAGGGCCAGCGGTGATGCCGGAGTGCTCCAGGCTTTAGCCCAGGCCCACCGGCAGCCCTTCATGTCTGCTCCCCGGTAGCCTGGCCGGCTGGCACCCGCTGGAGCCGGGGAAGGAACAGCTCGCCCAGGGTCACCACGAGGCCCGCAACGATAAAGAGATCGCCGATGCTGATGATGCGCAGGGCTGGTGGCCCCCAGGTGCGCACCAGCCGGTCCGAAAGAAACCAAAGGCGGACGTCCTCCCTGGCGAGGAGGACGTTCTTGCTGTGAGGTATGGCCTCGCCCTCCTCCACCCCCTCGATCTGCGCCTCCTCGTGGATGCGATGGAAGGGCTCAGCAGTGACAGGCATCAGCCCGCCGTTGGCTACGATGACCGCAAAGTTGAGGACCAGACCGATGGCCAAAATGAGGATACCGGGGCGCCGCCAGTTGGCGGCAGCGAAGGCCATGAGGAGGATGTACGACGAGACGAAGAGGATCCGCCTGAGGACGCCGGTGGAGGTGGGCAGATAGATGGCGATGATCTGGAGAAAGACAGCAAGAAGCGCCACTACTCCGAGGCGGATTACCACCTTTGGGAAGTAGAGGCGCCTCTTGGCGCTCACCGTCCGTGAATAAGAGATGGGGCGTATGAGCGACTCCGGGTTGGCCGGCTACCCTCGCATGACCCCAGCGGCGGCTGCGACGACCACCGCTGCGACCACTAGCAAGGAGTACGTGAGGGAGAGCAGTCTGGCCTTCATGTACAACCCCCCTTTCCCTGCGGGATTACCTAGTATTAGGTACCGACATTAATATCCCAATACGATTGGGATGTCAAGGGGTTGCGAGCGAAATTTCAAAAAAAGGCCGCGGTTACGGCAAGTAGGGGGCGTTATGGTCAACTAAGGCCCGCCCGGGGCCGGCGGTCACGAGCACCAGGTGGCCACCAGCGGACCGGTGGCCCCGGCGCCCGCCGGGGCGTAACGGAGGACATGGAGGTCGCGGGCCGGGCCAGGGCAGGCGCTGGGGAAGACGTCGTAGCTGATGACGGTGCCGGGGATGCTGTCCAGGGGGGGCTGCGTACAGCCCGTCCCCTGGACAGCGGCGCCTTCAAGGGCGCAGGCAGTGATGGCCGGGGTTGTGCTTTCGGCTCTGGTTGACTTCAGTACGCTGTTCTGACCGGCGATGGCGGACAGCAAGAGGGCTGCTGAAAGGACCAGGACGCCAGGTCGCATCGCATTCTAGAGGAAGGGGCTCTGGGCGGCGAGGGCAGCCAGGGCAACGGCCAGGGCGGTGACGAGCCAGTTCAGCTTCCTCATATCGACGTTCAGTCTCATCACTTACCTCTCTGGCACCAGTGTCGCAAAGCCCTCTCGCCGTGTTCTCGCCAGAAACTCGCCGCTCCTCCGGGCGGCCTAGAAAAAGGGGCTCTGGGCCGCCACGGCGGCCAGGGCTACGGCGAAGACGGTGACGATCCAGTTCAGGCTCCTCATCCTTCAACCTCCACGACCAGTGTCGCAGGGGCCTCTCGCCGTGTTCTCGCCGAAACTCGCCAGGCCTCAGGCCTCCCAGAGCACATCTCCGCAGAGGTCCGGCGGATGCTGGCGAGAGGCGAAGACGGCGTACTCCTCTTTCGAGGCGCCGATGGTGGTTCCGTCGCCATGGCCCGGGAGAACGATGGTATCCGGCGGGAGCGTGTACAGCCGCTGGGTTATGGAGGCGATGGTCTGTTGCAGGTCCTGCGGCGTCTCGGTCCGGCCCGGGCCGCCCGGGAACAGCGTGTCGCCGGAGATAAGGTGCTTGCCAGCGAGAAAGCAGGTGCTGCCGGGGGTATGCCCCGGGGTGTGGAGGGCCAGCACGCTGACCCGGCCCGCTTGGAGCCTTTGGCCATCGGCCAGGGGGAAATCAATCTTCTCCCGGGGGATCAATCGCTCCGACGGGTGGCAATAGACCGGCGCCCCGGTGGCCGCCTTGACCAGGTCATAGTCCAGCCAGTGGTCGTGATGGCTATGGGTGAGGACGATGGCCGTCACGCGGAGGCCTTTGGCCGCCTCCAGGACCTCCTCGCTGCCCTTCGGCATGTCCACGATGATGGCCTCGCCGGCCTGAGCATCGGCGATAACGTAGGCGTTGTTGGCGTATGGCCCGATGGGCCCGATGCGGGTGAGGCGTAGTTCGCCGTCTTCGTACGTCTCCATTGTGGCCCTCCTCGCCCTTGTTCCAGTCCGCCGCTGCCTGTACCATATCGCCACTGTGATATCGGAGTCCATATTGGAGGGCGACCGGGTGCTTCTGCGGCCGGTGAGAGAGGCAGACCTGCCGTTGTTCTTGCGCTGGTTCAACGACCCGGAGGTGCGGTTCTGGCTGGCCATGTCGGAGAGGCCAGAGCTGACGATGGAGGACGAGTGGGAGTGGTACCGGGACGTGAAGGAAGACCCGTGCCACATCGCCTGGGTCATCGAGGCGGAAGGCCGTCCCATCGGCAACCTGGGTTTGACGAACATCGATGAAGCGAACGGCCGGGGAACCCTCGGCATCAGCATCGGCGAGAAGGGGGAGTGGGGGCGCGGCTACGGCACCGAGGCGATACGCCTGGTGCTCGGCTACGCCTTCGGGGAGATGGGCCTGCGGCGGGTAGACCTCTGCACCGATGAGGACAACGAGCGCGGCATCCGCTGCTATGAGAAGTGCGGCTTCGTGCGGGAAGGGGTTCTGCGACAGTACAGGTTGCGCCGGGGCGAACCGATAGACTGCCTGATGATGAGTGTGCTGAGGGACGAATGGCAGCCGTAGAGATAACCCCGCGCATCTACTCGCTGCCGGCCCAGCCTGCCTTCTATACGGGGCCCCAGTCCCCGAACGTCTTTTTGGTAACGGACGGCGGCGAGGGGGCCCTTATCGATAGCGGGTTCGGCGACGCGAAATCGGTGGCGGAACGGCTGGAGATGCTGAGGTCGTGGCCAGGGCTGCGGGTGCTGTACATCGTACTGACCCACCACCACTTCGACCACACCAGCGGCGCCGCCCAGATGCGGCAGGCCACGGGAGCGCGCACTGCGCTCCACGCCAGGGAGGTGGAGTTCCTGCGGGACTGGCAAGGTGATGTGCCGCAGGACATCGAGGCGCCCGAGGAACGGCGGGAGGTCGCAGAGCAGATCCGGCGCTTCCGGCAGCAGGCGGCCGAGGCGGGGCCAGACCTGCGGGTAGCGGACGGCGACTGCCTGCGTGTCGGAGGGCTGCGGCTGGAGATCGTCCACACGCCGGGGCACACCCTGGGCTCCGTGTGCGTGTACGTGCCGGAGGAACGGGCCCTCTTCACGGGGGATACGGTCTTGGGGCTAGGGACGGTGGCCATCTCGCCGCCGCCCTTCGGCGATATGGGGCTCTATCTTCAGTCCCTGGAAAGGCTGAAGGGGCTGGGGTCGGCCCTCCTGCTGCCAGGGCACGGCCAGGTGGTCCACGACGTGCCGCACAAGCTCCAGGAGCTCATAGACCACCGGCGCGAGCGGGAGGCGCAAATCCTGCGCCTGTTGGCCGACGGCAAGACGGCGCCCCGGGCCATGCTGGACGCCATCTACATGGAGTTGGACCGGCGGATGGTGCCTATGGCGCTGCGCCAGATCGAGGCGCACCTGGCGAAGCTGGAGGCCGAGGGGCGCGTGGTGCGCTCAGACGGCGAGTGGCTGCTGCCGGGCTGAAGGCCATCGGGCATGCGGCCGTGCCAAGGCTAGGCCCGGACTCCCTCCCCGCACCGGTATAATCGCATCGGAAGGAGCTGCCCGTGGACCCAGCCTTGGCCGCTGTACTGCCCGCCAGCGCCGGCGTCAACGACGCTGGACACCTGACTATCGGAGGGTGCGACGCCGTAGCCCTGGCCTCCGACTACGGCACCCCCCTCTACGTCTTCGATGAGACGACGCTGCGGGGGCAATGTCGCACGTTCCGGGAGGCCTTCGGCGCGGCCTACCCGGGGACGCGGGTGGCCTACGCCGCCAAGGCCTACCTCGGGCGGGCCATGGCAGCGATCATCGCCCAAGAGGGGCTGGACCTGGACGTCGTCTCGGGCGGGGAGCTGGCCATCGCCGCCTCCGTCGGTTTTCCCGGCGAGAGGATCCACTTCCACGGCAACAACAAGTCGGAACAGGAGCTGCGGGAGGCCCTGGACTACGGCGTCGGGCGCATCGTCATCGACAACTTCCATGAGATGCATCTGGTCAGCGGGCTGGCCTCTGCCCGGGGTCAGAGGCAGAGAGTCCTGCTGCGCCTCTCGCCGGGCATCGACCCCCACACCCACGCTCACACCACGACGGGCACGCTGGACAGCAAGTTCGGCATCCCGCTGCCGACGGGCCAGGCGGAGTCCGCCGTGCGCCAAGCGCAGGGGATGCCAGGGCTCGACCTGGTGGGTCTGCACGTGCACCTGGGGTCCCCTGTCTTCGACCTGGAGCCATACCGGCAGGCGGTGGAAGTTGTGATGGGGTTCGCGGCCCGGATGAAAGAGCGTTACGGTTTCATCTTGACGGAGTTCAGCCCCGGCGGCGGCTTTGCGGTGGCCTACACGCCGGATCAAGAGCCGCCTTCGCCGGCGCAATACGCCCAGGCGATAGCCGGCGCCCTGCGGGAGGCGTGCCAACGCTACGGACTTCAGACCCCGGCCCTCTTTGTGGAGCCCGGGAGGGCCATCGTGGCCCGGGCGGGCGTAGCATTGTACACCGCAGGAAGCTGGAAGGAGGTGCCGGAGGTGCGGCGCTTCGTCTCCCTAGACGGCGGCATGGCCGACAACATCCGTCCCGCCCTCTACGGCTCCCAGTATTCCGCCGTCGTGGCCAACAAGATGGGCGACAACCGGCGCCAGAGGGTTACGCTGGCCGGCAAGTACTGCGAATCCGGCGATATCCTGCTGCGAGATGCCGAGCTGCCTCCCATCGAGCCTGGGGACATCGTGGCGATGCCCGCGGCCGGCGCCTACGCCCTGGCGATGGCCAGCAACTACAACGCTTCCCTGCGCCCAGCCATCGTGCTGGTGAAGGACGGCCAGGCCAGGCTCATGCGGCGCCGGGAGACGTACGCGGACCTGATGCGCTGCGACGTGTGGCCCCTGGAGTGAGGGCCCGGCGTGGGTTGGGACTTCATCGGCAACGAAAGGGCAGTGGCGGCGTTGTCGCGTCTCGTTGGCGGCCCATCCCCACCCCACGCCTACCTTCTGGCTGGGCCGGAGCGCGTGGGCAAGGGCACCCTGGCCCTGCGGTTGGCGCAGGCGCTGAACTGCCAGGCGGAGAAGCCCGGGCGGCCCTGCCGCGAATGCGCCCAGTGCCAGCGCATCGAAGCGGGCACCCACTCGGACCTGCTGATAGTGACAGTCGATCCTTCCGGGGACGGGCCGCAGCGGAAGGCCATCGGCGTCGACCAGGTCCGGGAGGTGGAGCGGGCCGTTTCCCTGAGCCCCTTCGAGGGACGTTGCCGCACGGTGATTGTCGATCCTGCCGATGCCATGACGGTGGAGGCCCAGAACGCCCTGCTCAAGACGTTGGAGGAGCCCCCTCCCCAGGTCGTGTTTGTCCTGGTGTCGGCCCGGGAGGACCGGCTGCTGCCGACGGTCCACTCCCGCTGCCGCCGCATCGGATTCTCGCTGCTGCCCCTGGCGACGCTGGAGGCCGCCCTTCTGGCGGATGGGTTGGAGCCGGAACGCGCCCGGCTTCTGGCCCGCCTCTCTCGCGGACGGCCCGGCTGGGCGCTGGAGGCCGCTCGACAGCCGGCCCTTCTCCAGGCCCGAGCGGAGGCCATCGACCTGTGCCGGCGGGCGGCACGGATGAGCGCGAGGGAGAGGCTGGAGCTGGCGGAGAGGCTCAGCGCCCAGTTCCAGGAGCAGCGAGAGGTTGTTTTGGAGAAGCTAGCGCTATGGAGAGAGTGGTGGCGAGACGTGGCGCTGGTCCAGCACGGCGCGGAAGACGGGGTTGGGAACGCGGACATGATGGAGGCCCTGCGCCAAGACGCCGCCGCCTACGGCTCGCGAGCAGCGCTGGAGTTCGTACGCGCGCTGGGCGAGGCCCGGCGGTACCTGGAGATGAACGTACAGGCCAGGCTGGTACTGGATTGGCTCCTCCTGATGGCGCCTGGGGCAGAGAAAGAGCAGGCTAGAGGGGTCCGCAAGACGCCGCCTGCGGGCGTCGCCTGAGCGTGGGCCTGCCGGGATGGCGCGTAGAGACCCGCGCGATGTTAGCAGAAGCTGATGTTGTAGGGCTAATAGCCTGCTAATAGCGCTGGGCGCCCGATGCCTACCGAGACTGACGGAAAATCTCTTTGCTCTGCCGGATTGCCTGTGTTAACATGCAACCGTTTGAAAACCCAATACTGCCCGCCGACGAGGCAGGCAGCGATGCCTGCCGGCGAGCAGGTCTCTCCGTGGCCCCCGTCCACCTCAGGTGGCCGGAGGCCATTGCAGCGTAACGGGCCCGGGCCCAAAGGAGGGATCGATGCACGTCATCATCGACGGTTACGGAGGTGATCCGGACCAGCTTGCGGATGAAAACGTCGTCCGCGTGATCCTGGATCAGTATCCCGCCATGATGGGAATGACCAAGATCACGCAGCCGACAGTGATCCGATATACGGGTTCTAAACCAGAGGACTGGGGCGTCTCCGGCTACGTCATGATCGCTGAGAGCCACATAGCGATGCATACCTTCCCGGAGCGCCGCCTCATCTGGGCGGACATCTTCTCCTGCAAGGACTTCGACGCCTCCCAGGTCATCGAGGACTTGAAGAGGCGCTTCCGCCTGCGGGAGATGGACGTCAAGATGCTGGAGCGCAACCTGGCGCCTTTCAGCGCCGTGGCCGAAGGGGTGGCTGCCCAAGCCGCGTCATGAACGTTGGCGAGGCCGGTGAGCTCCGGCCGTTCCATATCTCAGACAAGGCTACTGCCCGCGACCTAGTGGAGCGCATGGGCGATACGGCCTTCCAGGCCCGGACGCTGGGCCAGGCCGCTCGCGTCTGGGACGCTATGCTGCGGGATGACGTCACCATATTCTTCGGCCTGGCCGGGGCTATGGTGCCAGCAGGGATGCGGCCCGTCATCGTCTACCTCATCGAGAACCGCCTCATCGACGTGCTGGTGAGCACAGGGGCCAACCTCTACCACGACGTCTTCGAGACCCTCGGGTTCGAGCACGCCCAGGGCGACCCGGAAGGCGACGATATCCGCCTGGCGCACCTGCGCCTGGTGCGCTTCTACGACGTCTTGGCGCCGGAGCACGAGTTCAGCATCGGCGAGCGCTTCTGCACGGAGTTCTCCCTCACCTTGGACGAGGACAGGCCCTACACCACTAGGGAGTACTTCCATCTACTGGGGAAGGCCATGGCGCCCGTGGCCCGGCAGGAGGGGATACTGACGGCCGCGGCCAAGCACGGCGTGCCGGTCTATTGCCCGGCCTTCGGCGATAGCGTGCACGGCCTGGCGGTGGCCGAGGGGCGCCTGCGCACCGGCAAGCGCATCATGTTCGACATCATCGGCGACGTCCTGGAAACGACGTACCTGTCGCTCACGGCTAACAAGACTGGCGTCATCTACATCGGCGGGGGCACGCCCAAGAACTTCATTCAGCAGAGCGGCGTGGCGGGGTACCTGTACGGGCGCCAGCGTCCGGGCCACAGCTACGGCATCCAGATCACCATGGACCAGCCGCAGTGGGGCGGGCTTTCGGGCTGCACCTTCGAGGAGGCCCAGTCGTGGCGCAAGATCGCCCCGGACGCCAAGTCAGTCACCGTGTACGCCGAGGCCACCATCGCCCTACCCCTCATCGTCAGCGCCCTCGCAGAGGGGTCGGCCGAGGCCATGCGGACGCGCCGCTTGCCCCATCTGGACTGGGAGTGGCAGAAGACGCAGCGGGAAGGGAGCCGCCCATAGCAGGAGAACCCGTCATCCCCCGGCGGGCCGCGGCGACGCCGTTGCTAGCGCAACCGGCAGCGAGGTGACTGCCAGTGCAGCAAGCGACAGACGAACGTTTCTTCCCGCCCCGGAACTTCGCAGCGCTGCCACCGGAGCACAGCGCTTTCGAGACCTCTCGAGTGGTGGTGCTGCCGGTACCGTACGACTCGACGGCGACCGGTTGGGTGGGCTCCCGGGAAGGCCCGGCAGCCATCATCGACGCCTCGGCCAACATGGAGCTCTACGACATCGGCATCGGCCGGGAGCCTTATCTGGTGGGGATACACACGCTGCCGGAGCTGGCGGTGCACAGCGGAAACCCACAGGCCATGGTGGAGCGCATCGAAGGGGTGGTAGGGGAGCTCATCGACGCCGGTAAGTTCGTGGTTACGCTGGGGGGCGAACATACCGTAGCCGTGGGGGCGGCTAGGGCCTACGCCAAGCGGGTGCCCGGCCTTTCGGTGCTGGCCTTCGATGCCAACGCCGACCTGCGCGACACCTACCTGGACTCGCCCTATAACCACGCCTGCACCCTGCGGCGCATCGGCGAATTCGCGCCGGTGGTCCAGGTGGGGCTGCGCAGCGCAGAGCGCGAGGAGCACGAGCTCATACGGCGGGAGGGCCTGCGCTTCTTCTCGCCGGCGGAGTTCCGGGAGCTTGGCCCAGAAGGCGTGGCCTCCCTCCTGACGGAGGACGTGTACATCACCTTCGACCTGGACTCCCTGGACTCTTCCGTGATGCCCGCAGTGGGAACGCCGGAGCCCGGGGGCCTGCACTGGGATGAAGTGACCCGGCTGATGGAGGCGGTGTCGCAGCGCGCCCGGATAGTGGGGTTCGATGTGACAGAGCTGGCCCCTTCGCTGGGGCCCCGCTCCTGTGCGCAGCTTGCGGCCAAGCTCACGTACCGCATCATCGGCCTGGCTGTCCGAGAGTAGACCCCGAGGCCGCCGCGGAGTAACGGAGGGAGCCGAGGCGCGTCTCTCTAGCGTGGCTCACGGACTTTCTCCCCGCGGCGCGGCTCTGGCTATGGCGCTGGCCGCCGTCGCCTGGGCGCTGGCTGGCGCCAGCCCCGGCCGCACTGACGGCCCGGCCTCGCCGCCGTTTCTGCTGCCCTGGCAGGACGGCGAGGCATGGCTAACCGGGGTGGACGGCTTCCACGGCTCCTACGATGCCTTGGACTTCTTCCCGCCCGATACGCCCCTCAGCCTGGACGTGGTCTGCGAAGGGGAAGAGGGCTGGTTCGCGGCCATCTCGGCCTACTGGGTGCTGGCCTCGGCGCCCGGGATAGTGACGTACGCCGCACGCCCCATGGTCGTCATCGACCACGGGGGTGGGTGGGCCAGCGCCTACTTCCACCTGGATGACATACAGGTCGCGCCGGGCCAGGCGGTGGCCGCGGGTGACCCTTTGGGACATCCATCCACCTACGGCGGCTGCACGACGGGTCCCCACCTCCATTTCTGGGTGCGGGGGCCAGACGGGGCGACGACGGCCGCTGTCCAGCTTTCTGGCCGAAGCGCGGCAAGCATAGGGCCTAACCAGTACCTGGCAGACACGGGGAACCCGCCGCTTGGGGGAAGCGGCGGGCTGCCCGGCGACGCCGACTGCGATGGCGACGCCGACGCCACGGACGCCCTGGTGGTCCTGAGGCTCGCGGCCGGCCTGCCGGAGGGGGCGGCCTGCGCCCCGGCAGCGGACGTTGACTGCTCGGGGTCGCTGGACGCGGTGGACGCGCTGCTGGTGCTGCGCTTCGCGGCTGGGCTAGCGCCGGCGCTGCCATCATGCGGGGCGCCGGCCTCCCCTTGATCTATAGTCGCGCCGGCCCAAGTTGGCTATACTGACGCCGTGCCAAGCCGACCAGCGCAAGGAGCGGCGCCATGACCACCTTCAAGAACATCATCTTCGAAACCAAAGGGCGGCTAGCCTACATCACCATCAACCGCCCAGAGCGGCGCAACGCCATCGACCCCGATACCAGCCAGGAGCTCCTCGACGCCTTCACCGCCTTCCGGGACGATGATGGCCTCTGGGCCGCCATCCTCACCGGGGCCGGCGACCAGGCTTTCTCCGCCGGGGCAGACCTGGTGGCCATGGCCCAGGCCATGGCAGGCGGCGCCAGTCCCCTGGCCATGAATGTGCCCTTCGCCGGCATCACCCGAGGGTTCGAGTGCTGGAAACCGATGATCGCCGCCATCAACGGTTTCTGCCTGGCGGGCGGGCTCGAACTGGCTCTTTGCTGCGACATCCGTATCGCCGCGGAGCACGCCAGTTTCGGGCTGCCGGAGCCGAAGCGGGCCATCATCCCCGGCGCCGGCGGCACCCAACGCCTCCCCCGGGCCGTTCCCCTGGCCTTCGCCATGGAGCTCATGCTGACGGGGGAGCGCTTCGACGCTCAGACGGCCCTGCGTTTCGGCCTTGTGTCCCGCGTCGTCCCCCTCCCTCAGCTCATGCCCACGGCCGAGGAGGTGGCTGGCAAGATCTTGGAGTGCGGCCCATTGGCTGTGCGGGCGATCAAGCAGGCCGCCCTCCAAGGCCGGGAACTCCCGTTGGAGGAGGGCCTGCGCCTGGAGGCCCGGCTGGCCGGGCAGGTGTTCCGGAGCGAGGACGCCCGGGAGGGCCCCCTGGCTTTCGCCCAGAAGCGCAAACCCGAATACAAGGGCCGCTAGGGAGTCGGGCGACTGTGGGTGAGATACGCCTCCTGGACAACCTGCACCACGGCGCGGCAGTGGTCAGCGCCGACGGCAAAGACGTCGGCAAGCTTCACGCCGTAGTGGTGGACCCCCGCGACAACGAGGTCACCCACATCGTGGTCAACGCCGGCCCCTTCTTCCCCGAGCCCGGTTTCGGCGCCCCGCGCCTGGTGAACGTGCCCATCGAGGAGATGGCCGACGCCAGCGAGGAGCGCGTCCTGCTCAAATGCAGCCGCGAGCGTTTCCGGGAGCTGCCGGAGTACGCGGAGCGGAGCTTCACGCCTCCCATCCAGCGCCCGGGCGAGCCCGCTCGGGAAGGTCCGGCTCAGCTCCTTTGGAACGTAGGCGCCGCCTTGGCCGCCTCCTTCTCCAATCTGCTGACGGGCATCGCGGTGCCGGCCGAGCGCTTCCGCCGCGCCATATTCGAGCGCCACATCATGCATGGGGCCCCCGTCTGGCGCAAGGAGCCCCACACCTACATCGGCCACGTCGACCGCGTGTTGGTGGACGAGGAGACCGAGGAGATCGAGGCGCTGGTCATCAGCCGCGGCGGCTTCTTCCAGAACGACGTCATCTTGCCCGCTGAATACATCACCGA
>DAOUBD010000048.1:0-111610 GCA_034432935.1 Dehalococcoidia bacterium | reverse complement strand
GGCGGCGTGCTGGTTACGCGCTGCCGTCTCTGCAAAACGCGGGTCCTCGGCGAGGCCGGGGGCCCCCACGATGCGGCACAGCTCCGGCCACTGGCGCGGGTCGATGATGGCGATGGTGAACCAGCCATCGCTGGCCCGGTAGAAGGTGAAAAGAGGGCTGCGGCGGGTGCGATGGGAAGACATGAGGGCCATCTGCCCTGTCATGAGGTAGTGGGCGATGTGCCACCCCTGAAGGGCTACCATCCCCCCTAGGAGCGACGCGTCCACGTGCTGGCCCTGGCCAGTGCGCTGGCGGTGGAAGAGGGCCAGCATGATCCCAAGGGCCAGGAGGAAGGCGCCCGTCTGGTCGGCCACCGTTGGGCCTGTAGCCACGGGCTCGCCCTCGCCGCCTGCGTTGGCCATCATCAGGCCGCCCGCGCCCTGGGCAACCATGTCCATGGCGGGCAGCGCCGCGCGGGGGCCCGAAAGGCCGAACCCGGTCGCCGAGGCGTAGATGATGTCCGGCTTGCGGGCCGCCACCCTCGGATAGTCCAGCCCCAGCCGCTCCACCGTGCCCGGCGTCCAGCTCTGGACGAACACGTCGCTCCTCTCGGCCAGGCGCAAGGCAACCTCGCGCCCCACGGGGTGGCGGAGGTTCAGAGCGACGCTCTTCTTGCCCCGGTTGTGGGTGACGAAGAAGGCCGAGCGGCCGTCCGGCTGGATCTCTACTCCCCGGCCGGGGTCGCCACGGCGGGACTCCACCTTGATGACCTCAGCGCCGAAGGCGGCCAGCAGGGCCGTGGCAGCGGGCCCCATCTGCCCGATACTGAGGTCCAAGACGCGGATGCCGTCCAGAACGCCCACGGTCTCACGCCTGAAGGCCCGCGAAGAAGTCTTCGCCGGCGGCGTAGCGCCAGCAGTAGCGGTCGATGATCATGCCCTTCACGCGCTTGAGGGTGGCCAGGGGCGCCTCGGCGATGCCGCGGGCCACGGCCACAGCCTCCTCCAGCAGCTTGTCGGCTGGCACCACGGCGCTCACCAGTCCGATGCGCAGGGCCTCCTGGGCGTCGATGCGGCGCCCCGTGAGGCAGAGGTCCCGGGCCAGGCCCCCGCCGATGATCTCGGCCAAGGGGCCATAGAGCGTAGGGGCGCCGAACTTGATCTCGGGATGAGCAAAGGCCGCCGTGTCCGCTGCCACCCGCACGTCGCACAGGGCCGCCAGGTCCAGGCCCCCGCCCAGGGCCGGCCCGTTGATGGCCGCCACCAACGGCTTGGGGAAGTTCATCAGCCTCAGGTGAAAACGATCGGTGGACTCAATGAAGGCCCGTAGCTGCTCCGGCTCCCTCTGGAAGAACTCGTTGCGGTCGAAGCCCGCGCAGAATACGGGGCCAGCGCCGGTGACTACAGCCACGCTCACGCCATCATCTGCCTCGAGCTCCGCCAGGCAGGCGTCAACCTCGTTGCGCAGGGCGGTGGAGAGGGCGTTCCGCTTGTCTGGCCGGTTGAGGGTGACGATGGCCACCTTGTCGCGTCTCTCGACGGTCAAGAGTTCGAAGGTCATACGGACATCCTCCCTTCGTCGGTTGGGTTTGCGGGCGCCGATGGCATAGGTGAGCACACCGCCAAGCCGATGTCAAGAGCCGCGGCCGCAGTCAAGCAGAAAAGCGCCAGCCGCTCCCGCGGCGGCGACGCCACCCGGCGGCGAATCCTCTCCGCCGCGCTCCGCCTCTTCTCCCGCGAGGGCTTCCACGGCGCCTCCGTCCGCGCCATCGCCCGGGCCGCCGGGCTGACCGAGGCTGGCATCTACTACCACTTCCCGTCGAAGCGCGCCATCATCGAAGCCCTCTACCAGGAGCGCGGCTTCCCGGCCGCCCTGGATCAGCTCGAGCGGCTGCCGGGCCAGAAACCCCTCACCGAGCAGCTTGCCGCCAACGCCCTGGCCAGCGCCCGACTATGGGACGAGAACGCCGATTTCCTCCGCGTGGTCATCCTGGAGGTGCTGCGGGGAGACAGGGCGGCCGACGCCGCCCATCGCCAGCTCATGGAGCGCTGGCGCCGCGGGATCCTGGACCTGCTATCACGCTACCAGGCCCGAGGCGAGATCACAGCGGCGGCCGATGTCCAGGAGGCGGCCTCATCCTGGGTATTCCTCCTCTTCGGCGCCTTCATGGACAGGCTCCTGTCCCTGCGCCGCGTCTCCCGCCATCCACCTTTCCTCACGCCGGACTTCCGTCAGAGCATCGAAGAGGCTGCCGCTGCCTTCGCCTCCCGGCTACAATCAGCGCAAGGAGGTAAGCCATGAGCGAAGACAACGTCCAGATAGTCCGCCGCTTTTGCGACGCCTTCACCAGGCGGGACATCGACGAGATCCTGTCTTTCTTCACAGAGGACGCCGTATACCACAACATGCCCATGCCCCCCGTCAAGGGCAAGGCCGCCATCCGGAGCGTCCTGGATCTGTTCGTCAAGCCCTCGCAGGCCATCGCTTTCGACATGCTGAACGTGGCTGCCAGCGGCTCCATCGTCTTCACCGAGCGGGTAGACCGGTTCCAGATGGGCGACAAGCGGGTGGAGCTTCCCGTGTGCGGCGTGTTCGAGGTGCGCGACGGCAAGATCGCCGCCTGGCGCGACTACTTCGACATGGCCGCCTGGACCCGCCAGACCTCCGGCGGCTGACCCGGTTGCGGCGAAAGGCGCACCCACACCTCCGTCCGCCGCCTGGCGCCTCCGCGCGCCAAACGCTATATTGGGTTATAGAACAGCCCTCGTGAGCGGGCCGGAAGGAGCTAGCATGTCACGCAAGGTCTACGTGGTCGGCGTTGGGATGACCAAGTTCGAGAAGCCGGGATCCAGGGCCTGGGACTACCCTGACATGGCCAAGGAGGCGGGCACCAAGGCCCTGGCCGATGCCGGCATCTCCTACGACGAGGTTCAGCAGGCCGTCGCCGGCTACGTCTACGGCGAGTCCACCTGCGGGGAACGCGCGGTCTACCAGCTCGGCCTGACGGGCATCCCCGTGTACAACGTCAACAACAACTGCTCTACCGGGTCCACGGCCCTATTTCTCGCCAAGCAGTTGGTGGAGGGCGGCCTGGCCGAATGCGTCCTGGCCATCGGTTTCGAGAAGATGGAGAAGGGCTCCCTCGGCTCCAAGTACACGGACCGGACGCACCCCATGGACAAGCATCTGAACGTCATGATGCAGCTCCGGGGCTTCGAGCCCTCACCGGTCGCTCCGCAGATGTTCGGCAACGCCGGGCGGGAGCACATGGAACGTTACGGGTCGAAGCCAGAACACTTCGCCAAGATC
Source organism: Dehalococcoidia bacterium (assembly GCA_034432935.1). Classification (GTDB taxonomy): domain Bacteria; phylum Chloroflexota; class Dehalococcoidia; order SM23-28-2; family RBG-16-64-32; genus DAOUAG01. The sequence continues at coordinate 108,321 of DAOUBD010000048.1, read as the reverse complement.
GGCCTGAAGAACCATAAACACTCCGTCAACAACCCCTACTCCCAGTTCCAAGACGAGTACACGCTGGAAGAGATCCTGGCGGCGCCCATGGTGCACGCGCCCCTCACCAAGCTCCAGTGCTGCCCCACCTCCGACGGCTCCGCCGCGGCCGTCCTGGCCAGCGAAGAGTTCGTCAAGAGCCACGGCCTTCAGGACAAGGCCGTCGAGATCCTGTCCCAGACCATGGTCACCGATACGCCCGACACCTTCGATAGCAAGAGCTCCATAAAGCTCGTGGGTAGCGAGATGACGCGGCTCGCCGCCCAGCGGGTGTACCAGCAGACCGGCCTGGGCCCTGATGACGTCGATGTCATCGAGCTGCACGACTGCTTCTCTTCCAACGAGATGATCACCTACGAGGCGTTGGGCCTGTGCGGCGAGGGCCAGGGCCACCACCTCATAGAAGAGGGGCTGGTGACCTACGGCGGCAAGTGGGTCGTGAACCCGTCGGGCGGCCTCATCTCCAAGGGCCATCCCCTCGGGGCGACGGGCCTGGCCCAGTGCGCCGAGCTGTGCTGGCAGCTACGGGGGGAGGCGGACAAGCGCCAGGTGAAGGACGCCAAGATCGCCCTCCAGCACAACATCGGCTTGGGGGGCGCCGTCGTGGTGACGATGTACCGCAAGGGGTTCGCCTAGCTGGCCGGCCCCTCGTAGCGCTAGACAGAGAGCGGCGCCCGCTGCACCTCGACGCCGCCACTGGCCCGCAGCCACACGGCGTTGATGGTGCCCGCCCGCTGCGGCGACCCGGAGTAGTAGGCCGGCACCCGGCCGTCGCCTGCCGCCTGAGGCAGCTCCCAGTGGCCCAGGGCCACGTAGTCGGCGCCCGTGGAGGCTATCTCCTCGTCGGTTATGAGCCACGAGCGCAGGGCATCTTCAGGCCGGGTCACCCAATGCCCATGGGCTACGGCCACGGACCAGCGGGTAGAACGCGGCCTTCCGTGGGCCAGGGGCCTCATGTCCCGGTAGCCTTGGTGGGGCCTGCCCCACACCTCCAACTCCAGATGGGGGAACGTCACCGCGCCATCGGCGTTCACTCCTATGATGTGCAGTCCTCGCGCCCTTGCCAAGGCCGGGTGTTCGTATACGCCGCCCGGCAAGATACAGTCGTGATTCCCAGGCAGCAGGACGATAGGCGACGGACTGGCGGCGAATAGCCGCGCCGCCTCTTCTATCAGGGCCTGTGGCAGACGGTTGGCATCGAAGACGTCCCCCGCCAGCACCAGAAGATCAGCCCCCAGACGGCCAACAGCCTCCAGCACAAGGCGCAGGGGAGCAACGCCATCGCCGGCGCCGTCGGGCCGGAGGTGGAGGTCTGAGCTGTGCACTAGAAGAATATCGCGCATACGTCCTCGGTCCACATCATAGGGGCGGCCCAGGCCGCTAGTCGACCTCGGGATAGATGCGGGCCAGGCCCTCGACGGTGCAGTCGGGGGAGCGCGCGTAGTCGATGAGCCTGCGCTCGGCCGCCTCGATAGCCTCCGCCCGTGCGGCCAGCTCCGGCGCGGCCTCCCACGGAATGCTGGTCACCCCGTGCTGGTCCCCATGCAAGAGGTCGCCCGGCCGTACCGTCAGCCCGCCAACCTTCACTGGGCCGCCGGCCTCCACCACATGGACGTAGGCGTGGGAGACGAGGATGCACGCCGAGAACAGTTGGAAGCGCAGCGCCCGGACCTCCGGCAGGTCTCGCACGCCACCGTTGGTGACCGCGGCCACCGCGCCCAGCGCGCGGTAGACGCTGGCGTTCACCTCGCCCCAGTAGGACCCTACGAAATTAGGGGCGTCCAGGTCTTCTATGACCACGATCCACGGCCGGGGCACCTTCTCCATCTCCGCCCACAGCTCGCGATGGCCGATCTCACGGCCGGCAGGCGGCGCCGAAGCGCGGATGCGGGCCGTCACGGCGTAGCCCACGACGGGCCCCAGTTCAGGGAAGCGGCAGGCGATGCTGGAGTCCATGAACCCCTCGGTACGTTGCCGGAGGCCGAAGGTCTCGATGGCGTTACAGATGGTGGGCGTGGAGAACTGCCGTAACCTCTCCAGGTAGCTGTGCGGGAGGGGCTCCTTCATGGCGCCGACGGAGGGGCGCCGGCGAGCGCCGCTAACGCGCTCAGGGAGACGCGGGCCATCATGATATCGCTGGGGCGTACCATGCCCAGCGCCCAAGGGTAGTCCCGGTCCAGCCGGCTCGTGTAGTACGAGATGTAGAGATCATCCCCACGGATCACCACGCCTGCGTAGGCGGTGTCTCCGGCGCTGGGCAAGTCCGTCAGCCAGTCGAGCCCGTCTTCGCGCACGGAGAAGATGGAGGTGCGCTTTCGCGTGTAGATGCTTCCGAGCTCCCCCGTCTTAGGGGCGAAGCTGGCTTGACGCCGGCCCACCGCGAAGACCCGCCCTCCATGGCGGAACAGACACGGGCCGTCCAGGCGGGTCACAGCGCTCTTCGTCACCCGCCACGATGTGTACGGCGGGTCCGCGACGGCGATGGCCGTCGAAGCACGGGGGTCGCCAAAGGCGCTGCCGGTGCCCTCCAGACGGCAGGTGGCCACGATTCTGCCGTCAGGCAGGAACTCCATATCCGTCTCATCGTTCTTCTCCCCCTCGTAAATTTGGGAGACCTTCTCCCAGCGCAGCCCGTCGCCGGATCTAAGGAGGATGGACCTGCCGTGTTCGTGCCAGTAGGCGGGCACGTACCAGGCCTGATCATCGAGGGTCTTGGGGCGCCAGAACAGCCAACCCTTCGGCTCAGCCTCTTGCTCTGGATGCCAGGTCTCACCGTCGGTGCTCCAGGTGTAGACGGTGGTGTAGGGCTCGGCGAACCAGTCACGGTTGGGGAGGGCGTAGATGAAGAGCTTGCCGCCTATTGCCGCAAACTTCGGGTCCCGGTATTCCCCCTGCGGCGCCTTGAACTCCGCCACCTGCTCCCAGAGGCGAGCGTCCCGAGACCGCCAAAGAAGGAGCCTGCTGGCGGGATGCCCCATGTGATAGCGCGAGGCCTGGTGCACAAGATAGAAGCGCCCGTTCCAGAAGGTGAGATCGGTGTTGGAGTTATGACGCCCGTCGGCTACCGCCGGCCAGACCTCCAGGACTAGGCGGGGGTCCACACGGGCCCGGTTGGGCCGGAGCGACCAGTAGGCCAGGGTAGCAGCGCCTGCCAAACCGATGGCGCTCAGCCCGGCCACGGCGCTCCCGACGATCCTGCGCATTCGTTGCCCTCTTTCCCAAACGAATCCATCGTACCAGCAAGGAGCCGCGCCAAAAAGGCCCGTGGCCACAGGGGCGCAACCTTGCCAGACCAAAGGGGCCTGGCCGCGTCCTTGCCTATAACAGATATCTATCCACCGGCACGTGCCCCCTGTCGCATAGCGGGCTAGCCTTGGTCTTAGAGGAGCGCTACCGATGGTTCCCCACCAGGAGGAAGGTCTTTTGGGTAGCAAAGGACGGCCCGGAGCGGCGGTTTCGCGGCGAAGGCTGCTGAAAGGACTGGGAGGGCTGGCGGCCCTGGCGATAGCGGGCGGAGCTGGCCTATCCCGCCTTCCCCGGGGGGCCAGCGATAGCCAGGCGGCTCGGAAAGAGAAACGCCGGCAGTGGGGTGTGGTGGTAGACCTGCGGCGCTGCGATGGCTGCAAGGAGTGCACGGGCGCCTGCCAGAATACCCACTTTCTCCCCAACGACCACGAATGGATCAAGATCTATGAGGTAGAGGACGAGAACGGCAACAAGGTCTTCATGCCCCGCCTCTGCATGCAGTGCGAGAACCCGCCCTGCCTCAAGGTGTGCCCGGTGGCAGCCACCTTCAAGAACGAGGAAGGTGTGATCCTTGTCGACCAAGATCGCTGTATCGGCTGCCGCATCTGCATGGCCGCTTGCCCCTACAATGCGCGCTACTTCAACTACTGGGAGCCGCCTAAGCCCCCCAGCCTCTTCGACAACCCGATGCCGGAGTTCCCAGTACCTCAGCGGCGTGGCACCGTCGGCAAGTGCGTGCTGTGCGTGCACTACACGGAGGTAGGCAGGCTGCCAGCTTGCGTCGAAGCTTGCCGCATGGACGCCCTATACATCGCCGACCTGACCACCGGCGTCATGACCAACCGCTCCGGCGAGACCTACAACCTGTACCAATACCTGAAAGAGAACGACGCCTTTCGCTATAAGGAGGAGCTGAACACCAGCCCCCGCGTGTGGTACGTGAAGGGCCACGGCCAGGCCCTGGATGTGGAGCGTGGAGAATAAGGTGTACGAGATAGACGAGCCGTACAACGACAGCCTACATGAAGCGGCCGTGAGGCCCATTACATCGCCAGGCCCGTTCTTCTGGCCCATCGCGGCGCTATTGACGATGATCGTGGCCGCCGGCGGCGTCGCCTTTCTCCAACAGCTCAGATACGGCCTGGGCGTTACGGGCCTCAACCAACGGGTCTCCTGGGGATTCTACATCGCGGACATGGTGTTCTTCATCGGCCTCAGCTACGGGGGCGCCGTGACCTCCGCGATCCTGCGCCTCACCAACGCGCCGTGGCGCGCGCCCATGGTCCGTATGGCCGAGGCCATGGCCCTGGTGACCCTTATGATCGGCGCTCTCTTCCCCATTATCGACCTCGGCCGGCCAGACCGAATGATTAATCTCATGCTCCATGGACAGGTGGGCTCGCCCGTGCTTTGGGACGTAGTAGCCGTCTCCACCTATATGGCCGCCACAATCATCTTCCTCTTCCTGCCCCTCATACCGGACATCGCCTTCTGTCGCGACCATCTAGGGCCGGCCGCAGGACGGCTGCGGCAAGCCATATACCGGCATCTCTCTATGGGATGGCGCGGCAGCGAGAGCGAAAAGCACATACTCGAACGCAACATGACTCTCGTAGCCGTAGTGATCATCCCCCTGGCGGTGTCGGTGCACTCGGTGCTGGCCTGGCTTTTCGGGATGACGGTGCGGCCTGGCTGGAACAGCACGATCTTCGGGCCCTACTTCGTCGTGGGCGCCCTCTTCTCCGGAGTGGCCACCGTCATCCTCGTCGTGGCCGCCTTCCGCCACGCCTACCATCTCGAAAGGTTCATCGGCGAGCAACACTTCAGGTACTTGGCCAACATCCTGCTGGCCCTGGGCATGGGTTACGCCTACTTCCTCTTCGCGGAGGTCCTGACGGAGGGCTACAAGATGGAAGGCTTCTCAGAGGGCCAGGGCGCCGGGGCCCTGCTGCAAGAGACGATGCTCGGCAAGTACGCGCCCCTCTTCTGGGGATTCGTGCTGGGCGGGCTGGCGCTGCCCATCGCCCTCCTCTCCCTGCCGGCCACCCGCAACGTGCCGGGAATCGTCTTAGCTTCCGGCCTCGTAGTGGTGGCGATGTGGCTGAAGCGCTTCCTGATCGTCGTGCCCGCCATGGCCACGCCGATCATGCCTACCAGTTGGGGCGGCTACTGGCCCAGCAGGGTCGAGGTGGCCATAACTTTGGCGGCCGCTGCCGCCGTGCCCCTCCTTCTGATGCTCTTCTTCCGCCTCTTCCCCATCATCTCGATTTACGAGATGGAGGAGGCAGAGGCTGGGGCTCAGGAGCCGCCCCGGGAGGCCGTAGTAGCCGGGGTGCGGTAGATGACGCGGGCATTGGCTATCGGACTCCTCTTGGCGGCGGCCCTCCTTCTGGCGCCCACGGGGGCCCAGGTGCGGGCCGACGGACCGGGTTCTGTTACCTTGGTGCCGCTCCCTCCGGGGGACAAAGCCCCTGGCCAGGAGAGCCTCGTGCTGTCCGCCCGGGTCCTAGCCGCTGGCCAACCGCTGGCCGGCGCCAAGGTCACGTTCTACATACTGACTGACGTCTTCGGTGAGCGGCTCATGAAGGTGGGGGAGGCCACCTCCGACATGAGCGGCACGGCGGCCATCCTCTACCAGCCGACGTGGGACGGGGACCACACCGTGGTGGTGCGCTTCGCGGGCACTGCCGACTACGGGCCTACCCAGACGTCATATCACTTCCAGGCTGTGGACTCCATCTCGCCATATGAGCCTGCGGAGTTCGGCCTGGAATCAGTGCGGCGATGGTTGCCTTTTGCCGTCGGCCTTGCGGTCTTGGCTATTTGGGGCAGTCTCGGCTACGCCCTGGCCACCACGGCGCTGGGCATCCGCGCGGCGATGGCGACGGGGGTCGGACTACAGCCGGCACCTGTTCCGGCTCCCCGGCCTGCAAGGCCAGCGCCGCTGGCGCAGGGGCTGGTTGCCCTCATGGCCCTTATCGTCCTGGCGGCTGTGCCTGCCGCACTGCTTTTGGGCAAGGCTCGCGCTCCTGAAGAGGTAAGCTTCTCCACCGGAAACCAGCACCTAGAGTCAGGGGTCGTGCCAGACCAGGCGCCGCCGGCGGAGCCCGCACCGCAGCCGGTACTCCAGCCGCTACCAGCAGCCCTGGTGCGCCGAGTCCAGACGATCGAGTTCGATGCCAATGGCCAGCCGGCACCAGGATCCGTTCTGGCGCCCTCGGCTGTCGTCGTAACCAGGGACCGTCCGCGCATCCTTGACTCGGCCCAAGGCCGCATAGTCGCGGTGACGCCTGAATGGGAGACGGTACCGATTCTGGAAAATCCGCGAGACGGCGGCGTGTCGCTCAAAAACGCCCCGGCCATGACGGCGCTGGAGGATGATCTCTACGTTCTGTCCGCCGATGGCCAGATCGTCCTAGTCAGCTCGGCCGGGGAGGTCAAGGGCGCCATACGGCCCCTGATGCCAGAGGGCTCATCGCCCCTGGCGCCCGCTGGGATCGTTGCCGCCAGCTCCCGAGAGATATGGCTGAGCGATTCCGCCAATCACCGGGTGATCCTGCTCAACGGCAAAGGGGAGTTCCAACGCATCATCGGCACGGGGGCGCCGTCCAGTGAACCCGGCGGGCTCAACAGCCCGGCGGGCCTAGCAGTCGATGGCGACGGCAACCTGCTGGTGGCCGACAGCGGCAACCATCTGGTCAAGAAGTTCTCCCCCATGGGGGTGTACTTGAGGGCCCTGGGAGAGGGGCGCCTGGCCCGGCCCACGGCGGTGGCGGTCGACAAAGAGGGCCACATCTTCGTGAGCGACGAAGGAGCACGGGCTGTGTCGGTCTTCGCCCCGGACGGCGCCTACCTCGGCTCCATCGGCCATGAGCGGTTGGAGATGCCCCACGATCTAACCATTGACGGTGATCTGCTTTACGTGGCCGACAAGCTAACGGGCCTCTGGGTCTTCCAGCCCAGCTTCAACGGTAGAGCGCCATGAAGAGCCCGCGCTGGGTGCTGACCCTGGGCGCCGCTATGGCCGCCGCGGCAGTGCTCTTCGCTGGTAGCCGCGCTACGTTGGGCGAACACAAGGACCTGGCCGGCACGAAGCACGACGTGGCTACGCCAGGCACCCCGGTGTGCATCTACTGCCACATACCGCGAGATGCAGCGGGCCAACTGTTATGGCCGCAGGGTCAGTTGAACACTGGAGCGCTCTCCGGGGAGAAACGCCTGTGCTTTAGCTGTCACGATGGCACCGTCGCGCCGGAGCGGAGCTACGTGTTCGATCCTGCAAGTTCCGAGCACCCTCGCAACCCGGGCGTCGAAGGCCAAGACTGCGACCGATGCCATAACCCCCATGACGACGACTACGGAAACTTTCTTAAGTTGCCCGGGGGCGCCAACTTCTGCTGGAACTGCCACTTCAGAGCGGGGCCCGCCGATCATCCCATCGGGGTTGACGCCATCGCCGCTGGTCTCGCGCCTAAAGACAGCACCTGGGACCCAAAGGCCGGCGATTTCAGCGGCACCCGCCTGTGGAACGCGGCTGGCACGGGGCCAGGGAACCTAGTCATGTGCCTTACCTGCCACAGCCCACATGGGGCCCAACCGGGCACCCACATCAACACAGTCCTCTTCGCCCCGGAGCAGGGCTTCTTCCAGGCCCTATGCGAGAACTGCCATGCTCGAAGGTAATAGGAATAGCTAGGCCAACATGGACAGGACATCCTACAGCCCCTGGCGGCACCATCGATCCAAAGGCGGTGACCTGAGCGCCTGGGCTGCTTTGCTCACGGCGCTCATAATCGTCGGCGCCGCTGGGGTATTCCTTCTGTTTCCCCCCTTCTCGGCCACCAACACCGGCGTGCCGGTCAGCCGCAAGGTATCATCGCTGGTGTTCCCTGCTTCCGTCACCGGAACCCTTTCTCAGCCGAATGGCGCCAACTGGCTCCTGCCCGCTGGCTCAGCTGCCCTGGGCGATTCCATCTTCGTCCTAGACACCGGCAACGACCGCATCCTGGAGATGGATGAGGCCGGCAACGTCATGGCCATCCTCGACGCGCAGGCAGGCCTGCGGCTGGCGCAACCCATGGCCATCGCCACGGACGGCAACTTGCTGTTCGTGGCCAACTCCCTGGCGTCGCAAGTGCTCATCCTCGACCGCTCCGGCCGGCTGGAGGGGTCGATCCAACTGGAGTCGTTGCCGGGCGAAGCTGCTCCACGCCCCATCGGCATCGCTGTCAAGCCAGATGGCACCATACTCGTTTCCGACGCCGATAATCACCGCATCCTGTTCCTGGATAGGGCCGGCCACGTCCTAACAACGGTGGGCGCTGGCACCCGCGCTGGCGGGCGCCATGGCTTCAACGTGCCAGCGGCCATAGCCGTGGATAGAACTGGGAACATCTACGTGGCCGACACCCTTAACGGACGCATCGTGAAACTCTCGCCGGAAGGCATCTACCTCCAGGAGTTTGGACACCTGGCCGATACGGCGGGCTCCCTGGGCCGGCCCAAGGGCGTCGCCGTCGATGAGGCAGGCAGGGTGTTCGTCAGTGATGGGCTCCAGGCCGCCATCGAGGTCTTCGCCCCCGATGGCGCCTACCTGGGGATGATCGGCCGGAAGGACCCGGCCGACCCCAAGGCCGGGTCGCTGTTCGAAGCCCCGGGCGCCCTCTCGATCGCGGGCGATGAGCTTCAGGTGACCGACGCCATCAACGGGATCATGACCTTGCGGGTCACGGTGCCAGCCCGGCCCGCCGCCGGTCCGTAGCGCAAGCCAACGCGTCGCGTGGGGTCCTCCCTACACCCGGCCCGGGGCAGAAGCCCGGCCAGCAGGCTCTAGCCCGATCTCCTCGTCCGTGAGATAACAGGCCGGGTCGGGCGCCCACGGGTCGCCGTAGATGGCCAAGGCCCGGACGCGGAAATTGCCGTTGCAGATGTCCAGGTACTGGCAGCGTCCGCAACGGCCCTTCAATAGCGGCTTGCGGTCCCGCAGACCAGCTAGGAGGCCGTCCGACAGGTCGCTCCAGATCTGGCTGAAGGGGCGGTCCCGCACGTTGCCGAAGCTGTAACCCCACCAGAACTGGTCAGGGTGCACCTCGCCCAGGTTGTCGATGCAGGCGATGCCGCTGCCTGACCGGTTCCCCCCGTTCCAACGCAGAAGTTGCAGGACCTCTTCGGCCCTCTTGGGATCCTGTTGACGGACCTTGAGATACACGTACACCCCGTCGGCGTGGTTGTCCACCGTGAGGATCTCCTTCTCGATGCCGCGCATGCGGAAATCCATGGCCCGCTCGCAGATGTAGTCCACGGCAGCCCTCGTTTCCTCCTGGGTGAGATCATCGCCCTTTAGCCCTCGGCCCCGGCCGCTGTAGACCAGGTGGTAGAAGCAAGCCCGGTCTATCTCCTCCCTCTCGATGAGGTCGAAGATGCGCGGCAGGTCACGCACGTTGTGACGGGTCAACGTCAGGCGCAGGCCCACCCTCTGGCCGGCGGCAACGCAGTTGCGTATCCCCTGTAGCGCTAGAGCAAAAGCGCCCTGGCGGCCCCGAAAGTAGTCGTTTGTCGCGCCGATGCCGTCAAGGCTGACTCCTACGTATGACACGCCGGCAGCCACGATCCGCTCCGCCACAGCCCGGGTTACCAAAGTGCCATTGGTCGAGATCACGGGCCGAATGCCCAGGGCCGCCGCATAGGCGGCCAGATCCAGCACGTCGCGGCGCATGAGCGGCTCCCCACCCGAGAACAAGAGGACTGGCACCCCGAAGGAAGCCAGGTCCTCAATCATGGCGCGGGCTTCTCCTTCGCTGAGCTCCCCCTCGTACCGTTGATTGCGGGAGTCTGCATAACAGTGGATGCAGCGCAGGTTGCAGCGCCTCGAACAGTTCCAGACGACCACCGGCTTGCGCTCCTCCGAGAATCGGAGCAAATGCGGCGGCTGCCGGCCAGGCTGCCGACCGTAGCGCAGCGGGTCGGCCGGACTGGTCGTGCCGGCATATAGCTGGCTTATGCCGATCATGCTGAAGCCTCCTTTGCGGCCATCACGGAACCTCGATCTTGACACCATCCTCCCGGTGGCACTGCTCACAGAACGGCCGCTGGTGGCAGTAGGCGCACGGCTGCTGCGTCGTCTTCCGGATAACCGACGCGTGGCGGAAGTACATGTCGTCGTGGTTCACCAGGGCCGCCCCGCTGTTATGGCAGTTGGAGCAATAGGCCTGGCTATGGCAGGTGTTGCAGGACGTCAAGGAGACCTCCCGTGTCGTAGCGACATCCTTATGGTCGAAGACCCACAGGCGGTCTCGGTGGGTGGAAGGAGGCGGGCCGATCATGACGTTGGGTACCCGCTCCCCGACCGACGGAAAGGTGTGACAGAGGTCACAGCGGGCGGGGATCGCTTCGTTGCTGAGGGCCCCGTCGACGATCTTGAAATGGCCCCCGTCATGGCAACGGAAGCAGCCCGCGGAGTCTTTGTGCCCCAGATAACTGGGATAGCCCTCGGGGAACTCTTGCATCTCGGGGCTGGCTGTCCGGGAATAGATTACGGCCAACGCCCGTAGAGCGTTTGGCACGGCCTGTGGCCTCTCCAGAAAGACGAAGGGGTAGTCCCGGTGGTAGTTGACGGCGAGCGAGCCCATCGCCCGGTAGGCTGCCTCCGTCGACGCGTACTTCGTCTCCAGCACCTCCAGGCCCCAACGCTTGACGTTGGGGAGCGCTGGGTCAATGGACCCGCCTACCATAGCCTCGTCCAAGGCCGTGGCAGGCCTCGTGAACTCGTGGCCCACACGGTTGTGGCAGTCGTAACAGGTCATTCGGCGCTGCTCCCCGGAGGCGCTGATCTCCTTGGCCCGTTCGGCCGCCTGCTCAGTGATCTCCACCTGGTCTCGGGCCAGGAACTCCTCGTGGGTGCCGTCCGGCTTGTCCACGCCGATCCAGACGATCCGGCCCGAATCTGGAGCCGCTACGTAGTGCACCGTGGACAGCACATGCCAATGGATGCCGTGGGTGCCACCGGCCGCGGCTTCCCCTAGACGAACCACCAGGGCTACCCGCTGCTCCGTATTCGCCTCGTCCTCTTGGAAGTGAGACCTGGTGACCAGCAAGTCGCCTCGCTGCCGAGCTGGGTCGTGGCAGCGCAGGCACGTCTCGCTGGGGGGAGGCAGGTCGTGAGCCGCCGGGGGTATGGGCCGGGCGTAGGTGCCGGCGATCAGCTTCACCATCTGCTGAAAGCCATCGATCTTGGACTTGATGAGCCCCTTAAGGCCGCGGCCTACGTGACACTGGGTGCACTCCACCCCCTCATGGGGCGAATTGAGGTGGGCCACCACCTGGGGCTCCATAGTGTGGCAGCGAGAGCAGAACGCTGGGGTTTCCATGTACTCCAGGGCGGTCACGCCGCCAAAGGCCACCCCCGCCGCCACCACGGAGGCGGCGACGGTCAGCGCCAGCGGACGGCTGGTGCCTAGCCTTGCGCCCCCCCGCAGGGCCCTGCCTAGCACTGAGAGGGTGCGCCTCGGCCAGCGCATCGCTGCCCTCGCCTGCCGTGGCGCCTCGGCTAACGGCGCCTCACGGCCCGCCCTCCTGCGACCCAGAGGCCATGATCTCCGCCACCTCCTTCTCCATCGTCTTCTTGCTCAGGCTTCCGATGCGCCACTCCCGCAACACCCCGTCCCGGTCCACGAAGAAATGGGTCGGGATGCCAACGATGCGGTAGGTGGCAGCCACGTCGGTCCCTTGGTCGAGTCCTATGATGTAGTCCAGGCCGGTGCGCTGGACGTACCCTCGTACGGCGCCGGCGCTCTCTCCGATGGCGATGCCCAGCACCACCAGCCCTCCGTCCCTGTTGGCCTCATACACCTCCTGAACATCGGGGTTCTCGGCCCGGCAGGGCGGACACCAAGAGGCCCAGAAGTTGATCCAAACGGGTTGCCCCCGAAAGTCGCTCAGCCTATAGGTCCGCCCATCCAGGCCCTGGATGGTGAAGTCCGGGGCCTCCCGGCCGATCTCAGGCGGCGGACCCGAGGGCGCCGCCGTAAGCCTGATGGCTTGGCTGGCCCCAAACCCGGCAGGCTTGTCAAAGTACCAGACCAGGCCAATGATGGCCAGACCTACAAGTATCGTGGCGATAATATTGCGCAGGGCCCCGGGTGCCGGCCGCGGGAAAGGCGTCCGGAAGGTCAGCTCCGGCGGCGGCCCTTGCGAGGCCGTCTCCTGAGGTTCGGCCGGCTCGGCGCCTGCCTCATCCAGAGGAGCCGCTTCCTGGATCGTGCTAGCCATAGCTGTGGAGGCCTCCGAAGAACAGGTTGCCGTAGTAGGTGAAGAGCGTGGCGCCGAACCCTGCGATGAGCAGAAGGGCGCTCCGGTCCCCACGCCACCCTCGCACTACCCGGGCATGCAGGTAGCCGCCGTAGATGAGCCAGGTCACCAATGAGGCGGTCTCCTTCGGATCCCAGCTCCAGTACGACCCCCAGGCGATGTTCGCCCATAGGGCCCCCAAAATGATGGTCAGGGCCATGAACGGAAACCCTACCACCACTGCCTTGTAGCCTATCTCATCCAGGACCACAGCCCGCGGGAGCCAGCGCACCCTGTCCTTGCGCTGGAAGAGGTACAAGAGGGCCGAAGCAAACGCAAGGGCGAAAGCCCCGTATGCGATGACTGCCACCGCCACATGGGCCGTCAACAGCATATCGTTCTGGAGCGCCGGCACTAGGGGCTCGATGTCCGAAGGTACGGTCGTGGCGTAGATGAGAAGCCCTAGCGCCACCGGGGGCACCAGCAGGCCCAGGGCCCGCAGCCGGTACTGGTATTCGAAGAACAGGTACAGGCCCAGGGCCCCCCAAGCGAAGGCTAGGGAGAACTCGTACATGTTGGAGAACGGACCGTGTCCGGCAGCGATGGCCCGGAAGATGATCGCCCCCGTTAGAAAGAGGAAGGCGTTGACCACCAATATGGTCCCATAACGGCCCACCGTCTCCAGAAGCGGGGGTGCCTGGTACGTCGAGACAGACCCGCCCGTGGCCAGCCCCAGACGGCTGAGGCCTCTGGCGCCGATAACGCTAACTAGGTACAGGAGGACAGCAATCGCCAAGGCCACCAGGGCCGCCCCGAAAGCGTATTGCGATAGCTCATACATCGCTCTGGCCTCCTTCCGCTGCGCTGCTCACGGGGATGCCGCCCAGAGCCAGCGCCACCCTTTCCCGCAATGTGGCAAATGCCTTTTCCAACGTCATGTCCCGCTGCGCTGGCGTGGCCAGGCGCACCTCCGACTGCCCATCAGCAGTGGCGCGGCAGCTCGCCCACACCCGGCGGTGCGGCAGATAGAACATGGCGGCCAAGCCGACCACCATCAGGACGCTAGCGATCCAGATGAGGTTCACGCCCGGATCCTTGACCACCTTCAGCCCGGTGAACCGGCTTTCGCGAACGAAGGTAAAGGTCAGGCCGGCCAGCTCCTTCGGCGTCCCTTGGGTAACGTTCTCAGAGGTCACCAGGGTCGAGCTGCCCTGTTTGTATACCTCCAGCCTCATCTCACCGGCCGGAATCAAGGGGTCGTTCTCCCCCGCCGGTGGCCCTATTACGTAAACGTGCAGGCCCTTCTGCGGCAGGAGGAAATCGCCGAGGGGCCGGCCCGTGCTGCGGGTCTGCCAGGCCAGCGGGACGGCATCCTCGAACAGCACCTCACCGCTGGAGTCCTGCACCCTCATGACGGCAGTCTGCCCGAAGAACGCCTGGTGGAACTTGAAGCCCTTGTAACTCAGGGGCGAGTTCACGTGGGTCGTCCCGCGCTTCACCTCCACCCCGTTTTCGTAGATCACCAGCTCGCTGCGGAAGTCCTTCGGAGGGCCTTCCACGTAGTACTCGTCTGTGAAGTGCTCCAGCTTCACGGAGATGCCTGTCCCATGGCCAACTTCCCTGACGCCGCCCTCAGGCACGATGAACTCGTTGTCCCTGAACCCCCAGATGCTGCCGGCGACAGCGCCCACCAGAATCAGCACGATGCTGAGGTGGACCAGAAAGGTCCCGAAGCGGCTCAGCCTGTTGCGGTCCGCGTAGATAGCCACTGATGACTCGTCGGCCTCCCTCTGCACCCTGTAGCCCGCCTGCTCCAGGGCACGCCGGACCCTCTGGGCCGCGACTTCCAACGGCACGCTGGCGCTGAACGCGGCGTTGTAACGGGCGTGGCGGAAGAAGGCATCGCTCATCCGTACCCGTGACCCGAAGACGATAGCCCACACACCCTTCCAGCGGTTGAGGGAGCAGACGATTATGTTTGCCACGAGGAGGGCCAGCAAAAGCCGGAACCACAAGGAGTGGAAGACGGTGAAGAGGTGGAAGAAGGCCAGGACATCTGTCCACATACCGTAACGGTCCCTAACCCGGTCCAGCCACTGCTGGTATAGCTCGCCGTCCGCAGCCACTGGCGCCGGCGCCTGGTCCAAGAGGGTGCCCGCCAGGACGGCCGCGGTGATCGCCAGGATGAGGATCAGCGCCAAGCGCACAGATGTGAACAGCCTCCACAGTCGCCCGACGGGGTCGAGGGAAGTCCAGGCCGGCGCTCTGCGCACCATCGTCCGGGACCTGAGAACCGCCATCTCCTGCCTGTCTGCCGTTGCCATCAAAACTCCTCCCTGGCCCTACCTACAGGTTGCTCCAATCGAAGAAGCGGTTCATCTGGATGAGGTTGTTGGTCAGCATCAACACCCCTATGGCCACCACGAGCGTGCCGCTGACGGCCGGCACTACGGCCAGGAGGGGCCTCATGCGCTTGATGCGGGCCGAGATGCTGTCCACCGCCAGAGCGGTGACCAGGAAAGGAACCCCCAGACCCGCCGAAAAGGCCGTCAGGAGGATCGCCCCCTTGGTCACATCGTCCTCGATTACGGCGAGGCCGATGATGCTGCCCAAGACCGGCCCGATGCAGGGCGTCCACCCGGCAGCAAACGTCATCCCCATAAGCAGAGACCGCCAATAGCCCGGCCGCTTCGCAACCGAGTTGTAGTTCACCGAGTATTCCCGGCTCAGGAATCCGATGTTAATGACTCCCAGAAGGTGCAGCCCCATGAAGACCAGGACTGCCCCACCGAGCTGGCGCAGGTACTGGGCGTTGTTGAGGACAAAGAATCCGAGCAGGCCAACGGATGTCCAGAACCCAACGAAGACCAGCGAGAAACCGGCGACGAAGGCCGCGGCATGGGTGAGGCTAACCAGGCGCTTGCCCTGTCCCGGGCGTTCGCCGGAGACGCTGACCATGTGGGTTATGTACACGGGCACAAGGGGCAGGCAGCACGGCGAGGCGAAGGCCAAAGCGCCGGCCACGAAAGCGATGAGGATCGTTACGTTGTCACCATCCACCGTCTTTGCCATCCCTTCATGGCGCGCTTGGCGCTGGCGTCGCCTCGGCCAGACCCTTCAGATGCACCTGCGCAGTCTCGGCCAGTTTGGTACCGGGTGCCAGCTCCACCACCTTCTGCCATTCCGCCATAGCTGCGTTCAGATCCACGGGCTCCACGTTGGCGTAGAAGAAGCCCATATTGTAGTGAAGCTGGGGGTCGTTGGGATCGATCTCCATCGCCGAAAGCCACGAAACCTTCGCCTCCTCATAGTTCCCTAGGTTGAAGTTGGCAGTCCCCACATCCGTCTTGGCATGAACGTTGGCTGGCTCCAGCGCGAGGAACTTGGTGAACCAATCGATGGCGGACTGCCACTCTCCCGCTAGGAAGAAGGACTCCCCCAACTCGAACAGGGCATCCCTGTTGTTGGGGTCTTCCTGCACCTGTGCCATGAGCTCCGCCACCCGCTGCCTGTCCAGCGGCACAAACTCCCCGGCCTGCTGGGAGACATCGGGCGCCGCGCTCTTTCCCCCGGACGGCAGCATGTCCCGCACGACGATTATGGCTGCCAGGGCTATGATTCCCACGGCAACGCCCAGGGCCAGCGGCCTCCAAGGGATACCGAAAAGGATGGCGCGGAAGGTGGAGACACGCGGCGCTAGCTCCCCGGCGACTGGGACATCAGCTTGGGGCTGGGACCCGCCGCTGGCCCTGGGCGAAGGTGATTGGCCTGGGGGCGAAGCCGCTTCGGGAGCCTTCTGCGGCCCGCGGAACGGCGCCGAAGCGCCGGTTTCGGCCGCCAGCGCCTCACGCCGCTGGGGATCAGAGAGCACCGCGTAAGCCTCGTCGATGCAAGCTGCCTGCTCCGCGGCCCACTCCCGCAGCGAGTGAGGCACGCTGGCCGACGTCAGGAACGCCGAGAGCTCCCGGTAGCGCGCTTCAATCTCATCCTGGGCAGCGTCCTCTCTCACGCCGAGGACCCTCAGGTAATAGGAGAGAGCCGCGTCGCCTTCCGCTGTCGTTGGTGTGTTCACCATGCTCTCCTATCCCGGTGGCGGCGGGGTGTCCGTCCCGGGGCCTATCGAACCATAGGTCGCGTCGATGTACTCACGGATGGCCCTCAGGGAGCGCCCTTCTTCGGACATCCTCTTTGCATCCAAGGCGATGCCGACGCATATATCGCACTGGGAGCCGTGTTCATCGAACTGAATGTGGCCCGGCGTGCTGCCCCGCTTGACGAAACAGTCTCGCGAGCTCTTGTGGCCCGAGTGGCCACCGCATCCGCAGTAGCACGGGATCCACATCAGCACATCGGGCCGCTCCACCGCGAACAGGTACGCCTCCTGTACGTCAGGCGGCTGGTCCAGCACATAGGCCGGGAGGCTTGCCCCTGCCGCCGCCAGGCCATCGGGCGTCAACTTCGTCCCGCCGCCGGACCCCGACGTAAAGAGGAAGAGAGAGGCCATACCTATGACCAGCACCAAGAGGGCGCCCAACACGACGTAAAAGCCGGGTGGCAGGCCCGCCGCGTATCCCCTGACCTTGTCCATATGCGCCTCCCTTCTGGATCATCCGGGGGTCTTCGTGTCTCCTCTTAGATGGTCGCTCTCTGGAACGCCATCGGCATCCGACTGGGCGCACATTTTGGTTACAAGGGGTCATGGTCCGATGGGGATCACTTTGGGAACGTGGCATGGGCAAGGCATGTATCCAGAGGTAGAGACCCCGACCGCCGGCCCCGGATCCGTTCTAGGGAGCGGGCTCTGAAGCTGGGACCGGGGACACGATTGGGGGCGCCGCGGGAAGACTCGCCGGCTCAGGAGGCGGCCCCACTTCGAGGGCGAACAGACGCCGCAGCGCCTCCGCTACCTCGTGACCGTTGCCAGACGCTGCATGGGCCCGCAGGAAGGCGATAGGCTGGTGCAGGAGCTTCCTCTCGATGGCCCTGGTCAGGGCCTCGATCCGCCGACGGTCGTCTTCCGGCAACCGCTGCAAGAGGGCACGCGTACGCCAAAGTTCTTCCCGGCGGATGGCCTCTGCTTGCTCTTGAAGCGCCCGGATGACGGGCACGACAGCGCGGGTGTTCAGCCAGGCCTGGAAGGCGGCGGTCTCCTGCTGAATGATGGGGACGACCTTCCGGGCCTCCGCCCGGCGCTCTCGCAGATTGGCAGCGATGGCGGACTCCAACTCGTCGACGTTAAAGAGCCTCACACCGGGCAGGCCACCGACGGCTGGATCGACGTCCCTGGGCACGGCGATGTCGATGATCACCAGGGGGCGCCCGGAGCGGGATTGCATGACGCGCTGCACCATGTCCCTCCTGATCACATGATGCGGCGCGCTGGTGCAGGTGATGGCCACATCACAGGCCACAAGCGCTTCTTCCAAGCCGGGCATGGCGGTGGCCCCACAATCTCGCGCCAGGCGGTGGACCCTCTCCGCCGATCTACCGACGATGCTTATGCGGGCAGCGCCCCTGGCCGCCAGGTGCTTGGCGGCCAGCTCCCCCATCTTGCCGGCGCCGACCAGTAGGGCATGAGCGTTCCGCAGCCCCCCAAGCTCCTTCCGGGCCAGCTCCACCGCAGCATAGCTCACCGATACCGGATTGCGTCCCACACCCGTCTCAGTCCGGGCACGCTTGCCGCAGGTGACCGCGCGCCGAAAGAGCGCGTCCAGCACCGGGCCGGCGGACCCCGTCTCCATCCCCGCCCGATGGGCCCGCCGCACCTGTCCCAGGATCTGGGGCTCGCCTATGACGGCGGAGTCTAGGCCTGCCGCCACCGTGAGGATGTGTTCGACGGCCTTGCGGCCGGTAAGGAAGTAGGTGTGAGCGGCGAACTCGGCCACGGGCACGCCGCGGGCCCGGCTCCAGAAGCGCTTCAGATCAGCCTCAGCGCTGCTGATGTCCTCCACTGCGGCGTACAGTTCGACCCGGTGGCAGGTGGAGAGGATGACGCCCTCAGGCACATACCTACCCAGCTCCCTGAGCGCCTCCTCCAGATCACAGGGCGGGAAGGAGAGGGCCTCCCGCAGCGCAAGCGTGGCCCTCCTGTGGTTGAGGCCCAGGACGGCGACCTGAAGAGAGTATGCGCCCAGGACGCCGCTAGTATCGCTTCGGATTGTGTGTCTTCCCATGGCAGATTAGGGAACAGCTCCTATCGGTGACCGACCACTGGGGCGCAGGCTGGCCGGGCAACGGCTGGACGTTGGGCGCAAAGTTCACGCCCCGGCTATAGTTCTGATTCTGGGGCCAGGGGGCCAGAGCGGTGCCATGGACCCGGAAGTGGCATTCGGCACAGATGGCGTTTCCCTGTCCGGCTCCCGCAACGTCGATGTCCAAACTGCTGCTTCCGCCCCCCTCGCCACCGATGCGACTAACGTGCTTGCCGTGGTACTTGAAGTTCGTATCTGGCCGAGCTCCCTCCGAGCTGGTGAAGGGGGCTTCGCTGTGGCAGAGGTAACATAGAGCGAAGTCAGAGGGCTGGTACGGCTCATTCCGGGGTTTCAGGTCCCGATCCCGATAGTTCGCGATCAGCAGCCCACGGTAGGCACTGGCGTGGGGCGCCAACCTCGCGTCCGCAGGCGGCGAATCCTGCGATGGAGGGTTGCCAACGAGCTGATAGTTCCCGTGGCAATTCGTACAGCGAATGGTAGACCCCACCGAAAAGCGCCACAGCCTTCCCCCATTCAGGCTTTCCTGGAGCTGGGACGTAGCGTTCCTCCCAGGCGCTTCTACAGGATGGTAAGAGGCGCCTGACGGATCGAATTCCGCGGCCTTGTCCATCTTCTTGTAGGACTCCTTGGCGTACGAAAGCAGTTGGGTGTAGCGACTGTGGCACTTCAGACACAGCTCGTACTCGTAGGAAAGGGGGGTCTTCCAGGAGAGGCTGGCGCTCACCCCGGTAGAGCCCGAGATCGCACCGGAAGCTGTCCACCCGCTGTTGGTCTGGGAGGCAAAAGTGGGGGATATGCTATGCGGGTTGTGGCAATCAGTACAGGCTGAATGGCGGTTCAACACTCCGGCAAACTCGTCGATCTGTGCGCTGACGTGGTCCGTGTCGTTCACGGCGGGGTGCGAATAGAAGGCGCTGGCCGGCGCACTGTTGGGCGGCACATTGGGGTCGTTGAACTCGGCGGCCACGTTGGAGCTAGCGCCAGTGCCATCGTGACAGCTCAGGCACAGGGTGCTTTGGGACTCGGGCGTCCCCAATAGCTCCCTCCCGTCAGCCGAATGCAAGCGGTGGCAGGCAGCGCACTCCTCGGCGGCCACCCCGTAGGGGCCGTGGGGGTTCTCGAAAGGGCCCGCTGCCGAGGAGGGGAGCGCAGCGTATAGCAGCATAAGGGCGCCCGCCACGACTCCGAAGGCCAGCAGGGCCAACCCCTTTCTTCCTATCAGTTTTGCTAGCCGCCGAAAGGCCACCGGTCTCTTGCCCTTCCTTCATCACCGGAGGGAGCTGGCGGAGGGAGGGTGAGCCTCCCTCCGCCTCTCACCCGCCACTACTTGTTGTGGCACTTCTGACAGATGCCGCGGTTATCCATCTTCAGAAGCTTGCTGTTGTTGGCGCCGCTGCCGACGGTCCCGTCCGGGTTCTCGACTTGGCCGGAGTTGTAACCCATCGTGGCGTTGCTGCCGTGGGCGACGTGGCACTTGAGACAACTGCCGCTGAGGGTGACGGCGCCAGCCCTGCCGTGGGTATCCCGGCCCTCAGGGTTGGTGGTGTGCCGGTAAGCAAAGATGGCGTCGCCACTGTCAGTGTCGGCGGAGCCGGTGCTCGCCCAGTAACGGGTGTGGCACGTGGTGCACCACTTGCCCACCTGGCGGCCGGTGGTCTCCTGGTCGGCGATGTTGTCGCCATTGGAGTCTACCCACTGGTCGGTGTAGGTCACCTGCCAGTAGTCGCTGATGCTGTACTGCTTGGGTGACTCATCGGCCAGCAGGCCCGTCAGGTCGGGCATCCACGACGGTCTGGGTTGGCCGTACTCCAGCAGACCAGCGGGGGTTGTGCGCAGGGCCCGGTAGTTGCCGCTACCGTGGGGATCGTGGCACTTCCCGCAGGCCAGGCCGAAGCCCGTCCGCCCAGGGTCAGCCGTAGCGGAGATATCTCCGTAGCCCCAGATGGTCTGGGCGGAGCTATCCAGGCTGTGACTGGACTGGGTGGGCTCGCCCGGAGCTGGCAACGCAAGGATGGTTGCCGACGGGGGTAGCGACGGGTCGTCCGTTTTGATCCGGGCGTTGCTGAACCCGCCGCCGCGTAGCGCTTCGCCGGTGTCCTCCTCCGTGCCTGCCGACACGTTGACGTCAGAGCCCATGGCTGAGTCGCCGTGGCAGGACAGGCACAGGAGGTCTTCCTCCGTCACCAGCAGGGGCTCGGCCGCGCCCCGGTGGGCCCGGTGGCAAGCCGCGCAATCATCAGGCGTTGCGCCCCAGCCCTTGATGTGAGGCCCTCCATCGGCGCTGGCCGAACCGCTAGGCAGCGCCAGCACTGCTAAGGCCAGCACAAGCAGGACTGGAGCGATCAACGACAGTCTTCGAAACATCTCACCTCCTCCCTTCTTTGCCATATTGGCCCGCCACGGTTAGGTTTTCGCCATAACTTAGTGCCAGGTCACCTCCTCTCTAGCTGCCTGCCCGCCGCTGCCGGACGGTGACCCGGGCAGCGAGCCACTTCAAGAGCGCAGCTTGGTGCTTCAGTAGCTCCAGATCTGCACGCGGCCATTCTCCCTGTCCGTGATGTAGATCTGGTTGTCGACCACTGCCACACCGTTGGGGAAACGGAACTGGCCGTCGCCCCTGCCAGGACCGCCGATGTCTGTCACGTACGTCGGGCGATCCCCTGACACGTCGTAGACCTTCACTACATGGGCCGTGGTGTCCGCCACAAACAGATGACCTTTGTCATCCAGCGCTAGGCCCCGGGGCATCGCCAAATCACCAGAAGCGTATCCACGAGGGATGACGTAAAGCAGGTTGCCGTCCTTATCGAAGACCTGCACCCGGCCGTTGTTGCTGTCCGCCACGTAGATGCGGCCCTTCCTGTCGACGGCGATGCCGTTGGGATACCAGAACTGTCCCTTGTCCACGCCCTCTGAGCCGAACTGCAGCTTCAGGTTGCCCTGCTGGTCAAAGACCATGACCCGGTGCTGACCGTCGGACACGTCTGTGACATACAGGTTGCCCTCCGTGTCGAAGGCTACGCCCATGGGGTGCCACTGTTCCGCCGGCACGCCCTCCGGCTCAAAGGCCGATAGGAGCTCCCCGGACGCGCTGTAGATGTTGATGGTCTGGGCATGCCGATCGCTAACGTAGACCTGGCCAGACGGGCTGACGGCCACGTAGAGCGGGACACGGGAGCTGGCGTCCTCGCCAGGCGGAGCGAAGGCGAATAGTTCGGCGCCAGATCTGTCAAAGACGTGAATCTTCCGCTCGCCGGCGCTCTCGGTGACGTACACCTTCCCGTCTGGGGCGACGGCCACACCCAGCGGCCGTTGCACAGCTTCCAGCGCGCCAGAGAACTGGGCCGGGGTGTTGAACATGCCGGCCACAGGCCCCGGCACCGAAGGCAGCTCGCTCAGCGGTTTGCCGCTCCGGCAGTACTGGGCAGCGGTGAGGATCACCCACCCCAAGGCCGCCAGCATGGAGATGGTAAGGGCCAACTTGACGGGGAAGGGCAGGCGTATGCCCCCGGGCGGCTGCCCAACAGGGCCCTGCTGTGGCCAATCCGTGCTGCTCATGGGTTCACCCCCTCTGGCGCAACCGTCGGGTGAGGGAAGGCGGCGGAGGGCGCCGGCAAGGCACCCAGTCGGGCCAGCCCAGACTGGGCGGTGAAGTTCCCGGCATCCAGCTCCAGCGCCTTGCGGAAGGCGTTTACGGCATCCTCGCGGGACCCGCTGCCTTCCAAAGCCAGTCCCAGGCCAGCGTAAGCGTTGGCGAAGCCAGGGGAGGCCTGCACAGCTTCCCTTAGCTCTCGCACGGCCTTGCCGTATTCCCGCTTCGAATAGGCGACCATGCCCCGGGCATACTGGGCTTCTCCCGCTAGGCCCTTCTGATCATAGGCAAGCGCCAGCTCTTCATACGCTTCTTGGTAGTTGGGTACGAACAGGACCGCTCGAGATAGCGCCTCGATGGCCTTGTCTGGGTCGCCGCTCGCCCGGTAGGCCCGCCCCAAAAGGTGCCACGCGTCGGCGTCCGAGGAGTCGATGGCTACCGCCGCTTCCAGATGGGTCACGGCGTCTTGCGCCTGCTGTTCAAGGAGGGAGATCTCTCCAAGATAGTAGTGCGCCGTCTCCACGATCTCGGACGCCATCACCCCCTGGTTGGCCATCTCCACCACTTTCTCGAACTCCGGCCGGGCGCTGGCGTGGTCGCCAGCAGCCATATAGGCGCGTCCCAGCCCAACCACGGCGTCGACACGCGTTGTGTCCAGCTCCAACGCCGCCTGGAACTGGCCGACGGCATCCAAGGGCCGGGACGCCGAGAGATAGGCCTCGGCCAGCGAGATCCGGAGCACTGCGTCGCCAGGACTAGCGCGCACAGCTTCTTCGAGCCGGGCCACCTCCCGGTCCAGGAGGGTGCTGCCTGAGGAGGCAGAACCACCCCTCTGGTCGATGTAGTAGTAGGCGCCAAAGGCCAGGATGGCCACCACGAGGAGGCTGCCGGACCAGACCATGATCCGGTCCAATAGAGGACCGCTGGCACTGGGCCGCATCCGCTTCAACCGCGCGATCATATCTGGCTTACCTCTCTCCCGGCCGCCAGCAGGGCCGGGCGCACCTTTCTGATCTCATCATGGGCTCGGGCGCTTGTCGGCCGCATGAATCAGCCGTTATGGATTCGGCATAGGGGCGGGGCGTGCCTTAAGGGCAGCAACTATTCCGAGAGATGTGACCTCGGGACAGGGCCTGGCCGCCGCGGCGGGCTCAGGCCGAAGCCGGCGGCGCGATGACCGATATGGCCTGCGGGAGCAGATCGAACACTGCCGGAGTCTCGCCCACCAGCTCGCCTTCCACCTCGACCGGGACGGAGGTTTCCGAGAGGACTTCGACCCGCCGGGCACGCCGATAGCGCACGTGGGGCAGAGCCGCGAACCGTCCGCTGCGCAGACCCAAAAGCGTCCGCAGCCGGAGGAGCGGGCCAGCATGGGTCACCATGACGATGTCCATTAATCCATCGTCGGGCTGGGCCCGGGGCGCCGATTTCATGCCGCCGCCGGAAAAACGCCCGTTGGCGATCCAGACGTTGTTGATGACGACGTCCTCGGCCGGGCCGCCGTCGAGGCGGAAGCTGACCTGGCGGTCGCGGTAGCGCAGCATGGTGGCCAGGATGCCCCACCAGAAGCTCAGAGCCCCGAAGCGCTTTGACGACCGGTTCACGGCATCGCTCACGGCGGCCCCCATCCCTACCTCGGCCTCGTTGATGAAGAAGCGGATCAGCGGCTTGCCATCGGGGCCCGTCACCTGGGCCCGGCCCACATCCAGGGGCCGTCGCTCACCCGCGGCCAACACCCGGGCGGCGCCCAAGAGATCGTGGGGGATGCCCAGGGTACGCACGAAGTCGCTGCCGGTGCCCCTGGGTATGACGCCCAGCGCCGCGCCCGAGGCCCCTGGCCCTTCGGCCATCAGCCCGTTCGCCACCTCGTTGATGGTGCCATCGCCGCCGACCGCCACCACGGTCTTGTAGGTGCGGGAGGCGTCCCGCGCCAGCAGCGTGGCGTGCCCCGGATGCTCCGTGAAGACCGCATCGAAAGCCGGCAGCACGCGCGCCAGGGCGGCCTGTATCTCCCCCCAGCGGCGGCCGGTGGACCCATTGGCGGAACGCGGGTTGACGATCAGGAGGCAGGCTGCCGTCACGCCTTGGTCTCTGCCGCCGGAGCACCCCCGCCTGGGCGAAAGGCAAGCATTCGCGCGGCCGCACCGAGGTAGGCAGCCGCCTGGCGTTCCGATTCTTCCGGGCTCCAACCCAGCTCGCCGCCCACGATGCGGGCTGCCTGGGCGGCGAGAGCCGCGTGGGCGCCCTGGCCGAAGAGCATCACATCCAGCCGGCGGTGCAACACATCCTCCAGCGTCACTGCCATCTCCTCGCGGACGGCGTAGGCAGCTTCGGCCGCCAGGGCTGGGCCGCTTGCCAGCGGCTCCAGCAGCTCCGGCTGCCGTGCCGCCAAAGCCAGCACTCGCACGTGCTCTGCCCCGAAGGCCGATAGGAGACGATCCGCGCTAGCTTGAGGGATGCCCCAGGCCTCCTCCAGGGCCCCCAACAGGCCCTTCCGGTACTGCGGGAAGTCCCCAGTGGTGCCGCCGGGAAGCGGCTCCCTCTCCGTGCGGCAGCGTCCGAGCCGCTGGGAGAACCGGCTCCCCTCTCGTTCGATGATATGATCCAGCAGGTGCTCCGCCATGGAGCGGAAGGTGGTCAGTTTTCCCCCGCAGATGGTGTACAGGCCCGGCGGGCCGTCCAGGATCTCGTAGTCGCGGGAGACATCGGAGGGCGAACCCTCGGCCTTGAGTAGAGGACGCACCCCTGCCCAGGTGGCTACGACGTCTTCGGGGGTGAGGCCAGTGGTGAAGGTGGCGTTGGCGGCGTCGAGCAGATAGCGCACATCTCCGGCGTCGGCCCAGGCGTCGCTGGCGTCCCCCTGAAAGTCGGTGTCCGTAGTGCCGATGTAGGTGTGGACGCCGTGGGGGACAGCGAATATGATCCGCTCTCCCTCCCCGAAGGCCACTGCTGAGTTCACCGGGAGCCTGGCCCTGGGGACGACGATGTGAATGCCCTTAGTGGGACGCAGTAGCGGTGGCCGGCCGGCCAAGGCCCGCACCTGGTCGGTCCAGGGGCCCGCCGCGCAGACCACCACCTTTGCCCGGAGGAGGCCCTCCTTTCCGCCCACCAGATCACGGTACTGGACACCGGCGACCCTGCCCCCTAGCCTCTCAAAGCCCACAGCCTCCACGTAGTTCACGGCCGCTGCGCCCAGGCGCAGGGCAGAGACCACAACGGTGATGGTCAGGCGGGCGTCGTTGGTAACGGCATCGAAGTAGCGAAAGCCGGCCCGCAGCCCCTCAGGGCGGAGGGATGGCTCGGCCCGCAGCGTCTGCTCGGGCGAGAGGGCGCGATGCCAGCCGATGCCTAGGGTGCCAGCCAAAGCGTCGTAGCCGGCCAGGCCGAGACGCAGGAGCAGCGGGGCGTCGCGGCTGTCCCGATACACCGGCAAGACGAAGGCGATGGGCCGCACCAAGTGGGGCGCCAGGCGAAGCAGCATGCCGCGCTCCCGCAGCGCCTCCCTCACCAGGCCGATCTGCCTGTGGCGCAGATAGCGCAGGCCGCCATGGATGAGGCGGGAGGACCGGCTGCTGGTGCCCGAGGCGAAGTCTCCCTTCTCCACCAACGCTACGGCGAGGCCCCGCATAGCAGCATCGCGGGCGATGCCAGCGCCGGTGATGCCCCCTCCCACTACGGCGATGTCGAAGCTCTCTCGCTCAAGACGTTCCAGGGCTTGGGCCCGTGTCGTGGTCATTATCCCAAGACCTGATTCTCCGGCCCGGGGAGCTCTGGCACAAGCTTGCCGGGGTTCATGATGCCTGCGGGGTCCAGGGCATCTTTCATCGCCGCCAGGAGCCGGGCCCCGGAAGACCCGAGGTACTGGGCCATCCAAGGCCGGTGATCGGCCCCGATCCCATGATGATGGCTCAGGGCCCCGCCAGCTTCGACGATGGCCCTAGTGGCCGCCACCTTGACCCGTTGCCACTGTTCCATCTCGCGCCCCCTCTCCTGGGCGGCGAGGAACGTGTAGTAGATGGACCCGCCATCACGGTAAGCGTGGGAAAGGTGGGCCATCACCATCCCGCTGTCCCCCAGGGCATCCCGGATGGCGCCGGCCACCCGTCGGTAAACCGGGAGGTAGCGGTCCCAGGTCACAGCGGTCTCCAGTGTATCGACCATCACCCCGTGGTCCAACAGAAGGTCGCGCAGGTAGGGGGCCTCGTAGCGGCCGCGGCGCCACGCCTCTCCAGCCCCGCGCCCGAGGGAGACGGCGCCGCTCCGGCGCAGGATGGCCTTGGCGGCTGCCTTCTGGTAGCGCACGTCCGCCTCGGCGCCCTCGAACCCCAGGATCATAACGGCCGCCTGCTCCAGGATCAGCCCTTTGCGTGAAAGGTACCACCGGCCGAGCCGCTCCTTTAGACCCGCCAGCCCCTCGGCCGGCGCCCGCATGGCCAAGGTGGCGGCCGTCTCTGCCTCGTCAGAGAGGCGCAGGACGGCTGGCCTTAGCCCCGCCTGCATGATCTCCCGCGCCGCCGCCACACCGGCCTCGAAGCGGGGCACGAGGTACCCCCTCAGGTCCCTCGCCTCCGGCAACGGAGACACCCTAAGGACGGCCTCTGTTATGACGCCCAGCGTGCCCTCAGACCCGGCGATGACCTGGGTCAGGTCGGGGCCGGCGGCGGCTGCCGGCACCGCCGGCGTCGTCAGCACGCCACCAGGACAGGCCAACCGCAACCCCTGCACCATCTCCTCGATCTTCCCGTATAGAGTAGACTGCTGGCCTGAGGACCGGGTGGCGATCCATCCGCCCACGGTGGAGAACTCGAAGGACTGCGGAAAATGGCCGAGGGTCAGCCCCGCCGCGGCCAACTGGCGTTCCAGCTCCGGCCCCAGCGTGCCCGGCATCACCGTGGCCGTCATCGATTCGCGGTCGATGCGACTCACTCCGCTGAGGAGCGCAAGGTCCAGCGTGACCGCGGGAGCCCCAGGCCGCGGCTCGACGCCGCCGACAACGGAGGTGCCGCCGCCGAAGGGGATGACGCTGAGGCCTTCCCGCTGCGCGACCTCCAGCACCGCGCTGACCTCTTTCTCGCTGGCCGGGCGCACCACAGCATCAGTCGGGTTCGGTACCTCTCCCCGGCGGACCCGCACCAGGTCCCGGTAGCTCTTGCCCATGCTGAACACCGCGCGGACGGCCGCGTCCACATCGACGCCACCACTGGCGGCGCTGCGCAACGCACGCTCCGCCTGCGCTGGCAGTCGCGAAGGCGGAAGCCGTATCTCCTCAAGGGAGCTGATGCGGCGCGCCGGCGCAAGCGGGCCGAGCCGCGCCCCCAGATAGCCCCAGAAGCGTTCGGGGTCGGCGATGTGGTACGACTTCCCCTCCTCACCCCAACCCCACCAGCGGCAACGGCCGGTCAGCACTTGGGGGCCTCCTCTAGTAGCGCAGCGGTTGGCGCCGGGGCCCGGCACCCGTGCCAACGTGCGCCGCTGGCCATTGTGCGCCTACGGAGGGCCGGCGATCAACCCAATGGCGGGCGCCTTTAGTGAAAAGGGGCGCAATGGCCTATATCTTACCGTACCTGTGTCCCTGGATATATGCGTCCAACCTGCGGTTTCATCTAGCATGGATGGTGGGCCACTCCGTAGAGGCACAAGCGATGATTGATGATGCGGCCAGAGTGATAACGCGCCTGGACGGCACGGAGCTGCCCGACGAACCGGAAGCCGGGCCTGGCCAGAGGACGGAGGCCGACGAAGGCCCGAGCCTTGGGACGCTGCGCCTCATCGCTGTTATCCTGCCAATCCTCTTCCTGGCATCGATCCAAGTTTGCGCGATGCTCCTCCTCGAGCCCCGCTTGGGCGAGGTGGCCGAGCACTGGGTCGCTTTTGGAGTCATCGCTTCGGGTGTCGTGCTCTTTTCCTTTACGATCTTCCGCCATTTGTCAACCATGCACAACCGGATGGCGTGCCGGAACGAAGAGCTCAGCGCCGTCAACGCAGTCGCCAGAGCGGTCAGCGGCAGCCTGGACCTCGAAGACGCCATCGCTAGCGCCCTCCGCAGCGTCACCGGCGTCACGCGCTCTAGCGCGGGCGAGGTGGTTGTGACGGATGCCGCGGGGGCTGCCCCCCTCCGGATCGTCGCCGGGGACCGCGGGTCCGTGGAAGCGTTGGAAAGTCTCCGCCTCGAGCTGGAGGGTTCGGAGGACAACGGCCCCAGCGTCCGTATCGTCACCATAGATAGCGTGCGGCGGCCGGGTGGTGAGACCCGGCACCAGACCTATGCCCGCGTGGCCCTCGAGGTCCAGGGCGAGCGCCTAGGGGCGCTGCGCCTGCTGGGCGATCAGAAGTCACGCTTGAGGTCGCCCGGCAGCGACAGGCTACTGGCCAGCATCGGCAGCCAGATCGCCGTGGCTGTCCGGGCGGCGCGCCTCTTCGGAGACGTCGCCAGCCGTGGCCGGGAGGCCCAGGCGCTCTACAACATCGCCCTGGATATCACGTCCTTGCGAGAGATCAATATCATCCTCGGCTCCATCGTGCGCCATGCCCGGGACGTGTTGGGGGCTGAGGCCGCTGCCATCTGCCTCGCCCAACCCCGCGGCGGCATGTTCCTCGCCGCCTACAGCGGCCCCAAGGAGACCCAACCGCAGGTCGGCAGGCCCCTGGGAGGCATCTCTTCGATCTTGGCGACCTTGCCAGATGACATCCGGGCTCAGCCCGCCGGCGACCATTGCCCAATGCGGAACGGTAGCGGACCGGTCCAGCGCCTTTCGGCGCCGCTGGCGGTGGGCCGCTCCCGCATCGGCGAGCTATGCGTGTCCAAGCTGCCGGACCGTGAATTCACTGCCCGCCAGCAGGAGCTCCTGGCTGCTCTGGCCGACATGGCAGCCATTGCCATCAACAACAGCCGGCTGCTGGAGCGCGAGCGCTATGTGGCCGTCTTGGAAGAACGGGCCAACCTGGCGCGTGAGATGCACGACAGTCTGGCTCAGGTGTTGGGCTACCTCCATCTAAAGGCTCAAGCCGCCAAGCGCACCTTGTTGCGTGAGGACATCTCAACCGTGGAGGCCGAACTCGATGAGATATCCAACCTGGCCCACGAGGCCTACATCGACGTGCGAGAGGCCATCCTGGGCCTCAGGGAGACGATCTCGCCAGGAGTGGGCATCGTCGGAACTCTGAAGGAGTATCTCGCCAAGTTCGCCCGCCAGTCTGGCATCCAGGCCGATCTGTACGTAGAAACCGAGCCTGTGGCGCCTCTGTCACCCCAGGCCGAGGTTCAGCTCATCCGTGTAGTTCAAGAGGCCCTGACCAACGTCCGTAAGCACGCAGAGGCCACCAGCGTCTGCGTCCGGGTCGGGCGCGAGGGCAGCAAGATGGTTATCTCCGTTGAGGACAACGGGAAGGGCTTTGATCCGGACTTCCTGCGGCGGGAGGAGACTCATAGCTTCGGGGTCCGCACGATGCGCGAGCGCATCACAAAGGTCGGAGGCGGGCTGGAAATCCGCTCTACCCCGGGCGAGGGTACCGTGGTGCGCATTTCGCTGCCTTTGCAACAGGAGGTTGGAGATGAAGGGACAAGAGATTAAGGTCCTGCTGGTTGACGATCAGCTTCTCTTCCGCAAGGGCGTTCGCTCTCTTCTGGACGAGGAGCCCGACATGGTGGTGGTGGGGGAGGCGAGCGACGGGCTTGAGGCAGTCCAGCAAGCGCTGGCCAAACAGCCCGACGTCGTTCTCATGGACATCAACATGCCTATCTGCGGCGGCGTGGAAGCCACCCGCCAGATCAAGGCCAAGCGCCCCGAGACGAAGATCGTGGCCCTGACCGTTTCTGACGAGGACGATGATCTCTTCGAGGCCATCAAGGCCGGGGCAGAGGGCTATCTGCTGAAAGACTTGCGCCCAGACGAGCTCTTCCAGATGATTCGGGGCGTAATGCGCGGCGAGACTCCTATCTCACCGGCCGTAGCCGGCAAGCTCCTGTCAGAGTTCCGGCGCCGGCCCTGGCGGCAACCCTCGCAGCGGGCCGGATGGGACCTTACGGCACGCGAACTTGAAGTGCTCCAGCTTGTCGCCGAGGGGCTGGGGAACGCTGAGATCGCCGCCCGGCTCTTCGTCGTTGAGGGCACGGTGAAGAACCACCTGCACAACATTTTGGAGAAGCTACACCTGGAGAACCGCGTGCAAGCCGCCGCCTACGCCATCCGGGAGGGCCTGGTACAGCCGCCACGTAGGCAAGGCCCTGAGCCGTAACGGGTTGGGGCTGGTATATCTGGGGCTATACCCGGTCACCCCCTGAGTCTCCTTCATGGACCCTCCCGCCCAGGACACCTGTATATCCCGACATCTACCGGACAATCGATGCCAGAGCCCCGGCGCCCCAGGTAGGATAGTTGAGTAGGAGGGCGTCATGCGCAAGGACCGCGTGGCTGTGCTATACGTGAACTCGCTCTTTGGCCAGGGACTGGCACATCTCCTGCACTCCGACCGCCGGTTAGAGGTGACCTCTATCCGTGCAGACCCGGAGACGGCCCCTGCCGAGCTGGCGCTCCTCAGGCCAGACGCCATTATCATCGAAGACTCGGAGGAGGCCGCCATAGGTCGGATCCTGCAGCATGTGCCCTCGGCCCTCCTCATCAAGGTGCGCCTCCAGGACAACCTCCTCGATATCTACTACAACCTCCGGGTTGTTGCCGCGGGTCCGGAGGACCTGCTGGAAGCCATCCACACGGGGCTGAAACGGCGGCACCAGGCCCCGGCCAAGGGCTAAACAGTCAGGCCGGGCTGGGGCTGCCCGCCAGTGTCCAGCCGCGAGAAGACAGCCCAGACCACGGCGATAACGGCCCCGAAGGGGAAGCCCAGGATCAGGGTAGGCAAGAGAATCCACAGGGGATTGTTTGGATTCTTCACCGTTAGCCCCAACCCGCCAGAGGGATGGAAGGTGCAGAGGAAGCCGGAGCTGCCCGCCTGCTGCTGCGGCACCGAAACGGTCTGCCCACTGGGCACGAGGAACGGCCCGAACCGGTGATCCACGCTGTCATCGTTGCGCACCACCAGAACATCGCCCCGCACCAGCTTCAGGTCCCGCGGTATGGGCGAATCCGTTGCCCCTTCGGCGATGCGCGCGGCTGTCCCCGGCGGGATCACAATCTCCACCGTCTGCGGCGACCGCGTCGGGCCCCCCGAGAGGGCGAACCAGGAAGCGACGCTTACGCTGCCCGCCAGCAGAATGCCTGCCGCCAGCGAGAGCGCCGTCCGCGGAAGGTGCGGACGCACCGTAGCCCAGAGGAGCGAACTACCAGCCAATGAGGTACAGGATGGGGTAGAAGAACACCCAGACCACGTCTACGAAGTGCCAATACTTTATGGCCGCTTCCACGCCCCAATAGCTGCCGGCAGAGAAGTGGCCCCGCAGCGACAGATATAGGACCATGGCCAGAAGCGCCACGCCGCTCAGCACGTGCGAAGCGTGCAGGCCTGTCATAGAAAAGAACGCCGTCCCGTACGGCTCGTGGATGCTGAACTCCGCCGTCGACCACTCGATGGCCACGCCACCGGCGAAGATCAACCCCAGCACAATGGTAAAGGAGATCCAGCGTTGGAACTCTCCCCGGTAGCCATGGGCCATAGCCGCCTCGGCCCGATAGGCGCAATAGCTGCTCAGGAGCAGGATCGACGTGATGATCAGGCCCAGAAGCTGGTTCACATGCGGACGATCGAGGCCGGCCAGGTAGAAGCGGCCGGTGGCCAGGGCGGCGAAGAGGAAGGACTCCGATATGAAGAAGAGCCAGAGGCCCATCTGGTTCATCGCCGGCCGGGCGGCTTCCTCGTGATGCGGCGTCGGCCTGGTTATCTCTGCTAGGGCCATGGGCCTACTCCTCGCCTCCGTGCCCGCCGTGCCGCCACAGGCGGTACACATGCATGAAGAACCACATGATACCTGCCGCCTCCAGCACGTTCATAGGCATGATCACCAACAGGTTAGAGGTGACGCTAGTGGCTACTATGTACTCCGCTACGGTGCCCGCCACCAGGAACAACGCCATCCACCAACCGATGCCGATGTCCCGGTCGTAGCTGAGGCGGGTAGCGTCCTTGACCGGCCATTCGCTGCCCATTTCGTCGTTCATGCCGTCACCTCCCCGCTGGCGCCGGCCGGCGCGAAGACACCATGGGCCGCGGCGCCCGGCACGCCGTAGTCGTATGGCCCGCCGACCACCACTGGTGGCGCCGGGAAGTTCTCCACAGGCGGCGGCGATGACACGCGCCACTCCAGGGTACGGGCGTGCCAGGGGTCCTCCGCTGCCTTTTCGCCGCGCAGCGCTGAGTACAGGATGTTCGCCAGGAAGATCAAGAAGCTGCTGCCCAGAGTGAACCCCATGATGCTAATGACGGTGTTAACGTCCTGAAGGTCGGCCGTGTAGGTGGGGATCCGCCGGTTCATGCCGTGCACCCCTACCCAGAACATGGGCAGGAAGGTGGCGTTGAAACCAAGGAACATCAGCCAGAAGTGCAGCTTCCCCAGGAACTCGTTGTACATCCGCCCGGTGATCTTGGGGAACCAGTAGTAGATGCCCCCGAAGAGGGCGAAGATCTCGGCGCCGATGATGGTGTAGTGGAAGTGCGCCACCACGAAGTAGGTATCCGAAAGGTTGATGTCGGTGGGAACATCGGCCAAGAAGATGCCGGTTACGCCCCCAATGAGGAAGTTGAACACCACCCCTAGGGCGAAGAGCATCGGCGTCTTGAGCCATAACCGCCCCATCCAGATGGTGCCTAAGGCCGACAGGAAGACGAGGCCCGTGGGCACCGAGATGATCTCCGTGGTCACCAAGAAGGGGGCCAACAACCGCTCGCTCATGCCGCTGACGAACATATGGTGGGCCCACACGATGCCACTGACGCCGACGATGCCCAGGAAACCGCCTACCGCCCACTTATAGGCGAAAAGGGGCTTCCGGGAGAAGTGGGCCAGGATCTCCAAGGTCAGCCCGAACCCGGGCAGGACAAAGATGTAGACGGCGGGGTGCGAATAGAACCAGAAGACGTGCTGATAGAGGAGGGGCGCGCCGCCCTCGCTGGCTTTGAAAAAGGAGGTGCCGGCCACCCGGTCCAGCGTCACGAAAAGCACGGCCGCGGCGAAGAACTGGGTGAAGGTCAGCGCCAGTATGGCCGCAGCGAACATGGACCAAACGAAGATGGGCAGGCGGCCCCAGGTCATCCCCTTGGCCCGCAGGAACGTTATCGTAACCAGAAAGTTCAAGCCGCCCAGGATGGAGGACAGGCCGAAGGTAATGATGGCCAGGTTGAAGAAGATCTGACCCGCCGCGTTGCGTTCGCTCAAGGGAGGATAGGCCGTCCAACCGGAGTCCCAGCCGCCAACGGCCTGCGCTGCCAGGAGCAGCACCGCCACCGGGGGGACCAGCCAGTAGCTGAGGGCGTTGAGGCGGGGGAAAGCGACATCCTCCGCCCCGATGAGAATGGGCACAAAGTAGTTGCCGAACCCGCCGATCACGGCGGCGACGGCCACAGCCACCATGATGATCCCGTGCAGGCTCATCACACGGTTGTACATGCCGTCGCTGAGCACCTGCTTCTCCGGCGTTAGCAGCTCCAGCCGGATCAGCATGGCGAAGAGCCCGGCCAGGAGGAAGAGAAGAAGGAAGGTCACCAGGTACTGGATGCCGATGACCTTGTGGTCGGTCGTGAAGGCGAAGTAGCGTTGCCAGCCCGACACGCCCTCCTTCACCGGCCAGCCGAGCCACTCTCTGGCCCAGCGGTCCCACACGCCGATGCCTAGGAGCCAGCCGACCAGACCGAAGATGTAGCCGATGACCATGCTTAGCTCGACGTCCCAGGCGCTGTGGCCGCCGAGGGCCCTGCCCACGGCCACGATGCCGGCGCCGATGCCAAAGCCGATGGCTCCCCACAAGACGCCCCGCAGCAGGGGCACGAACGCCAGCCAGATGCCGCCGGACGCCGGCCTCTCCGCCATCGCCATCAGTCCCTCACTCCTTCCGGGCCCATGCGCCTACTCCACCACGAACGTCCCGCGCATCTGCTGAGGATGCGCATCGCACCGGAAGAAGTAGGTGCCGGGCTTAGGTGCCTCGAAAGTAGCCTGATCCTCGTACGGCCCTGGCTTCAGTTGCGTAGCGGCGATGGCCTTGGCGCCGCTCAGGGCCGCGCTCTCGCTCTCGTATAGCGCCCAGTTGTGTGGCACCGTCTCCTTATTGCTCACCTTAACGGTGACCAGACCGCCGGCCTTCACACGGATTTCGGACTTGTCGAAGGCGGTGTTCTGGGCCGATACCTCCACCGTCTGGGCCTGGGCCCCAGCGGGAGCCGGCGTCGGCGTGGCCTTGGTCTCACTAAGCCACTGCTGAAACTCCTGCTGGGAGATCACCCGCACCGGGATGGTCATCCGGCCGTGGGAGAGTCCGCACAGCTCGGCGCACTGCACCCGCATGAGAGGGTCGTCTTGGAAGGAGCCCACCTCGGTGGGCTTCAACGTGAAGCCGGTGGTCTTGCCGGGGACGGCGTCGATCTTCATGGCAAAGGCGGGAATCCAGAAGGAGTGCAGGACGTCCAGGCTGGTGACGTTGAAGCGCACCGTCCGGTCCACGGGCAGCACGAGCTCCCGCTGGTTCTGGATCCCTTCTTCCGGATAGTCGATGAGCCACGTCCACTGGGCGCCTCTCACATCCACCATCAGCTCCGGGGCCGGGTCTTCGATGACATTCGACAGGCTGGTGAGGCCCGGGAACACCATCACCACCATGGTCAGGGCCGCCGTGATGGCGAACCAGGCCACCGGCACGGCGCCCTGGCCGGTGATGGCCGGGCCGTCCTCCGGCACCCCAGGCCCGCTCGCCCGGTGCCTGAGCACCGTGTAGATGAGCACCGCCACCACCATCGTGAATACCGGCATGGCCATCACCAACAGGATGCGGAAGGCATCCTCGATGTCGGCGCCCTTGTCCGATTTGGCCAGGGGGTGGACATCGATGGTCAGTACCAGGTACTCGCCTATGGCGATGAGGATGAGCCACAGTATGCCAACAAGGATCAGGTCTCGCTTCACGCGCCGGGTTTCCTCCTCAGCTTGGCCCAGGTGCGCCGGGCGCCCACGACGGCGGCCAACTCCCCTAAACGGTTACAGGCTTCAAGATGGCGTCCCCTTCTGGCCAAAACAAGGTGCGTCCGCACCATTTTGCCGGACATCAGATTAGCCTCCGGCTGGAAGCGTAGAGAACTGCCTGGAGGCGTGTCTTGGCGCCGAGCTTGGAGACGACGTGGGTCACGTGGTTGCGCGCAGTTATCGGGCTGATGCCCAGGTTGGCCGCGATCTGCTCCGTGCTGAGGCCGAGAGCCAGCAGGCGCAGCACCTGCGTCTCTCTCCGGGATAGCACCGGGGCCGGCGCCGGCCGGGTGTCCGCCGGACCAGCCTCGCCACCCCCTGCAGCGGAGGACAGCTCCCTCAGCGCGTCCATCGCCCGGCGCGCCAGCTGCTCGACCCTCCTGCGCTCGCTGACATCGCGCAGCAGGTGCAGGACGTAGGGACGCCGGGCCCGTTCGCCCTTGAGCACCATGACGCTAACGTTCACCCAGACGTCGGAGCCATCCTTGCGGCGGGCGAGCACGTCGTAGTCCGGCGTCGGACGGCCGCGCCGGGCGTTGGCCACCACTGGACACTCGCGCCGGCAGAACCGGTGATTCTCCGCATCGCGGCCGCCCAGCACCTGGTGGCACGGGCGCCCCAACACCTCGTGGGCCTCGTGGCCTAGGAGGGCCCGGGCGTTGTCGCTCCAATACACTATCCGCTGGTCAGCGTCTACACAGAACATCCCGTCGGATGTCCTGACGCTCCCCAGAAGGGCCCCTATGGGACTGGCCGGTTCCAGAGTGGCTGTCGTCATCGGCAGTGGGGCCTGGTGCGGAATCACCATAGCCACGGTATATGATTACCAAATCCCGGCTTACAGTCTACCCCTTGCCCAGCACATCATCCGAAGCTCCGCTCGCCCTTCGACGCGGCTCAGGACGAGCGGGAGGAGGCGTCGTACCGCGGGCAGAACCCCGCTCATACTGAGAGGCTCTCGTACAATCCCGCTCATGCTGAGGCCCCTGAAGCATGAGCCAGGCGTATTAGGACCGCCGGCGGCGCCGGGCGCGAAGGTACAGGTCGAAGACCTGGGCCGTGTTCAACTGAGGCGTGTACCCGAACTCCCGCTTGAGAGCATCGTTCTTCAGAACGGGCCGGTACTGGAGGAAGGCCACCTGCTCCGGACCGTACTGCGAAAGATGCAGGGCCTTCAGCACCCGCAACACTCCCTGGACGAGCCCTGCCGGTAGGGCTACGTAGGGCTTCCCCAAACGGGCTGCGATCTCGCGCATGGTGATCACACCATCGCCCGCCAGGTTGTAGATGCCCTCCCGCCCTTCGTGGACACCCGTAACGATGCAGTTCACCACGTCCTGGTCCCATATGAACACCCAGGGCGAGGCCGAACCCCGGATCCCGAGCACGATGGGCTTCTCGAACAGGGCCGTGATCTGATTGGCGGTGGACTCGCCCAGGATGGTGCCAGGGCGGAAGATGAGCTGCCGCAGCTCCGGGTGCAGGGCCCGGTAGCGGGCCAGATCCTCCTCCACGATGCGCTTGTGCCGGGAGTAGGCGAAGGTGTCGTTCCCCCTCAGGGGCGCCGTCTCCGCCAGCCACTCCGGGTTGTCGGCGTGATAGCCGTAGGCGGCGCCGCTGCTGGTGACGGTGAGATGCCTGACCCCCGCGGCCACGCTGGCCTCCAAGACGTTGCGAGTCCCCAGCACATCGACGGAGTACAGGAACTCCTCGGTCATCCCCTTGCCCGGGGTGACGATGGAGGCCAGATGCACCACGGCCTCGACGCCGTGCTGGCGCAGGATGTCTGCAAGGCCAGACGACCTGATGTCCGCCGCCACGTACTCTACGCCAGAGAGTCGCCTCTTGGCCGGGACCTTCCGAATGTCCATGGCCACGATGGTCTTTATCCCGCGCCGCTCCTCAGCCAGACGGGCCACCACCTGGCGGCCGATGTATCCGGCGGCCCCCGTAACGAGCACCGACGCCGGGCCGCGGCTCTTGGAGGAAGACGGCTGCTTGTCCGCCACGGCTAGCCCTTGGGTTCCAGGTGCATGTCCCTGAAGTGGCGCAATCCCGGCGCCCACATGTGCTTCACCGGGTCAACGTCCACGTGAATGACGGACGGCCGGTCCAGGGCAGCGCAGCGGGCCAAGGCCTGCTCCAGCGCCTCGGGGCTGGAGACACGCTCGCCGTGGGCGCCCATGGCCTCGGCCAACCTGTCGAACTCTATCTCGCCTAGGTCTGTGTTGATGGTCTCGCCGGGCCCCAGTGACTTGCGCAAGAGGGTCTTGAGGGGCTTGAGAGCGAAGCTCTGGTTGATCTTCACCATCCCCCATTGGCGGTCGCAGAGAACGACGTAGACGACGTTGAGGCGATGGCGCACGGCCGTCTCGATCTCCTGCATGTGGAAGCCCATGGCGCCGTCCCCGGTGATGCAGTACACCTGCCGGTCAGGGAAGGCGATCTTGGCCCCCAAGGCCTGGGCGGTGCCCGCCCCCAGCATACCGAACTTGCTGGTAAAGAGGAGGGAGTTGGGCACCCTCACCTCGTGGTAGAAGTGGGCCCAAACCGCCGCGTTGCCGCCGTCGAAGATAGCGATGGCGTCGTCTTTGAACACCCGCCGGCAGGCCGCGGCCACGTGGGCTGGGTTCAGCGGGCTCGCCATATCCTGGAGCCTCCCGTACAGCTTGGCCCGGCCCTTGGCCCGCAGGTCCAGGTACTCCGCCAGCCTCGCCCGGCGCGCCGCCACGTTGATGAGTCCCGCCCGGGCCTTGACCGCTGGGATGAGCCTGGCTAGAAAGTCCTTGATGTCAGCGACGATGCCAAGGTCCACGGGCTTGTTCAGACCGATCACCTCGGGCTCGATGTCCACCTGGATCGCCTTCTGTCGCGATGCCGGCGCCCAGTACGGCGGTTTCCCCCAGAGGTCGGTCTCCCCGATGCGGGAGCCCAGCACCAAGACCAGATCGGCCTCGTTACGGACCTTCTTGACCAGATCGATGTGGGGCATCGGGATGGCATAGGCTGGCGGCTCCGCCACGGCGTCCCGGGCCGACCAGCTGGTGGTCACAGGCGCGTGCAGTAGCTCCAACAGCTCCGCCAGTTCCCCCCAAGCCCGGGCATGGATGACGCCCGCACCGGCGTGGACCAAAGGCATGCGAGCTGACACCAGCATCTCTGCCGCCCGCTCCACCTGCTCGCTGGAGGCCGCTATCGGCTCGGCGCTCCGGTAGCGGCGGGGCTCCCACAGCCATCCCGGCGAGACCTCGAACTTGCCGTTGATGATGTTCTCGGGGATGTCCACGTGCACGACACCCGGGCGTCCCGACCAGGAGATCCGGAAAGCCTTGCGCATGATCTCCGGTATGCGGTCGAAGGAGGGCACGCGGCAGCTCCACTTGGCCATGGGCGCCGTGACCTCCACCTGGGGGAAACTCTGGTACGTGCCCCCACGGTCCGGGGCGATGATGGGCGACCGGCGGGCGCTGGTGATGAGGAGCACCCGGTTGCCCTCGGCGTTCTCCACTGCCACACCGGGAAGGATGTTGGCCACGCCCGGGCCGTTGCTGGCGATACAGACTCCTAACTTCCCAGTGAAGCGGGCGTAGGCCCCTGCCATGTGGGCCGCCGAGGTCTCGTGCCGCGGCGAGACCAGATCGATGCCAAGGGGGCGAAAACTGGCAAACAACCCCAGGTAGGTGCCATCCACGATCCCGAAGACCTTCTCCACACCCTCCTGCCGCAACATGCGGGCGACAACCTCGCCCCCCTTGATGGCGGCCGCCTTGCCTCTCTTGCGCGTGAGCCTCCGGGGCACCGTTAGCATGGAACACCTCCTGGCTGGTATGGACGGATAGAGTTTAGTGCCTGGCGCCCTAGTCCGCCAGCCGCTTACGCTAGGAAGCCTGGGAAGGCTTACGCAGCTTGAAGAACATCCAGAGGGCGCCCGACGTTTGGACCGAAAGAGAGGCCGGGCGCCGTGGCGCTGACCGATACGGAGGCGATCCAAACGCCCGCGCCCACCGCTACCCGCTGCCCTGCGGCGACGGCAACACCTGGGCCCAGCGAGCAGCAAAGGCTCTACGGCAGAACAAGCAGGCCCTGGGCCAGTAGCGACCCCACCGGCCCTAGCCTGCCGGGGGCCAGAAGACCGTTAGCCCAGCACGAGTTCAGCGATGGGGCGCAGCATGGGCGCCGGGCCAGCCACGATCATCGTGGTCAAAACGGTCTTCTTCCACTCCTGAAGCTCGTCCTTGATCTTGCCCGGCGGACCCACCAAAGCCGTGTCCTCCACCATCCGGGTCGGCACGGCCGCTATGGCTTCCTTCTTCTTGCCATCCAAGTACAGGTCCTGGATCTTGCGGCATTCGCCCTCATAGCCCATGCGGGCGAATACGTTCAGGTGAAAGTTCATCTCCCGCGCGCCCATGCCACCGATGTATAGGGCCAGCATGGGGCGTATGAAGTCCGCCGCCGCCTCGACGTCCGGGTGGATGACGATGGGCACGGTGCAGACGACCTCGAACTCCTCGGGGCGGCGCCTGGCGTTGGGCCGGGCGAAACCCTCGGCCAGGGCCTGGCGGTAGAACTTGTCGCTCTTGGGCGAGAAAAAGATGGGGAGCCAGCCGTCGGCGATCTCCGCGGCAAGGGCCACGTTCTTGGGGCCCTCGGCCCCCAGAAAGATCGGTATGTCCTTACGCAACGGGTGCACGATGGACTTGAGGGGCTTGCCCAGGCCAGTACCGCCAGGATAGGGGATCTGGTACTGCTTGCCGTGGAACTCCAGCGGCTGCTCACGGGCGATGACCCGGCGGATGATCTCTACGTACTCGCGGGTGCGTTCGAGGGGGCGCGAGTAGGGCTGCCCGTACCACCCCTCGACCACCTGGGGGCCGGAGGCGCCGAGCCCCAGGACAAAGCGCCCGCCAGAGAGGTGATCCATCGTGATGGCGGCCATGGCCATGGCCGTGGGAGTTCGAGCCGAAATCTGGGCGATGGCAGTGCCCAGCCGCACGCGCGAGGTCTTCGACCCCCACCAGGCCAGGGGCGTAAGGCAGTCCGAGCCGTAGGCCTCCGCCGTCCAGATGGAGTCGAACCCCAGCCGCTCCGCCTCGGCGATGGCCTCCTCCACCCCCTGGGGCGGCCCAGCCTGCCAGTAGCCGACCATCAGTCCCAGTTTCATCAGCCGCCTCCTACTCCGGCGCCCCTTGGCTGCGCCGCGCTAATAAGATCGTCCATTCGCTCTCCTGGAGCACTTCGCCCTTCTGATTCGATAGGAGGTACTGAAAGCGCACCAGCCCCCGGTCCTCATTTTTGGTGGGGCGCTTTTCGGCCACCACCAGCCGCGCCCGCACGGTGTCGCCTACGAAAAGGGGGGCCTTGTAGCGCACCGTCATCTCCAGAAAGGCCCGCCCCGTGCGGTTGAACAGGTTGAGCTGTGCCAGGAGGCCGTGTCCTATGGCAACGGCCATGAGCCCCGGCGGTATGCGAGTCTTAAAGATGGAGTGCTCCTTCGCAAACTCCTCATCGCAGTGGATGGGCGTCCAGTCCCCCGTCAGGTAAGACCACATCACCATGTCGGTCTCGGTGATGGTGCGTCCCGGGCTATCGAAGGCGTCGCCTACCTCGATGTCTTCGAAGAATAGGCCAGGGCCGGGAGGGTGTTGCCGGGCGTCTCTAGACATGATCGAGGGCCGCCGGTCAGATGATCTCCAGCTCCCTCAGCTTCTCCTCCGGCACTACCCCGTTGCGCCAGCCACGCTCGGCGTAGTACTCCTCCAACATCTGCGGGAGCTCGCAGATGTGGCCGACCGAGGAGCCGCTCTTGGACGGCTCCTTGAGAAAGCGTTCTGGCAGGTAGTCAGAGCCCTCGCCGATGCCGCAGAGGTTGTTGTAGTAGCGCTCCAGGTTGGAGATGCGCTCGCCGATGCGCAACAGGCCATCGGCGTCCATCGGCACGCCGGTGACGGCCGAGTACTGGGCCGCGAAGTGGTCCATGTTTTCGGAGAAGGTGGCGAACTTGCAGATGTCCAGGGAATCGGAAACGGCGTGGATGTCCTGGAGGATCTTAACCACCTTGCCCTTGCCCTGCCAGTCCAGGGCGACCGTGCGATAGGGGATGCCGCCGATCTCGCTGGTGAAGGAGTAGCCCCGCAGGTGGCAGGCGCCGCGGTTGCTGGTGGCGAAGACTACGCCCATGCCCTTGAGGCCCCTGGGGTCGTAGCCGGACATCGCCTGGCCCTTCACCTCCATGCCGATGCTGGGGTCGCCGAAGGCCTTGGCGGCCCGGGCCACGCCCTCAGCCAGCGTGTTCCCCAAGCCCTCGCGGAGGGCAGTCTTGTGCACCAGCTCCACCATCTTGCGGGCGTCGCCCCAGGGGACCCGCTCCACGATCAGCTCCTTCTCGCTGGCTTCCATGGCGGTAGCCAGGACGGCACCCATCTCGATGGTGTCCATCCCGTAGTCGTTGCAGAGGTTACTCAGGTAGGCGATGGCGTCCAGATTGTCGTTGGCGCAGTAGGCGCCGAAGCCCCAAGCGTTCTCGTACTCCAGGCTTTCCATGTGCACGTGGAACTCGCCAGGGCCCGTCTCCACCTCTTTCTTGCAGGCGACGGGGCAGGCGTGGCACGTCGGGTCCGCCACGAGGATCGTCTCTTTGACCTTTTGGCCGTTTATGTTCACTTGGCCGGCGAAGGTGCTCTCCTGGCCGTTCTTGGTGGGCAGGGCGCCCAGCATGTTGAGAAAGGCCATGCCGCTGTTGGTGCCCAGGACAGAGAGGGCCCCCTTGCCCGGGGCTGTGGCCGGACCCTCCGTCAACGCCTTGAGGGCGCTCTGGCGGGCGGTCTTGAAGGCGCCGGGGTCAGCTGGCGCTGGGAGGTTCTTGGCCGCCTTGATGACCACCGCCTTCAACCGCTTGGCGCCTCCCACGCAACCGGTGCCGCCGCGTCCCGAGGCGCGGTCGTTTTCGTTCACCCAGGCCGCGAAACGCACCAGGTTCTCGCCGGCCCGGCCGATGGCCACCACGCTGGTGTCCTTCCCGTGGCGATCCAACAGGATCTTGACCGTTTCGTGGACGTTCTTGCCCCAAAGGTCAGAGGCGTCCCGCAGCTCCACGGTGCCGTTTTCGACGTAGGCGTAAACGGGCCTGGCGCTGATCCCCTTGAAGATCAGGCCGTCGAAGCCTGCCCACTTGAGCCGGGCGCCCGACCAGCCGCCATGGTGCGAGTCCGTAAGGGTGCCAGTAAGGGGCGAGCGGGTGACGATGGCCATGCGGCCACTCATGTTGACGTTGGTGCCGCTGAGAGGGCCCGTTATGAAGCAGAGGATGTTATCTGGGCCCAGAGGGTCCACGCCCGGCCCGTTGTCCAGGAGGTATTTGACGCCGAGGCCGCGGCCTCCGATGTACTTGCGGGCGTCTTCCTCGCGGAGCCCCTCGTAGGTCACCTGGCCCGTCCCCAGATCGACCCGCGCGATGCGGTCGGCGTATCCACCGAGCTTCATACGCCTCGTCTCCTTCTAGTCCTCCTCAAGATAGGCATGCTCAAGGATACCGTATCCGACCCTTTCGCCATAGCGGTAGCGGGTGAAACCGTCGCGCACGCACGTGCGGCCGAACCAAACGGGGGCGATGGCCAGCACCTCCTCGCCGGCGATGTGGTGCTCACGCCCCTTCTCATCGGTTATGACCACATCGACCCCCTGCTGGCGGGTGCCGCCCTCCGCCGTCCGGACCGACATCTGCACCTTGGAGATGTTCATCACCTCGGTGCCGTCCCAGATGCCGCCAACGTAGATTGGCTGGGGCAAGCCCCGCATGTGAACCTCGACTGCATTGAACCAGAAGTCCTTGCCGATCTCCCCGCTCAAGTAGTCCCAGCGGGGCATCTTGGCCCAATCGCGCTCGCCTCCCCACGAATGGTCGCGGTGCCCCAGACAGTCGATCTCGTACGGCTGCCCCTGTAGGGTGACTACGCCCCTAACGGTGCCGGCGTGCTCGATGTGGCGAGGCACTTGGTCCGCCGTCGTATTCGGCGGGTATTGGTACATGTACGTGGGGCTGAAGCCCTCCCAGACCAGGTCGAAGCCGTGGGCCTCCCGCTGATAGCGCAGGCGAAAGCGCTCCGGGGGCCTCTCGATGTCGATGCTGTAGCCGTGGAGGGCGATGCGGCCCTCCTCCCAGGGCGGGACGGGCGCCCGGGTGTCCGTCAGGCTGTGGACTATCGACCCCTTGTGGCAGATAACGAGGTACAAGTTGCCCTCACCCTTGTTCGGGTGCATCCCCAGGCGCACCGTCAGGCCGAGCTCCACCTTGGGGTCATAGAAGGCGAACCAATAGCTCTCGTTCCAGAGGGGGAGGGACTGGGGCCCTGGTTTGTGGCGGGCATCGTCCTCCGGCTTCGCCATGTGAACGCTGCTGGCCATAGCGCCTCCTTGCGGCAGCCCGGGTACCTATGCGGCTCCCAGGCGGTTGATTACTTCTTCCAGTTGCATGAGAAGGGTGAGATCGCCCTCTATCTTCAGTTTGCCCCCCAGGAAGGCTTGGGTGCGATCGATCTCCCCGGCGCGGATCGCCCGCCAGTCGGCCGCGCTGGCTGTCACCGTCACGTCCGGGTTGTCCACGGTGCCCTCGTAGCGGCGGCCCTCGCCGCCCTCAGAGACCAGGTACCAGTCACTCCCTCCTGGCCCCGTCAGGTGGAACTGGACGCGGACGGTGACCTTCCTGATGTCCGTCACCTGCCGCTGGGACTGGCCCGGCGGCGGCAGGTCCAGAAGGGTTGCCAGGCGCTGGGTGCAGACGTTGTTGGTGTCGAAGTCTGGGGAGGAGAGGTGCATGCCGAGATCTTTCATGAGATGGGCCACCCGCGCCAGGACGACGCCAAAACGGAAGGCGGCGAACACCTCGTTGTAGAAGGCGTGCTCCACCTTCGCGCCCGTCAGCTCCTCGTAGCGCCGAATAGTGTCATCGGCCGAAGGGAAACCTTCCAGCCGCGGGATGCCGTAGCCCTCGCAGCCCTGCCAATCCATGAAGATCCACCACGCCAGGTCTGCCTCCGGATCTCCCA
This sequence comes from Dehalococcoidia bacterium, assembly GCA_034432935.1. Lineage (GTDB taxonomy): Bacteria > Chloroflexota > Dehalococcoidia > SM23-28-2 > RBG-16-64-32 > DAOUAG01. The sequence continues at coordinate 63,780 of DAOUBD010000048.1, read as the reverse complement.
GCCAGGCCATCTCCCAGTCCAGGACGGCCACGACGGAGTCGTCCTTGTACATCAGGTTAGGCAGGCGGCTATCGCCCCAGCAGAGGGTCAAGCGCTTGGGCTCGTAGCGATGATCTCGGAGCCAGGCCAGGGCCGCGTCCAGTACCGGCTGGGGGCCCCTCTCCTTCACCCAGTCCAGATAGCGCCCGTAGTAGTCAAGCTGGCGGTCTATGGCCTCGGTGCCACCCCCAGGCTCCCCCAAGAAGGATAGCCCCAGCTTCCGCCAGTCCAAGGTGTGAATGCGGGCCAGGATCTCTATCCCGTTCCACCAGACCTTGGCCCGGCGTTCCGGCGTTGCGTTGAAAAGCATACCGAAGGCGTGGTAGGGCGGCACCTCTGGCGGGGCCTCTCCCTCGACCTTGTCCATTACGTAGAAAGCGGAGCCTACAACCCTGCGATCGCCCTCGTACCAACGCACCCTGGGCACCGGAACATCCGTCCCGGCCAAGCAGGCCATGATGCGGTACTGCTTCTCCAGATCGTACTCGGGGAAGACCCGGTACTTGGGCTCGAGCCGGACGACGATGGGCTCGACACGGCGCACCCCCCGTTCGTCATAGGACAGGTCGCAAAGGTAGGTCTCGTTGGAGAACCCGGCGGCAGGGCGCTTTAAGGGCGATAGCTCGAGGTTGGTCGCCTCGGGCAGCTTCCCACGCAACCAAGCCGCCAAATCTGCCTGGATATCGCCGACGTATTCGTCCCGGGGTCTCAACGCCTGTCACCCTCCCTGTTCAATTCGTTGGAGACGCTCCACGACCATCTGCGCTACACGCATACCCGAATCAGCCGCCATATGGGTGCCCATGCCAGCGCTGCCAGCATCGGCCCCGGCGAAGTACAACCCGGGGATTGGGGCCTCCGGCGACGGCTTGTGCTTGCCGCACTGGCCCACCATGGAGGCGAGGCCGACACACTCTCCGCCCGCCCCCGGAACCACAGAGTCCCGGGTGGACGAGGAGACCTCGCGGGGCCCGCCATATTCGGCCCGCTCCACGGCAGCCCAGGCCTCCGGGAAGAGGCGCGCCAGCATCTCGTCCATCTTGCGGTACAGTGCCTCTATCTCTCGCGCCTCCGGGTCCGGAGGGCAGATGGTGCCGGCCACCAGCACCTGCTTGCCCGGAGGCGACATCTCTGGGTCGTAGTTGGAGGGCACCACTGCAAACAGAATGACCTCGTCCGGCACGTGCCCCCCTCTGACGGCCTGGTAGCGGGCCATGTCCCACCAGGAGTCGTCGGAGTAGACGACGTACATGGGGAGATCGAGGACGCTCCTCTTGAGGAAATACCGGCCGCTGGTGAAGCCCCAGCCTGGCTGGAGGTCACGGACGTAGCGTACGTACGCTGGGTCAAAGTGCTCCTCGCCCACCAGCTTGAGGACGGTGGGCTGGAGGCCAGCGCTGCTGACCACGACGGGGGCATCGAAGCGCTGACCCCCGCTGATGACACCGGCAACGCGGCCATCCTCCACGACGATGCGGTCGGCGCGGGCCCGGGTCAGTATCGCCCCGCCTAGGCGGTTGTATTCGCGGGCCAGCACGTCGATGAGGTGGCCAAATCCGCCCTTGTAGTTGCCGCCGCCGCCCTGGAGGGCGATCTGCTGCATGATCTTGACCTGCTCCGAGGCTGCTACGCGATCGACGGGCTCCGCCAGGGAGGCGTTGGAGTGGAAGGCGAGGTAGCTGTAAAGGGCATACGGGATGTCGTGCTGAGTGAGAAAATCGTGCATGGTCACGTCGTCCAGGCGGTCGACCTCGTCGGGAGGCATCATGACCATGTTGGTCAGAAAGCGCATCGCCTTCAGGCGTTCGTCCTCCGCCAACCCCCAGAGATCGAAGAACGGGGTTGCGTCCTGGCGGGCCTGGGCCGTGCGGATAGTCCGATAGTCCTTCCAGCCGCGGGCCCGGTAGCTGATGCTGCACACCTCCCGGGGGTCCTCCGGCGTGAGGCAAGCCTGCAGATCCGATTCGACGCCCAGTTCCTTGAAGATGATCTCGAAGGCGGAGCCCCGCATGGGCACCTGGCCGTGGGGCCAGAGGTCGTATGTGTGGCCGTCGCGGGAGACGGTGACCATCTTTCCGCCCAAGACGGCATTCTTCTCCAGGACCAGGGTGCGCAGGCCGGCCTTGGCCAAGAGCGCAGCGCAGGCCATGCCGCCGGGGCCGCTGCCTATGATGATGACATCGTACTTCGTCTCCACGGACACCCCTCCGCTAGCCGGGCCCTAGGCGCGGCGCAGGCCCGGAGGCGAGCAAACAAACGTTTGTGTGCGTATACTAAGGGTCTTTCGCCGCCCCGTCTGTCGGGTAACGGCAGTAGTTTTACCGTGGGGCACCGCCCTACACTACGACCTGTCCGGTAAAGCCCTACGCGGATACGGTACTTTGCCCGACAGACGCGCCAGCCGCCCGAACCCCACATTTGAGACAAACGATTGTTTGTCTGGGGAGGAAGCGATGCTCCTTGAAAATGCCCCTCAGCCCCGCGCCCCCAGCGCAGCCTATCGATCGCCCGAAGATCTCTACCGCCAAGACTGGCGATGGGACCGGGTCGCCATCGGCAGCCACTGTATCGACTGCTACCCCGGCAACTGCCCGTTGCGGGTGTACGTCAAGGACGGAGTCATCTGGCGAGAAGAGCAGGCTGGAACCCTCGAGCCGGTGGAGCCGGGCGTGCCCGACATGAACCCCATGGGTTGCCAGAAAGGCGTCGCCTGGAGCCAACTGCTCTACGCCAAGGAGCGCGTCCTGCACCCGCTGAAGCGTGTCGGCAAGCGGGGCTCGGGACGCTGGAAGCGCATCTCTTGGGACCAGGCCCTCACGGAAGTGGCCGACGCCATCCTGGACGCCATCGAGGAGGTTGGGCCGGAGGCCATCATTCACGTTGGCGGCGCCAGCGCCAGCACCTGGGGGCTCTTCGCCCGTCACCGCTTCGCTGCCTATGTCGGCAGCCTGCTCCTTGATATGAACGCCGAGATTACCGACTTCGCTCCCGGCCACTACATCACCTACGGCATGTTCGATCCCGTCAGCTCCATCGATGATTGGTTCCATTCGGAGCTGATCTTCATCTGGTTCTCCAACCCGGTCTACACCCGCATTCCCCACCAGCATTACATCACCGAGGCCCGCTACAAGGGCGCCGAGGTGGTGACCGTGGCGCCGGACTTCAGCCCCTCGGCCATCCACGCCGACTACTACGTCTCCGTCCGCCCGGGCTCTGACGCCGCCTTCGCCTTAGGCATGGCCAACGTCGTGGTGGAAGAGAGGTTGTGGGACGAACCCTTCGTCAAGGACCAGACAGACCTGCCGCTGCTGGTCAGGCTGGACACCCGGACCTACCTGCGCCAGTCAGACCTACAGGACGGCGGCCGGGATGACCAGTTCTACTTCTGGGACACCCGGACGGGCGCCGTGGCCGAAGCGCCGAGGGCGACCCTTGCCCTGGGCGATATCGATCCAGCCCTGGAGGGAAGATTCCGGGTGACGGGGCGGGATGGCCGCAAGATCGAGGTCACGACCGTCTTCGAGATGGCCAAGGAGCGCCTGCGTGACTATACGCCGGAACAGGCCTCCGCCATCTGTGGCGTCGCCCCAGAGGTGATCCGTCAACTCGCCCGCAAGGTGGCCCGCAAGCGGACGAACATCATCTCAGGCCTCAGCAACGCCGGGAAGTACTACCACGGCGACCTCATCGAGCGCTCCGAGCTACTGCTCCTCGGTCTCACGGGCAACTGGGGGCGCAAGGGCACAGGCGTCCGGGCATGGACCGGCGGCTTCTTCGACGGATCGGGGCTGGTCCAGTTCAAGGAAAACCCGGACACCGACCCCCGGGCGCTGGTGGCAATGGCCCGCCAGATGATGAACGCCCTCAAGGGCATGGACCCCAGCCTCAACGATGAACTGGCCAACATCGCCCTCTCCAAGCGCACCGCCCAGCTCGGGGTGGGCGGCCTCCTCATGTACCCGCCGGCTTTCCTCTGGTACTACCACTGCGGCTTCGACCGCATCTGGTCGAAGCGGGAGTGGCACGACTCGTCCATGAAGCGTCCCTTCGCGGAGTACTGGCAGGAGGCGATAGAAAAGCGCTGGTGGCAGGGGGTAGACCTGCCGCGCAAGGATCAAACACCCCGGGTCATGATAGAGGTAGGCGGCAACATGTTGCGCCGCACCCGCGGCGGCCAGAACGTGCTGCTCAAGACCCTCTGGCCAAAGCTGAAGATGATCGTGACCATGGACCCGCGCATGAGCACCACCGGCCTCTACTCGGACATCGTTCTTCCGGTCGCCCAGCAGTACGAGAAGATCGCCTTCGGCATCCCCAGCAGCCACACCATGAACCTCACCTTCTGCGACAAGGTTGTCGATCCGCCGGGCGAGGCCAAGAGCGAGTGGGAGATCTTCCGGCTACTTTGCGCCAAGCTTGAATCCCGAGCCAAGGAACGCGGGATCAATGAGTACAAGAACTCCGCCGGCATGACCTTCAAGATGGATGGGCTCTACGCGCGCATGGTCGCCAACGGCGGGCTTCAGGACGAAGAGCAGATAGCGGAAGAGATGGTGTACGACACGACCCTCACCGGGGCCTTGCCGGAGGGCACCAGCCTGAAGACGCTGCGGGAGAAAGGGTATGCCCGCTGGAGCGGCCTCGGGATCGCCCCCCGGGCGGTGGCCCAGGCCTCCTACGTGAAGCCGGACGAGACCTTCACGCCCTTCCGCCTCCGGGTCGAGGAGAAGCACCCCTACCCGACCCTCACCCGGCGGGCCCAGTTCTACGTGGATCACCCCTGGTTCCTGGAGGCCGGCGAGGAGCTCCCCTGCCATAAGGACCCGCCAGCCATGGGCGGCGAGTATCCCCTCCTTCTTACCAGCGGCCACAACCGGTGGAGCATCCATGCCCTGAACATCGTGAACCGGCTGATGTTGGAAACCCACCGGGGCCGCCCCCACGTTCTCCTGAACCCGGCCGATGCGGCAGTCCGCGGCGTTCGCGACGGCCAAGACGTCAGGGTTCGCAACGACATGGGCGAGACCGTCGTCCCCGCCAAGCTGTCAGAGGCCGTGCGCCCGGGCCAGGCCATCATCTACAACGGCTGGGAGTCGTACCAGTTCCCCAACTGGTCAGGGCCCAGTAACATCGAGCCCGGGATGATAAAGTGGCTCCACTTGGCAGGTGGCTACGGCCACTTCCAGTACTGGATGATGGAGTGGCAGCCGTGCCCAGTGGACCGCGCCACCAGGGTCGAAATCGAGCCAGCCTAAGAAAGGGGCTACGTGATGCTTGCGTGCGTAAAGACAGACATGGGGAAGGTAGAGATGGTGGACCTGCCGGTCCCCAAGGCCGGGCCCGGGCAGATCGTCGTCAAGACGACCCTGACCACCATCTGCGGCACCGATATGCACTTCCTGGACGAGATACCCACGGCGGCCTTAGCGGGCGCCTACCCTCACATCATGGTCCCCCAGGGGATGCTCATGGGCCATGAGGGTATCGGCATCGTCCATGAAGTCGGTGAGGGCGTCACCCAGTTCAAGCCGGGAGACCGGGTTGTGGCATCATGCCTCACCTCCTGTGGCAAGTGTCCCGAGTGCATGCACGGCGACTTCAGCGTATGCACTGGCGGCGGCACGCTGTTGGCCGGATGCCAGGCCGAGTACTTCGTGGTCCCCGACGCCGATGTCTCTGCCGCCAAGGTGCCCGACGGGGTCACGGACGAGCAAGGGGTCCTGCCCGGGGATATCATGTCCACCGGCTTCGGGGCCATCGATCGGGCCAACGCGCGGTTTGGCGATTCCGTGGCCATCTTCGCCCAGGGCCCCGTCGGCCTCTGCGCCACCGCCGGCGCCGCCGCCCGCGGCTGCGGGCTGATCATCGCTGTAGACACCATCCCCGAACGGCTGGAGATGTCGAAGCGCTTTGGCGCCAACGTCACCATCAACGCCAAGGAGAAGGACCCCGTGGCCGAGATCATGGCCCTCACCGGCGGCGCCGGCGTCGATATCGCGGTGGAGGCCGTGGGCACCCAGGCCACCTTCGAGGCCGCCACCCGTGTCGTCCGCCGCGGCGGCACCGTATCGTCCGTGGGCGTCTACGGCCTCACGCCAGCCATCTCCATGCCCACGCTGACACCCTCGTTCCTGCACCGCCACATCGTCACCACCCTCTGCCCCTCTGGCCGCGACCGGTTGGAGCATATGCTGGCGCTAATCAAGTACCGCGGCATCGACCTCACGCCCCTCTACACCCACCGTATGAAGCTGGCCGACGCCCCGAAGGCCTACGACCTCTTCCGCAGCAAGAAGGAAGGCGTCCTGAAGATCGCCCTGACGCCGTAGGGGCGCAGGCGTACGGGCCGCGCGAGGGGCCATCCGATTTAGAAGACGCGTACGGGCGCAGCACCCCAGGAGGCCCCGTACGGGCGCAGCACCCAGGGGCCCGAGGCACTACTAACCGCACCGGCCTTCGGCGTCGGGCACGCCACCCGGTCTCGGCTGGTGCTGCGCCCCGACGTGTGGCGCGCCGGAGGCCCCGTAGGGGCGCAGGCGTACGGGCGCAGCACCCCAGGAGGCCAAAACGCCATCGGATCCGCAAGGCGCCCCCGGATCCCCACCGGCGCACCGCAACCACGGGTGCTGCGCCCCGACCCGCAGCTCCTATTCGTTGCCCCAGGCGATGATCGTGTTCTTCAGGCCTAGGCCCCGCGCCAGGTACTGGAGCTCTCCATCCCGCCAAGGCAGGGGCGCTGGTTCCTGGATCAGCTTCTCGCGCCTGAGTTCCTCCACCACGGCCGGGTCCTCCTTCAAGGGCCGGCCGTACTCCATCTCGCAGAAGAGCTCTTCGAAGGGCGCCTTGCGGGTCTGCCCGCCCGCCTCCCAGGACTCAGCGGGATAGCCGACCGCCATGAGGGCAACGGGGATGGCCGTATCCGGCATCTTCAGCATCTCGGCGATCTGCTGGAGGCGCAGGCCGCCCATGAGGCACGTGCCGAGACCCTCATCGTACGCCACCATCATGGCCTGACAGACGGCGAGGCCCAGGTCCATGAAGGCCAAAGGCTCCCGGGCGATCTGCTGCCAGGTGCTGGCGGCGCCGCCCACGATGCGCTGGAAGTCCCTCTTAGTCTGCTCCGGCTCCTGCCCGATGCGGCGTGTCTCCGCTAGCTCCATCAGGTTGCGCATCCACTTGCTGTGCTCGTAGGCCATTGTGTCGTGGAACCAGAGGATGAAGACGGGCGCCGTCTGCATCTGCTGGTACGCGAGAGGCGGCGTGATAACCTTCATTAGCTCCGGCGAGGCCTTGTCGCGCCAGATAACGATGGCCCGGGCGGAGTTTACGTTGCCCACGCAGGAGGCGAAACGCGCCGCCTGTAGCATCTTCTGGATCTTCTCGGGCTCAACGGGCCTGTAGGGCTGGTACCAGCGGATGCTGCGCCGGCGTCCGATGACCTCTTTGACCTCCATGGACCCCTCCTGTCAGCGAGAAAGATTCGGCTGGCAGTTATGATATCGGCCAGCCGGCAGGACGCAACGGGTTACGGCGGGAGCTGGGGCAGGCGGAGCGCTGGTCCGGGGGCACGTCCATTCCGCCTGCCCCAGCCATCGATCGGACGGAGGCGCCGCCGCTGCGCCTTCCGTCAAGCGATCTTGCTAACCTCGACGCGGGTGGCGCGGTCGACATGGGTCGGCTGCCACATGAAGGGCCAGTACTTGAGGTGGCCGTAGCCGCCCGCGAAGTGTAGCCATTTGACCATAGCCCCCTCCGCGTAGCTCGGCGAGTGCCAGTGCCGGAACTGGTAGGGGTCCCAGCCGCTATAGCAGACCACCTGCCCCGGCCGCACCGTGGGCGATATCTTGACCCTCACCAGGAACCAGCCCATGTCGTTGTGCACTCGCACCTCTTCATCGTCCTGTATGCCGCGGGCCGCCGCATCCTCCACGCTCATCACCAGGTGCGGGTGCCCCCTGTGCGTCTCCAAGAGAGTCTGGTGGGCGATGTTCCCGGAGTGCACGCTCCAGCGGTTGTGGCCGCTGGTCAGAAGGAGCGGATAATCACCACCCATGGCTGGCGGATCCTTGTGACAGGGCAGCTCCTCACCAGCCTCGATGAACCACTCATGGTCGATGTAGAACTGAGACCGCCGGGTCAACGTTGGATAGGGAAGCTTCTTCTCGACGTGGTTGCGCAGGGGCGACATGGTCTCGTCGGGCCGGATGTCCGTCTGGTAGTTCATGGCGTTGGGGAAGAGGCCCCAGTCGATGAACCGCACGGGCCGCTTGCGGAGCGTCTCGATGGTGGTGTCGGGAGGGACGACGCCCATGGCCGCGCTGACCAGCACGCCCTCCTCCGTCATCGCCTGCTCGTCCACCATGGTAAAGCCGCCGGTGAAGCGCTCCTCCAGATCGTCGAGGCGGAAGGTGCGTCCCCGGACGTCCTTGTACTCCAGGAAGCCCCGGGCCTTCGCCCTCTCGCTGAGGGCGTGGGCCAGACGGCGGAAGATCTGCCATTCGGGCAAGGCCTCGCCGGCGGGCTCCACCGCCTTGTCCAGGACCGTCATGAACAGGGTGGCCGCCAGGCCCATGGCGTGGGGCCTCTCGTACTGTTGAGCCGCCGGTAGGACGTAGTCCGAGTACATGCCGGTTGAGCTCATGCGGACGTCCACGCTAACGATGCACTTCATCTGGGGCCAGAGGTGCTTCAGGAACATCGTGCCGCCGCCCCGGGTGCGCCTCAGCAGGTTGCCGCCCACCTCGATCATCACCCTCGGCGGCTTATCGGCGGGCGGTATGGCCACGCCCCTCCACCAGCCCCTCTCCATCGCCTCCCGGAAGTACTCATCGAACTGGCGCTTCATGCTGGGGTCGTTCCAGCTCCGCCGGTTCCAAACGTCCCGGTATCCGGCGTGGTAGTACCACCACCAGGCCGGCGGCACGATGGTGCCCGTAAGGGCGCTCATGTTCTGCATGATCTCAACGGCTGCGATCTCGTCCGTCTTGGTGGGGTCCATGGACTTCATCGCTTCGATGGTCTGGCGGAACATGGCCAGGATGTTCATCGCCTCTTCCATGCCAGCCTTGGTGCGAGGCTGATTCAGATGGGTGCCGGTGGAGGGGCCCGTGTTCCAGTAATCAGGCCCGGCGCCCTTCTTGCCCCAGTTGCCCGTCAGAGCAAGCAGGAGGTACATGGACCGTCCCATCAGGTCGCCGTGGTAGAACTTTCCGGTCCCTAGTCCCTCGTGCACCCGCGTCTTCTTGGTGGCGAAGCGCCGGGCCAGGGCCCGGATGACGTCCGGGCTGGTGCCGCAGATGGCCGACGCCTTCTCCGGCGTGTAGTCCCTAAGCCGCTCCTTCAGCAGGACGAACACTGGCGCCACGCTGACGGTCTGGCCGTCCGCTAACTTGACGCGATAGGAGCCCTCCAGAGCCGGCTGGACGTCTCCTGTGTCGAGGGTCCCGCGCGGCGCCTCGGCCAGGGCGCCGGTCTTCAGATCCCAGAAGTAGAACTGGTCGTCTCTGCCCCCTTGCACCACCTCCCGGGCCCGCAAGAAGGTCCTTGTGTCCAACCTGACCAAAAGGGGCAGGTCCGTCTGTTCCCGTATAAAGTCCTCTTTGACCAGCCCTTCTTGCACCACCACCTGGCACATGCTGAGGCAGAGGGCGGCATCGGTGCCGACACGCACGGGGACGTAAAGATCGGTGTGCATGTGTGAGGGGTTGAGGTCCGGGGCGATGAGGACGACCTCCGCGCCGCCATAGCGGGCCTCCGTCAGGAAGTGGTAGACGGGGATGCGCGTGTAGGAAGGATTGCAGTGCCAGATGACGATCATCTCGGCATGAGCGTAGTCGTCGGCGCTTGGCGTGATGTACTTGCCCCAGGTTAGGGCCATGGCTGGGACGCAGTCGCCGATGTCGGAGTCGAAGTCGGCGAGAGGGAAGCCCGTGAGATCGCAGAAGCGCCGCTGGGTGGCCATGCCCCAAGCCAGGGCGTTGGCGCCGCTGGGCGAGAAGATGGCCTCGGGGCCCACCTCCTGAAGGGCGTCGATCATGTGATCGGCGATCTCGTTCATCGCCTGGTCCCATGAGATTCGCTGCCACTTACCCTCGCCCCGTTCGCCGGCGCGCTTCAGGGGGTAGAGGACTCGCTCCTTGGCCGAGAGGAGCCGATGCCAGCAGGCTCCCTTCTGGCAACCCGCGGGGTTGAAGTCCGGCACCCCTTCTTCCACCGGCGGGAAGATGCCCGCCTGCTCCTCAAAGAGTATCTGGCCGTCCCTCAGATAGACGTAATACGGACAAGAACCCACCATGGGATAGCAGTCCACGGCGTGGCTGCTCTGGACCACGCGGTCCCACTTCCAGATGGACCGATACTTCTCCTCGCTGGCTCTCGCTGTCATGGCTCTCTCCTTCTGCGCAGGGCGCCGCAGCGCGGAACCCATAACCCCTCATTGCTCACCGAAATTCGCCGCCTACTGCCGCCTGCGCTGCTTGGCCTGGCTCACCTCCACCCTTGTCGCCCGGTCGACGGGCACGGGCGACCACATGAAGGGCCAGTACTTAAGGTGGCCGTACCCCCCGGCAAAGCCCAGCCACTTGGTCATGGCACCCTCCAGCCCGCTGGGGCCACGCCACCCCTTGAACTGGTAGAGGTCCCAGCCGTTGTAGATAATCACCTGACCCGGCCGCACCGAGGGCGACAGCTTAACCCTCACGAAGAACTCGCCCATGTCGTTGTGAACACGTACCTCGTCATCGTCCCTAATCCCCCTTGCGGCCGCATCTGTGGGGTTCATCAGCAGATGCGGACGCCCGCGGTGGGTTTGGAGCAGGCGGCGGTTGGCGATGTTGTTGGCGTGGATGCTCCAGCGATTGTGGCCGCTGGTGAGCTGGAGGGGGTAGTCGCCGCCCATCTTCGGGGGATCCTTGTGACAGGGCAGCTCCTCGCCGGCCTCCAGGAACCACTCGTGGTCGATGTAAAACTGGGCGCGCCGCGTCAGCGTGGGGTAGGGCACGCCCTTTTCGACATGGTAGCGGAACGGCGCCATCGTCTCGTTCTGCTCGAGGGGAGTCTGGTAGTTCTTGGAGTAGGGGGCAAACCCCCAGCCCGTAAATCGGACGATTCCCTTTTCACGTACGGTGCGGATATCGGTGCCGCGCGGCAGCGTCCCCATGCGGGCGCTCCCTACGATGCCTTCTGCTGTCATCGCCTCCTCATCCACCATAGAGCCCTCGGCGGTGAAGACGTCTTCTAGGTTGTCGATCCGGTAGGTGCGCCCCCGGCTGTCCCGGTACTCGGGGAACTCCCTGGCCCGCGCCCGCTCCGCTATCTTACGGCAGAGCAGCCGGAAGACCTGCCAGTCTGGCAGCGCCTCTCCCGCCGGCTCCACCGCCTTGTCGTTCATGGTGAAGAAGAGGGTATGGGCCAGGCCCATGGCGCTGGGTCGCTCGTACTGCTGGGCCGCGGGGAGAACGTAGTCCGAGAACATTGCGGTGGCGCTCATACGGCTGTCCACCGTCACGATGGTCTTCAGCTTCGGCCAGAGGTGGCGCAGTAGCATCGTGGTGCCGCCACGGGTACGCCGCAGGATGTTGTCCCCCACCTCGATCATCATGAGGGGTGGCTTGTCCTCGAGGGGCGTCGCCACGCCCGCCCACCAGCCGCGATCGAGGGCTTCGCGGAAGTAATCATCGAACTCCCGCTTCATGGAGGGATCGTGCCACTCTCTCTTGTTCCAGACCTCCCGGAAGCCAGCGTGGTAGTACCACCACCAGACAGGCGGCACCAAGAGGCCCGTCATAGCGCTGACCCGCTTCATTAGTTCGACGCTGGCTATTTCGTCCGTCATGGTGGGGTCTTCCGCCCGGATAGCGGCGATGACCTGGTCCATCATGGCGATGAGCTGCGCCAGCTCGTTGGGGTCTTTCGTCCGGCGGGCTTCGTCCATCAGCCCAGCGGTGGATGGGCCCGTGTTCCAATACGTCGGACCGGTGCCCTTCTTCCCCCAGTTTCCGGTCAGGGCCAGCAACAGGTACATGGAGCGGGCCATGAGGTCGCCGTGGTAGTGCTTGCCGGTGCCCAGCCCCTCATACACGTGGGTCTTACGCGTCGCGACCTTGCGGGCGATGGCGCGGATGGCCTCCGCCCCTACGCCGCACATGAGGGAGGCCTTCTCCGGCGCGTAGTCTTGGAGACGTTGGTGCAAGAGGGCGAAGACGGGCGTCACCTTGACCCGTTGGCCGTCTGCCAATACAGCCGGATAGACGCCCTCTAGGGCCGGCTCCACCTCGCCCAACTCCAACGTGCCGCGAGGCGCCTCCACTATCTGTCCTGTGCGCAGGTCCCAGAAGTAGAACTGGTCGTCCCGGCCGTTGGGATCGACATCCTTCGCCCTTAGAAAGCGCCGAGTGTCGGTCCGAACCAAGAGGGGCAGATCCGTTTGAGTCCGGACGAAGTTGGCGTCCACGAGACCCTCTTCCACCACTGTGTGGCACATGCCCAGCAGAAGCGCCGCGTCGCTGCCCACGCGGACCGGCAGGTGGTAGTCGCAGTGAATCGCCGAGGGGCTGACATCCGGGGCGATGAGCACCACCTCAGCCCCCTTGTAACGGGCCTCGATGAGGAAGTGGAAGAAAGGGATGCGGGTGTAGGCCGGGTTGCAGTTCCAGATAAAGATCAGGCCGGAGTGGGCGTAGTCGTCCTCACTGGTGACCGTGAGTTTCCCCCAGGTTAGGTACATGCCTGGATTGAAGTCGTTGACGTCGGTATCGAAATCTGCCAAAAGCGTGCCGGTGATGGAGCTGAACCGTCGCTGAGTCATGACGCCCCAGGCGCAAGCGTTGGCGCCGTTGGGGCAAAAGATGGACTCCGGCCCTGCCTGCTGGACGGCGTCGATAAAGGCATCGGCGATCTCGGTGAGGGCCTGGTCCCAGGAGATGCGCTCCCACTTCCCTTCGCCCCTCTCGCCCGCCCGCTTGAGGGGGTAGAGGACCCGTTCCTTGGCCGAGAGGAGCTCGTGCCAGCACGAGCCCTTCTGGCAGCCCATGGGGTTGAAGTCCGGCACGCCCTCCTCGACGCTGGGGAAGACGCCCGCCTGTTCCTCCCAGACGATCTGGCCATCGCGAATGTAGACCCGGTACGGACACGAGCCCACCATGGGGTAGCAGTCGACAGCGTGGGAGCCCCACACCCAGCGGTCCCACTTCCACCGGCTGCGATACGCCTCTTCGGATGACCGATGTCTGGCCGGCATGGCGTCCTCCCGATGCTATCGGATGGGAGATGTATAACCGATCAAACGTTTGTTTGTCAATACCGGCGGCGGAACTTCGGCGGGAAACCTATTGCGCCGACGTCCGCTCCTGCACCTCAGGCGAAGGGCATGGCGAAGCCGTCGCGCACCGGGATACGAGCCTCGAAGAAGGGCCCCAGGGTGTCCGCCAGCTCCTGCGGAGTCCACGCGCGGCCGATGTCCCAGCGCTGGTCCACGCGAGGCCCCGCCAGTACCGCCACCATACCTCCGTGGACCACGAAGACCTGGCCGCTGACCCTGGCGGCCGCGGGCGAAGCCAAAAACGCCACCAGCGGCGCCACGTTTTCAGGCGCGAAGGCGTCGAAGCCCTCCTCCGGCTTGGCGAACATGGGCATCGACTCCGTCATCCGCGTGCGGGCCCGCGGGCAGATGGCGTTGGCGTTCACGCCGAAGCGGCCGCAGGACTGGGCGATGCTCAGGGTCAAAGCAGCGATGCCGGCCTTGGCCGCAGCGTAGTTGGGTTGGCCCGGGGAGCCGAAGAGGAACGCCTCCGAGGAGGTGTTGATGATCCTCGCGTACACGGGGGCGTCCAGCTCCTTAGAGCGCTCCCGCCAGTAGGCCGTGGCCCAGCGTGAGGTGCAAAAGTGCCCCTTGAGGTGCACCCGGATGACGGCATCCCACTCGTCCTCGCTCATGTTGTAGATCATGCGGTCGCGCAGAAAGCCGGCGTTGTTGACCAGGATGTGGAGGTCGCCGAAGGTTTCGATGGCCTGATGGATGAGGGCCCTGGAGTCCTCCCAACTGGCCACGTCCCCATGGTTGGCGACGGCTTCGCCGCCGGCGGCCCGGATCTCGTCCGCTACCTGCTGGGCGAGGCTGGTAGAGCCGCCGCTGCCGTCTAGCTCGACCCCGAGGTCGTTGACCACGACCTTGGCGCCCAACTGAGCCAGGGCCAGGGCCTCGGCCCGGCCAAGGCCCCTTCCGGCGCCAGTGACGATAGCTACCTTTCCTTCCAGCATGCGCAGCCTCTCACAGGCGCTGGAGGATGGTGCCGGTGGCCAGGGCCCCGCCGCAGCACATGGTGATGAGGGCCAGCTCCTTGTTGCTGCGCTCCAGCTCGTGCAGGGCGGTGGTGATGAGGCGGCTGCCGGTAGCCCCTACCGGGTGCCCCAGGGCGATGGCGCCACCGTTGACGTTCACCCGGTCCATATCCGGCTTGTGAACGCTGGCCCAGGAAAGCACCACGGAGGCAAAGGCCTCGTTCACCTCGAAGATATCGATGTCGCTCATGGCCATCCCGGCCTTCTTGAGCACCTGGGCCGTAGCGTCGATGGGTCCGTCCAGAAGGTAGTACGGGTCCGACCCCACTAGCGTCTGGGCGACGATCCGGGCCCGGGGCCGCAGACCCAGCTCCTTCGCCTTGCTGGCGGACATCCAGAGGACCGCGGCGGCGCCATCGGATATCTGAGAGCTGTTGCCCGCCGTATGGATACCGCCCTCGACGACGGGCTTGAGGTTGGCCAAAGCCTCCATCGTCGTCGGCCGAAGGCCCTGATCCGTGTCCACCAGGCGAGTCTCGCCGGTGGGCTTGCCGTCCTCGCCCAGCACCGGCGCCGTCACGGGGATGACCTCCCTGGTGAAGCGGCCCTCCTGCCAGGCCCGGGCCGCCTTCTCCTGTGAAGCCAATCCCAGGGCATCGACGTCTTGCCGCGTGATACCCCGCCTCTTGGCGATGCGCTCCGCGGCCTCGAACTGGGTCTGCGCTTGATCCCAGGGCCACTCCGGCGGCATGTAGTACCCGGGGCCGTTCATCACGTTGGCCCCCAGCGGGACGCGGCTCATCATCTCGATCCCGCAAGCGATGCCGATCTCGATGGCTCCGGCCTCGATGAGGCCCGCCACCATATGGTTCGCCTGCTGCGACGATCCGCACTGGCAATCGATGGTGGTAGCGGCCACGTGATACGGCTGACCGGTGGACAACCAGGCGTTTCGGGTCACGTTGCCGGCCTGCTCCCCGGCCTGGGTCACGCAGCCGCCAACGATCTGCTCGACGCTGGCAGGATCAATGCCCGCGCGTTTGACGACCTCCATCTGGGCCAGGGCCAGCAAGTGGGTTGGGTGGAACCCGGCCAGCCAGCCGTTCCGCTTTCCTATAGGCGTGCGCGCCGCCTCAACGATCACCGCCTCAGGCATCATTCCCTCCTTCTAACAACAGCTTCAAAGGCTGCCCTTGGGCCGTGGTTCGGAGCGACGCCAGCCTAGCACAGGGCCCGCGCCGGCAACAAGGCGCAAGCCCAAACCCAAAGCAGCGGTTGACAAACAAACGTTTGATACCATATACATATGCCATAACACAGCTGGTGGCGCAAGGCTCCTACCTGTGCCACGAACAAAGGGGGAGACGCGAATGTCAGACACCGGCGTCAGCGGCGCCGATATACTCTCGGCGCCCCACGTCCTCGAATACCCGTACACCCGCAGCGTGGGGCCCGTTATTGGCCGCTTCCTGGCTGGGCTCAAGGAGCGCCGTATCGAGGGCGTCCGCACCGCCGATGGCCGCGTCATCGTTCCGCCCGTGGAGTACGACCCCCAGACGGCGGAGCCCCTGACGGACTTCGTCGAGGTGCGCCAGTCAGGCGTGGTTACCGCCTGGGCCTGGATCCCCGAGCCCCGGCCGTACCACCCCCTTGACCGGCCCTTCGCCTGGGCCCTTATACGTTTGGACGGCGCCGATAGCGAGCTCCTGCACGCCGTGGACGCCGGCGACGAGAGCCGCATGCGCACCGGCCTCCGGGTCAGGGCCCGCTGGCGCCAGGAGACCGTGGGGGAGATCAAAGACATCGAGTGCTTTGAGCCAGAGGAGCCGGAATGACAGACCCCATCAAGATCATCCGCACCCCCATCCGGCTGGAGTACACCTACACCGCCGGCATCGCCACTTCGCGTTTCCTGCGAGGGATGGCGGAAGGGCGCATCATGGGGCAGCGCTGCCCCCAGTGCCGGAGCGTTTACATTCCGCCCCGCGGCTCCTGTCCTGTCTGCGCTGTCCCTACCGAAGAGGAGGTGCGCCTCTCAGACAGGGGCACCGTCACCACCTTCTGCATCGTCAACATACCGTCCCAGGGGCTTTCCGTGCCCGTCCCTTACGTTTGCGCCGACATCCTCCTGGACGGAGCGGACGTGCCTTTCATGCACATCATCCAGGAGTGCCCCCCGGAAGAGGTGCGTATGGGCATGCGGGTGGAAGCGGTGTGGGCCCCGCCGTCTGAACTCACCCCCAGCGTGGAGAGCATCCGTTACTTCCGGCCCACGGGCGAGCCCGATGCCCCCTTCGAGGCCTACAAGGAGTACCTCTGATGCGCGAGGTGGCCATCGTCTCCTTCGCCCAGTCGCCCAGCCTCCGGCGCGACCCCTACCGCAACGAGGTCGAGATCCTCATGCCCGTCGTCCGGGAAGCGATAGAGCGCTCCGGCATACCGCAGAAGGAGATCGGCTTCACCTGCTCCGGCAGCTCGGACTACCTGGCGGGTCAGCCCTTCTCCTTCGTGCTGGCCCTGGACGCTATCGGGGCCTGGCCTCCGATCCGCGAGTCCCACGTCGAGATGGACGGCGCCTGGGCCTTGTACGAGGCCTGGGTGCGGTTACAGCACGGCGATATCGATTCCGCCCTGGTCTACGGGTTCGGGAAGTCTTCGCCGGGCCAGATCCGGGACATCCTCTGCCTACAGCTCGACCCCTACTATCTGGCGCCACTGTGGATCGACTCCATCAGCCTGGCCGCACTTCAGGCCCGCGCCTACATGGAGGCTCGGGGGGTTAGCGAAAGGGACCTGGCCGAGGTGGCGGTGCGCAACCGCCGCAACGCCAAAAGCAACCCCAACGCCCAGCTCGCGGGCGATTTTTCGGTGGACGAGATCCTGGCCGAGCCGCACATCGTCTCCCCACTGCGCAAGCATGACTGCGCGCCCATATCCGATGGCGCCGCCGCCGTTGTGCTGGCTGCCGATGACTTGGCACGGCGGGTCTGCCCGCGTCCCGCCTGGATCGCGGGCATAGACCACCGCATAGAGCCCCACTACCCGGGCCTGCGGGACCTAACCCGCTCACCTTCAGCGGCGCTGGCGGCGGAGAGGGCCGGCGTGCACCGCGGCCCCGTCGACGTGGCGGAGATACACGCCCCCTTCACCCACCAGGAGCTGATCCTGCGGGAGGCGCTAGGCCTGGACGGCGGCACCGTCATCAACCCCTCCGGCGGCGCCTTGGCGGCGCACCCTCTCTTGGCAGCGGGCCTAATCCGCATCGGCGAGGCCGCCCAGCGGGTGATGCAGGGCACGGCCCAAAGGGCGGTGGCCCACGCCACCTCCGGTCCCTGTCTTCAACAAAACCTCGTCTGCGTACTGGAGGCGCGATAATGGCCCACCTCTGCGCTGTCATCGGCGTCGGCCAGACCAAACACGCCGCCAAGCGTGGCGACGTCTCCCTTCCTGGCCTGGTGCGCGAGGCCGCCCTCCGCGCCCTCGAAGACGCTGAGCTCACATGGAAGGACATCGACGCCCTGGTGTTGGGGAAGGCCCCCGACATGTTCGAAGGGATTATGATGCCAGAGCTGTTCCTGGCCGATGCCCTGGGCGCCGCCGGCAAGCCCGTAATCCGGGTGCACACAGCCGGGAGCGTCGGCGGCTCCACGGCGATCGTAGCCGCCAGTCTGGTCCAGGCCGGCATCCACCAGCGGGTCCTGACGGTGGCCTTCGAGAAGCAGTCCGAGAGCAATGCCATGTGGGCTCTGACGGTGCGGGTGCCCTTCCAGCCGGCCATCGTAGCCGGGGCCGGAGGATACTTCGCGCCGGACATTCGCGCCTACATCAAACGCTCTGGGGCCCCGCCTGATATCGGCATGATGGTGGCGGTGAAGGACCGCAAGAATGCCCTGCGCAACCCCTACGCCCACCTTCACATGCCGGACATCAGCATGGAGATGGTGGAAAAATCGCCCATGCTTTGGGATCCCCTGCGCTACCTGGAGGCCTGTCCCTCATCGGACGGCGCTTGCGCCATGGTCCTGGCCAGCGAGGAGGCCGCGCGGCGAGCGCCACGGCCGCCGGCCTGGGTGCTGGGGACGGCCATGCGCTCCGAACCTATCATGTTCCCGGGGCGCAACAAGATCAGTCCCCAGGCCGGGCGGGACTGTGCAGCCGACGTCTACCGCCAGGCGGGCATTTGCGATCCCCTCAAGGAGATCGACGTAGCGGAGATATACGTGCCTTTCAGCTGGTACGAGCCCATGTGGCTGGAGAACCTGGGGTTCGCGGCCGAGAACGAGGGGTGGCGGATGACGGCCCAGGGCGTGACGGCCATCGATGGCGCCCTCCCCGTGAACCCGTCGGGTGGCGTCCTCTCGTCGAACCCCATCGGCGCTTCGGGCATGATCCGCTTCGCAGAGGCCGCCCTCCAGGTCCGCGGTTTGGCGGGAGAACACCAGATAGAAGGCGCGCGCCTGGCGCTGGGCCATGCCTACGGGGGTGGATCCCAATTCTTCGCCATGTGGATCGTCGGCAGGGACAAACCGTAGGAAGGGAGGCGAAGAGAGTGCAGTTCAACCTGGCAGACCTGTTCGAAGCCGTGGCCGACGCTATACCGGAACGGGAGGCGCTGGTCTGCGGTGAAAAGCGCCTGACCTACGCCCAGTTGGACGAACGGGCCACCCGCTTGGCCCACTATTTCGCCTCTCAGGGCGTGAAGGCGGGCCAACACATCGGCCTCTATCTGTACAATTCGGCCGAGTACATGGAGGCCTCCATCGCCGCCTATAAGCTGAGGGCCGTGCCCGTCAACATCAACTACCGCTACGTGGAAGAGGAGCTGCGGTACCTCTTCGATAACGCTGACCTCGTGGCCCTCGTACACCACAAGGAGTTTATCCCCCGGATCGCCGCCGTGGCGCCGGAGATGCCCTTGCTCAAGACCTTCGTCTGCGTCGACGACGATAGCGGCCAGGGCTGCGAGGCGCTAGGATGCTTCCCCTATGAGGAGGCCATCGCCCGGTCCTCGCCTGAGCGCGACTTCGGCCCCCGTTCAGGCGACGACCTCTACATACTCTACACAGGCGGCACCACCGGCATGCCCAAGGGCGTGATGTGGCGCCACGAGGACATCTTCTTCGCCGCTCTCTCGGGCGGCAACCCCTACGGGCCGCCCCCCGGGCGGCCGGAGCAGGTGGCGGAGAACGCCCGGAACCGCGGGCCGATGACCATGCTGCCGGCAGCGCCCCTCATGCACGGGGCGGCCCAGTGGGCCGCACTCATCGGTCTCTACGGCGGCGGCAAGATCGTCCTGACCCCGAGCAAGCGGTTCGACCCCCACCTGGTCTGGCGGCTGGTGCAAGACGAGAAGGTGAACTCGGTGGCCATCGTTGGCGATGCCATGGCGCGGCCGCTGGCCGAGGCCCTGGCCGAGCCCGGCGCCTCTTACGACCTGTCGTCCCTGCGGGTCATCGGTTCCGGCGGCGCCCTGTTCAGCGAGGGCGTAAAGGAGCAGCTTCGCGCCCGCCTGCCCCACATCGTCCTAATGGACAACTTCGGTGGTTCAGAGGGCGGACAGGCCGGCGCCGGAGCTCCGCCCAGGCCGGGCGCCCCGGGGCCGCGCTTCCGGGCCGATAGCACCAGCGTCGTCGTCGACGACAACATGAACCCGGTGCCCCCCGGCGTCGTCGGCAGGCTGGCCCGCAAGGGCCGCGTCCCCATCGGCTACTACAAGGACCCCGAGAAGACCGCTGCAACGTTCATAGAACACAACGGCGAGCGTTACGCTTTGGCCGGCGATATGGCCATGGTGGACGAGGACGGCTCCATCATCCTTCTGGGCCGTGGCTCCACATCCATCAACAGCGGCGGCGAGAAGATCTACCCCGAGGAGGTGGAAGCGGCGCTGCGCTCCCACCCGGCCGTATTCGATGCCCTCGTGGTGGGCGTGCCCGACGAACGTTGGGGCGAGCGCGTAGTGGCGGTAGTCCAGCCACGCGAGGGCTACGCCCCCACCCTGGAGGAGTTGGACGCCCACTGCCGCACCAAGATCGCCGGCTACAAGGTGCCCAGAGAGCTCCATCTGGTGGAGGCCATTCAGCGCCAGCCCAGCGGCAAGCCAGACTACAAGTGGGCCAAGGCCGTGGCCATGGCGGCCCGGGCCAAGGGATAGGACACGATGGCGGATAATCCGGCCCTATTGCTGCAGCGCGAAGGACACGTCGTTACCCTGGTCATGAACCGGCCGGAGGTGAAGAACGCCCTCAACCCGGAGATGATCTGCCGCATGGCCGACGCCTGGGAGATGATCGACGCTGACCCCGAGGTGCGGGCCGTGATCCTCACCGGCGCTGGCGGCGACTTCTGCGCTGGCGCCGACCTTGATAAGCTCGTCTCCCGCATGGTGCGCGGCCTCCCGCCGGAGGACGAATTCGAGGAGCGCTGCCGGAAGGACTCCGGCATCATCTTCAAGGGTCTCCTGCGCAACTACCGCCTCACGAAACCTCTCATCGCCGCCGTCGAGGGCTCATGCATCGCCGGCGGCACAGAGATCCTTCAGGCCACGGACATACGCATCGCCGGCGAGAGCGCCAAGTTCGGCATCTCCGAGGCCCGCTGGGGGCTCTTCCCCATGGGCGGCTCCACCGTCCGCTTGCGCAGGCAGATATCATATACCAAGGCGATGGAGATGCTGCTCACGGGCGCCCACTACTCAGCCCAAGAAGCCCTCTCCTTCGGCCTCATCGGCCGGGTGGTGCCCGACGGCCAAGCCCTGGCCACCGCCCAGGAGGTGGCCCAGGTCATCGCCGCCAACGGCCCGCTGGCCGTCCGAAAGATCAAGCAATCGGTCCAGGAGACTGAAGGGCTGCCGGAAGAGCAAGCACTGGAAGTAGAATTCCGCATCGGCATGCAGGTCTTCGCCAGCGAGGACGCCAGAGAAGGCCCGCGCGCCTTCAAGGAGAAGCGAACGCCCCAGTTCAAGGGGCGCTAGGAAACGAGGACTGTTGTGGCCTTAGATTTCACCCTCTCAGACGAGCACCAGATGGTCCGCACCTCGGTGCGTACCATGCTCCAGACCAAGTGGTACCCCCGCTGGCGCGAGGTGCGGGAGATGGCCCACGTGCACAAGAAGTTCCCCCAGGAGCTATGGGACGATTTCGCTCAACTGGGCCTCCTAGGCTGCCTGGTTCCCGAGGAGTACGGCGGCAACGGCATGGGCCTCTTGGCCCTGACGCTGGCCTTCGAGGAGATCACCGCCAACGGCTTCAACCCCGGCCTCCTCCTGGTGACAGCGATGGACACCAGTTGCATCCTCAAGAACGGTTCGGAGCCCCTCAAGCGCAAGTTCTTGCCCAAGATCGCCGATGGTTCGTGGAAGCTATGCTTCGCCGTCACAGAGCCTGATGCCGGCAGCAACACCTTCCGGATCCAGACGGTGGCCCGCCGCGACGGCGACAACTACATCCTCAACGGCCAGAAGGTCTTCATCACTGGGGTCGATGAGGCTGACTACATGCTGGTGGTGGCCCGGACCACCACCCTGGAAGAGGTCGAGGCCCAGAAGAAGCCCAAGTCCTTCGGCCTCTCATTGTTCCTTGTCGACACCAAATCGCCGGGCCTCCAGAAGACTCCCATCCCCATCGTCGCTACCGAAGGCCTCACCCAGTTCCAGCTCTTCTTCGATAACGTTCAGGTGCCGGCGGAGAACCTGGTGGGCCAGCCCGATAACGGCACCATGGCGATGTTCACCTCCCTGAACCCAGAGCGGGTCCTGGCGGCCGCCATCTGCCTTGGCATGACGGAGTTCGCTCTGAAACGGGCCGTGGACTACGCCCGCGAGCGCAAGGTGTTCCGGGGAGCGCCCATCGGCCAGTACCAGGCCATCGCCCATCCACTGGCAGAGGCCAAGATCATGCAAGAGGCAGTCCGCCTTATGACCTACAAGTCGGCCTGGGCCTTCGACCAAGGGCAGAACCCAGCCGAGGTTGGCACCCTGGCCAACATGGCCAAGTTCCTGGCGGCAGACCTGGCCATCAAGGCCGTGGACGCCGCCATCGAGACCCACGGGGGACTGGGCTTCGCCGAGGAGACCGGCCTGGTCTACCTTTGGAACGGGGCTCGCCTCATGAAGACCGCGCCCATCAGCCGCGAGATGATCCTGAACTACGTAGCCGAATGGAACCTGGGGCTGCCCAGGTCATATTAAGGGGGCTCGTTTCGTGTCACGGGAGAACGCTGAGAACGCCGGCGGCCGGTCAACCCGGGACATCATCCTGGACGCCGCCGAGCAGCTCTTCGCCGAGAAGGGTTTCGAGGGCGTGTCCATGCGGGAGATCGTTGCCGAAACCAGCCTCAAGAATCAGGCCAGCCTCTACCACCACTTCCGCAATAAGCGCAGCCTGTATGAGGCCGTCTTGAGCCGGGGGCTGGACAATCTGGCGGCCCTGCTGCCAGGCGCGGGCGAGACCGGCACGGCGGAACAGGTCGCCGCCAACCTGGACCGGCTCCTGGACTACCTTTCGGAACACCCGCACCTGGCCCGCCTCATCCAGCGAGCCGCCCTCGACGACAGCCGCTACCTTCATAACGCCGTGCGCCGGCTGCTGCGGCCCCTCTACAGCCAGGGACGCCAAGCCCTCAGTGGCGCCGACCGCATCTGGTCCGACGACCAGATCCCCCACTTGGCGGCCGGCCTCTACCACCTGATCTTCGGCTACTTCGCCAACGCCGCCCTCCTGGACGCCGTCGTCTTGGAAGACCCCCTGAGCCCAGAAGCGATCGAGCGGCAACGCAAGTTCGTCAAGACAGCAGTGGCGCGCCTCCTGGGCGCCACGCCATCCCAGCCGGCGAAATAGCAGCCGGCCTAGAAAGAGCACCCTGCCATGGCTAAGGGTAGACTCACAGCCACCACATTAGCCGGTGTCGATATCCTCGACCCCGATGTATATGCCCGGGGCGTCCCCCACGACACCTTCTGCCTCCTACGCCGGGAGGCCCCCGTCTACTGGCATCCAGAGCCCGATGGCGGCGGCTTCTGGGCCGTGACCAAGTACGACGACGTGGTGACGGTCTCCATGGACCCGGCCACCTTCTCCTCCGCCCTGCGGGGCTCCCTCATCGAAGACCCCCCGGAGGACGCCCTGCCCGTCATGCGCTCCCTCCTCATAAACCAGGACCCGCCGCGCCACACCAAGTACCGCCGCCTGGTCAGCAAGGGGTTTACGCCCGCCATGGTGCGCCGCCTGGAGCCCCACATCCGGGAGCTAACGGGCCGGATCATCGACCGCGTAGCCCCCTGGGGCCAGTGCGATTTCGTCACGGACGTGGCGGCTGAGCTTCCGCTCCAGGTCATCGTCGAGCTCATGGGAGTCCCCCTGGAGGACCGCCACCGGGTCTTCGACTGGAGCAACCGCATGTTGGGCAACGCCGACCCCGAGTACTCGGGGTCCATCGAGGAGGCGCGAAGGGCGTCACTAGAGCTCTACGCCTACGCTAACGAGCTGGCCTCCAAGCGGAAGCGGGACCCGCAGGACGATCTCGTAAGCGTCCTCATGCGAGCGGACGTGGACGGCGAGGCCCTCAGCGAGGCGGAGTTCGATGCCTTCTTCATGCTCCTAGCGGTGGCCGGCAACGAAACCACCCGCAACGCCATAGCCGGCGGCATGCTGGCCCTCATCCAGCACCCGGAGCAGCGGGCCCGGCTCCTGGCAGACCCCAGCCTGCTGCCCCTGGCGGTGGAGGAGATGCTGCGCTGGGTGTCCCCCGTCATCCACTTCCGGCGCACGGCCACGCGGGACACTGAGCTGCGGGGCCAGCGGATCCGGCGGGGCGACAAGGTGGTCATCTACTACGCCTCGGCCAACCGGGACGAAGAGCATTTCCCCAACGGCGACGTCTTCGACGTGGGCCGCACGCCCAACGAGCACGTGGCCTTCGGCCCCGGCGGGCCGCACTTCTGCCTGGGCGCCAACCTGGCCCGGCTGGAGATGCGCATCATGTTCGAGGAGCTGCTGCGCCGCCTACCAGACATGGAGCTGGCGGGCCCCGTACAGCGGCTGCGCTCCAATTTCATCAACGGGATCAAACATATGCCTGTGCGCTACACGCCACAGGCCTAGGAGGTGCGGAGTGGTGACATCAGTTGGAGGTCCGCTGGCGGGCCCCAGGGGCCGCCTGGCTGCCAAGGTGGCCTTCGTTACAGGCGCTGCCTCCGGTATGGGCCGGGCCATCGCCCAGCTCTTTGCCCGGGAGGGCGCCAAGGTGGCCGTGGTGGATCGCGATGAGGAGAACGGACGCGAGACGGCCCGGCTCATACAGGAAGCCGGCGGCGAGGCAGCCTTCATCTATGCCGACCTGTGCAGCGAGGATGAAGTGCGGGCCGCCGTGGAGGCCACGGTGGAGAGATACGGCCGGTTGGACGTCCTCGTCAACAACGCTGGCATCGTGGTCATGGGCGGCGCTACCCAGACGAGCCTTGAAGATTGGGACAGGGTGCAGATGGTGAACCTGCGGGGCGCCTTTCTCTGCGCCAAACACGCCATCCCCCACATGCAGCGCCAAGGGGGCGGCGCCATCGTCAGCGTCGCCTCCATCGGCGGTCTGGTGGCCGTCCCCGTCCACGCCGCCTACAACGCCGCCAAGTCCGGCCTGGTCGGCCTAACCCGGCAGATCGCCGTGGACTACGGGCCAGACAACATCCGCGCCAACGTGGTCTGCCCCACGGCGACCGATACGCCCCTCATCCGCAAGGCTGGCGCCAACGACCAGAGCCTCAAGGCTCTCGCCCAGATGCACCCCTTGCGGCGGCTGAGCCGGCCCGAAGACATCGCCTATGCCGCCCTCTTTTTGGCCTCCGATGAAGCCCAATGCATCACCGGGGCCGTCCTGCCCGTAGACGCCGGCTGGACGGCCATGTAGCCTTGGCCCTGGAGCCGCCGTCGTAACTAGAAACGAGAGAAACCATGCGCACGAGGATCTGTGACACATTCGGCATAGAGTTCCCTATCTTCGCCTTCAGCCACTGCCGCGACGTGGTAGCCGCTGTAAGCAAGGCGGGAGGCTTCGGCGTCCTGGGCGCCCTCGCCTTCTCGCCGGAGGAGCTGGAAGTCCAGCTCCGCTGGATCGACGAGCACGTAGAGGGCAGGCCCTACGGCGTCGATGTGGTGATGCCGGCGTCCTACATGCAGGGGGACCTCTCCACTCTGGAGAAGGCGATCCCCGAAGGGCACAAGAGATGGGTGCAGGGAATATTGGAACGCTACAACGTGCCGCCCCTGCCCGAGGGCGAGCCGAAGCCCGAGGGCCTGCTGGGCTGGACCCACGAGAAGGCGCGACAGCACGTGGAGATCGCCCTCTCCCATCCCATCAAACTCCTGGCCAACGCCCTGGGCACGCCGCCCAAGGATGTCCTGGACCGGGCCCATTCCCAGGGCGTCTTGGTGGCTGCCCTCGTGGGGAGCACCCACCAGGCGGTCCGCCAGAAGGAGGCCGGCACCGATATCATCGTGGCCCAGGGGCACGAGGCTGGCGGCCACACGGGCGAGGTGACCACCATGGTGCTGGTGCCGGAGGTCGTGGACGCCGTCCATCCTACGCCGGTGCTGGCCGCCGGCGGCATCGGCAGCGGCCGCCAGATGGCCGCGGCCATGGCCCTGGGCGCCGACGGCGTCTGGACGGGCTCCATCTGGTTGACCGTGCGGGAGGCCGACACCAACCCCGTGGTGATCGAAAAGCTCATCAAGGCGGGCTCGCGCGACACCGTGCGCTCGCGGTCCCTCTCGGGCAAGCCGGCCAGGCTCCTCCGCACCGCCTGGACCGAGGCCTGGGACAGCCCCGATTCGCCCGGCCCGCTGCCCATGCCGCTGCAGTGGATGCTAAACGCCGAGGCGACGGCCCGCATTTACAGATACGCCCATGTGGAGGGCTCCGGCGCCAGAGACTTGGCCGGCTCCCCCGTAGGGCAGATCGTGGGACGCATGACCTCCGTGCGCCCGGCGCGGGACGTCATCTACGATATGGTGCGCGAGTACGTAGAGACGGTGGAGCGCATGTCAGCGGCCCTGGGCGATGCCTGAGGGCGAGATGCCGCGGGCCGTCAACCAGACCAAAGGCACCGTCGTCGCCCAAGAGGTGCGATTGGCACGAAGCGTGTGGTCGCGCTTCCGGGGGCTCATGGGCCGGCGGTCGTTGCCGGAAGGTCAGGGGCTGCTCTTGGAGCCCTGCTCGTCCATCCACTGCATGTTCATGCGCTTTCCCATCGATGTTATCTTCCTCGACCGGGAGGGGCGGGTAGTGAAGGTGGCAGCCGGCGTCAAGCCCTGGCGGCTGGCCGCGGCCAAGGGGGCCCGCAGCGCCCTGGAGCTGCCGGCGGGCATCGCCGCCCGCACTCATACAACGGCAGGCGACCGCATCGTCATCGAGGAGCCATAGCCGTTGGGGCCCGCCAGCCGCGTCGCCAGGGCATACCCGAGCCGCGGTGGCGATGGGGTAGGGGCAATCCCTACACGAAATGGGTAGTGCACCCTACTGACCGGCGGAGGCGCACCTGTGATAGACTTGAGTCGCAATAGTTCTTTCGGAGGTTAGTATGTTCACAGCTAGTCTCAATCTGGAGGGTCTCCAGGCCATCCTGGGCCAGGACGCCTCAAAAGACCCCGTCTGCGGGATGCAGCTCGACCCGCAGAACACGGCCGCCTCTTCCATCTACAACGACCGGGTCTACGGCTTCTGCAGCCAGGGTTGCAAGCAGGAGTTCGACGCCAACCCGGAGAAGTACGCATCGAAGTAAGCGGCCCAGTCGCGAACACAGGAGCGGCGCCAGGTGATGGCGCCGCTCTCCATCTCTAGTCCCCAAACCGGCGGCATTTCAATAGCTATCGATCACCCGCCGGGCCCCTGCTAGCGAGAGCACGTCGTTGGTGCCGTCCTCGATGAGGGCAGCGCGGGCATCGCGGAAGATCTTCTCGATGAGCATCTCCTTGGCTAGGCCGATGCCGCCGTGGAGTTGCAGGGCGTCGCTAGCCACCTCGAAGGCCGCCCGTGTGCAGAACACCTTGGAGGCGATGGAGTATTGCAGGGCCGGGGGCATGGTCGTCGAGTTGTAGACCATGGCCGCGCGGGAGAGCTGGCGGGCAGCCTCCACCTTGACGAACATATCCATCAGCTTCAGTTGCACGGCCTGATGCTCGCAGATGCGCTTGCCGCCCTGCACCCGGTTGCGGGCGTAGTTCAGTCCTTCCTCGAAGGCGGCGCGGGCAGTCCCGGTGAAGATGGCGCCCATCCCAGCGTTGGCTCCCGCCAGCACCGAATTGATAATGAACGGGTACCCTTCCGGGGCCACCAGCATATAGGACTTAGGGATGCGCACGTTGTCTAGGAAGATCTCCCCTTGGTTCAGCGCTCGCTGCCCTAGTTTGTTGAGGGGCTTGCCCCTGGTGACACCCGGCTGGTTGAGAGGGATGAGCGCCACGCCGCTGCCCTTCCCGTTGCTCCGGTCCACCCCCAAGAAGGCCAGGGCATGGGTGGCGATGGTGCCGTTGGACACCCAGGCCGACTTCTGGCCGTTTATCACCCACTCGTCGCCGTCCTCCCGCGCCCGCATGTCATAGGCCACATCGGCCTCACCGAACTCGTGGTGGCCTATGAGGAGGCTATCGGACCCGTGCTGAGGCTCGGTTATGGCCCAGCAGCCGATATACTTCCCCTCCCGGTCGTTGACGAAGGGCATGACGACATCCCGCATTATGTCAGGGTTGCCGCTCATGGCGGCGAAGGAGAAGGGGAAGGGGGACACGCCCAGGGCGATGGCGAAGTCGGCGCTGGCCCAGCCCATCTCTTCGGCATGGATGTGGCGCGCCAGGGGCGAAAGGTTGGCTCCCCCCAAGGCCTCGGGCAGGCCTGAGGTGTGGAACCCCAGCTCGTAAGCCTTCCTGAAGACCTCCCAGAGGACGGAGCCCGGGGCGATCACCTCCTCGGGCGGCATCTTGTCCAACTCGGCCGCAGCCGGGCGCAGCACTTCGACTCCGAAGCGGTGCACCTGCTCCTTGACCTTCTGCTCGTCGAAGCTCAGGTCTTTGTTCAGGTCTAGGTACGTGGTCACGCCTACTTCCCTCCTGCCAGTCGGCTTTCGCTTTGTTCAGTCTGGGCCGCAGCGCGCCATGGCGCTATCGGGCAGCGGCCGAATGGGGGAGTCGGGTTTTTCCTTACGCACGCAGAGCCGCCCGGCAGAGCTGGCGCAGGGGCAGCGGCAGCTTGTCGCAGTCCTCCGGCCCAAACTGGGAGGCGCTGGCCACAGCGTTATACGTATGCCAGTAGAGGACGGTTTTGGGCAGCGAGCCCCGCCTGGCCGCGCCGATGAGGGCAGCCATCGTCTTCGCGGTGTACACCGGCTCCAGCTTCAGCCCCTCGGTCTCTTCCAGCATCGACATCGCCTCCTGGCCGGCCGGAAGGGGCTTGCCAAAGCCCCCGCCTAGCCAGCCGGCGTCCACCACGACATCGGAGCTCCTCACGCGGGGCACCTTTTGGCCCGCCCGGCGCTCCAGGAGCCGGGCCGAGGCGTTGGCCAGGCGCGCTACGGATAAGGCCCAGGCCGTGGGTGCGCGGGTCACTGCCACCGCCACCAGACGGGACCTCAGGCCCGCTATCTTCAGCCCCAACAGAAGGCCAGCTGCCGTTCCGGCGGAACCCAGCGGCACGTAGATGGCCTCAGGCTCTGGCAGGAGCCCCTCTGACACCTGCTGGGCCAGCTCCAGGGCCGCGTTCACATACCCCAGCGCACCCAAAGGCGTCGAAGCCCCCGGACCCAGAAGGTAGGGAACCCGCCGCGGGCGGCCCATACGCTGGCGCAGCGCAAGGACTGGGGCCATGACGAAGGCCTGGGGTATGGAGCCAACGTATCGAAGGTCGGCCCCGGCGGCCTGCATCCAGCAGAGGTTGCGCGCCGCCTCCGGCGTCGGCAGCTCGTAGGTCAAGAGCAGGACTACGCGGAACCCCATCTCGGATCCGTAAAGGGCAGTGGCCAACCCATGGTTGGTGCCCAGGGCCCCTCCCGTGATGATGACGCTGGCTCCCTTTGCCTGCGCATCGGCTAGGATGAACTCCAGCTTGCGCGGCTTGTTCCCGCCGTACAGGCGCCCGTACAGGCCATCGTTCTTGATCCACACCTGGCCGCTGCCCAGCCGTTTCTCCAGGTGGGACATGCGCGCTACCGGGCTGGGCCCGCCGGAGAGAGGCCGCCGGGGCAGGGTGCGCTCCAGGCGCGGATACCGCTGGAAGAGGGGGAAGGGAGCGGTGCCAGTTAGGCTCTCGTGGCGGTCTGTCACTCGCGGCCCAAAGCTGCAACGCCGCTGGCCGGAGCGCCAGCGCTTCGGCCCTCCGGCGCCACGTCAGATAAGGAAAAGGGGCTCATCACTACACAGATTATACTGGCCGGCCGCGAGGCACGATGGCGGCCGCTGGGTGAGAAGGGTCCCGGCGCCCGAGGGTGGGTGCCGCGCTCCTCTGGCTCTCGAGAGGGTTGCCTCGGGCGCCGGGTTGGTGGATGGCTCGGTGGGTGGGCCTGGCCTACTTCCAGACGATCTCCGCAGGGTCTCTGGTGAAGGGCCCCAGGGCGTCCTTCCATTCGTAGATGATGAGCGTGTCCAGGATCTCAGACCCCTGCCCGGCGCGCTTCTTGGCCAGCTCCGCCTTGAGGGTGGCCAGGGCCTGGTGCACCTCCTTGCCGAAGAGAGACTCCAGATACTCGGGTGGGATGCGGTCCTGGTTTTCGTTCACACTGCCATCGGTGTTTAGGGGCGCGGGCGCCAGGGGTGGAACGTAGTAGACGTTGGGCTTGGTGTTCCACTCGGGATGCAGGGGCACCGCCACCTTCCACTCATTGACGAGGCGGGCGACGGGGCTCTTGGGATCATCCAAGAAGCCGATGAGCACCGCCCGCCCGGGGCACTGGCGCACGCAGGCTGGGGCCACGTTCTGTTCCAGCCGGGGGAAGCAGCCGATGCAGTGCTGGCTCACGTTCCTGACCTTGTTGAAGTAGATCTTCTTGTAGGGGCAGGCGGCGGCGCACTGCTGGCTACCCCGGCAGATGTCCTCGTTGCGCAGAACCAGGCCGTCCTCCTCCCGCTTGAACATGGCGCCGGTGGGGCAGGCCTCCACGCAAGGGGCATCGGTGCAGTGGTTGCAGAGGCGGGGCAGGTAGAAGAAGTAGGCGTTGGGCCATTCGCCGCCGCCTTCGTCCTCGTCCCAGTTGAACCCCCAGCTCTTGGAGCCGGCAACGCGGGTGAGGTGGACGCTGCGGCCCTTGCCGCTCCTGAGCACCTCATCGTAATTGAAGTCCCATCCGCTGCCGAACTCCTCCTCGGTGGGCACCTTGCCGAGGATCACCTTGCCGTTGGCGTCGCGGCCTCCGCCCATCTTCTCCCAGTCCCTGGGGGTGCCGCGGCCCGGCTGGGTGTTCACCGTCATCCACCACATATGGGCGGTGCCTTCATCGTTCTCGGGCCAGAGCACCTTACAGGCGACGGAGCATGTCTGGCAGCCGATGCACTTGTTGAGGTCGAAGACCCAGGCTATTTGGTGTGCGGTCTTGCCGTTGCTTGCCATAGGATACCTCTCCTTCGTTATCTCCTGCCGGCGCCTCAGGCCGTGAGCTTCTCGACGTCGACGCCGATGCCGCGGTCAACGGGCACCGGTTGCCAGTGCCAGGGACGGTACTTCAGGTGACCGTAGCCCCCGGCCATGTGCAGCCACTTCACCATGCCTGGTTCAATATCGCCCTGCGCGTACCACTCGGGGTGCTGGTAGGGCTCGAACCCGTTGTAGAGAATGATCTGGCCAGGCCGGCAGGCAGGGGAGATCTTGGCCTGGATCTTCATCGACGCCGCGTCGTTGTAGACGCGGACCATATCGCCGTTCTCGATGCCCCGCG
The DNA here is from genome assembly GCA_034432935.1 of Dehalococcoidia bacterium. Classification (GTDB taxonomy): domain Bacteria; phylum Chloroflexota; class Dehalococcoidia; order SM23-28-2; family RBG-16-64-32; genus DAOUAG01. The sequence continues at coordinate 32,555 of DAOUBD010000048.1, read as the reverse complement.
CCTTGGCGTCCTGAGGGTTGATGAAGATGAAGGGCTCGCCGCGGTGGGTGTTCAAGATGATGTTGTTGGTCATGTTCATGGAGTGGATGGACCACCGCGGGTGGCCGCTGGTGAGGCGGAAGTAGCGGTCGCCGCCGTGGTTGGGGTTCTCCTTGTGGGTAGGCAGCGCCTCCCCCGCTTCCAGGAACCAGTCGTGGTCGATGTAAAACTGGGCCCGGCGCGTCAGTGTGGGGTAGGGGACCTTGTCCTCCACGTGCCAGCGGAAGGGGTTGTGGGTCTTGTCGGGCTCGATGGTGGAGGCCTGGGCGTAGCCCATGCCGATGATGCCCCAGCCTGTCCACCGGACATGCCCCTTCTCGCGCAGGGTCTGAAGGGTGGTGCCCTCCGGGAGGATACCATAGACGGTGTTATCGCGAATGGCCTCGTCCATCTCCGCCTCGTCATCCTCCATCTGGCCATTGAGGGTCATGCGGTCGTAGGCGCCCTCCAGGTTGATGGTCTGGCCCATACGGTTGGTGAAGGTGAGCATGCCCCGCTCCCTGGCACGCTCTTCCAGCTTCTTGACGATCATGAGGCCGATCTGGCGGTCGGACTTGGCCTCGCCAGGCGGGTCCACGGCCTTATCGATGAGGACGAAGTTGAGGTGGTGGACCGAGGGCATGGAGTTGCCCAGCTTCTCGTAGTGCTGGGCGGCGGGCAGGATGTAGTCGGCGTAGAGGCCGGTGGTGTTGATGCGCCAGTCCACCGAGACGATCATCTTGAGCTTGGGCCAGAGGTGCTCCAAGAGCATCTTCTGGCCGCCGCGGTGGCGCCGCAGGACGTTGCCGCCCGACTCGAAGAGGACCCGGGGCTCCACGTCCTTCCACACCTTGGCCAGGTGGTTGTCCCACCAGCCCTTGTCCATGGCCTCCTGGTAGTACTCGTCGAAGGAGCGCTTCATGCTGGGGTCTGCCCACTCCTTCTTGTTCCAGCGCTCCTTGTAGCCGTACTGGTGGTACCAGAGGAAGGCCGGCGGGATCATCGCCCCCTGGCCGGCCATCCGTCCGGCGCCCATCTCCTGGGCGCGGTTGAGGATCATCTCCAGGGTCATGGTGGGGTCGTCGGCGCCGAGGATTCGGCGCATCCCCAGGAGCTGGCGGTAGATCTCGCGGGCGGCGTCCTGGCCCGGGCGCCCCTTGACGTTGATCAGGGACTGCCCGTCATAGCCGGACACGGACCAGGAGCGGGTGCCGGTGCCCTGCTTGCCCCAGTTGCCGGTCAGGGCCAGGAGCAGCGCCATGGCCCTCTCCATCAGGTCGCCGTGGTAGTACTTGCCGGAGTTCCAGCCGCTGAAGATCTTGGTCTTCTTGACGGCGGCCTTGCGGGCCACCATGCGGATCAGGTCCGGGTGGACGGTGGTGATCTTGCTGACAGTCTCCAGGTCGTAGCCCTTCAGGTGATCCACGAGCCGTTGGAAGACCGGCTCCACCTCCACCTCCGAGCCATCGACGAGCCGGGCCTTGTAGGTGCCTTCCAGGGCGGGATCCGTATCGCCCAGGGCGAGGGTGCCGCGAGGGGCGGGCACCACCTGGTGGGACTTGGCGTCGTACCAGAAGAACTGGTCCTCCCGGTCGCCGGGATTCACCTCGTTGCCGCGCAGGAACTTCCCGGTGTCCTTGCGAACCAGGAGCGGCAAGTCTGTCTGCTCCTGGATGAAACGCTTGTGCCGAAGGTGCAGCCCCTCATCGATGATCACCTTGCACATGCCCAAGGCCAAGGCCGCATCGGTACCGATCCGCGCTGGCAGGTAGTAGTCCGAGTGGATGCTGGAGGGGCTGTAGTCCGGGGCGATGGTGACCACCTCGCCGCCGTTGTAGCGGGACTCCGTGGTGTAGTGGAACCAGTGGATGTTGGTGTAGACCGGGTTGCAGTGCCAGATGAGGGTCAGCTCCGCCAAGAACCAGTCATCCATGGAGGATACTGGGTTGAACTTGCCCCAGGTGATGTAGTAGCCGGGGCTCCAGTCCTGGAACTCGGCGTTGCCATCGGTAAGGGGCGAGCCGATGGCGCCGATGAAGGAGCGGGCGGGGACGGCGCCGACCTCGGGGGTCATGAGGGTGATGATGGACTCCGGGCCCTGCTCCTTGATGGCATCGAGCATGGCATCCGCGATGTCGGTGAGGGCCTCGTCCCAGGTGACGGGCTTGAACTTGCCCTCGCCCCGCTCTCCGACGCGCTTCAGCGGCTGGGTCACGCGTTCCGGGGCGTAGTGGATATAGGACCAGCAGGCGCCCTTTTGGCAACCCATGGGGTTCATGTCCGGGACGCCCTTCTGTATGGTGGTGAACGTCCCTGACTGCTCCTCGCGCACGATACGGCCGTCGCGGACGAAGACGCGGAAGGGGCAGCCCCCTGGGTAGCAGTCCACGGAGTGGCTCCCCCAGACCACCTTGTCCCACTTCCACATGTTCCGGTAATGGTCAGCCCAAGAAGCGGCTTCCGCTTTCGTCGTCATGTGAACCTCCAGGCTCGGTTTCGCAAACTCTGCTGGGGGCGGCCGCAAGGGAACCGCCGCTGAGTGCTCTGGCCTTAGAGTATGCTGGGGACCCTTGCGGCCGTCTGTCGGGCAGCCCAATATTTTTGCTGTGGGGCTTTGCCTTACCCTAGCAGCCGCTAGGTATTCGGCTGCACTGGCCAGTCGTCCCTCAGTCTTCGCTGCCCCTGAAGGCCCAAACGGCAGCGGCCAGCGGTCCGGCGACCCAGGCGGCGAGGGCGGACGCCAATAGCGCCGTGGCGCCCCACTGCCCGAGGCGCTCCAGCACGAAGGTGCCGAAGGGCCCTAGCACCTCTAGGTCCGGCTCCAGGTGGATTATGGCCAGCACCCGAACTACTTCCACAGGATTGGCCAAGAGCGCCACCAGGAGGCCGCCGCCACCGAAGGAGCTGCCCGAGACGACGCCTATCAGCACCAGATCGAAAAACAGGACCGCCACGAACCACACTGCCAGCGCTAGGCCCAGCGCCTGCACCCGCGTCTGGGAGACTACCGAGGCCAGCAAGCCGAGGCCCGTCATGCTGGCGATGAGCGCCACCACCAGCAAGAGGAGTAGCAGGTACGTGCTGGGGTCCATCGCAGACGCGTAGAAGGCGATGACCATGCCGGCCAGCCCGAAGCCGGCTACCGTTGCGGCAGCGATGGAGATGAAGAGCCCAACGAACTTCCCCAGTAGCAGCTCCCAGCGCTCTAGCGGCTGGGCCAGCAGGTAGGTCAATGTGCCGCGGTCGCGCTCCCCAGCTATGGCCCCGGCGCCCAGGGAGAGGGCGATGAGGGGGGCCAGCAGCAGGCACAGGTTCAAGAGGCTTGCGCTGGTACGGCTGAAGCTCTGGAAGCCCAGGTCGCCTAGATTGCGCTGGCCCACGTAGGACAAGCCCAAAGCCATGAGGGTGAAAAGGCCGGCATAGACGAAAAGCCAACGGCTCCTGAGGGCCTCCCGCACCTCCCGGCGCATGATCACCCCAGCGGCCCTCACGCCTCGCCCTCCCCTTCACTCGACGCCAGCTCGCCAACGGCCGCCATTATCTCTTCCCAGCGACTGGAGGCCGGGGTCACACGTTCGGGACCGATGCCGATGCCCGCTAGCGCCTCCAGGAAGGCGGGCTCGGCGGTGCCGTTAAGGTCCACCACGTAGCGGCGTTTCCGCCCAGAGACCTGGGCCGCCGGAACGTCCAACACCAGACGTCCCTTCTGAAGCAGCACAATGCGGTCAGCGGCCTCCACAAGGCCGTCGACGAAGTGCGTGGAGATCACCACGGCCTTTCCTTCTCGGCGCAGGTCCAGCGCCAACTCGCGGAATCGCTCCCGGCTCTCGGCATCCAAATTGGCTGTCGGCTCGTCCAGGAGCAAAAGGGGCGGATCCGCCAGCAACGCCGCGGCCAGGGCCAGTCGTTGCCGCATGCCCCCGGAGAGGTGGCTGACCTTCTGGCGACGCTGATCCCAGAGGTCGACCCGCTCGAGCAGGGGCTCGATGCGGCCGCGGCCGGCGCCCTTGAGGTCGGCCAAGAACTCCAAGATCCCGGCGCAGGTATCGCCTTCAGCGAAGATGGGCGCCTGCGGGAGGTAGCCGATGCGGCGCCGCGCCTCGCGCCCGTGCCGTAGGACGGATATGCCCTCCACCTCCACGGTGCCCTGAAAGCTGGTCACCCCCAGCACGCACTTGAAGGTCGTCGTCTTCCCCGCGCCGTTGGCGCCCAGGAGAGCGACTATGGACCCCGCCTCCAGCTCCAAATCGAGGCCGTCCAGGGCCCGCGTGCTTTCATAGTCCTTGGTGAGGCCCCGTATCTTGAGGACTGGCCCGCTGTAGTCCGTCATCCGCCGTCCCTATCTAGGGGATTCTTTTCCCGCTTCTGCCCTCAGCCTCCTGCCCGCCGGGGCGGAGCCGGGGCGATGCGCCGCAGCACGCCGGCCAGGTCAACGTCCGCGGCCGCTTGGAGCACCGCCACCGCCAGCAACGTGAGGAGAGCGCTCACCGCCAGCAGGCCGGTGTTGATCCCTTGACCCTTGGGAAGCGCCGGCCCCGGTGGCGACATTAGGGGGCCGGAGTCCACGATCACCGGCTTGTAGCGGTAGACCGGGAACATCTTGGCCGCCACATCGATGGCCTGCTGCGCCAGCGTGTAGTTGAAAAGCCGCAGCGTCTCATCGCTGCCCAAGGCTCCCGCCATCGGCGGCCGGGGCTCGTAGGGCCGGTCGCCTACGCCGTCACCGTTGGCGTCGTAGCCATTATAGTCGCTCCAGTAGTTTCCCCGCCCATTCACCGTCCACACGGCGGCCTCGGGCGCCGCGGGGGCGGTCTCCGGCTGCGCGCCCCCAGCGTGGGCGCCGCCGTGGATCTGGGATGCGAGATCGCCGCCAAGAGGTTTCACCTGCACCGTGTTGTCCACCATGGCGTTCTCTACGAAGGTGATGGCCGAGTTGGACATGGCGCCGACCCCTGTGTCGTTCAGGGCGAAGAGGTTGCGCATGAAGACGGCCGAGGCGTCTCTCGCCTGAGGGGTGCCGTCCACGGTTATGCCGTACCTGTTGCGGAGTATGCGGTTGCCCTCGACGAAGACGTTGCTGCAGTCCTTGAAGAGGATGCCGGTGCCGGTGGCGCCGCGCCTGTTCTCCGACAGGTCATTGTCCTTGATCACCAGCTCCTTGGAGTACATCAGCACCGCCCCGGCTAGGTTGTCCCGAAAGCGGTTGCCCAAGATGGTGTTCCCGTCCGAATACATGAAGTGCAGGGCGTAGCGGCTGTGGGTGGCCGTGTTCTCGCCGATGCCGTTCCCCTGGGAGAACTCCATATGGATGGCGTCCGCCGCGTTGCGGATGGTGTTGCCGTGCACCACGGAATCCCTCACCTGCCAGAGGTAGATGGCGTGGCCACGCCGCTCGATGGGCACGTCCCGGCCCAGGTCGATCACGTTGTTCTCGATGACGCTCCCGGTACTGCCCGTGATGTGGATCCCGTAAAGAGAGTCCTCGATGCGGTTGCCCCGAAGCTTGATGCGGTCCACCCCGTCCGCCTTGACCGCCGCTGGCTCCTGGGAGATGGTGCGGCTGCTGTTACGGATGACGAAGCCGGAGACGGAGACGCCGTCCGCGGCGATAGCGAGCGGGTCCCCTTCCCCTCCACCGTCGATGACCGGCCAGCCGGAGCCTATAAGGGTGAGGGGTTTGCTGATGCGTACGTTCTCGCGAAAGACGCCGCCGTCCACATACAGATCGGCGCCCGCCGGGGCGGCATCGATGAGCGACTGGAGTGAGGGGCGGTCAACCTCCTGGGCCCGCGACCAGGTAGCGGGCAGAGCCGCGAGCCCTAGGAGGAGACCCGAGAGGAGGAGGCGGGTCAACGGGCAACGCTCCCCTCCACTTCACGGACCTGACAGCTGGCCCGGCGCACAGCCAGCGTCCGGGCCCGGCGGTGCCGGAGCCAGTTGACGGCCGGGGGCAGGAAGGTGATGACCGCCGCAGCGCCGGCCATCAGATAGAACCCCGCCTCGAACCCGGTGTTGGCGTGGAAGTTCCAGACCTTGGTCTCGCCAAAAACTTTCGGGGTGAAAGACCCCGTGTTGAGGGGCGCCTCCGGATTCATGGTATGGCCGTAGTTGTACAGCCAGTACTGGAGGTCGGCCACAAAGAACAGAGGCAGGAACCAGACGCCCGCCACCAGCACAGCGCGGAATAACCTGCGCCTCCAGCGGATGAAGGGAACGAGGAGCAGGCCGAGGATAGTTGCCAGGACGCCAGGCGTGAAGAGGTCCATCTCTGTGACCTCTTTGATGGGCTTCATGCCGATGTAGTGGTTCAGCCCGTTTATCTCGCGGATGTCCTCATAGTAGGTGTCTGGATCGTCCGCGAAGTGGCTGCCGTAGGCGTACATCCGCAGCCCGGTGGGGTACTGAGGCGCGATCATCTCCATGCTCCAGAGGGGCACGAACAAGGCCCCCGCCAAGAGCGCTGCTGCAACAACGCCCGCGGCGAGCCATGCCCCATCGGGCTTTCCCACTAGTCGCTTAAGCATTTCACACCTTCGCTGTCCCGTCCCAGTCTCTCCAAGACCTAAGACTCCCCGAGAACTCCCTTCGTTTCCCGTTACCCCTGGCCTCCCCGGCTGGCGGGGAGGCCAGGGGCCCGACTCCATCCCTACTGCTGGAGGTTGGCCGCGGCTGACGACGGCTCCACCAGAAGCCATCCGGCCATCTCTAGGTGCAGAGCCGAACAGAACTCGGTGCAGTAGAAGTTCCACGATCCCGGCTTGTCTGCCACGAACTCGAAGTTGGCGGTCTCGCCGGGCTCCAAGCTGGCCTGGATGTTGTAGTTGGAGATCGCGAAGCCGTGGGTGGCGTCCCTGGTCTGCTCGATGTTCGTTATGTGCAGCTTCACCGTGTCGCCCTGCTTCACCCGGATGATGTCCGGCGTGAAGTGGCTGCGGGTGCCCGTCATCCACACCTCCACAGTGTTGCCGTTGCGCTCGACCTTCTCCTGGCCAGCGCTGATGGCGTAGGGGCTCTTCTCCATCGTCAAGGCATCCGTGCCAGCCGGGTACAGGTCGAGGGCCTTCAACTTGTCAGCCTTGATGATCTGGGCGTAGTGAGGCTCCCCCATGCCCACGGGCATATCGGCGATGAGCTCCATGGGGCCCTTGCCGCCCTTGAGGTCAATGAGCTGGAAGTTCTGCGGGTGCAACGGCCCTTCGGGGGCGTACCGGTCGATGGACCACTTGTTGAGGGCGACCATGTAGTTGTCGTCCGGGCTCACCGTATCGCCCTCGGCGGTGGCCAGGTGGCCGATGTTGTAGTGAACGGGGATGGTCTCGATGAGGGTGAAGGGCTTCTCGCCGGTCTTCACCACGTCCTCGCCGAGGGTGAATTTGGCGATGGCGCTGGCTAGGAACATGCTGGTGTAGCCATGGCCCTGGCTATCGAACTGGGTGTGCAGGGGCCCCGCGCCCACCTCTACCTGGCCGGCGACCACGGAATCGAACTTGAGGATGGGCACACCGAAGGGGTCAGTGCCCTCATAGTCCTTGTTCTTGATGGCCTCCTGGATCTTGTTGAAGTCGTAGATGGTCACGTGGGGGTCCAGCTTGCCGCCGACAACGATGTAGCGGCCCGAAGGATCCACGTCGGCGCCGTGGGGACTCTTGGGCTCCGGGATGAGGTAGAGAAGGCCCTCATCGACGGCTGTCTTGAGGTCGATGAGCTTGATCCCGTTGCTGTCCTTCCCCTTGGTCTTGGCAACCTCGGCCGCCGCCTTCCAGTTGATGACGTGCAGGTAGTCGAAGTTGTTCTTGGAGGCGCCGGCCTCCAACGGCTGCCCGCCCTCCAAATCGCCGCCCGTGGCCATCTCGCTGTTGAAGGAGCCGATGAAGCCCCAGCCTTCGCTCACCTTCTTGCCGGCGTCGGCCAGGTCCTGGCTGTAGGGCGGGATCTCGATCTCAAAGCTCTCGTCGATGTTGATGCGTCCCGTGTTGGGGTCGATCTTCATCCAGGCCGAGACGCCCCGGAACTTCTGCTGGTACTCCGTCACGTCGGCGTAGCTGCCAGCAGGCCAGGGCATCGGGAACTTGGAGGAGATGTGGACGTACTCCGAGTTGGGGGTGACGAACATGCCGCCGTGAGAGGTCTCCGCGTTGGGGATCGCCACGATCTGCTTCACCCGGAAGTCCCGCAGGTCCACCATCGCCATGCGGCCGTTGGCGCGGTCGTTGATGTACAGCCAGCGGCCATCGTACTCGCCGTTGGTCTCGCTGATAGCCGGGTGGTGGGTGTCCCCCCACGTCAGGTCCGCGTTGGCGGGTATCGATGGGTTCCCTTCCTGGAGGATCGTCCCGCCCCAGTCGGCGCCGTAGCCATACCCCTGCCAGGGCTCAGGCGTAAAGACGGCGATGGTCTTGAGGATGCGCATCGATGGCATGCCGATAACAAAGACTTGGCCCGAATGGCCGCCCGAAGCGAACATCACGTAGTCGTCGTACTTGCCAGGCGGGACGTACTGCTGGAGGGCGTGCTTCATGTCCTCTGGGGTGAGGCCGCGCTCCTGAGCGATGGCCTGGAGGTCGCCGCCCGCGCCGGCGGTGGCACCCTTGTCCCCGCTGTCGCCCCCGCAGCTGGCTAGGGCCAATAACGCGCCGCCGGCCAGGGCGGCCAAGGCCACGGTGGTCGCAAATCGAAGACGGCGGGTCATGGTGGACTCCCTCCTTTTTTGCTCACTTCCCTGCTGAGCTTAAGCCCCTAGTTACACGTCTGAGGGGTGCCATCTGTACCGTGTCAGGGGGACGTCTGGAACGCCGCGCGGGCCCCTGGCCGCGGGCCCGGACGGCCAACTGGGCCTTGTGCCGGCGGATCAGGTCCGAAAGTCTGATGCCCCCAAGGACCCGCTCCACCTCCTGCTGGACCTTCATCCACACCGGGTAGGCGGCGCAGAAGTCCCGCCGGTCGCACTGGGAAGGGTCGACGGTGCACTGGTTGATGGCCGGCGGGTCGATGGCCATAACGATCTCCAGAGCAGTGATGGATTCCGGTGGCCTGGCCAGGGAAACGCCGCCCTTCACTCCGCGGCCGGCCTTCAGCATTCCGGCCGTCACCAGGTCGCCGGCCACCTTGCGCAGGAACTGGTAAGGTATCTCCTCACGGCGGGCCACATCGGCCGTCGACACCGTGGCCCCGTCGTGGGCGCCCACGTCTATCATCAGGCGGAGCGCGTAGTCTGCCCGGCGCGTCAGCTCAAACATAGAAATGCGACTTCCGGAGTCTCATCTCAATCGTGAAAAATTTCCCGTGCGCTGTCTGTCGGGGAACCTACCAAAATCTTGTGGTGTTTTTCCCGACGGACGCCTCAGCGGGTGCGCCAGACCCGCCGCGCCGTGGCCAGGTCCCGGCGGTCGTTGAGGTTGAACAGGCTCAATCCCTCGGGGTCCCAGCGGCGAACCTCTTCCTCGCCCACTACCTGCACGCGCACGCGAGCCAAGAGCTCTTCGACGCGGCGCTGGCCGGCCCCAAGCAGCGCCTCGACGGCGGGCAGGCAGGCACGGGAGTAGATGGCGTGCAAGGGGTGCCGGCGCCCCTGCCACTCCGGTACCAGGGCCTCATAGCTCTGCGGCAGCCCCGCCATGTAGCGGAGAAGGGGCAAGCTCAAGAAGGGCATGTCGCAGGCGGCAACGAACGCGAAGGGGCACGAAGCCGCCTTCAGCCCGGCTTGGATGCCGGCCAGGGGTCCCAGCCCCGGCGTTTCGTCGAAGACTACCCTGGCCCCGGGCGGGATCACCTCCGGCGGACGCAGGGGCGAGGCGACCACTATGACCTCAGCGCAGACCTCCGCCAGCCACCCGGCAACGATGTCCAGAAGCGGACGCCCGCCGAACAGGAGGCGCGCCTTGTCCAGCCCCAGGCGCCTGCTCTCGCCGCCGGCCAGGACAAGGCCGCTGAGGGGATCCCCCATGCCCCTAGGGTCGGGCGGCGTCCCCGGGCCGGCGCAGTCCGAAACGCGCTTCCATCAGGTCCGCCACCGCCGCGGCATCCTCCAGCCCGAACTGGGGCACGTCTAGGTCGAACGGGTGGTCAGTGACGATGGCTATCAGGTGGTCCAGAGGGGCCGTGAGCTCCGTGCTGTGGGCCTGGCGCGAAACCTCGATCTTCTGGGCGGCGGCGCCACGGTATCCCTCGGTCAGGACGATGTCCACGCGGCCGGCCACCATCGCAGCTAGAGCATTGAGGTCTCGCTCCTCCCGCACCTCCTCCAGCAGGGCCATGCGGTGGGGAGACGACAGTATAACGATATCGCTGCCGGCCTGGGTCAACCGCCAGGAGTCCTTGCCTGGCTTATCGATCTCGAAGTTATGGACGTCGTGTTTGATGGCGGCCACCCGGTAGCCCCTCGACTTCAGCTCCCGGACCAGCTTCTCCAGGAACGTCGTCTTGCCGACGCCGGAGTTGCCGACGAAGCTAACGATGGGAACGCTAGGCGGCTTCATGTTGGGGATCGTCAGCGGCTGCCTGCCACTTTCTAGCAGAAGACTGCGAAGGCTCCAGGCTTTGGGCGGGCCACCTTCTCAAGCTGAAGCCCCCGCAGTTCTGAGTTCAGGGTAGACCTTGGACTGTGTTCCGTCTGTCGGGCATTGGTGGTATTTTAGTGGGGATTTACCTTACTCTTAGCGGCCGCTCAGTCTTGGGAGACCAGCAGCCCCTTCTGCAGAGCATAGCGCACCAGCTCCGAACGGCGGTGAAGGTTTAGCTTCTCCATGATCCGCTGCCGGTAGGTATCCACCGTCTTGGGGCTGATGACGAGCTTCTCTGCGATCTCGTTGTTGGTGTATCCTTCCGCCGTCAGCTTCAACACCTCCCGCTCGCGGCTGGTCAAAACGTCCCGCTCCCGGCGGCCCTCGGCAGACTCCCCCCGCAGGTACTCGCCGAGGAGCTTCTTCACCGCCGAAGGGTAGAGGAAGACCTCGCCCCGATGGGCCGTCCGGATAGCGTCAATCAGCTCCGTATCGGCGCTGCTCTTGAGGACGTAACCTGAGGCGCCCATGCGCAGGGTCTGAAACAGGTAGTCCTCGTCGGCATGGACCGTGAGCATGACGATGCGGCAGGGCAGCCCCAGACGGTGGATCTCTTCCGCTGCCTGGAGGCCGTCCATTTCGGGCATCGAGATGTCCATCACGATGACGTCTGGGCTGAGCTGTTTGGCCATCTGCACGGCCTCCCGCCCGTTGGAAGCCTCTCCCACCACTTCCAGGTCTGCTTCCATGTTGAGGAGCGCCTTGAGGCCAGAGCGCAGGATGGCGTGGTCATCGGCCAGGAGGATGCGTATGGTGGAGTTCGACTGTTTAGGCATGTCCCTCCGAATCCTTGTACAAGGGCACGCGGGCTGTGACAAGCGTACCACTCCCCGGCATTGTGTCAATCTGGAGGGAGCCGCCAACTAGCGCCAGCCGCTCCCTCATGCCGAAGAGGCCGAGGCCACCGCCGGCCTTCTGCACCTCCTGCTCGTCGAAGCCCCGGCCGTCGTCCCGGACCCGGGCGGTAACCACGTTGTTGCGCCGGAGCAAAGAGACGGAGGCCCGCTTCGCCCCCGAGTGTTTGGCTACGTTGGAGAGGGCCTCCTGTACCACCCGGTACAGGACCAGCTCCACCGAGGCGGGCAGGCGCCGCTGGAGGCCTTCGGCGGCGAACTCCACCTCCACGCCCCAGTGCCGTGAGAACCTATCGGCGTAGGAGCGCAGCGCCGGCACCAGCCCCAGGTCGTCCAGGGCAGCGGGGCGCAGGTCCACCGCCATGCGGCGCACGGCGTCCAAAGCGTTCGAGGTCAGCTCCCGTAGCTCGGCGATGCTGCGGCGCACGTCCTCGTCCTGGACCGTCCGCTCCAAGAGGCGCAGGCGCACCAGGATGGAGGTGAGGGCCTGGCCGGTGTCATCGTGCAGCTCGCGGGCGATGCGTTTGCGCTCTGCCTCATGGGCGCCAAGGATCTGGGAGGAGAGTTGCTGGGAGAGGGACTGGTGGCGCCGGGCCTCCGCCAAGACGTGGTCAAGGTCCTGAAGGACGCGGCGCACGAAGGAGGAGTTCTGGCAGGCAGCGCAGCCGTCGGGAGGCAGGGGCACGGTAAGGGCGAGCAGCCCGCTGGATTCCGCCGGACGGGAGATGCTGGAAAGGCCGATGGGCGCCGTCCCGGCATGGTCGAGCAGGTAGACCAGCGCGGCGTTGACGCGGGCGGCCACGTGGCCGTTCAGGCGATAACGCGTAACCCTTCCGAAGGCCACCCTCTGCACCAGCCCGCTCTTGGTGAGGGCCGCCAGGTGGCCCCTCGCCTGTAGAGGCGATATGGCGCACTCCGCCGCGATCTCCCGCACGCTGGCGGGCTGCGACCTCAACAGGCGCACGACCGCCAGGCGCTGGCTGTTAGCGATGGCCTTCAGGACCCGCGCCAGGTCGTCCGCCACCGCGGCCGGCTGGACGACGCCTTCCTTGATCACCATGCCATGGGGCGAATAGGGACCGCTCGACTGGCTCCATTATATCATTCCTTGTCGCAGCCACCCGCCCGTGGGGGAAAACCGCACGCAGGCCCGGCGGAATGCCCTACAAAAATGCCACCTCTGCCCGACAGACAGAGAGGCGGCCAGGAAGGCAACCTGAAAGGCGATGGAGATTGTGGCCAGCCGGCTGGCGGATGGGGGGAGAACCGCCGGCCGCATACGCATCCTCGTCGCGGACAGAAGCGCTCACTACCGCGAGACGCTGCGCCGCGTCTTGGCCCAGTACAGCCACTGCCAAATCGTGGGGGAGGCCAGCAGCCTCAAGCAGGCTGCCGCCCTGGCTCGATCCCTGGACCCAGACGTCGCCCTATTGGACTTTGACCTCGTCGTCCGCCAGAGCGCAGCCCGTCTGCGCCGCCTGGCCCAGTCCTTCCCATCCCTTCAGGTCATCATCCTCCTCGCCGACTACACTGAGGAGTACCGCCACGCAGTTAAGGAGCGCTGGGGCTACTGGTGCGTAGCCAAGGACCAGGTGGAGGAGCACCTGGCCCAGCTCCTGGCCGCTCCCAGCCAAGGCACAGCCCGGCTCACCGCCTCTTAGACAGCGGCCCCGCTTAGCCCAACCAGACGCCGTTGACAGCACTGACGCGCCGGCGTATCATTCCAACAAACGTTTGTTTCTATCCCTGCGTCATGAGCCTAATGCTGACACCCGCTGCCAGGCCCGCCCGGTGGTGGTTTACCTTACACCGGCTTTACTGCCGCTGCCCGATGGACGCCCCGGGTAGGGGAGGGGCACACTGATGTCTGTGATAAAGGTAAAGCGCGTGGCGGCTGGCGCATCCCGCCTCCTCGATCCAGACGCGCCGGATTGGCGTTCTGCGCCCGAAGAGAGCCTGGGCCTTTCGCCGACCCCTCTCCTCTCGCAGCCTTCGCTATACGTACAGGCCAAGTGGAAAGACGGGGGCTACGGGGTCACAGCCAACATACGGGTCAAAGGTGCCCACGACGGCACGGCCATCTTCTTGCGCCTCGCCTGGGACGATGCCAGCAAGGACGACTCCATCGATGACACCAACCGGTTCGCTGATGCGGCTGCCGTCCTTTTCCCTGTCAAAGACGACGCCCCCCTCACCAGCATGGGCTCGCCGGACCAGCCGGTGAATGCCTGGCTCTGGCGGGCCGATCTGGAGAGCCCGTTCAGCGTCACCGCACAGGGCATCGGCACCGCCGTACGGACATCCGACCCGGCCCTCGTGGCCCAGGCGGCCTACGGCTCCGGAGGTTGGTCCGTGGTCATCTCCCGCAGCCTAACCAGCGCCACGCTAGGCGCGGCCCAGCTCTCCCCCGGCCAGCGGGCCAAAGTGGCCTTCGGCGTGTGGCAGGGCTCCAACGCCGAGCGTGCTGGTCTTAAGGCCGTCACCTTAGAGTGGCAGGACCTGGAGATAGAGGCTTGATGCCATGGGCGTGAACCCCCCCAAGGTCAAGAGGCAGTTGGGCATGGTGTTCGACATGAACAAGTGCCTCGGCTGTCAGACCTGCACCATAGCCTGCAAGACCCTCTGGACGGACCAGGAGGGCATGGAGTACATGTACTGGAACATCGTCTCCACCATGCCAGGCAAGGGCACGCCCAAGGACTGGCAGGAGATGGGCGGCGGCTTCACCGGGAACAGGGGCGACCCCAGGCCCAGCCGCATACCGACGACAAAGGAGTTCGGGCGGGCCTGGAAGTTCAACTACGAGGACGTCTTCTACAGCGGCAACGGCCTGAACGCCCGGCTTCAGCCCACCACAGGGGATGACGACTGGGGCGCCCTGTGGGACGAAGACCAGGCCAGCGGGGACTACCCCAACTCGTACTTCTTCTACCTTCAGATGATCTGCATGCACTGCACCAACCCCGCCTGCTTGGCCGCTTGCCCGCGCCAGGCCATCTACAAGCGAGTGGACGACGGCATCGTCCTCATCGACCAGGAACGCTGCCACGGCTACCGGTTCTGTATGGAGGCTTGCCCCTACAAGCGCATCTACTTCAACCACAGCCTGAAGGTTAGCCAGAAGTGCATCCTCTGCTACCCTCGCGTGGAGCAGAAGGTGGCCCCCGCCTGCTTCCGCCAGTGCCCCGGCCGTGTCCGCTTCATCGGCTTCCTGGACGACGAGCATAGCGCCGTCTTCAAGCTGGTGAAGAAGTGGAAGGTCGCCCTCCGCCTGCATCCGGAGTACGGCACTGAGCCCAACGTCTACTACGTGCCGCCCCTGTCGCCTCCCAAATACGACGAAGAGGGCAACCTCATCGAAGACTCGGAGCGCATCCCGCGCGAGTACTTGGAGAAGCTCTTCGGCCCCGATGTGCATAGGGTGCTGGATACGCTTAAGGCGGAGCTGGCCAAGGTGCGCCAGGGCGGCAAGTCCGAGATCCTGGACACCCTCATCGCCTACGAATGGAAGTCGATGTTTGGGGGCCTGACCCGGGACCCAGGGACCCTGAAGAGGCCAGTACGCACATGACCATCATGCGGCTCACAGATCTCAGCTCGCCGGAGCAGGTGGCGGCAGCGGTCCGCAGCGCCCTCTATCTGCGCTTGGCCACGGCCCTCTCTTTCCCATCGCCCGGGCTGGTAGAGGAGGCAGCCTCCGGCCAGTTCTTAGCCGGATTAGAGGAAGAGGCCAGCCGGCTTCCCTTCAGCTTCGTCGTGGACCCGGAGGAGGCGCGGGCGCTGTCCGATTCGTCCCTGGCCTTCGATGAGGTGCAAGCGGAGTACATCCGGCTGTTCGAGGTGGGGCCAGGACGCCCGCCATGCCCCCTCTACGAAGGGTATCACCGCAGCGGACGCATGAAGCTAATGGAAGAGACGGTCCGGTTCTACGAGCACTTCGGTCTGAAGACCCGGCCGGGTGACCAGCCGGACCACCTTTGCGCCCAGCTAGAGTTCATGCACTATCTGTCCTTCAAGGAGGCTGCGAACCTGGGCGCTGGCAAGCCCACGGCAGGGTTGGCAGCCGCCCAACGGGACTTCTTGGCGCGGCACCTCTGCCGCTGGCTCCCGGGGCTACGGGCCCGGGCCGAGGAGTGCGGAGCCCCGCCCTTCTACGGCGCGCTGCTGCGCCTCGCGGAACGCTACTGTCGAGAGGACGAGAGGGCCTTGCGGGAGCGTGGGGGAAAGCCCGACGCGCAAATCGGGCTCTTGCCCGACTGACGGGGGGATGTGTAGTGCCAGATAAAGGAAGCGATTTTCGGGGCAGCAAAAACGTATCTGTTCCCGTCTCTTGCAGGAGGAACGCCGGATGAAAGCCGTTAAGCTACAGCTTGCTACGCGCACCCTGCTCAACCCCGGCGCCGCCCAGTGGGCCAAGGTGCCGGCGGAGGAGCTGCGCTTGGGGGGGACGCCCCTCCATGTGCAACCCTCCCGCTACGTCCGCACGGTCTGGGCCGGCAAACCCATCGGGGCCGTGCGGCTCCTGAAGGTCCAGGCGGCCCACAACTCGCAAGACATCCTGTTCCGGCTGGAGTGGGCCGACGACAGTAAGAACGCGGACTACGGTGACGGCTCGGTCTTCCCCGACGCGGCCGGTATCCTCTTCCCTCTCAACGGCGACGCCCCGCTAACCACCATGGGCTCCGAGAGGCAGCCTGTCAACGCCTGGTTCTGGCGCGCCAACTTCCCCGAGGGAGAGGCCCAAGAGTTGATCGCCAGGGGGCTTGGCACGGTCGCTAAATCGCCCCAGAGCAAGGTGCGGGCGCAAGCACGCTACCAGGACGGCCGCTGGGAGGTCGTCTTCGCGCGGGATATCACGGCAGGGGGCAAGGACGCCGTCTCCTTCAACAACAAGAAGGCAGCGAAGGTGGCCTTCGCCGTATGGGAGGGCTCCAGCCAAGAACGCGCCGGACTGAAATCGTTCTCCAAGGAGTGGCGCGAGCTGGTCATCGAATAGCAGCAGATTGGAGAGAATCCGGCCCGACGCGGCCGGCCGGAGGGAGATGCCATGGCTAGGAACGGAAGGAAAGCGGCCCAGAGCGGACAGCGGCAGGTGGCGATGGTCTTCGACCTAAACAAATGCATCGGCTGCCAGACCTGCTCCGTCGCCTGCAAGGTCCTTTGGACCCGCGACGAAGGCACCGATTACCAGTGGTGGTGCACCGTCAACACCCTGCCCGGGCGGGGGCACCCCCGGGACTGGGAGACCATGGGCGGCGGCTATGCAGACGGCGTGCCCCGGCCCGGGCGGCGCCCCACGCGGGAAGAGTGGGGCGGCGGCTGGCAGTTCAACTACGATGAGGTCCTCTACGGGGGCAAGGGGCAGTCGGTCTACCTGCACCCCGTCGGCGAGGACCCCAAGTGGGGCCCCAACTGGGACGAAGACCAGGGCGCCGGCGAGTATCCCAACTCCTACTACTTCTACATGCCCCGCCTCTGCAACCACTGCACCAAGCCCGTCTGCGTCGAGGCCTGCCCCCGCGGGGCCATGTACAAGCGCCAGGAGGACGGCATCGTCCTGCGGGACGAGAACCGCTGCCGCGGCTATCAGTTCTGCCTAGAGGCCTGCCCCTACAAGAAGATCTACTTCAACTTCGTGCGCCAGGTCAGCCAGCAGTGCATCATGTGCTTCCCCCGCGTGGAGCAGATGGTGGCCCCCGCCTGCGTCCGCCAGTGCCCCGGCCGCGCCGTCTGGTTCGGCGTCCGGGATGACCCCGAGGGCCCCATCTACAAGCTGGTCGACAAGTGGAAAGTCGCCTTGCCGCTGCACCCGGAGTACGGGACGGAACCCAACGTCTTCTATATTCCGCCCATCGGCCCAGCGCGCCTGGACGAGAACGGCAACTTCGACGAAAGCACCCCGCGCATCCCCACCGAGTACCTGGAGACCCTCTTCGGCCCCAAGGTGTCATCGGCCTTGGAGACACTGAAGGCCGAGATGAACAAGACCCGCAACGGGGGCAAGTCGGAGCTCATGGACACGCTGATCGCCTACTGGTGGAAGGACATGTTCAAGCCCTGGGACCGCGATCCAGCCGAGATCGTCTGGAAGTAGCGGACTCGCCGGCAGGAAGGGAGCACGTGGCCGCCATAGCCGCCAAGGAGAAGGTGGAGACGGCAGGTGAGGCAGGGGCTGCGGCAGAGGCCAGGAGCCGCCTGTACCTCCTCCTATCAGGCGCCGTATCCTTTCCCGACCGCGAGTTCCACTCCCAGGTGACGGCCGGTGCCTGGACGCAAGAGGTGGCGTCCCTCTGCGCCCAGTTGCCCTACCGCCTGAACCCGGGGCCCCAGGGCCGCTGGCATGCGCCTTCCGACTACGATGCCTTCCAGTCGGAGTACATCCGCCTGTTCGAGGTGGGGGCCCGAGGGCGAGCGCCCTGTCCCCTCTACAGCGGCCACCACACGGCAGACCGCATGCGCACCATGGAGGAGCTGGTGCGCTTTTACAACTTCTTCGGACTGAAGATCGCGCCGGGCCACATGCCAGACCACGCCAGCGTGGAGCTGGAGTTCATGCACTACTTGTCAGCCCGACAGGAGGAAGAGGGCGAGGACCGCACGTCCTATCTCCTCGCCCAACGCGACTTCCTGGACCGGCAGCTCCTGAACTGGTGGCCCCGCTTGGCGACGGCGCTAAAGCGGGAGCGCACAGTACCCTTCTACAAGTCGCTGGCGGCCTTCGGCCTCCAGTTCATACAAGCGGATCGGAAGTACCTTGGGCGGGCCGTGCTAGAGAGCGCATAAGGGGGCACACGATGGCGAAAACGGCACTGCGGACACTACGGCCAGCCGGCAACGGCCAAGTAGAGGAATACAGGGCCTGGGAAGATGTCCAGCGCCAGCGCTGGCAGTGGGACAAGGTGGCTTGGGTCTCCCACTGCGTGGACTGCTACCCCGGCAACTGTCCCTTCCGCGTCTACGTGAAGGACGGCATCGTCCTGCACGAGGAGCCCGGCGCCACCTACCAGATCATCGAAGATGGCGTGCCCGACCTGAACCCCATGGGTTGCCAGAAGGGCGCCATGTGGGGCCAGATGCTGTACTCCAAAGAGCGCATCCTCTACCCGATGAAGAGGGCCGGCGAGCGAGGCTCCGGCCGCTGGAAGCGCATCTCCTGGGACGAGGCCCTGACCGAGGTAGCCGATGCCGTTCTCGATGCCATCCAGGAGCAGGGGCCCCAGTCCATCGTCCACGAGATGACGGGGGCCCAGGGCGGCCCCATGGCCCTCGGCGCCATCATGCGCTTCCAGAGCCTGATCGGCGGCGTGACGATGGACCTGGATGGCGTGGTCAACGACTTCGCCCCCGGCATGTACCTCACCTTCGGCAAGATCTTCGCCAGCAGCGTCGACGACTGGTTCCTCTCGGACGTCGTCCTCATCTGGCACATGAACCCCGTCTACACCCGTATACCCTATTACCACTACGTATCGGAGGCGCGATATAAGGGCGCCTACGTCGTCACCATCGCCCCGGACTTCAGCCCCTCGGCCGTCCACGCCGACTACCACCTGCCGGTACGCCCAGGCACTGACGCCGCGCTGGCCCTGGGGATGGCCAAGACCCTCATCGACGAGAAGATCTATAACGCCCAGTTCGTCAAGGAGCAGACCGACCTGCCCCTCCTGGTCCGCCTGGACACGCGCCGGTACCTAAGGCAGAAGGACCTCCAGGAGGGCGGGCGCGACGACCAGTTCTACTGGTGGGACAGCAAGAGCCGCGGCCTCGCCGAGGCGCCCCGCGGTACGCTCGACCTGGGCGCGGCGGACCCGGCCCTCGAGGGCGTCTTCGAGGTCGAGTTGGCCGGCGGCGCACGGGTGCAGGTGACGCCGGTGTTCGAGCTGGTGAAGCAGCGGCTGGAGGACTACACGCCGGAGAAGGCGGGCCAGATCTGCCAGCTCAGCGCGGAGGCCATCCGCTCCCTGGCCCGCAAGGTGGCCAGGGGCCGCACCAACATCCTCTTGGGGTTCAACTCCTGCAAGAACTACCACGCCGACCTTATGGAACGCGCCATGTGTCTGCTCCTGGCCCTCAGCGGCAACTGGGGGCGCAAGGGCTCCGGCATCCGCATCTGGTCCGTCGGCCCCTGGCCGGGACTCATGACCGGCATGAAGATGGAGCCCGGGCCGGCAGGGACGGAGCGGGCCCTCCAGATGGTGGAAGCGATGCTCCGCAGCCTCAAGGCCGAGGACCCCACGGTGACCCAGGAGCTGGCCGTTACGGAGCTCTCTACCCGCGCCGCGGCCATGAGCGAAGTCGCGCCCCCGGCCTTCTTCTGGTACTACCACTGCGGCTTCAAGGAGAACTGGAACCGCCGCGAGTGGCACGACCCCAGCATGAAGCGGCCGTTCGACGAGTACATGAACGAGGCCCTCCAGAAGGGCTGGTGGCAGGGGCACGTGCGCCCCGGGCCAGAGACCACGCCCCGCGTCTACTTCGAGGTGGGCGGCGACACCCTGCGCCGCACCAGGGGAGGCCAGAATCAACTGCTGAAGAGCCTGTGGCCAAAGCTGAAGATGGCCGTCTTCATCGACTGGCGAATGAACACCACTGGCATGTACTCAGACATCGTCCTGCCGGCCGCCACCCACGCCGAAAAGATCAACTTCCACTTCTCCACCTCCCATATGAACCAGATGGTGTTCAACGATAAGTCCGTCGAGCCCCAAGGGGAGGCCAAGTCGGAGCCGGAGATCTTCCGCCTCCTCACCAAGAAGATCGAGGAGCGGGCCAAGGCACGGGGCTTCCTGGAGTACACTGACGCCCGCGGCATGGTCCGGCGTCTCGACGATCTGCACGCCCGGTACACCCTCAACGGATACTTCGATGAGGACGAAAAGCTCATCCAGGAGTACATCCAGGACGGCACCCTAGACGGCACCCTGCCCGAAGGCACCACCATCGAGACCCTGCGCAAGAAGGGCCACCTGCGCTTCCAGGACTGGGGGCTCCAGCCCATGGCCGTGAACCAGGGCTCTGATCTCAAGCCCAACGAGGTGCACACGCCCTTGCGGCACCACACCGAGAAGAAGTGGCCCTACCCGACCCTCACCCGCCGCGCCCAGTTCTACATAGATCACGACTGGTTCCTGGAGGCTGGCGAGGAGCTGCCGGTGCACAAGGACGCCCCCAAGATGGGGGGCGACTACCCGCTACAGCTTACCAGCGGGCACCCCCGCTGGAGCATCCATGCCGCCAACATCATGAACCGCCTGATCCAGAACACCCACCAGGGGCGGCCCTTCATGTTCATCAGCGCCGAGGATGCCGCGGCCCGCGGCATCCGCGAGGGCGACGAGGTGCGGGCCTACAACGATAAGGGCTCCTTCCGGGTCTGGGCCAAGATATCGCACGCCGTTCGTCCCGGCCAGGTCATCGTCTACAACGGCTTCGAGCCCCTCATGTACAAGGACTGGAAGGATCCATCCAACGCCGAACCAGGCATGGTCAAGTGGCTCCACCTGGCAGGGGGATACGGCCACCTCCGCTTCCGGGCGGAGTGTTGGCAGCCTGTGCCCATCGACAGGCTGGTGAGGCTGGAAGTGGAGAGGGTAAATTAGGCGGCCCGCTTCGGGCCTAGGAATGCGACGGTGATGGCATGCGGCCCGTATCCCGAAGGACGTTCCTCAAGACCGCCGCCGGCTCAGCGGTGGGCCTCAGCCTGTCCCGCCTCGGCTTCAGGCTCCTGACCTCCAACGCCCAGGAGGAGGTCTACCGCTACTACCCCTACTCCAGTTGGGAAGACATCTTCCGCAGGAAGTGGACCTGGGACAAGGTCACCTGGGGGACTCACCTCAACGACTGCTATCCCGGCGGCTGCTCCTTCCGCGTCTACACCAAGGACGGCATCGTTTGGCGGGAAGAGCAGTCGGGCATCTACCCTCTGGTGGAGAAGGGCGTGCCCGATATGAACCCCAGGGGCTGCCAGAAGGGCGCTTGCTTCAGCCGCGTTATGTACGGCGCGGAGCGCTTGAAATACCCTCTGAAGCGCGCCGGCCAGAGGGGCGAGGGCAAGTGGGAGCGCATCTCCTGGGACCAGGCCCTCACTGAGATCGCCGACGCCATCCTGGACGCCATCCAGGAGGCGGGCCCAGAGACCGTCATCCTGGAGTACGGCAACGGGGAGGGAGGCGTCGTCAACGGATCGACTCCCGCTTGGCGCCTGGTGCGCCTGCTGGGCGGCACCACCCTGGACGGCAACGGCCTCACCTCAGACTACAACGTGGGGCTCTACCAGACCTTCGGCAAGTTCCAGTTCGCCTCCTCCATCGACGACTGGTTCCACTCGGACCTCATCTTCGTCTGGCACATGAACCCCGTCTACACCCGCATCCCTTCGGCCCACTTCATCTGGGAGGCGAAATACCACGGGGCCGAGGTCATCTCCATCGCCCCGGACTACAACGCATCCTCCTTCCACGCCGACCTCTGGGTGCCCATCGAGCCGGGCACCGACGCCGCCTTAGCCCTGGCCATGTGCCGCGTCATCATCGACGAGGGCAAGGTGAAGGAGGACTTCGTCAAGGAGCAGACGGACCTGCCGCTGCTGGTGCGCACGGACAATGGGCGCTTCTTGCGCCACAGCGACCTGGAGGACGGGGGCCGCGACGACCAGTTCTACTGGCTGGACAAGAACAGCGGCAGCATCGTCAAGGCGCCCCGCGGCACCCTGCGGCTGGGCGAAGCCGACCCCGCCCTCACGGGCAGCGCCACCGCCACCCTCAAGGATGGCACCCGGCAGGAGGTGCGCCCCGCCTTCGAGTTCCTCAAGGAGACCCTCAACGACTACACGCCGGAGAAGGCCTACGCCATCACGGGGGTAAAACCGGATCTCATCCGCAAGTTGGCCCTTAAGGCAGCCAACGCCAAGGCAGTCCACATCCTTCAGGGGTTCAACGTCAACAAGTACTACCACGGCGACCTCATGGAACGGGCCATGGCCCTGGTCCTGGCCCTCACCGGCAACTTCGGGCGCAAGGGCACGGGCATGCGCGGCTGGAACAGCGCCCAGCTCGTCTCCAGCGAGATGCTGAAGACGCGCCCCGGCCTGGAGGGCTTCCTCGCCTTCGCCCGCAAGGCCAGGGAGACGGAGAAGCGGCTCCTGGACGAGGACGACACGCTGACGGAGGAGATGATCCTCATCGAGACCGAGCGGGACGAGGTGCGGGGCAAGACGGTGACGGACATGCCGCCGACGCCCCTCCTGGTGCCTCCCGCCTTCTACTGGTACTACCACGCCGGGTACAAGGACGTATGGAACCGGCCCGAGTGGAACGACCCGACGATGAAGCGTAGCTTCGATGAGTACATCCAGGAGGCCCAGGCCAAGGGCTGGTGGGACGGACTCATCCGGCCGGCGCCCGGCAAGGCGCCTCGGGTGTACTTCGGGGTCGCCGGCTCCACCCTCCGCCGGACCCGCGGCGGCTTCAAGCAACTGCTGAATGAGCTCTGGCCAAAGCTCAAGCTCGTCGTGGCCTGCGACATCCGCATGAGCACCACCGCCTACTTCTCGGACATCGTCCTGCCAGCCGCTGCGTTCTACGAAAAGGTAGATTTCCGCTTCCCTACCATCCACACCAACTTCCTGACCTTCTCCGACAAGGCAGTAGACCCCATCGGCGAATCCAAGCCCGAATGGGAGATCTTCGCCCTCCTGGCCAAAAAGCTCCAGGAGCGGGCCCGCCAGCGGGAGATCGGCGAGTATGTGGACGATGGCGGGCGCCGCTATCGCCTGGACGACGTCTATGACGTCTTCACCATGCACGGCGCCGTTAAGGAGAAGGACCACGAGAAGCTGGCCGAGGACATGATCGCCGATACTGTACGGGTGGGGGCGCTGCCGGAGAAGACCACCCTAAAGAAGGTGCGCCAGAAGGGCATCATTCGCTTCACGGGGCTGGGCGCCGACGCCATCGGCTTGAACCTTGCCACGGACATCAAGCCGGACGAGACGGTCAACCCTCTGTCGTGGCACACGGAGCGCAAGATCCCGTATCCCACGATGACCCGCCGCATCCAGTTCTACATCGACCACGAGTGGTTCCTGGAGGCAGGAGAGCAGCTCCCGGTGCACAAACCGAACCCCAAGCAAGGGGGCGACTACCCCTTGGCCATGACCAGCGGGCACCAGCGCTGGAGCATCCACTCCATCCAGGCCAGCAATGAGACCTTGCTCCGGACCCACCGGGGCCACCCGCTCATCATCATGAACCCGAAGGACGCCGAGGCCCGAGGCATTCGGGACGGGGACGAGGTGCGGGTCTTCAACGATTTCGAGGAGTTCCACATCCGTACCAAGATCTCGTCTGCGGCGCGGCCCGGCCAGGTGATCGTCTACCACGCCTGGGAGCCTTACCAGTACCGCAACTGGAAGCCCTACGACACCGTGGTGCCGGGGATGGTCAAGTGGCTTCACTTCGCCGCCGGCTATGGGCACCTGAACTACTGGCGCTGGAACTGGGTGCAGCAGCAGGTGGACCGGGCGATACCGGTGGAGGTGGAGAAGGCCACATGAGCCGCGAACCCATCCCGCAATCTGGGCGCACCTTCAGCCTGTGGGACCAGGCCGCCCTCTGGGCAGCCATCGGCATCAGCCTCTACGCCATGCCCTTCGGCTCCCTGCTGGTGCCGGCCTTGAGCCTGGAGCGGGCCTTCCTGGCCGTCCTAGTGGCGGCCCTCTTGGGCTCCCTTCTGGTTGCCGCCATGGCCGCCATCGGCGCCGCCACCGGCCTCACTACCGCCGGCCTCCTGGAGTCCCTCCTCGGCCCGCGGGCCGGGAAGGCCGCGACCGCCATCCTCCTGGCCCGGCACATCGCGGTGGGGGCGCTGGTCCTCTCGGTGATCGCCAGCGCAGCCGCCCTGGTGAGCGACCAGGCGCTGGGGGTGGGCCTGCGGCCCCTCTGGGCCCTCCTCTTCGGCGCCATCGGGATCGCGCTGGCCCTGGCCGGTCCCGAGTTCTTCGTCCGCAAGCTGCTGCGACGCGGCGGCGTCTGGCTGATGCTCATAGTCGCCCTTGTCATCACCCTTTCGGCCTATCTGGAGTTCGAGGTGCCATCCTACCTACGGCGGCCCGCCGCGGGCGGATGGCCGGAGTTCTGGCAGGCGGTGGACGTCATGCTGGTGGCGCCGCTGCTCTGGTTGCCTCTGGCCGCGGACTACGGCCGCCACGGCCGCACCGTCACGGCCACCACGGGCGGCGCCTTCCTGGGCTTCCTGGCCACCACCGCCTGGCTGGGGTACCTGGGCGTCGTCTATCTGCCGGCGACGGAAAGCGGCGACATAGCCGGTTTCGTAGCGGGCATGAACATGAGCCTGGCGGCGCTCTTGATCCTGATGGTCCTCCAGAGCGATGAGTCCTTCGCCAACGCTCGCTCCGGGGGCCTGGCCCTGGCGGCGCTGGCGCCGGTGGGAGAGCGCCGTGGGACGCTCATAGCCGGCACGGGCGCAGCGGTCCTCGCCGCCGCCTTCGACTTCCTCCGTCTCGAGGGCTCCGTTCTGGTGTTGGCCTCTGCCTTCGTCCCTCTTTCCGGTGTGCTGGTGGCAGACCAGATCCTAGCGCGGACATCCGGCCTGCGGGCCGGCGGCGTTTGGGCGGCGGCCGCGTGGCTCCTGGGCTTCGCCCTCTACCATTGGATAGCGCCCCCGGACGCCGCCTGGTGGCAGGATGCGACCCGCTGGCTCTTTGCCGATCTCCTCGGCCTGCCCTACCCGCTGACGGAGGAGCACACCTGGCTGGGCGCTGCTATCCCTTCCTTCCTCCTGGCCTTCGCCGTGCAGACGGCCGGCGGCATAGTCGTTCTAGCGACGCGCCCCCTGGGCAAGAAGCCGGCCAGCGAGCCCTAGCACCCACTGCCGCCGCGGCGCGGAGGTCCTTCGGCAACGGGGGCCGAGGTTACTTTACAACCACCGTACCCTTCATGTCTGTGGGGTGGAAGTCACACTGGTAGTTGTACGTCCCCGCCTTCTTGGGTGCCGTGAACTTGAGGACCGCCTTCTGCCCCGCCTGCAATAGGTTGGGGTCAGAGACAGCGTCGTCCGCGTTGTTGTAGGTGTTGTCTTCGCCGGCGAAGCGCATGTTGTGGATGGCCGTGCCCTTGTTCTCCAGGTTCACGGTGACGGAGGCGCCCGCGCTCACCTCTATCGTGGGGTTCTTCTGGCCAGCTTGTTCGAAGAAGTTGTCGCCCATCGTCCAGTCGAGGATGACCGCGCCTCCGCCGCTGCTACCGCCTCCGCCCTGCGTCGCCGCGGGTGTGCTGCCGGAGCTGTCGTCGCCCCCGCCGCCACAGGCTGCCGCAGCCAAGGCGGCGGCAGCCACGATGCCGCCGAGGATCAGGGCCAATCTCACCCTGCCGTGCCGTGTTGGAGTCACCGTCTCCTCCTCTCGGGAAACTAACTGCGCCCGGCGGCGACCGCTTTGGGACGCCCCTATTCGCCGGCGCACATCGGTCCTGCATGGCTATACTAATAGATACAGCCGTTAGGTTCCACCTGTCTCCATAGGCACATCCTAAGATGCTCGGGCATAGGACAAAGCTCTACCTCAAAATGGGGCCAACCCGGACTGGCGGAAGACGCCCCCTTTGCGCTTTACTGGAGTTGCAGCGCCGGAGCGGCCGAGTGGGCCGCCATGGCGCCTGAAAGAGAGGCTAGTCAGGATGCTGCCGTTGTCGAGGCTACTAGATGGGACGGTGCGCCCCGGGGACCTCCTTCTCCATGGCCGCTCAACGAGGACCCTGCCCCCGCACCTGGTCCACTACTCCGAGGACAAGAAGCCGGTGATCGTCTGGAACACGACGCGCCGGTGCAACCTGTTTTGCTTCCAGTGCTACGCCGAGGCCGCAGACCGGCCCTTCCCTGGGGAGCTGACGACGGAAGAAGGCCTGCGCCTCATCGACGACGTGGCGGCGTTCGGCGCCCCCACCATCATCTTCTCCGGCGGCGAACCGCTGCTGCGAGAAGACCTCTTCCAGCTCGCCGCCAGGGCCAGCGCCCGGGGGTTGCGTTGCGTTCTCTCTACCAATGGCGTTCTCATCACGGATGATGTGGCCGCCCGCATCCGGGACGCTGGCTTCGCCTACGTCGGCATCAGCCTGGACGGCATCGAGGCGGTGCACGACAAGCTGCGGGGCAAGAAGGGCGCCTTCCGGGCCTCCCTGGATGGCATCCGCCGCTGCCGGCAGGCGGGCGTGAAGGTGGGCGTCCGCTTCACCCTCCACCAGAAGAACGTGGACCAGGTGCCCGCCATCCTCGACCTCTTGGAGCAGGAGGAGATACCCCGCTTCTGCATGTACCACCTGGCCTACGCCGGAAGGGGCGGACGGGTGCGGAAGTACGACCTGGACCCCTTGGACACCCGGCGCACCATGGACTACCTCTTCGCGCGGGCCAAGGACTTCGAAGACCGGGGCGTAAGCAAGGAGATCCTGACCGTCGACAACCACTGCGACAGCGCCTACCTCTACCTCTACCTCAAGCGGCGGGAGCCGGAACGAGCGGAGGAGGTGCGCAAGCTCCTATCGTGGAACGGGGGCAACCAGTCGGGTGTGGCCGTCACCTCCATAGACCCCACCGGAGAGGTGCATGCCGACCAGTTCTCCTGGCACTACAGCTTCGGCAACGTGCGCCAGCGGCCCTTCAGCGAAATCTGGACCGACACCTCGCACCCGCGGATGGCGATCTTGCGCGACCGCCAGAGGCACCTGAAGGGCCGCTGCGCTCACTGCCAGTTCCTGGACCTCTGCAACGGCAACCTGCGCGCCCGGGCCGAAAGCTACTTCGACGATTTCCTGGCGCCCGATCCGGCCTGCTACCTCACGGACGAGGAGATCGGCATCGAGCCCGGCACCGAGGCCGCCGACGAGGCTGCCCGCTGGCCGGTGCCAGTGCAGCAGGCCGCCAGGGAGGCCGTATGAGGACGCCCTCCGTCCGAGCCGAGGCCCAGGCCCTCCGCAAGAGGAACGACGCCCTCCTGGCTGAGGCCAACTTCGACCTGGCTCCCTTCACGGTGGCCTGGGAGGTGACCCGCGCCTGCGCTCTGGCCTGCCTCCACTGCCGGGCCACGGCCCAGCCGAAGCCGGACCCCCGCCAACTCAACCACGAGGAGGCCCTCCGGGTCATCGACCAAGTCCGCGAAGCCGGCAACCCGATACTTATCTTCACCGGCGGCGACCCCCTGATGCGGCGGGACGTCTATGACCTTATGGCTTACGCCGTTAGCAAGGGGTTGCGGACCGCCCTCACTCCCAGCGCCACGGCCCTAGTTACCCCCAAGAACCTGGCCCGGGTGCGAGAAGCGGGCGTCAGCCGCATCGCCGTGAGCCTGGACGGCCCGACGGCCGAGGCCCATGACCAGTTCCGAGGCTTCCCGGGCACCTTCGAGCGCACCATGCGCATCATGCAGTACGTGCGGGAGGCGGGCCTGACGCTCCAGATCAACACCACCGTCAGCCGCTACAACGTCAACGTCTTGGAGCGAATGGTGGACATCGTGCAAGAGGCCGGGGCTGTGCAATGGAGCGTGTTCTTCCTGGTGCCCACGGGCAGGGGCAAGCTGGACGACATGATCTCCGCTGAAGAGCACGAGCGGGTCTTCAACTGGTTGTACGACCTCTCGCAGACAGCGCCTTTCGATATCAAGAGCACAGCGGCCCCCGCCTACCGCCGTGTGGCCATCCAGCGGGCCCGGCAGGAGCGGGCCCAGGGCAAGGCGCCCACCCGGCCCATCGCCGGCGCTGGTTACCGGTTCCAGGACGGCCTGGACCGGCCGGCCATGGGCGTCAACGACGCCCGCGGCTTCGCCTTCATCTCCCATATCGGCGAAGTCTGCCCGTCGGGGTTCCTGCCGGTGGCAGCCGCCAACATCCGGGACCGGTCCTTCGCCGACATCTATCGCAACTCGCAGCTCTTCCGCGACCTGCGGGACCCGGACAAGCTCAAGGGCAAGTGCGGGGCCTGCGAGTACCGGATCGTCTGCGGGGGCAGCCGGGCCCGAGCCTGGGCCGTTACCGGCGACTATCTGGAGTCGGATCCCTCCTGCGTCTATCAACCGCAGGCGGTCTAGAACCGTGGCTTGCGCCACTCTCGCCTGTGCGCCAGACTTCAGGTGCGCAGGAGAGGCGCCCGGGGACATCGAGAGGCCTCGGCGCGTAGAGGAAGGAGCCACGGCATGGACCCCAAAGGTAAAGTAGCCCTCGTGACCGGCGCGGGTTCGGGCATCGGCAGGGCCACCGCCCTGGCCCTCGGACGCGAGGGTGCCACCGTGGTGGTGGCCGACGTGGACGACGAGGGCGGCTACGAAACGGTCCGGTTGCTAGAAAACGCTGGTTGCGTCGCCGCCTTCGTGCACACTGACGTAACCAGGCCCGCGGACGTGGAGCGCATGGTGGCCTTCGCCGAGGAGCTCTACGGCGGGCTGGACATCCTGCACAACAATGCCGGCATCAACACGCCGCGGCCTCGCTTCCCAGCGGCGCCGCGGGAGCTCTGGGAGCGCACGCTCTCGGTTGACCTTTGGGGGGTTATCGCCGGAACCCAGGCTGCGGTGCCGGCCATGCGGCGCAGGGGCGGCGGCGTCATCGTCAACACGGCCTCCTTGGCCGGCGTCATCGCCTTCCTGCCGGACCCCATCTATGCTGCCGCCAAACACGGCGTCGTCGGGTTCACCCGCTCCCTGGCCTTCCTCAAGGAAGAGGCCAACATCCGGGTCAACTGCGTCTGCCCCGGGGTCGTCAACACCCCTATGGTGACCCGGCGCGACCAGCAGGTGGCCGGCGCCGGGCTTCCGCCGGAGGCCACGGCCCGGATGCCCCTCTTGGAGCCGGAGGAGGTGGCGGCAGGCGTGCTGGAGTTCGTGCACGACGACTCCCTGGCCGGCGAAGTGATGGGCATCGTCTACGGCCGCCCGCGCCGCCTGATCCCTCCCGCTATTCGGTTCCTCAGCCCGGATCCCGCGCAGCAGAGCTGACGGCCGCAGGATAGACCGTCGGCTACCCCCGAAGCGCCGGCACCGAAGAGGCGTCCGCCACCGCCAGGCCGCGGCGAGCCAAAAGGACCGCCTGCTGGCCGATGATCTCGAACCCGGAACCGACGGTGCCGCCGGCCAGATAGCGCTTGTACATGTTTTCCAGGATCACCGCCAGTTTGAAATGCGCCAGTACCGTGTAGAAGTCCAGATCCCTCAGGTCCGTCCCGCTCTTCTCCTGATAGCGGGCCGCCGCTTGCTCCCAGGTGGGAAAACCAGGCAGGACCATCACGGAGGCGCCGGCAACCGCGAAAGTCGCCGTCTCGGTACCCCGGTCTGGCCAGTACATGCGCAGCATCCCCAGGTCCGCCAGGGAGTCGCCCAGAGTGCTCATTTCCCAGTCCAGGACGGCGATGATGCGGCCATCGGGGCTTAGGATGGCATTATCGAGACGATAGTCCCCGTGGACGATGCCGGGCTTGCGCTCCGCCGGGATGGCCCGGGCTAGCCGCCGGGCCAGCTCGTCCATCTCGGGCGTCTCCCGGTACCTTATTTGCTCCAACTGCTGGGAGAAGCGGCGGACCTGCCGCTCCAGGTAACCCTGCGGCCGCCCGAAGTCCCCCAGCCCTATCTCCTCGGGGACAAAGGAGTGCAAGTGGGCCAGCACATCGATGAGCTCCTCGCCGATGCGCCGCCGCTGAGTTTCGTCGAACCTGGCCGCCACCTCTTGGGGATCGACGGCGATGAACCCGTCCACGAACTCCATTACGTAGAACTGGGCGCCGATCACCGACTCGTCAGGGCAGAAGACGTAGGGCTTGGGCACGGGGAACCCCGTCGGGTGCAGGGCAGAGATGACCCGGAACTCGCGCCCCATATCGTGGGCCGTGGCCTGGACGTGAGACAGGGGCGGACGCCGCAGCACCCACGTCTGCCCGTCGCCGTCCAGCCGGTAGGTGATGTTGGACCGGCCGTGTCCGATGACGCGGGCCGTCAGCTCCGGCACCGAAGCGATGTGCTCCCGGAACCAGGGCAGCAGCCGCTCCAGGTCCAGCCCCGGGGGCGACTCAGGCACGTCCGGCCCCCCGTTTCCGGGCGTTGGCGCAGCCCACGGTGACACCAGGGCCGCCTGCGTCTACAATAACAGCGGCTAGGGGGCCACCAGTTAACGTTAAGGGAAGAGGTGAGTCCATGCCCATCGATTTTAACCTGCCGCCAGACGTCGAGGAAGTCCGCCTGAAGGTGCGGCGGTTCATGGAGGAGGAGGTTCGCCCGAGGGAGCGCGAGCTCCTGCGAGAGGAAGCGGATCGTAGCGCCTACGTCCGGGCCATCATGGAGATGCGGCAGAAGGCCCGGGCCCAGGGGCTGTGGAACCCGCACCTGCCGCCGGAGTGGGGGGGAATGGGCCTTGGCCCCACGGCGATGGCCTTCGTTTCCGCCGAAGCGGGCCGTACCATGTTGGGCCCCTTCGTCATCAACGCCCAGGCCCCGGACGAGGGCAATATGCACACCATCCTGCACTGGGGCACGCCGGAACAGAAGGAGAAGTACCTGCGCCCGCTGGCTGAGGGGACGTGCCGCTCCTTCTTCGCCATGACCGAGCCCGAGGTGGCGGGCTCCGACCCCACCCTCATCCAGACCACGGCGGTGCTCGAGGGGGACGAATGGGTGATCAACGGCCACAAGTGGTTCTCCTCCGGCGCCAAGGGAGCCAAGTTCGGCATCCTCATCGCCTGCACCGACCCCGATGCCGATCCGCCCCAGGCCCGCAACTCCGCCTTCATCATCGACCTGCCCGCCGAGGGGTTCGAGATCGTGCGGGACGTAGAGACGATGGCCGGAGCGGGCAACCACCCGGAGCTGCGGCTCACCAACGTCCGGGTGCCCAAAGAGAACATGCTCGGCGGCCGGGGCGACGGCCACCGCCTGGGGCAGTACCGCCTTGGGCCGGCCCGGCTGGCCCACTGCATGCGCTGGATAGGCCAGGCCGAGGTGGCGCTGGAGATGCTGGTGGACCGGGCGCTGAAGCGCTACGCCCACGGCTCATACCTGGCGGAGAAGCAGGCCATCCAGTGGATGATGGCAGAGTCCGCTATGGAGCTGTACACGGGCAAGCTCATGGTCTTGCACGCCGCCTATAAGATCGAAAAGGGGCTCCCCTTCCGCCAGGAGGTCTCCATGGCTAAGGTCCACGTGGCCAACGCCCTCTGGCGCATCATCGACCGCGCCATCCAGGTGCACGGCGCGCTGGGCATCAGCAAGGACACGCCGTTGGAGGCGATGATGAGGGGCGCCCGCTTCGCCCGC
Source organism: Dehalococcoidia bacterium (assembly GCA_034432935.1). Taxonomy (GTDB): domain Bacteria; phylum Chloroflexota; class Dehalococcoidia; order SM23-28-2; family RBG-16-64-32; genus DAOUAG01. The sequence goes on along the minus strand of DAOUBD010000048.1, from coordinate 819 downwards.
CTGGCCGATGGCGCCGACGAGGTCCATATGCAGACCATCGCCCGCAACGTTATCGCCGCCTACAAGGAGCGCGGCAGCACCCGGGCCGCCACTGGCGACCTACTGTGAGGACGCTAGGGAACGGACAGCACCTGCCCGGGATAGATGAGGTTCGGGTCTGGCCCGATGATGGCGGCGTTGGCTTCATACAGCCCTTGCCACCCGGGCAGGCCCAACTTGGCGGCGATGCCGGAGAGGGTGTCCCCCGGCTGCACAGTGTAGGTGCGGACCGGCTGAGGCGCCGGCGGCGACGCCGACACGAGGGCTCCCACCTGGGCCTCGAGGCGCTCCAGGCGCGCGGATAGGTCCTTGACTTGTCGCATCACCTCGTCGAACTCTTGGCTAGACATAGCGCCCTCCTCTGGCCCGATTGCGGCTTCCCGCACGGCCTCCCACATCTCTTGGCTCATGTGCTCGTAGGACCAGAAGCTCACCCCCGGCGAGCCCCTGGCCGCGGCCATCGCCGCAAACCCCCGGACGTCCGTTGGCTGCGGGTAGCGCACGTTGTCCTCCTCATATAGGCCGCCGGCAGGAAAGATCCGCTCAGGGGGGATGCCCAGCCCAGCGTAGTCTTCATACATCAGCGCCAGCGCCTCGGCCATGGGCCAGGAGAAGGCGTTCCAGTACACCTGGGGCGCTGCCCCCGTGCAGTGGGCTGCGAAGACATCGAAGGGGAAGGAGCGATGATAGCGGGCGATGGCAAAGCTGCTGAAGTACAAGGGGTACTCCGGCCCCAGGCCCTCTCGCAGCCGCCGGCACAGCTCCTCCGCTGCCTCCGGA
>DAOUBD010000047.1:0-15240 GCA_034432935.1 Dehalococcoidia bacterium | reverse complement strand
CTCGAAGCATGAGCAGGACGCCGGAACCTAGAGCACCCAGCGTCTAGAATTCGATGCGCTTGTGACGCAAGGTGATGCTCTCCAGGAGCCCTATCGCCGCGAAGACCATGAGCAGCGAGCTGCCGCCCTGGCTGATGAAGGGCAGCGGGATGCCCGTTACGGGAACCAACCGTATGTTCACCGCCACGTTGATGAACACCTGGAACAGGAGCATGATGACGATGCCGGTGGCCAGGAGCCGGCCGAAGTTGTCCTGGGCGATGCTGGCGGTCCGGATGCCGCGGAAGAGGAGCGCGCCGAATAGCAAGAAGAGGACCAGCGCGCCCACAAGGCCCAGCTCTTCTCCCAAGACAGCGAAGATGTAGTCCGTCGTCGACGTCCGCAGGAAGTCGAGCTGCACCTGGGTGCCCTCGGTTAGGCCCTTGCCGAAGATGCCCCCGGAGCCGATGCCGATAATGGACTGCAGGATGTTGTAGCCGCCCTCTAAGGGCGCCGAATTGGGGTTGATCCATAGAGAGATGCGTTCCCTTTGGTAGTCGCCCATGACAGCCAATGCGGCGAAGGGCACCAGGGATGTGACCAGGCCGATGAGTACCAGAACGTACCGTGCAGGCGCTCCGGCCATGAGCACCATGCCGAGCCATACCGCCCCAAAGACCATGGCGGTTCCCATGTCCGGCTCCGCCATGACCAGGGCGGCGGGCACGGCGGCCATGGCCAGCGAGGCCGCGAATACCCGGACGTCGTCCATACGCGCCTGGCGGTCGGCCAGATACCTGGCCAGGGCGATGATCACCAAGAGCTTGGCCACCTCCGAGGCCTGGATCTGCTGCCCCCCGACGTTGAACCAACGGGTGGAACCGTAGGCAGAGCCGCCTACGACGAGCACGGCCGCCAGTAGGACCAGGGCCGCGACGTACAGCAGCGGGGCCATCTGACCGAAGGCCCGGTAGTCCGTCCAGGCCACGGCAGCGGCCGTCACAAGGCCCAGGGCCGCGAAGATGAGCTGCTTGGCAAGGGGGTGGTCCAGACTCAAGTGCGGGTAACTGCTGAGGGAGGCGCTATAGATAAGGATCGCCCCGTATGCCACCAGGGCGATGGCCAGCAGGAGCATGACGAAATCGAAGTGGCGCAGATAGCGGCGGTCGATCACTGCGCTCCTCCCGTCTGGCTGGCGAGGCGCGGGCCGTTGAAGTAGTAGTCCATGATCTGCGCAGCGGCCGGTGAGGCGTCGGCGCCGCCGGAGCCCCGCTGGACGAAGACCACTACGGCAATCTGCGGGTCATCGTACGGGGCGAAGCCCACGAACCAGCCGTGGGTGGGGTGCTTGCCATTGGGTTGCACCTCGCCGAACTCGGCGGTCCCCGTCTTTCCTGCCACCGCCACGTTGGCGATGGCGGCGGCCTTGGCCACCCCATCGGTGACAGACCGGCGCATCCCGGCGCGCACCGTCGCCAGGTTCTCGGGACTGACAGGCACGGTGCCGCGCTCCGGGAACTCCAGCGCCCGAAGGAGGTTGCCGTGGCTGTCCCGCAGCTCCTTCGCGACATGAGGCGTGAGCAGATGGCCCCCGTTGGCGATGGCGGCCACTGCCCTCAGCATCTGCAAGGGAGTGGCCGCGACGTATCCTTGTCCGATGCCGAAGTTGTAGGTATCGCCCAAGGTCCAGGGCTCCCCCAAGCTCTCCTCCTTCCAGGCTGCGTCTGGCACGAGGCCAGGAGACTCTCCCGGGAGGTCGATTCCGGTAGGCGCCCCCAGTCCAAAGGCCCGGGCATATTGGGCCACCTTCTCTTCGCCGAGGCCGTGAAACCCCTCGTCGGGCTTTCCGCCGGCGAGGTAGTAGAAGTAAACGTTGGAGGACATGGCCAGGCCGCCATAGAAGTCGAGGGTCCCTAGCGGCGCCCAGTCGGGATACACGTAGATGATGTTGGGGTCGAACTCATTGGCGACGGTGATGTAACCCCGGCTGGTTATGGTGGTGGATGGACTGGCAACGCCCTCCTGGAGGGCTGCCGAGCCCACAATCGTCTTGAAAGTGCTGCCGGGAGGGTAACGCTCCGCGATGGCGTGGTTGACGAGGGGCTTGCCGGGAGCGTTGACGAGGGCCGCCAGCTCTTCCTCCGTCATAGGGTTGGAGAAGGCGTTGTTATCGAAGGTCGGTAGCGAAGCCATGGCCAGAATCTCGCCAGTCCTCACGTCCATGACCGCGGCCGACGCGTTTTCGGAGCTGCCAGCATACTGTTGGAGGACCTCCGCCACCTTCTTCTGTAGGTCTAGGTCGATGCTCAGCACCAGGTTCGCTCCGTCGACAGGCCGGCGCTCTGACACCACCCTCAGTTCGCGCCCCAGGGCGTCGACTTCCACGAGCTTCTTGCCCTGCTTCCCCCGCAACTGGGCCTCGTAGGTATACTCCACCCCCGTTTTGCCAAGGTAGTCTTGATACAGATAGCCTTTGTCCTTCAGTTCGGCGTATTCCTCGGCAGAAATGGGGCCGACATAACCCAGCACGTGGGAGAGAAGGGATCCGGTGAGGTAGAGGCGTGACGGCTCGACCAGCACCTTGAGGCCGGGCGCATGGGGCTCCAACTCCATGAGGGTGAGGGCCGTGTCCCGGTCCAGGTTCTCTTTGATGATGGCCGGGCTATAAGGCCCACGGAGGTCGAGACCCTCCTGCACCTTGGCCCGGATCTCCTCCACCGTCATTCCCACAACGCGCGAGATCTGCCGGTACACGCCCTCCTCGCCGCGCTCCGGCAGGTCGCCCGGGACGATGGCTATCGAGAAGCGCGCCGAGTTCTGCACGAGGGGGCGTCCGTTCCGGTCGTAGATGAGGCCCCTGGCAGCGGGGACTGGGACCTCCCTCAGGGCGTTGGTCTCCGCCTTCCGTTTGTATTCCGCGCCCTGGATGACCTGAAGATTGATAAGTTGAACGACGAGGATGCCGAAGAGCAGGATAACTAAAGCGCGGAGAGCCGCGAACATCACGGGGCCATAGCCAGGCTCCCGCTCTCGCTGCTGCGGCCTATCTCTCTTAGGGTCGTCCGCCTTCCAGCGCCTGCGCTCGTTGAAAAGCCTCACTGAAGTTCCCTCATAAGGCTGTTAGGCCCCTCGCATCTAGGAATCCTGGCCGCTGCTTGGGGCCGAACCAGCTCAGGGGCACGTATATTACGGCTGTGAAGAGGGCGTTCACGACGATCCCCGGAACTACGGCCCAGCGCAGGGCTTCGAGCACCGGCAGGCCTTCCCCCATAGCAGCCAGAACCGCCATGCTGACGAGGCTGTTGGTGAGGCTCGCGAGGGCCACGATGATAACGGCGGGGAGGAACTGGCTGTCCATGGCCCTTATCTCCACCAGGGCCGAGAGGGGAACCATGACCGCCATGCCCAGCGCCGACATCCCCAAAGGGCCGCTGCCCGCTAGGTCCTTCATGAGCCCCGCGAGGGGTATCACCAGCATGGCCTCGCTGCGGCCTCGAACGGCGGTCCAGCAGGCTGCGAAGATGAGCACCAGGTCTGGGGTTGCGCCGAGGACCTTGACGTAGGGCATGGCGGACACGCTGAAGGCCGCCAAGAAAAAGGCGGCGGCTAGGGCCACGGCGTACCTCATGGGGCTGACAACCTCGCGGGCCGGAAGCTTATGATGACCAGCACGGTATCCAGCGCCGATAGGTCGGCCACAGGCTCCAGGGTGGCCCTCTTGAAGGGCGACTGGGGCCGCTCCTCCACCGACTTCACGGTGGCGATCAGGATACCGCGCGGGTAGTTGCCGCCCAGGCCTGAGGTGGTGACCAGGCTGCCAGGTTGGACCGCGGCATCGGGAGGAAGCAGATCAAGGACGAGACCTCGCCTCAGATCCCCCTCTGCGACGGCGCGAACCGGCGTGGCCTCGGCTCCCCCTTGGCCTTCCGGACCTTGGGGCGCAGGCGCGGGCGATTCCTGCGGTATCGGTGTGGCGGTCAGAACGGGCGCCGGAGTCGGAGCCGCAGGGCTGGCCGCGGCCGTCACTTGCGCGTTTACCGCGCTGTCGGGGTCCGTCACCAGGCGGACCCAGGCGAAGTCCTGGTAGGCCCTGGAGACGGTCCCCACCAGCGTGCCATTCCTGGACAGCACCACCATGCCCTCGTCCACGCCATCGGAAAGGCCGCGGTCGATGGCGATGGCCCGCTTTAGCCCGGATATCTCCTGTCCGACGACGTTGGCGGCGAGAAGCTGGTCCTCAGGACGCGTCTGCTTCACCCCTAGGGCATCTTCCAGCTCGCGGACCCTTTGGGCTGCGTCCTGCCCGCTGGCCAGATCCGCCTTCAGCCGTTCGTTCTCCTCCCGCAGCCGCTCGTTCTCCCGGGCGATTCGGCCGCGATCGACGATTCCTTGGAAGAAGTCGTTAATGGGGGAGGCCAGGTCCCTGAGGCTGCCTTGAAGGGGAGCTGATACCGTTAGGGAGAGGTTTTGCAAGGGGTCCAGGGCGCGGTAATGGGACAAGGCGATGCTGGTGAGGCTGATGGTTACGACTATCGCCAGCCACCAGGTCACTCGCATCTCTCGCTAGCCTCTGGTCTGCGCCTGCCCCCTTCGCCTCCGAGCGCAGGACCCATGGCGCCGCTAGTGCGGCGCCTTCCTTGTATTCAGTCTCGCCTGGAGCTTCCTTAGGATGGCCGCCTCCTCCAACACTTCGGCCGCTCCCCGCACCACGCAGGTCAACGGCTCTTCGGCCACGTAGACAGGGAATCGGGTCTCCTGGGACAGGCGCCTGTCCAGGCCCCTCAGGAGAGCGCCCCCGCCTGCCAAAATAATTCCGGTGCTCATAATGTCCGCCACCAGCTCCGGGGGCGTGATCTCGATGGTCTGGCGTACTGACTCTACGATTGCGTTGACCGAGCCCGAGAGGGCGTCCCTGATCTCCACGCTGCTCACCTCGACGGCCTTGGGCAGGCCCGTGGCCAGGTCACGGCCCTTGAGTTCGATGGTTATCTCACGCTCCAGCGGGTAGGCAGAGCCGGCTTCGATCTTCACCTCCTCGGCTGTCCTCTCGCCGATGAGCATGTTATGCACCTGGCGGGCGTAGGAGACGATGTCCTGGTCCATCTCGTCGCCCGCTGTGCGGATGGACGTAGCTACCACTATGCCGCCCATGGATATGACGGCCACCTCTGTGGTGCCGCCGCCGATGTCCACGATCATCGAGCCCCCCGGCTCCATGACCGGCAGCCCTGCGCCGATGGCCGCCGCCATCGGCTCCTCGATGAGGTACGCGGCCCGAGCCCCGGCGTTCAGGGCGGCATCGTGCACGGCCCGCTTCTCCACCTCGGTCACGCCGGATGGGATGCCGATGGAGACTCGTGGCCTGGGGAGGCCGAAACCGAAGTGCTCGTGCACGGAGCGGATGAAGTAGTGGAGCATCTTCTCGGTAACCGCGAAGTCCGAGATCACACCGTCGCGCAGGGGGCGGACGGCAACGATATCGGCGGGGGTGCGGCCTACCATGCGTTTGGCCTCGGCGCCGATGGCCAGTATCTTTTTGTTGATGCGGTCGATGGCGACCACTGAGGGCTCGTCGATGACGATCCCTCTGCCCCTGACCATAACCAGGGTGTTGGCGGTCCCTAGATCTATCGCAACGTCATGGGAAAAGAGGCCCAGCAGCGCGTTAAACGGGTTTAGGGGCAACCTCGCAACTCCAAAAAGCAGGGCGTTGTGGCCGTCCCGCTGGCGGGCCGGCCGAAGGCATTATACCTAACCGGCGGCAGCGCCTGCAAAAGCTGGCTGCCGCCATCATCTCTTACAACGCTTCCGGAGGGCCGCCGGTTGCGCCCACCGACGCCCTCAGCGCTTCGACCGGCGCCAGCCCGCCGCTATGGCCTCGGCCTCGGTGCAGAACCAGCGCTCCCCCTTGGCCTCGTCTATCACCGTCTTGTCGTAGTACTCGCCCCCCGGAACGTGGTAGATCTTCTCACCGCTGCTGCTGATGTTGCCCTTGATGACGGGCTGCGAGGTGCCCGAGTAGTCGCAAACGCCGGCGGCTGCTTGCGCCGGCGTCGGCGATGAACAAGCGGTTCCCCACAGGCCGCGGCTCGCCTCCCGGGCCTGCGCCTGGAGAGACGCGAAGAGGCCGGCATACTTCACGTCGGGCGGGTACGTGGATGCCATCGCATAGCCCTCCTGGACGAGCACCGCGTTGACCATCTCCCCATCGACCCAGACGTAGCGCAACAGGCGTCCGTACCGGTCGGTCTCCGACACGTCCTTCTCCAGCCCTACGGTACGGCCTGCCACCAGTTGGCGGTTGCGTTCGGCGGCTTCGCGCCCGAAGCACTGCACCGGCTGTTGGGGGTCCACCGTCTCGGGCGTATCGATGCCAATGTAGCGGACCTTGTAGACCTGTCCATCGAGCTCCACTTCGATGGTGTCGCCGTCGATGACCCTGGTGACGGTGGCTTCGACGGCACCGGCTGGGAAGGGCGCCACGGTGTGGCTGGCCAGTGGCGTCGGTGCTGTGGTAGCCGCCGTAGTCTCGGCCGGAGGGGCCGCGGCTGGCGGTCCCGTGGTGGACGGGGTAGCGGAGCCCCCCTGTTGCGTTTCGCAGGCGGCCAGGAGGATGGAGGCCAGGATCAGGCAGGAGAGGAGGCAGCGCATCCGGAGCCTCAGCTCCTCACGCCTTCGGGGCCTGGATGCCGTGCTCCCGCAGGAGACGCAGGAAGCCGTCCTCGTCCAGCACCGGAATCCCGTACTCCTGGGCCTTCTGGAGTTTGGAGCCGGGATCCGATCCCGCCACAACGTATGTTGTCTTACGGGTGACGCTGCTCCCTGCCTGAGCGCCGAGATTGGTAACGAGCGCCTCGGCCCGGCTGCGCGGCATCGCCGCCAGGGTGCCAGTGAAGACGAAGGTCATGCCGGCCAGCGGGCCTTCCGCGGGCCTTCTGGCTTCTTGCTCCATCTGGACGCCCGCCCGGCGCAGCTTCTCGATTACGCGAACCTTCTGGGGGTCGCGAAAGTAGTTGTGGACGCTTTCGGCTATCTTCGGACCGATGCCTTCCACCGACTGGATCTCCTCGAAAGAGGCCGCCGCCAAGGCGTCCAGGCTGCCGAAGTGGGAGGCCAAGAGCTCGGCTATCTCGCTGCCGACGTGGCGGATGCCCAGGGCGAAGAGGAGGCGGCCCAGCCCGCGTTTCTTGGAGGCCTCGATGTTGCGCAGCAGGTTATCGGCTGACTTCTCCCCCATGCGTTCCAGGCGCAAGAGATCGTCGCGCTTGAGGTAGTAGAGGTCCGCTGGGTCTGCGATGAGCCCTCGGTCCAGCAATACGGCCACCCACTGCTCGCCCAAACCCTCGATGTCCATGGCCCCCCGGCTGGCCCAATGGGTAATCCACCGGTACATCTGGGCGGGGCAGGAGATGTTGGTGCAGTAGCTCATGGCCTCGCCTGGCGGGCGGTATGTCTCGGCCCCGCAAGCGGGGCAGGTCTGCGGCATCTGAAAGGGTACCTCGGCGCCCGTACGGCGGCTGAGAACAGGGCCCACCACCTGGGGTATCACATCGCCTGCCCGCTGCACGATAACGGTGTCGCCCTCGCGGATGTCCTTGCGGCGGATATCGTCTTCGTTGTGTAGGGTGGCCTGTTTGACGATGACGCCGCCCACCTGCACCGGCTCCAGGATGGCGTAAGGGTTGAGGCTGCCGGTACGGCCGACGTTGATAGCGATGCGGAGGAGTTTCGTAGTGGCCTGGATGGGCGGGAACTTGTAGGCGATGGCCCAGCGGGGCTCGCGGCCCACGTAGCCCAGCTCCTCCCAGAGCGCCTTGTCGTCCACCTTTACCACCATCCCGTCGATCTCGTACTCCAGGTTGTGCCGGCGCTCGATCCAACTGCGGTAGTAGTCCTCCACCTGCCGCAGATCGCCGAAACGCTGGATCTCAGGGTTGATGCGGAACCCCATCTCGTTCAGCCAATGGAGGGTATCCCAGTGGGTGCGGGGGCTGTCGCCATCGGCCCAACCCAACTGGTAGACCCAGATGTCCAGCCGGCGAGAGGCGGTGACCCTCGGGTCCAACTGCCGCACCGAGCCAGCGGCCGCGTTGCGGGGGTTGGCGAAGAGGGGTTCGCCCCTCTCGGCCCGTTCGTTGTTCAGGCGTTCGAAAGCTGCCTTGGGCATGTAGACCTCGCCCCGGACCTCGAACCGCGCCGGAAAGCCTTCGCCCCGCACCTGCATCGGGATGCTGCGAATGGTGCGCAGGTTCTCGGTGATGTTCTCGCCCCGGTAACCGTCGCCCCTGGTGGCTCCCTGGACGAAGCGGCCGTTTTCGTATACCAAGGCCACCGCGAGGCCATCGATCTTCGGCTCGCAGACCATCTGGAAGTCCTCGATCCCGGTGAGTGAGGCGACCCGCTTATGCCATGCCTGGAGCTGGTGGAAGTTGAAGGCGTTGGCCAGGGAGAGCATGGGCTCCCGGTGCTGGACTACGCCGAAGGCCTCGACTGGCGCGCCCGATACCCGCTGCGTCGGGGAGTCCGGGGTGATGAGCTCCGGATAGTGCTCCTCGATGGCGCGTAGGCGCCGCATCAGCTCGTCGTACTCGGCGTCGCTGATCTCAGGGGCGTTTTTCACATAATAGAGGTAATCGTGGTAGTTGATCTGGGAGCGCAGCTCCTCTGACTTGATCCTCGCCTCTTGGACCCGTTCGATGCCGCAGCTCATCTTACGGCCAGTATAGCAACTGGCGGTGCCCTCCTCTTCTGATCTGTGGCACGGGCCGGCGGCCTAAGTCCGGCCGCTGCCATGCTACAATGGCGGCGTGAAGCTGGTGATTGTGGACTACGGCGCGGGCAATCTGCACAGCGTGGCAAGGGCCGTCATGCACGAGGGGATCCGTCCGCTGATCACCTCCAGTCCCCGCTATGTGGCGCTGGCGGAAGCCCTTATCCTCCCAGGCGTCGGCGCTGCCGCCGATACCATGCGCAACCTCCGCCGTCACCACCTGGTGGAGCCCATCCGCGAGTACATAGCGTCGGGCAGGCCGTTCCTCGGCGTGTGCATGGGCCAGCAGGCGCTGTTCGAGGTGAGCGAGGAGGGCGGAGAGCACGAGTGTCTGGGAGTCTTGGCAGGGCGCGTCGTCCGGCTGCCCCAGGGCCTAAAGGTGCCCCATATGGGGTGGAACCAGGTGCGCATCGTGCGGCCTCACTCCATCTTCGATGGTATACCAGATGGTTCCTTCTTCTACTTCGTCCACTCCTACTACCCGCGGCCCTCCGACCCTGCGGTGGTGATAGGCGAAACGGAGTACGGCGTCACGTTCCCCTCGGTGGTGGCCAAAGATAACGTGGTGGCCACGCAGTTCCATCCGGAGAAGAGCGGTGCCATGGGGTTGCGGATGTACGCCAACTTCCTGCGCATCGCGTCCGGGGCGGTGGTTGGATGATGTCTGCTATCGAGGACGATGAGGGATTCGAGGGCGTGGAGTTCCACACGCCAGTTGGATCTTTCCGGGCTGGCCGCGGCCGGGCCTGGGGCGCCTCGTCAGAAGGGGACGCGGACTACTGGGCGGCTCGCCGGCGAGTGCGCCGCGTGCTGGGCTTCTACCGCCATCTAGCAACCTTCGTCAGCGTGATCCTCGTGCTCCTGGTGTTCGATCTGCTCTCCAACCGAAGTCACTTCTTTGTCCAGTGGGTAGCGCTGGTCTGGGGCGTGGTGCTGGCTCTCCACTTCCTGAACGTGTTCGTGTTCGATGCGCTTTTGGGCCGCGAGGCGGAGCAGCGGATGGTGGAGCGGGAGTTGCGGCGAAGGCGCCGCGGCGGTGATGGCGCGGGCTGATCAGGGCGTGCGCTAGGGCGAGGCCTGCCGCCTCTGGCCTCCGCCTTCGCTTGGCTGTCTTGCTTATGGAGGTGATCCCCGCCATCGATGTCCGCGCCGGGCGATGTGTGCGCCTGGCCCAGGGGGACTACGCCCGCGAGACCGTCTTCGCGGAGGATCCCGTGGAGGTGGCGTTGCGTTGGGAGGCCTTGGGAGCGCCCCGGATCCACGTGATCGACCTCGACGGAGCTCGCGAAGGGCGCCCGGTCAACGAGGCTGTCGTGCGGCGCATACTCTCCCGGGTGAGGGTGCCCATTCAGATAGGAGGTGGCGTCCGCGATATCGGGACCGTCCGGCGCTATCTGGAGCTAGGCGCGGCCAGGGTTATCTTGGGCACGGCGGCCATCGAGGACCCGGAGCTGCTAGCCCATGCGCTGGCCATCTCACGGGAAGCCATCGTCGTCGGCGTCGACGCCCGGGCCGGCATCGTCGTCACCCGGGGTTGGCTCGAGGCATCGGGCGTGGCGCCGGCCGACCTCGTGCGTAGGCTCTCGGAAGCGGGCGTCGTGCGGGTGGTCTACACAGACGTATCGCGCGATGGGATGCTGGCGGGGCCGAACTTCGACGGCATCGCCGGGCTGCTGGCGGAGGTTGACGGGCTGCCGGCGCCGGTCAAGATCATCGCTTCTGGCGGCGTCGCTACGGCGGACCATATACGCCGGCTGGCGGCTCTAGGGGTGGAAGGCGTCATCGTTGGCAAGGCCCTCTACACGGGGGCGCTCGACCTCAGGGGGGCTATCAGCGCTGCCCTGTCTTAGCCGGTAGCGAGCTACCGTCCAGGCGCTGGTCTCTGTATACTGAAGTCGTCTTATCTGGCGGGCACGCTAGGAGGTTCGCATGGCAGCCATTGACATCGGGATCCCCGAGGATATCCGCGACATCGTAAAGGTGTCTGTCCCGGGGATACAGCAGTTCATAGATTCCGTTGCTGTGCCTCTGGAGCAGGAACACAAGGCCCTCTTGGAGAACGAGCGGCGGTTCTTCAAGGACGATGGCCGGGCCTGCGATGAGGTGCTGGAGCTGCGGAGGCAGGTGCGCATGAAGTCGGCGGAGGCCGGCTACTACGGCATGTTCGCGCCGGAGAGCGTGGGCGGCGGCGGTCTCGGGGCCCGGGCCATGCTCTTCGTCGAGGAGGCCATGTACCGGAAGTACGGCCCCGGCCGTCCCCTCATCACCTGGGCCAAGGGGTTCCTCAGCCAACCCACCATCGCTTCATTCGTAGACGGCCCCTCGCACATGCTGACGGCCGTGAGCGACACGGTGCGCAAGGAGTTCCTGCCAGGCATCGCCCGCGGCGAGAAGATGGTGTGCTTTGCCCTCAGTGAAGCCAACGCCGGATCCGATGTCTGGAACATCCAGACCAAGGCCCGGCGGGACGGCGACGACTGGGTCATCACGGGCAGCAAGCAGTGGATCACCAACTCGCCGTATGCGGACTATGCCGTGGTGTTCGCCGTCACTGACGAACAGATGGTGGCGGAGCGCAAAGGGGGGATCAGCGCCTTCTTCGTGGAGACCAGCGCGCCTGGTTACAGCTTCGACGGGGTGCTTCCGGTTATGGGCCACGTGGGTGGCGACTGTGGGGCCATGACCTTCGACAACGTCCGGGTACCCGCGGACCGGCTGGTGGGCACCCTGCACCAGGGGTTCCAGATAGCCATGTTCGGCATCTCCGAAGGGCGGGTGTCCATCGCCAGCAACTGCATCGGCATGAGTGAGTACGCGCTGGATCGCTCGCTAGAGTACGCCCAGCAGCGGATCAGCTTCGGGAAGCCCATCTCGGAGTATCAGGCGATCCAGTTCATGCTGGCGGACATGGCCATCGACATCTACACCATGAAATACATGGTCCTCCAGACCGCTGCTCTCGTGGACGCCTTTCCGCAAACCGGACGGCTGCCAGTGAAGGAGATATCGATAGCCAAGGCCTACGCCGTCGAACGCACGCAGGAGTGTTACGACAGGGCGATCCAGATCCACGGCGGAATGGGGCTGACCAACGAGCTCCCCCTGAACGAGGGGTTCCGTATCGCTCGGACGCTGCGGATCCCCGACGGCACAGGGGAGATACAGCGCCGGACTATCGCCCGCCAGATGCTCCGGGGCGACACGGCGTTCTAGCCGTTGACGCTCGAGACCATCGCCGCCGGGATCGTCATAGCGTTCCTGGCCTCCGTCTGCCAGTCGGTAACGGGCTTTGGCTTTGCCCTGGTGATGGCGCCGCTGATAACGGCCGTATGGGCTGTGAGGCCGGGCATAGCTGCCACGGTGATGTTGAGTCTCTTTGGGAACCTCATGCTGCTGCGCCAAGTGCGGGGCCAAGTATCTTTCCCCAGAGTAGGGGGCCTGCTATCGGGCTTTGCCATCGGCTTGGTACCGGGCGTGCTGGTGTTCGAGAGGGTGGATGAGGACGCCTTGCGCATCGTAGTCGGGCTGGCCGTCCTTATCGCCACGTTGGTGGTCTACCGGGCGCCAGAGGTTGCTCACGGCCACGATGGCTTCGGCCTGCGGGTGCTGGCTGGCGCTGTCAGCGGCGCCATCGGCTCTAGTACGAGCCTCAGCGGGCCGCCCGTGGTGTTGTATCTGATCGGGCGGGTGCGGGAGATCGACGCCTTTCGCGCGACGGTGCTGGCCTACTTCGTGCCCTCCAGTGTCATGGTGCTCGTCTCGTATCTGTTGGTGGGTCAGATCACCCAGGACGTGCTGTTGATGGCGGCGTTCGGCGCGCCAGGGGTGTTGTTGGGCATGCCCGTCGGCGCCTGGGTGCGCAGGCATCTGGACAGCGAGCGATTCCGGTTAGTTGTCCTCGCTGTCCTTGTTGGCGCCAGCGTTTCCGTAGTGGTCTCGTCGGCGGGTGGCCTGGGCTGAGGGGGCTGCCCTGCCTTTTGTTTCGCCGGCTGCTGCGATAGGATGGTTTCCGTGCTGACCAAGCGCATCATCCCTTGCTTCGATGTCGCCGAAGGCCGCGTGGTCAAGGGCGTCCGGTTCCTCGACCTGCGGGACGCTGGCGACCCTGTGGAGCTGGCGGCGGTCTATGACCAGGAGGGCGCAGACGAGCTGGTGTTCCTCGACATAAAGGCGTCGCCAGAGCGGCGGGACACGGCGGTCGACATGGTGCGGCGCATCGCTGACCAAGTGTTCATCCCGTTTACCGTCGGCGGCGGAATCCGAACGCCGCAGGACGTACGCCAGATGCTGGAATCCGGGGCGGACAAAGTGGCCATCAACACGGCCGCGGTGGAGAACCCTCACTTCGTGGAGGAGGCTGCTCATCGTTTTGGGTCTCAGTGCATCGTGGTCGCCATCGACGCCAAACGCCGTCCGGAGGGCGGGTGGCGGGTGCACACCTATGGCGGCCAGGGTGGAGGGCGGCCAGTAGACCTAGACGCAGTAGAATGGGCCATCCGCTGCGCCGAGCTGGGCGCCGGCGAGCTGCTAGTGACAGGCATGGATGCGGATGGCACGCAAGAGGGCTACGATATCGAGCTGACCCGCCGCATCTCCGAAGCCGTGGCGGTTCCGGTCATAGCCTCCGGCGGCGCCGGGAATCCCGAACACCTCTACGAAGCCATCGCCGAGGGGAAGGCGGACGCCGTCCTGGCGGCCAGCATCTTCCATTTCGGCACCTACCGCATCCGCGAAGTGAAGGAGTACCTGGCGAAACGGGGGATACCGGTTAGATTGTAGCGCATTGACGGTGGCTCTGGGTCGGCCCCAAGGCCCCGTCATATGGACGGAAGAGATGGGTTTACGATTCGATGAGCGGGGCCTTATTCCCGCCATAGTGCAGGACGCCGCGAGCGGCGAGGTCCTGATGGTCGCTTGGATGAACGCGGAGTCGCTGCGCAGGACCCGGGAGTCAGGCCAGGCCTGGTTCTGGAGCCGCAGCCGGCAGGAGCTATGGCATAAGGGCGCCACCTCTGGAAACACCCTCGCGGTGCGGGAGATCTGGTACGACTGCGATGCCGACGTGCTTCTCTTGAAGGTGGAGGCCGCGGGCCCCGCATGTCACACCGGCGAGCGCTCGTGCTTCTTCCGCAGGCTAGATGCGGGGACCACTGACGAGGAGATAGTCTCGCTGTAGAAGGGCCCCCGCTCATGCTGGGGCCCTCGAAGCATGAGCCGTCGTGCCGTCCGGCTCCGCTCACCCTTCGAGACACCTCAGGGTGAGCGGGAAGGGGGTGCTTCGATTTGTTCGACCCGCTCATGCTGGGGCCCTCGAAGCGCGGGCATACACCTCCGCTCATGCTGAGGCTCTCGAAGCATGAGCCGTCGTGCCGTCCGGCTCCGCTCACCCTTCGAGGCACCTCAGGGTGAGCGGGAAGGGGCCAGGGCCCGGCCTTTCCTCCGCTACCTGAGGGCTACGGCGCGGGCGGCATGCCTTCGGCCTCGAGAACCTCCCGGAGGGCTCGCAACGCGACCTCCACCTGGGCGTCATCAGGCTGGCGCGTGGTCAGGGCCTGGAGCGCCAGGTTCGGCCACATCAGGGCCTTGGTGACGGGGCTGGACTCGAAGGCGCCGCCCAGCCGGATGAGCTCGTACGAGATGGCGGCGATGACGGGTATGAGCAGGATGCGAGAGGCCAATCGTAGCCAGAAGCTAGGGTCGCCCACCACGGCAAAGACGATGATGCTGACCACCACCACCGTCAACAGGAAGCTCGTGCCGCAACGCACGTGCGCCGTTGGATAGGGCTGCACGTAGCGGGGCTCCAGGGGGTCGCCGTGTTCCAGGGCGTGAATGCTCTTGTGTTCGGCGCCGTGGTAGGCATACACCCGTCTAACGTCCGGCAGAAGGCCGATGAAGCCGACGTAGCCAACCACGGCGGCGAGGCGTATTAGGCCCTCGACTGTGACCAGCAGCAGGTGGCTCCCCAGGGCGTCCTCCAGCCAGTTGGCGAGGATGAGGGGGCCTGCAAAGAACACGACCGCGACGAGGGCCAGGGAACTAACGGCTGCTATCCAAACGGCGGTGCCGCCGGCCTCCTGTTCCTCGTGCCCCATGGCCACGTTTGAGGACCAGGCCAAGGCCCGGATGCCCAGGGCCAGCGTCTCCCACATGACGATGACGCCTCGGATGAGGGGCAGGCGGCGCGGAAGCCCGGTGTACACGCCGCCCAGGGCCTGCCGGCGCACGGCGATCCCGCCATCGGGCCGGCGGCAGGCGATGGCCATGTTTCTGGGGCCCCTGATCATCACCCCGTCCAGTACCGCCTGGCCGCCGTAATAGACGCGTCGTCCCGCCATGGTTCAGCCCCGCAATACGAGAATCGGGCCGGAGGGTCCCCGGCCCGATGTGTCAGCTGTCCTCAGGGGCGCTACTTCATGCCGTAGCGGCGTTTGAAGCGCTCCACCCGGCCGGCGGTGTCCACTATTCGCTGCTCTCCGGTAAAGAAGGGG
>DAOUBD010000046.1:0-11398 GCA_034432935.1 Dehalococcoidia bacterium | reverse complement strand
CTGAAATACGTTAAGTCTCAAATAGGCACTTGAATACGCCGTATTGCTTCGGTAGAGCCACCCGCGAAAGCGAACGTTGTAGTCCGCCGAACCGTTCCAGTATCCCCAGTCCTGCGCCGCCCCGTTCGCGTTGTTGTAGCAGGGCCCACTGTGCCAGCCACAACTGTTGTAAGAGAACGCGCCATCGCTGTGCGTCGGTGGCGCCGTTTGCGTCTGATAAATATTTTGACGATAGGCCTCGCCCGGGTAGTCGGCGAATAGACCGATAAGAACCGAGGAAACGACGGCGGCAACGAGGAGAGTAGATCTCGTCAAACTCGTGCCATCAGTCCTCCTTGATTAGCGAGGCGACGATCTCCGCCACCTTCAAGAGATCGGTGTGCGGAACGCCCGATGATGAGATAACTGTCGTTACTGAATCGCCCGGGAAGATTACCCCCGCCACGGAGCTGACCCCAGTAGGCGAAAGCGGCTCAATGAAGATAGCGGGAAGGCCGCCGATTTCGATCTCCTTGACTCGCTCCGCCGAAACATCGAACTCCGCGTACTTGAAATAGCTTCGCGCGATAACCAAACTTCCGGGGTAGCCGTTGGGCTGCGGCGCAGAATACTCCCATCTGGCCGCGTACACCTTCCCCCCGCATGCGACCACGCCCGTATTCAGACTGTCGCTATTGAGACGGAACGGGACGGGAAGAGGTATGCCCTGAGCTGCGTCCATTGCTCCTGCCAGACCAAGCTCACCAGCTTTATCCCACCCGACTTCTTCCGTCGGCTCCGATCCACACGTCTCCTCGTACGTGACGAACTGATCTGGGACCTTTGCTCCCGGCGGGCCTATGAACACCCCCAGTAACTGCCCCTGGAATCGGGGCTTGGCGGCCTCGTCTCTTATGGTTTCTTCCGAAGGCGGCTCAGCCTTGGGTTCGTCCTGAGCGGTCACAGATTCCCAAAGTGCTCGCCCTGCAATTGACCCGAGCACAGCGACGCCAGCGACCAACCCGACAGTAAGGAGCGCGGGGGACACCCTAGCCATGACAGCCCTCCCTTACCATTGTTGTCCTTCAATTGTTAGGACCGCGCTAGCAACCAGAAGGCGGGACACCCACATGGGATACCTCGGAAATACGTATGCCTACGGTACTACTATACGCCCCGATGTCAACCTCTCTCTCTCTCTACATGCGAGCCGCCGATCGGCCCAAATTCTCTCGCTATCTCAGCGCCGGGCTTCCAAGCGCCTCACAACGCACCCCGCGCCAATCCACTGCGCGCACGGCCGGCGGGCCCGCGGCGGTTCCGCAGGGCCTAGGGCCCTTCTCGCATACGGGCGATCATGCCCAGAAGCCCGGAGCGCTCACCCAGGGCGGCGAGCTCCAGCCGCACGCACTGCAAGGACTCCCTGATCGCCAGAGCCTCCATCTGCCGCCGCGCCTGCGGCAGGAAGAGACCAGCTGAGCGGGAGACGCCGCCGCCTATGACGATGGCATCAGGGTTGAAGATGTTGATGAAGTTGGCCAGGGCGATGCCCAGATACCGGCCGGCCTCCTCGAAGGCGCGGCGAGAGGCCTCGTCCCCAGCCTGAGCGGCCCGGGCCATCATCTCCGCCGTCACCGGGCCCTCGGCCTCCCGCAGTTGGGCCAACGCCGGCGCTTCCCCAGCGGCCACGGCCTCCTCGCCCCGGCGGGCGATGGCGGTCCCGGATGAGAAGGACTCCAGGCAGCCGCGGCCGCACCAGCGGCAGGGGGGGCCATCAGGATCCAGGATCACGTGCCCCAGCTCGCCGGCGGCGCCCGTGGCCCCGCGGTATAGCCGTCCATCGATGATGAGGCCGCCGCCGACGCCGGTGCTGATGGTGAGGTAGACCATATGGCGGGTGCCTTTGCCGGCGCCGTAGCGGTGCTCCCCCAGCGCGGCGGCCGTAGCGTCGTTCTCCACCCATACCGGCATGCCCAGCCGTTGGCCCATCACCTTCGCCAGGGGAACGTCCCGCCAGCCAGGGAGTTGGGGCGCGCCCGAGACGACCCCACGCTCCACATCGATGGCCCCTGGCGAAGCGATGCCCAGCCCTTTCAGATCGCCGGCGGCTACCCCAGCCTCGGCAGCGGCGGCGGCCAGGGATTCCAGCATCCGGGCCAGGGTGGGCTCCAGGCCGCGGGAGGTGTCCGAGGGCCGCAGGTCGTAGCCGTGCACGCGGCCATCCAGGTCGGCCACGAGGGCGCGCACCTTGGTGCCGCCCAGGTCGATGGCGCCGTAGAGGGCGTCTGGGGTTGGCATCTCGCGCCCCATTATAGTGGCAGGCGCCCTGCGAGCCGCCCACAGGGAAAACGATAGGGCCGCCGGTCCTTCCGGACGGGCGGCCCCAAACGTCTCCGTGCTGCCCGCTGCTAGGTTCTGGCCCAGAGGGTGTGGTAGTTGTGGCCGGTGATGGCGTCCAAGACGGCCTTGCGCTCCAGAACGTGCAGTTCGCGCATCGTCCTGGCCACCTGCTCCTCGCAGGCCGGGCCGACGGCGCACAACCGCTGTCGGATCTGCTCCATCACGCCGCTCTCCTCCAAATAGGTGATGGAATGAGGCCAGACGAAGAAGGTGAACCGCTGGGGGACGCCGAAGGAAGGCCGCCGCTTGCCCAGCCAGAAGAACCGCTCTTCCACCGTGCCCACCGGCTCCACGATCTCAACCATCGGCCCCTCGGTCTCGTTCCGCCGGGTGTCGACGATCACCCGCTGAGGGAAGAGACGGAAGCCAATGGTGAAGACGTCGCACTGGTTGACGACCTTGCGCAGCTCTTCCAGATCGATCATGACGCCGTTCTCCGTGAACATTGGATACCACCCCCTTGGGGCCGGCCGTCTCCGCTACCATTATAGCTCACGGGAGCCGGCCGGCTCCCAGAGCGGGGTGGCCCTAGTACATACCCTAGTACATATCGGACATAGCGGGCGTGCGGCTGTCCTTCTTCTCCGGGATATCGGCGACCAGGCAGTTGGTGGTGAGCACCATGGCGGCGATGCTGACGGCGTTCTCCAGGGCGGAACGGGTCACCTTGAGGGGGTCGACGATGCCCCGCTCCACCATGTTGCCGAACTCGTCCTTGGCCGCATCGTAGCCCTCGCCGATCTTGAGGCGCTTCACCTTCTCGACGATGACGGAGCCGTCCTGGCCGGCGTTGGTGGCGATGCGGCGGATGGGCTCCTCGAGGGCGCGGCGCAGGATGTTCACGCCGGTCTGCTCGTCCTCGTCCAGCTTCAGCTTCTCGAGAGCTGGCAGGGCGTTGATGAAAGCGACGCCGCCGCCGGAGACGATGCCCTCCTCCACGGCGGCCCGAGTGGCCTGCACGGCGTCCTCGACCCGGTGCTTGCGCTCCTTCAGCTCGGTCTCCGTGGCCGCGCCGACCTTGATAACGGCGACGCTGCCGGTAAGCTTGCCCAGCCGCTCCTGGAGCTTCTCGCGATCCCAGTCAGAGGTGGCCTCCTCGATGGCGGCCTTGACGGCTCGCACCCGGGCCTGGATGGCTTCTGCCGAGCCCTTCCCCTCGACGATGGTGGTCTCCTCCTTGTTCACCACCACCTTGCGGGCCCGGCCCAGGTCCGCCACCTGCGTCTGGTCCAGCTTGCGCCCCAGCTCCTCGCTGATGAGCTGGCCGCCGGTGACGGTAGCGATATCCCCCAGGTTGTCCTTGCGCCGGTCGCCGAAGCCGGGGGCCTTGACGGCGCAGACGTTGAGGGTGCCGCGGAGCTTGTTCACAGCCAGCGTGGCCAGAGCCTCGCCCTCGCAGTCATCGCAGATGATGAGGAGGTTCTTGCTGCCGCTCTGGAGGATGCGCTCCAGTACGGGCACGATGTCGTTCACGGAGCTGAGCTTCTTGTCAGTGATGAGGATGTAGGGATCCTCGATGACGCACTCCATGCGCTCCGGGTTGGTGATGAAGTAGGGGCTGATGTAGCCGCGGTCGAAGCTCATGCCCTCGACGTACTCGACCTCGGTCTTGATGCCCTTGGATTCCTCGACGGTGATGACGCCGTCCTTCCCCACCTTCTCCATGACCTCGGCGATGAGATCGCCGATCTCGGGGTCGTTGTTGGCCGAGATGGCGGCCACCTGGGCCATCTGCTCGCGGGTGGTGACGGGGATGGCGTTCTTCTTGATCCGCTCCAGGACGGCGTCGGCCGCCTTCTCGATGCCCCGCTTGAGGGCCATGGGGTTGGCGCCGGCGGCCACGTTCTTCAGCCCCTCATGGACGATGGCCTGGCCCAGAACGGTGGCCGTCGTGGTGCCGTCGCCGGCGATGTCGTTGGTCTTGGAGGCGATCTCCTTGGCGAGCTGGGCGCCGATGTTCTCGAACGGATCCTCCAGCTCGATGTCCTTGGCGATGGTGACGCCATCGTTGGTGATGGTGGGGGAACCGAACTTCTTCTCCAGGACTACGTTGCGGCCTTTCGGGCCGAGGGTGATCTTGACGGCGTCAGCCAGGGCGTCGACGCCGTTCTTCAGGGCATGCCGTGCAGCCTCGTCGAAGAGCAGTTGTTTGGCCATGCGTTCCTCTCCTCCTGTCTTGTGTCGCCCAGGGCGGGCGCGGTCTGCTTGTGGGGTGCTGTCTGCAATTTAGCACTCACCGGGGCGGAGTGCTAATCGTATTAAAACGGATTCTGGCGTGAAGTGCAAGAGGGAAGGCAACTACGGATGGCAACACCCTGGCTGGTGGGGACGCGCTTTAGCCGGAGCTGAGCGTGCCCCTCAATTTAGTAGCAATCCCCTTCCTTTATCCGTTGACACGCCCTTCGGTCAATGGTAGAATGACACCACTATCGAGCGCGTCTATAGTCCAGTCCGTAGCCATCGCTGCCGCGCTGTAGACAAGGCTCACCCAGTACGGATATACTGGCCTTTACATTTCTCCGGGCGCATGGGGGTAACGATCATGAGGGAACCCGAAGAGCGGGCAGCTAGCACCCCCCACTCCCAATACAGGGGGGCAGGCCCTGCTGCGCCCAACCAGCCCGCCCACGTCCGGCCAGACAGTATAGGCGCCTCCGCGTAGAGCCTAGGGGGAGTGGACTGATGGGCAAGCCGGGTCTCCCGTCCGCACAAGGTTTGTACAACCCCGCCTTCGAGCACGACTCCTGCGGGGTGGGCTTCATCGTGCACCTGAAGGGCCAGAAGTCCCACAAGATAATCGAGGACGGCATCACCGCCCTAGAACACCTGGCCCACCGCGGCGCCACCGGCTCCGAGGCCAACACCGGAGACGGCGCGGGCGTCTTGATCCAGCTCCCCCATGACTTCTTCCGGCACGTCTGCGCCCACGAGGGCATCCGCTTGCCCGAGAAGGGGCATTACGGCGTCGGGCTGTTCTTCGCCTCGCGGGACGAGCGGGCCCGCCACCAGGCGATGAGCCTGTTCCAACTGGTGGTGGAAGAGGAGGGCCAGCACCTCCTCGGTTGGCGGCGCGTGCCCACCAACAACGCCTCCATCGGCAAGACAGCCCTGGCCGCCGAGCCCGAGATGTACCATGTGTTCATCGGCCGCGGGAAGGACGTCCCAGACCAGGATGCCTTCGAACGCAAGCTTTACGTCATCCGCAAGCGCTTCGAGCACTACCTGGTGCGGTTCGGCCTGCGCGATGCCGAGACCTTCTACTTCCCCAGCCTCTCCAGCCGGACGCTGGTGTACAAGGGCATGCTCATGGCGGTGCAGCTCAGGGAGTACTTCCCGGACCTCTCGGACCCCCGCATGACCAGCGCCCTGTGCATGTTCCACAGCCGGTTCAGCACCAACACCTTCCCCAGTTGGAAGCTGGCCCACCCGTACCGCATGATCGCCCACAACGGCGAGATCAACACCCTGCGCGGCAACATCAACTGGATGCGGGCCAGGGAGTCGCTCCTGCGCTCGCCTCTCTTCGAGGACGGCTCTGGCCTCCTCACCTCAGGCATCCAAAGGATCGTGCCGATCATCGACGAGAAGGGCAGCGACACCGCCTGCTTCGACAACGTGCTGGAGCTCCTGGTGATGGCCGGGCGCCCCATCCACCACGCCATCATGATGATGATCCCGGAGCCCTGGGATGGCCACGAGACCATGACCCAGGAGAAGAAGGACTTCTACGAGTACCATAGCTGCCTCATGGAGCCCTGGGACGGCCCGGCCTCCATCGCCTTCACCGACGGCCGCACCATCGGCGCGGTCCTGGACCGCAACGGCCTGCGGCCCTCCCGCTACATCGTCACCAAGGACGACCTGGTGATCATGGCCTCTGAGGTGGGCGTCTTGCCCATCGAGCCGGAGCGGGTCCTCTACAAGGGCCGCCTCCAGCCGGGCCGCATGTTCCTCATCCGGCTGGACGAGGGGCGGATAGTGGACGACGCTGAGCTCAAGCACACCATGGCCACCGAGAAGCCCTATGGCGAGTGGCTGCGGCAACACCTCAAGAGCTTCGAGAGCTTCCCGGAGGCCCCGGCGCCTTCACGCCTGGAAGGGGATGACCTCCTGGAGCAGCAGATGGCCTTCGGCTACACGGTCGAGGACCTGAAGTACATCCTGAGCCCGATGGCCAAGAACGGCGAGGAGGCCGTGGGGTCCATGGGCAATGACGCTGCCCTGGCCGTCCTGTCTGACAGGCCCCAGCTGCTCTACAACTACTTCAAACAGCTCTTCGCCCAGGTCACGAACCCGCCTCTGGACGCCATCCGGGAGGAGTGCGTGACCTCCGTGCGGACCACCATCGGCCCAGAGGGCAACCTCTTGGACCCGCGCCCAGAGAGCTGCCACCGCATCAGCCTAAAGATGCCCTTTATAGACAACGCCGAGATGGCCAAGTTCAAGAGCCTGACCGACGGCTACCTGCGCTCGGCCGTGCTGCCGATGCTATTTCCGGCGAACGGCGGGCCCGAGGCGCTGGAGAAGGCCATGGACGAACTCTGCCGCCGGGCAGACGAGGCCATCGACAACGGCGCCAACATCATCATCCTCTCGGACCGCGGCGTGAGCCCGGAGTGGGCGCCCATCCCCACCCTGCTGGCGGTCGCCGGCCTGCACAACCACCTGGTGCGGGAGCGCAAGCGGACCCGGGCCGGCCTGGTAGTGGAGACCGGGGAGGCCCGGGAGTCCCACCATTTCGCCCTGCTCATCGGCTACGGCGCCGAGGCCATCAACCCATGGCTGGCCATAGACACCTTGGAGCAGATGCGCCGGGACGGGCTGCTGGACGAGGGCATCTCCTACGAGGAGGCGGTAGCCCACTACCTGAAGGCCATCAAGAAGGGCGTCGTCAAGATCATGTCCAAGATGGGCATCTCCACCATCCAGAGCTACCGGGGCGCCCAGATCTTCGAAGCCATCGGGCTCCGGCAGGACTTCATCGATAAGTATTTCACCTACACGGTCTCCCGCATCGGCGGCGTGGGCATAGAGGCCATCGCCATCGACACCTTGGCCAACCATCGCCGCGCCTTCCCGGACCGGGATGGCGGCCTGAGGACGCTGGCCTGGGGCGGCCAATACCAGTGGCGCCGCGATGGGGAGTACCACCTCTTCAACCCGGACACCATCTTCAAGCTCCAGCACTCCACCCGGACAGGGAACTACCAGGAGTTCAAGGAGTACTCTCGCCTGGTGGATGACCAGAGCGAGCACCTTTGCACCCTGCGCGGCCTCTTCGAGTTGAAGCCGGACCGGGAGCCGATCCCCATCGAACAGGTGGAGCCGGTGGAATCCCTCTTCAAACGCTTTGCCACCGGCGCCATGTCCTTCGGCTCCATCAGTGCGGAGGCCCACGAGACGCTGGCCATCGCCATGAACCGCATCGGCGGCAAAAGCAACACAGGCGAGGGCGGCGAGGACCGGCGCCGGTACGTGCCGGACCCCAACGGCGACTCCCGCCGCAGCGCCATCAAGCAGGTGGCGTCCGGCCGTTTTGGCGTCACCAGCGAGTACCTCGTGAACGCCGATGAGCTCCAGATCAAGATGGCCCAAGGGGCCAAGCCTGGCGAGGGCGGCCAGCTCCCGGGCCACAAAGTCTACCCGTGGATCGCCGCCGTCCGCCATTCCACCCCGGGGGTGGGGCTCATCAGCCCGCCGCCGCACCACGACATCTACTCCATCGAGGACCTGGCCCAGCTCATCCACGACCTCAAGAACGCCAACCCTCGCGCGCGCATCAACGTCAAGCTGGTCGCCGAGATCGGCGTCGGCACGGTGGCAGCAGGGGTCGCCAAGGCCAAGAGCGACGTCGTCCTCATCAGCGGCCACGATGGCGGCACCGGCGCCAGCCCCCTCACCTCCATCAAGCACGCAGGGATCCCCTGGGAGCTGGGGCTGGCCGAGACACAACAGACCCTTGTCATTAACAACCTCCGTGACCGCATCGTCGTGCAGGTCGACGGCCAGATGAAGACCGGCCGGGACGTGATCATCGCGGCCCTCCTGGGGGCCGAGGAGTACGGCTTCGCCACCGCGCCGCTGGTGGTGATGGGCTGCGTGATGATGCGTGTATGCCACCTGGACACCTGCCCTGTGGGCATCGCTACCCAGAACCCCAAGCTGCGGGCCAAGTTCACCGGCCGGCCGGAAGACGTCGTCAACTTCTTTACCTTCATCGCCCAGGAGGTCCGGGAGTACCTGGCCCAGCTCGGATACTCCAGCCTGGACGAGATCATCGGACGCACCGACCTCCTGGACGTCCGCAAGGCGGTAGACCACTGGAAGGCCCAGGGGCTCGACTTCTCCGCTATCCTCTACAGGCCGGAGGTCGGCCCGGAGGTGGCCACCCGCTGTGTCAGGGAACAGGACCACGGGCTGGAGAAGGCCCTGGACCAGAAGCTGCTGGAGCTGGCGGCCCCGGCCCTGGAGCGGGGGGAGAAAATCACCATCGAGATGCCCATCCGCAACGTGAACCGGACGGTGGGCACCATCCTGGGGAGCGAGGTGACCAGGCGCTACGGGTTCAGCGGCCTGCCCGACGACACCATCACCCTGCGCTTCACCGGCTCGGCCGGCCAGAGCTTCGGCGCCTTCTTGCCATCGGGAATCACCATGTGGTTGGAGGGCGACGCGAACGACTACATCGCCAAGGGCCTATCGGGCGGCAAGATCATCGTGTACCCGCCAAGGGGTTCGACCTTCGTGCCCGAGGAGAACATCCTCATAGGCAACGTGGCCCTCTACGGCGCCACCAGCGGCAGCTTGTTCGCGCGGGGGGTCGCGGGCGAGCGGTTCTGCGTACGCAACAGCGGCGCCATGGCTGTGGTGGAAGGCACGGGGGACCACGGCTGTGAGTACATGACGGGCGGCCGGGTCGTCATCCTGGGACCGACGGGCCGCAACTTCGCCGCCGGCATGAGCGGCGGCATAGCCTACGTCTACGACCCTGACGGCGACTTCCCCATCCGCTGCAACCTGGAGATGGTGGACCTCGAGCCCCTAGAGGAGCCGGAGGACCTCGATCTGGTGCGGGGGTTGATGGAGCGCCACAGGGAGTACACCGGCAGCACCGTGGCAGAGCGGCTGCTACGGCAGTGGCCGCAGGTGGCCAGCAAGTTCGTGAAGGTTATGCCCAAGGACTACAAGCGGGCCCTCCAGGAGCAGCTCGAGGCGGCCAAGGAGGCCGTGCTGGCCGACCAAGGGGAGATCATCTTGAGGAAGGGGAATGGCGCTCGAGCCGCGGGAGGCGCGGCACCGTCGGCCCAGCGCCCGGGTCAGTCCGGTGGGTAAGCCAACCGGTTTTCTCGAGTTCCCTCGCGAGGCGCCGCCCCGCCGGCCGGTGCCGGAACGCGTCCGGGACTGGCTGGAGGTCTACGAGGAGATGCCGGCTGACCGCCTCCAGACCCAGGCGGCCCGCTGCATGGACTGCGGCATCCCCTTCTGCCACCAAGGATGCCCCCTAGGCAACATCATCCCTGACTGGAACGACCTCGTATACCGGGGCCGGTGGCGGGAGGCCATCGAGCGGCTGCACGCCACCAATAACTTCCCGGACTTCACTGGCCGCCTCTGCCCGGCGCCCTGCGAAGCCGCCTGCGTCCTGGGCATCAACGACGACCCCGTAACCATCAAGCAGATCGAATACGCTATCATCGAGCACGCCTGGGATCAGGGCTGGGTCACCCCGCAGCCGGCCCGCAAGAAGACGGGCCGTTCCGTGGCCATCGTGGGCTCCGGCCCGGCGGGACTGGCCTGCGCTCAACAGCTGGTCCGCGCCGGCCACGATGTGACGGTCTACGAGCGCGCTGACCGCATCGGCGGGCTCCTGCGCTACGGCATCCCCGACTTCAAGATGGAGAAGCGCTTTCTGGACAGGCGCCTGGACCAGTTGGAGGCGGAAGGCGTGGTCTTCAGTCCCGGGGTCAACGTCGGCGTGGACATCGACGCCCGCTCCCTCCTGAACAGGTTCGATGCCGTCTGCCTGGCCGGCGGAGCCACCAGGCCCCGGGACCTCGAGGTGCCCGGCCGCGACCTCAAGGGCGTCTACTTCGCCATGGAGTACCTGCCGCTACAGAACAAACGCAACGCCGGGGACGAGATTCCCGACCATCAGTTCATCAGCGCCAAGGACAAGCGGGTCATCATCCTGGGCGGCGGCGATACCGGCGCCGACTGCCTCGGCGTGGCCATCCGCCAGGGGGCCAAGGAGGTGCTCCAGTACGAGCTCCTGCCCAGGCCGCCGTCGCAGCGCCCGCCGGAGAACCCCTGGCCCACCTACCCCAACATCTACCGCGTGTCCTCCGCCCACGAGGAAGGCGGCGTGCGCGACTACTGCATCTTGACCAAGCGCCTGTCCGGCGAAAACGGCGTGCTGAAGAAGCTGCACGCCGTGCGGGTGGAGTTCGTCCGGGAGAACGGCCGGCTGGCCATGAAGGAGATACCCGGCAGCGAGTTCGAAGAGCCGGTGGACCTCCTCCTCCTGGCCATGGGCTTCCTGGGCCCAGAGCGTTACATGCTGGACCAGCTGGGCGTCGAGGTGGACCAGAGGGGCAACGTCAAGGCCGATAAGAACAAGATGACCAATGTGCCCGGCGTCTTCACGGCGGGAGACATGACCCGCGGCCAGTCCCTCATCGTCTGGGCCATCACTGAGGGGCGGGCCGCAGCCCGGGGCATCGACGCCTACCTTATGGGCGAAACGGCCCTTCCGGGGAACTAGGCGACCCCTCCCGCCCCGCCCGGCGGCGCGCCCCCTAGACCCTTTTTCCGCTGGTCCGCAGCCCAGCGATGCTTCGAGAACCTCAGCACGAGCAGGGTCGTGTGCCCATGCTTCGAGGGCCTCAGCATGAGCGGAGTGTGCGGTCGCAACATCCCTTCCCGCTCGTCCTGAGCCTGTCGAAGGGCGAGCGGAGTACGCCGGCCGCCCATGCTTCGACTGGCCTCAGCATGAGCGGCGGGGCGGGGGCCAGGGCCCCAC
>DAOUBD010000045.1:0-74919 GCA_034432935.1 Dehalococcoidia bacterium | reverse complement strand
AGCAGCTCGGCGATCTCCTCGTCCGAAAGGCCGAGGATCTCCTTGCACACCTGCTCCGTGTGCTGGCCCAGAAGCGGAGCTGGCGAGCGGAGTTGGCCAGGCGTCTTGGAGAGGCGGAAGGGCGGGCCATCGTAGGCCGCCCGGCCTGTCTCCGGGTGATCGAGATAGACGTAGTAGCCCCGGGCCTTCAGATGCTCGTCGTAGTCCAGCATCTCGCGCGCGCTCTGCACCACGCCGGCCGGTACGCCGCGGGATTGGAGCATATGCATGAGCTCGTAGGCGTCCTTATCCGCCGTCCACGCGTTTATGCCTTGGTCCAGCTCTGCCTCGTGTGCCTTGCGCCCGGCGACGGTGGCGAACTTGGGATCCGTGGCCCACCCCGGCGAGCCCATGGCCTCCACCAACGACTGCCATTCGGCGTCCGAGAAGCAGGCGATGACGATCCAGCGCTCGTCGATGGGGCGTCCGTTCGGGGTGAGGGGCCGGCAACGGTAGGCGTTGTGGGGAGCAGCGTACGGGAGACCGTTGCCGGAGCGCTCCTCGACGACGCCGTTGACCGTGTAGTCCAGGATGGCGGGCCCCAGCGGGGCGATGGAGGATTCGATCTGGGCGCACTCGATGCGCTGCCCCTTGCCGGTGCGGCGCCGGTAGCGCAGTGCAGCCATGATGGCGATAAAGGTGTGACCGGGGTTGATTACGTAGTCGGGATAGTTGGTGCCGAGGCCAAAGGGCGGCCGGTTGGGGAAGCCGGACAGGTGATTGTAGCCAGTGATGGGCGTGAGCACAGCGCCGAAGCCCAGGTAGTCCCGGTGCGGGCCGTCGTATCCCTGCATCGGCTGGTAGGCGGCGATGATTTGAGGGTTTACCTGCACGAGCCGGTCATAGGTCAGCCCCCAGCGCTCCACTACCCGGGGCGTGAAGTTGGTCAGGAACACATCGGCCCAGGCCACGAGGCGATAGGCCAGCTCGGTGCCCTTCTCCGTGTTCAGGTTCAGGAGCAGGTCCAGCTTCCCTGCGTTGTAGTTGTTGAAATAGCCGCTGACGTTGTAACCCGTCTTCCCCTTGGCAAAAGGCGCCACCATGCGCAGGGAGTCTATGCGGGTCTCGGACTCCACCCGCACTACGGTGGCGCCGAACGTGGCGAAGAGCTCGGCGCAGATGGGCCCCGCGCCGAACCAGGAGAAGTCGGCCACCTTCAGTCCTTCCAGCGCAAACCTGTTGGTCATAGCGTTGCCTCCAGCCACCTCTTGAGGAGGGCGTTGAACTCCCTTGGCTTCTCCATATGCAGGAAGTGGGCAGCATCGAACTCTTCCACAGTCAAACCCGGACAACGCTGGCGGATCTCACCAGCCGACGCCAGTTGGGTGGTGGCGCGCAGGTAAAGGCCGGGAACCAGCGGCCGCCCGGATGGCATGTTTTCTTCGGCCACAGTGCTTTCCAGGGCGGTGGCCATGACGCGCTGGGGGGCTGATGCCATCCTGTTGAGGATCCACTCCTTCAGCCCGGGGTCCGAATCTGGCCGGAACATGAACTGCGAGACGAATGACTTCGCCACGTCCGCGTATGCGGGCGAACGCAAACCGGCCAGGACGCCAGCCAGGGCTGGCCGCAGCGCCGCCGGCACCGGCACGATGGGCGAGTCAACGAGGACGATGGCCCGGGCCGCCTGAGGGTCCCGCCGGGCCAGATTGAGGGCGATGACGCCGCCCATGCTGTGGCCCACGATGACGGGCTGCTGGAGCCGCAGCTCGCGCATCAGCCACAGGAGGTCGTCAACGAAGCCGGCGATGGTGTAGTCCTGGTCCGGTTTGTCAGATTCGCCGTGCCCTCGCAGGTCCACGGCGATCACCCGGTAACGCGTCGCAAACTCCGGCAACTGATGGCCCCAGAAGAGGTGGCTACAGCACCAGCCGTGTACGAATACGAGGGTTGGTTCCCCGGACCCCAGCTCCGCATAGCGCAGGTTGACGCCATCACGGTTAGCCGTCTTGAGGGCGAAGCTTGTGTCCGGCATACCCACGTCTCGGCCCTAGACAACCCCCGCCAACCGCAGGGCCTCCAACTCCTGGCGGGTCAACCCTAACTCGCCGCAAAAGATCTCTTCGTTATGCTCGCCCAGGATGGGCGGGCGGCGCCGGATGGCCCAGGGCGTCTCTGCCAGCCGGTAGGGCGGGCCCGGGTACAGGATCTCGTCGCCCAGCTCCGGATGCCCGACCGGCGTCAGCCACCTTCGGTGCTGGAGCTGCGGGTTCTTGGCGATGTCTTCAGGAGTAGAGACGATGCCGATGAGAAGGCGCCGGTTCTGGCCCCCTTCGTAGGCCTCCATCTTGGTCTTGGACTTGAAGAACCGGCGCAGGACCTCATCGATGTGCCGCAGCCGCGCTAGCTTCGGTCCTACCGAGGCCGGGTCCTGCATCATCTCCGTCAAGAAGCGAAGGTTCAGGGTGCCTATGAACTCCCTGTAGTCGTCCGAGGCCAGGTCCTCCGCCATCCCCTCGTCGATCATCCACTGGAGCATCTCGGACCAGGGGGCCCCGCCAGGGGCGCCGAGATAGCCGTAGATCCAGCCGTCCTTGCACTCGTAGGCGCCGATGCCTGGGACGTCGATCGGGATGATCCCGCGGTGGCCGTTGCGGACGCGCAAAGCCTGGATCATGTCCCAGCTCTGCATCGCCGTCTCCTGGGCGATGGACAGCGCCTCCTGCATGGAGACGTCCACGTGCTGGCCCTCCCCCGTCACATCGCGGTGGTAAAGGGCCGTGAGGGTGCCCGCCGCGCCATGGATCGAGGCTGAGATGAACCCTTGTTTCCAGGGCGGGAGATTCGGCGGGTCCTGCGGGTCGCCCGCGAGCCACATGATGCCGCCCATGGCCACGCCGACGATATCCTGGGCCTTGTAATGGGCATACGGGCCCCACTGGCCGAAGCCGGTGATGGAGGTGAGGATGATGTCCGGCCGGATCCGGCAAAGCCCTTCGTAGCCAAGCCCCAGGCTGTCCAGGTACCCCGGCTCGAAGGTCTCGACGACCACGTCAGCGCTGGCCACCAGCTTCTCGAAGAGGGCCCTTCCTTCCGCCTTAGTGAAGTCCAGGGTTACGCTGCGCTTGCTGGTGTTGAGGTTAAACCAGTAGAGGCTGTGTTCGCCGTCGCCGTGGTAGAAGGGCGGCAGGCGCCGCACCGGATCGCCCTCTGGCGGCTCCACCTTGATGACGTCTGCCCCTAGGTCCGCCAGAAGCTTGGTGCAATATTGGCCGATCTCCCCAGCCAGGTCCAGAATACGGATGTCGCCCAGGGCGGACGTGCTATCGGCGCTGTGGCTAGTCAACGGTGTGCCCCCCGTATCCAAGTCTCTCCGGCAGCCAAGCCCTCGCGCTCCCGAGCGGCTTAGCGCTGGCTTTCGTCGGCAATATACCAGACTGCTGGCGGCGCCGCCACCGCGCCGGTACTACCGGCCCTCCTCCAGGAACGGCAGGAGGGCCTCCAGGAACTCCCGCGGCTTCTCCAGCGCCACGTTGTGCCCGGCGTCGGGAATGATGCGGGTCCTGGCGCCGGGGATGATCTCCCCCAGACGGCGGGAAGCCGAGGCCGGCACCATCCGGGCCTCGGCGCCATCGATCACCAGGCAGGGCACGCAGATGCGCCTGGCCACCGGCGTCATATCCAGCGTCAGGAGCTCGCGCCCCACCTCTACTAGCGTCTCGTTGGGCACCCGCAGGATGTCCCTGCCGAGCTGGCGCCTGTCCGCGGGCGAGAGCTGTCGGGTGTCGCGGCCCATATCCAGGCGGCGGACGAAGAACCACCACTTGATGGGGGCCTTGGGCATCAGCTCCGGCAGGAGGGGCACTCGCCCCACCAGCTCGTACAAGAGCCGCAGGCGCGCCGGCAGGTCGGCCGCCCGGTAGACGGGCCCTTGGACCACCAGACGCTGGACCCGCTCCGGATAGCGGTTCGCCAGGTCCAGCGCCACGGTGCCGCCGACGGATACGCCCACCAGGTGGAAGCGCCCGATCTCCAACTCGTCCGCCAGGGCCCGCACGAACTCCCGGTAGCGGCCGATGGACGGCACCTCCGGCAGCGTCTGCGACCGGCCGAAGCCCGGCAGGTCGGGCGCGATGGTGCGGTACCGCCGCCCCAGCTCCGGCAGGATGTGGCGGAACATCCAGGAGGAGGTGCCGATCCAGCCGTGGAGCAAAACGACGGCTCCCTGCGGCTTGCCCAGCGGCGCCGCCTCCCGGAAGAAGGCCCGCCTGCCCCCGACGGCGACGGTGTGTTGCCGGTATGTGTACTCTTGTCCTTCGGCCAGCGGCCCTGCCTCCGCTATCATCGCCTGCCTTCGATGATAGACCAGCGGGCCGCCCCTCATCTACCTCTCGATGGGCGCCCCCACCAGCGAACCGTACTCCGTCCAGGAGCCGTCGTAGTTGCGGACCTTGGGGTAGCCGAGAAGATGGGTGAGCACGAACCACGTGTGGGCCGAGCGTTCGCCGATGCGGCAGTAGGCGATGACCTCCTTATCGGGCGTCACGCCCTGGCTCTGGTAGAGCTGCATCAGCTCGTCGGCGGACTTGAAGGTGCCGTCCTCGTTCACCGCCTGTGACCACACGATGTTGCGGGCCCCCGGGATGTGGCCGCCCCGCTGGGAGCCCTCCTGAGGGAGGTTCTCGGGAGCCAAGAGCTCCCCCGAGTACTCCCGGGGGGAGCGCACGTCCACCAGCGCCACATCGTCAGTGCGGCGCGTCGCCACGGCCAGGACCTGGTCGCGCAGGGCGCGGATCTCGGCGCGCGGGGCGGCCCGCACCTTGAAGGAGGTCTTGGGGTACCTGGGCGCCTCGGTGGTCAGAGGCCGCCCTTCGTCCACCCACTTTTTGCGGCCGCCGTTCATGAGCTTGACGTTATCGATGCCGTAGTACTCCAGGAGCCAAAGGGCATAGGCGGCGAACCAGTTGTTGTTGTCGCCGTAGAGGACGATGGTCGTGTCGTCTGTGACTCCCGCCTCCGAAAGCAACCGCTCCACGCCGCTGGGGTCGGCGATGTCCCGCACCACTTCGGTCTCGAGGTCAGTCTTCCAGTTCCAGCCCACGGCTCCCGGTATGTGGCCGGTCTCGTAGGCGGCGGAGTCCACGTCCACCTCGACGATGCGTACCTTGGGGTTGCTGAGGTTCTCTTCCACCCACTGGGTCGCGACAAGGGAATCAGGACGGGCGTAAGAAGCCATAGGTCACCTCCTTGAGAGAAAAGAGACTTGGCCGCAAGTGCGGCGTAAGGCTATAAGTCGAGCGGCGGCGCGGCCCGCCGCGAAGGCCTCCCTTCTAGGAGCCAGATGGATAAGGCATGCTTATTCTGGATAATATGAGTCTACTTTGTCAAGTAACAGCCCCTCCCGCTCATGCTTCGAGAGCCTCGGCATGAGCGGGGGCTGGGCGCGCGGGCTCACGCTGCCGCCGGCCTCAGGGCAGATAAGGCAACGAAGCGGCAGGGGATGGCCGGACGAACGGCCCCTAACGGGCCAGTTGGTAGACCTTCCCCTCCGTCTTGATGGAGGGAGCCACCACCATCTCTGCCTCGTGGAACTCAGCGATCGTCTGGGCCCCGCAGACACCCATGCACGTCCGGATCGCCCCCACCAGGTTCTCCGTGCCGTCGGTGCGGGAAGTCGGACCGAACAGGAGCCGGTCCAGCGTTGTGTCCACTCCCGGGTGGATGCGCACCCCCCGCGGCAGCTCCGCGTGGCCCGTGCTCATCCCCCACGAATAGCCTTTGGCCGGCGCCTCCTGCGTCCTGGCGAAGGCTGTCCCCAGCATGACGCCGTCGGCCCCCGCCGCCAGCGCCTTGCAGATATCGCCGCCGTTGCGCATTCCCCCATCGGTGATGATGGGCACGTAACGCCCCGTATCCCGGAAGTACTGGTCGCGGGCCGCCGCACACTCGATGGTCGCCGTCACCTGGGGGACGCCCACCCCGAGGACCTCCCTTGACGTGCAGATAGCGCCAGGCCCGACACCAACCAACACCCCGTGGATCCCTGTCTCCATCAGCTCCCGCGTCGCCGCATACCCTACCGTGTTGCCCACCAGCACAGGGACCCGGATGTTCTCCACCAGCTCTTCGAAGATCAGCCCCCGGATGCTGCGCGATATATGACGGGCCGTGGTGACGGTGGACTGCACGACGAATATGTCGGCCCCCGCGTCCACGGCTATCGGGGCCAACCGCTTGGTGTTGGCGGGGGTGCAGGAAACCGCGCACACAACCCCCGCCGCCTTTATCTGGCGTATCCGCTCCCCCACCAGCTCCTCCCGAATGGGCGCCTCCGTCAGCCGCTGGATCACAGCCGCTGAGCTCTCCTGCGGCGCGTTGATCACCTCCAAGATAGCCGCGTCTGCGTCTTCATACCGGCACTGCAACCCCTCCAGGTTCATCACAGCCAGCCCGCCGCGCCGGCCGAACTCGATGGCGAACGCGGGGTTGACGACGGCATCCAGCGCCGCCGCCAGGATAGGATGCGCGAAGGTGTGCGGGCCGATGGTTAGCCGCACGTCTGTCAGTTCGGGGTTGACGGTCACCGTCCCTGGGACGATGGCGACTTCGTCGAACCCGTAGGCGGGTCGGAGCTCCTTGAAGGTTACCAGACTCATGATGCCTCGCCTCGGTTTATGAAAAGCAGCCGGGGTTTTCAGCCAGTGTATCAACTTCGCCCCCGCCCGGTCAATAGAATTTGCGGCTAGTTTCGGTGAAGCAGTATAAACACTTTCCACATTCGAACCGCTAAGACGTATAATCCTATCAACATGGGGAGCCTGTACCTGGTCGCCACCCCCATCGGCAACCTGGAGGACATCACCCTCCGCGCCCTGCGCATCCTGCGGGAGGCCGCCCTCATCTGCGCCGAGGACACCCGCACCACCCGCAAGCTTTTGTCCCGCTACGCCATCGGGACGCCCCTGATCAGCTATAACGAGCACAACATGAAGGCCCGCACGCCCGCTATCCTCGCCACCCTCCAGCAGGGGGATGTAGCCCTCGTCTCCGAGGCCGGTACACCCGGCCTCAGCGACCCTGGATACGAGCTCGTGCTGGCCGCCATAGGCGCCGGCATCCCAGTGGTGCCCGTGCCCGGACCCTCTGCCCTCCTAGCCGCCCTCACCGCCTCCGGCCTGCCGGCCCGGGAGTTCACCTTCCTGGGCTTTCTCCCCCGCAAGCCCGGCCATCGCCAGCGTCTTTTGAACTCCCTGGCCGCCGAACCCCGCACCATCGTCATCTTCGAAGCCCCCCATCGCCTCCGCGGGACCCTGGCCGCTATCCTCGCCTCCTGGGGCGATAGAAGGATCGCCCTCTGCCGCGAACTGACGAAGCTCCACGAAGAGATCTTCCGGGGCCGAGTCTCCCAAGCCCTCGATCACTTCCCCGAACCCCGCGGCGAGTTCACCCTGGTCATCGAAGGCGCCGAGAAGCCCTCGGCAAAGGTCAGCGAGGACGCCATCCGCCAGGCCCTCCTTCAACTACGCTCTCAGGGCCTGCCCGTGCGCGAGGCCGTGCGCAGAGCCAGCGAGTCCACCGGCCTGCCGCAAAGGCGGGTTTACGCAGCGTGGGTAAAGCTCTCCCACGAATCGGCCGACCCCCGGCCTCGGCCCTAACCCCGGGCCGCAACCGTGCTTCACGCTCCCCGGCAATGCTACAATCCTTTCGATAGTTATGCCCGGCCCGCAGAAGAAGCAACGTGTGTTCCTGGGCGTCGCCTGGCCCTACGCCAACGGCTCCCTCCACATCGGCCAGATCGTCGGCGCGTACCTCCCAGCCGACATCTTTGCGCGCTACCATCGCACCGCCGGCAACGAGGTCCTCATGGTTTCCGGCAGCGACCAGCACGGCACTCCCATAACGGTGCGCGCCGAGACCGAGAGCCGCTCGCCAGCCGAAGTGGCCGCCCAATTCCATGCCGAGTTCCTCGAGTCCTGGCAGCGCCTCGGCATAAGCTGGGACCTTTACACCACCACCGGCACCCCGAATCACGAGGCCGTCACCCACGACATATTTCTCCGTTTGCTAGAGAAAGGCTACATCTATCAGGCCACCATGCGCCTGCCCTACTGCACCGTCGAGCAACGCTTCCTGCTGGACCGCTACGTCGAAGGCACCTGCCCCTACTGCGGCGACCCCAACGCCCGGGGCGACCAGTGCGATAACTGCGGCCGTGTCGTGGACCCCATCGACCTCAAAGACCGCCGCTGCCGCTTCGACAGATCAGAGCCCGAGATCCGCGACTCAGAACACTTCTTCCTCCGCCTCAGCGCTTTCAACGAAAGGCTCCGCGACTGGGTCTCCAAACAGGCCCACTGGCGCAAGCCCGTCCTCAATTGGACCCTCGGCATCCTCAACGAGGGGCTCCAAGACCGCGCCATCACCCGGGATATCGACTGGGGCATCCCGGTCCCCGTCAAGGGTTGGGAGAGCAAGCGCATCTACGTCTGGTTCGAGGCCGTCATCGGCTACCTCTCGGCAGCCAAAGAGTGGGCCCAGGCCAAGGGCGATCCCGAAGCCTGGCGCGCCTACTGGCAGGATCCCGATTGCCGCCACTATTACTTCATCGGCAAGGACAACATCCCCTTCCACACCCTCATCTGGCCGGCCCAGCTCATGGGTTACAGCGAAGGCAAAGGGGAGCGATTCAACCTCCCGTACGACGTCCCGGCCAACCAGTATCAGACCATCCGCGGCAGCAAGGCCTCGACCAGCCGCCGCATGGCTGTTTGGGTGCCGGATTACCTCTCCCGTTACGACCCGGATCCCCTTCGCTACCACCTCTCGGCCACCATGCCTGAGACCTCCGATTCTGACTTCACCTGGGCCGACTTCGTGCGCAGGAACAACGATGAGCTGGTGGCCACCTGGGGCAACCTCGTCAACCGAGTCCTCACCTTCGCCTACCGCCACTTCGGGGCCGCCGTCCCCGTCCCAGGCGACCTCTCTGATGCCGACCGCGCCCTGCTCTCCCGCGCCGAGGACGCCCTGGCCGAGACCGGCGACAACATCGCCCTCTGCCGTTTTCGTGCCGGACTCGAAGCCGCCATGGCCGCCGCCCGCGACGCCAACCGTTATGTCGAGGACAACGCCCCCTGGCGCCTCGTCAACGAGGACAAGACGCGTTGCGCCACCGTCCTTTATACTGCGATAGGCGCCATCAATGCTCTCAAGACCGCCCTCTTTCCGTACCTCCCTTTCACCTGCCAAACCCTCCACGCCTACCTGGGCAACGAAGGCCCCGTCCAAGCGGCCGGCTGGCAGTTCTCCCTCCCGGAGCCCGGCAGGCCTTTGGCTGAAGCCAAACCGCTGTTCAAGAAACTCGACCCTTCCATCGTCGAAGAGGAAGAAACCCGGCTAGGAGCCTAAGGTGCTTGTCGACTCCCACTGCCACCTCCAGGACCCCAAGTTCAACCGGGACCGCGCGGCTGTTCTGAGGCGCGCCCGAGAGGCCGGCGTCTCCACCCTCGTCGTGGTGGGCTATGACCTGGAAAGCAGCCGCCGCGCCGTCGAACTGGCCGACTCCAACGACGGGGTCTATGCCACGGTGGGCATCCACCCGCACTTCGCCAAGGATGTCACCGCCAAAGAGATAGAGACGCTCTCCAGCCTGGCGGACTCGGCCCGGGTGGTGGCCATCGGCGAGATCGGGCTCGACTTTTACAGAGACCTGTCGCCCAGGGAGGCCCAACGCCGCGCCTTTCAGCTCCAACTGGAGCTGGCTCGCGCCCTTCGCCTCCCGGTCGTCATCCACTCCCGTAATGCTGACGAACAGACCTTCGAGGTCCTGGCGGCCTACGAACGGGAGGTCATCCGCGAGTGGCCCAAGGACCGCCCTCTGGGTGTAATGCACTGCTTCGCGGGCGATCTGGCCCTCGCCCTCCGTTACATCGAAATCGGTTTCGTCATCTCCATCCCTGCAACCTGCACGTATCCAGGAGCGAACCGCACGAGGGCCGTTGCCTCCGGCATCCCGCTGCGCTGGATGGCCGTTGAGACCGACGCGCCCTATCTGCCGCCCCAGGACAAGCGGGGGAAGCGCAACGAGCCTGCCTACCTCCCCGGCACCGTCAGATACATCGCCGAGCTGCGCGGCGAACCCTACGCGACCGTTGCCGATCGTACGGCCCTAGCGGCGGCCTGGCTCTTCGGCCTAGGCGATATCGGCGAGCCAGCTTCGGCGGCCCCAGAGAGCATCCAGTGAAGACCAGCGTCCTATACGGCTCCGTCCAAGAAGACCTGGCCCTTGTGGAGCACACCTTCCAGTCCATCAAGGACGTGGACTACGGACCCCTTGGCGAGATGCTGCGCATGGTGCTTTCGGGCGGCGGCAAACGCCTTCGGCCCGCCCTGGTGCTCCTGGCTGGCCGCTTTGGCACATACAACCTCGATCTCCTTGTCCCCCTCGCAGCCTCCGTCGAGCTCCTCCACACTGCCACCCTCGTCCACGACGACGTCATCGACGCCGCCGCCACCCGCCGCGGTCGTCCCACCGTCAACAGCGCCTTCCTCAACTCCACCACCGTCATGCTGGGAGACTACCTGTTCGCCCATGCCGCAGACCAGGTGGCCCGCACCGACAACCTCCGCGTCATCAAACTCTTCTCCAATACCCTCATGGTCATGGCCAAAGGCGAGATCCGCCAGGACCTGGCCGCCTACGACAGCCGCCAGACCATCCGCGACTATCTCCAACGCATCGGCGGCAAAACGGCATCCCTTTTCGCCACCGCCTGCGAGGGCGGCGCTATCGTCAGTGGCCAACCTGAAGAGTGGGTCGCCGCCCTGCGGGAATACGGCTACAACTTCGGCATGGCCTTCCAGGTGATCGACGACATCCTGGACTTCATCGGCGACGAGAGCGAAATGGGCAAGCCCGTCGGCAGCGACCTGATGCAGGGCACCCTGACGCTCCCCTCACTGCTACTAATGGAACGCCGCCCCGGCGATAACCCTATCGCCAAATACTTCGCCCGGTCGACCCGCGACCGGCTCGCCGCCGCCATCGAAGCCGTGCGCGCCTCCGGGGTCCTCGAGGAGTCACAGGCTATGGCCCAGCAGTTCTCCGCTAGGGCGAAAGAAGCGCTGGGAACGCTGCCCAGCACTCCAGACCGGCGGACACTGGCAGAGCTGGCAGATTACATACTGGAGCGCCGCAGCTAGGGCGCCAGAGTTCGCCGCTCTGGCTTGACCTTCTTGGTCTTCACCGTCGGAAAACCGTGCTCGTCGATCCCCCAGCGGTCGCGATAGCGGGCCTCCTGGAGTTCCGCCAGGCGCTTCTCCCGCTGGAATTCGATGTCACCCTTCGCCGGCCTGGGCTTCGGCTTGGGTGTCGCCAGCTCCGGGTGCTCCCAACCCTTCATCCGCTTGGCCCGCGTCTTCACCTCTTTGCCCATGTGCCAGTAGGTGCCCTTGTCCGGGATCTTGCGGGGGTAGCCGTCCCGCATGGTGAAGGCGTTGAAGGCCGACATGATCCGAGGCGCGTCCCGCTGGCACTGCGGGCACGGCGCCGGCAGCGAGGCGTCCCTTATCTGACGGAAGGCCTCGAACACTTCGCCACAACTCTCGCAGTAGAATTCGTAAAGCGGCACTCCCTCAGCCCCCCTTCGGCCCCTGTCCACGCCGGCCGCTCTTGCCCCGCCTCGGCCTCACCGGCGCGATGGGCTTCTTGGGCTCGTCCGCCCTTACAGGATGGTGATGGAAGGGCACTCGCTGGGCCCAGCCTTGCTTGAACGACATGGAGGCAAAGGTAGTCGGCATGATGCGCTCCGCCTCCCCGCTACAATCCGGGCAGGCCGCCGATTTCTCAGAGTCCCGCAGCGCCCGCAGCATCTCAAACACCTTGCCGCAGGCCTCACAGTAGTATTCATAGAGGGGCATCAGTCAGACCCCGATCCGTTCGCGCGGCTCGCCGCCCCGCCGCAGGCGCTGAATGAAGGAGGCCGCCTTCAGATCCCGCTCCAGCACAAACACGAGATAAGCGTGCAGGTGGCGCTCCACTTCCTGGCTCAGGGCGGGTGGCACCCTCACCCTCATGATATCTTTATAAGGCCCGCGCTGAAGGAGGCGCAACACCTTCAGCGCGTTCACAGAGAGGGCCCGAGCGCCGCCAGCGCCGGGCGCGCAGGCCGGACAGACAACCCCGCCAGCCAAAGGGGCGAAAAAGTTCTGCACGGGTTGCAACGGATTCCCGCAGCCTGCGCACACGTCCAATTGGGGACGGAATCCGCCGTAGTCCAGGAGCCTCATCTCTAGAAAGCGCAATATCATGTCCAGGTCCCCGTCCTGGGTAGCCAGGCGCTCCAGCGTCTCGGCCAGCAGGCGGTAGGTGGCAGCGCTTGGCACCCGCTCCGGTGTCATCCGCTCCACCACCTCCGCCGCATATAGGGCTCGGCTCAGCCGATCGAGATCCTCCCGCAGCGGCTGAAACGTATCCACCGCCTGGCATCCAGCCACCACATCGTTGGCCCGGCCCCGCGCCAACTGCACGACGCAGCGGGTCAGAGGCTGAAGGTGGCCCCCCATGCGGCTGGTCGTCCGGCGCACCCCCTTCGCCTTCACCTCCATCTTCCCCAGGGTAGGACTGAGAATCGTTAGGAAGCGATCTGCCTCGCCCAGCCGACGCTGCCGCAGAATGATGGCCTCAGTCTTGAAAACCCGCGGCGCAGGCATGCTTCAACCCTGCATCTCCTGGCGCCCTTCCAAAGCCCGGGCCAGCGTCACCTCGTCCGCGTACTCTAGGTCGCCTCCTACCGGCAATCCCCTCGCCAGCCGCGTCACCTTCACCCCCAAGGGGCGTAAGAGCCGCGCCAGGTACATGGCCGTGGCCTCCCCCTCCAGGTTCGGATTAGTGGCCAGGATGACCTCTGCCACTCCGCCTGCACCTATCCGGTCCACCAGCGCCTTGATCTTCAGGTCCTCCGGCCCGATCCCATCCATCGGTGAGATGGCCCCGTGGAGCACGTGGTACAGCCCTTTGTAGGAGCCCGAACGTTCCACCACCATGACGTCTTGGGGCTCCTCCACGACGCATATCGCTGACCGGTCCCGGCGCTCATCGGTGCACAGCCGGCAAGGATCTACGTCCGTCACGTTCTGGCAGACGGAACAGAAACTTATCTTCTCCTTCACCTCGAGGATGGCAGCCGCTAGGGCCCGCGCCTCAGCGGCCGGCTGCCGAAGTATGTAGTAGGCCAGGCGCTGAGCGCTCTTGGGGCCGATGCCCGGCAGCTTATATAGCTCCTCGATGAGCCGGGCCAGGGGCGCTGCCGTCAACCGAGAGGGTTCTTGCAATGATCCACCTCGTCCGCGCGACTATCTTGTCTCATTCTACTAGCCCCTGGCAACGCTTCGCCAAGGCACGCTGCGGGGGCGGACTCGCGCGCGAGGCCTCCTCGGCTCCTGCCCTCCTGGGCTTAACCCGTCAAGCCTGGAAGGTTCAATCCAGGGATGTTCAGTCCGCCTGCGAGGCCGGCCAACTGCTGCATCTGATTGGCCCGGATCTTCTCGAGCGCCTCATTCATGGCCGCCGTTATCAGATCCTGGAGCATCTCTACATCGTCCGGATCCACTACCTCCGGCTTGATGATGATGGACTGTAGGGCGGGCCGCGCGTTCATCGTCACTTCCACGGCGCCGCCGCCGGCGCTCGCCTGCACCACCGTCTCCTCCAGCTTCTGCTGCACCTGGGCGATCTTCGCTTGCATCTGCTGGATCTGCTTCATCAGCTCGCTCTGGTTGAACCCGCCGCGGCTGCTCACTTCCCGTCTCCTTTCCTGACCGGCTTGACGCCAAGCTCTTGCGCCGCCCGTACCAGATGCCCACCCTTCGCCGGCGGCCTAGGCGCCCGCGGCGTGTGCTCCAACACTAACTTCACCTGCCTCCCCAAGACCGAGGAGAATAGCGCCTCCAGCCGACCCACGTACTGCCCGCTCTCCACTCGCTCCAGGTGAAAGGTGTGGTAGAACCCCAACACCACGGTATCGGCCCCCACCGACTTCACTTCACAGGAGCCGTTGAGTAACGCCGACAACTGCCGGTCGCTCTCCTTGCACGACTGCCGCACCCGCTCCAGCAGCCCGCCGGCGGCCTCCGCCTGCCCCTGGGCACCCGCCTCTGGCTCGCCACCCTCTGTGCCCGGCTGGCGGTCCACCGGCGGACCGACCACGGCGCTCGTCACCGTGCTCGCTACCTCCTCGCCCTCGGCCACCGGAATACTGAACCGCGGCTCAGACGCCCGCGCGGCTGGGGCCGGCACCTCAGCAGTTGGCTGCTTCTCTGACACGAACTCGATAAGCGCCAGCTCCAGCGGCAGCGAGGACTGCGGGTCATCCCGGAAGTCTGCCCTGGCGAAGACGCGTAAGGCACGCACGATCTCCTCCTGCCGCAGTCGTGCTGCCTCAGCCTGGAGCTCCTCTGCCACCTCGCGCGGCGCATCCAAGCCATCGATAGCGCCGGTCTTCGCCAGCAGGAGTTGCCGCAGGCGTCCAGAGACCTGCTTGGCGAACTGCCTCATGTCGACGCCATCGTCCCGCACGGAGGCGATCAGCCGTAAACCCCCTGCCAGGTCGTAGTTCAGGGCTAGGCGAGCGAGAACCCCGGCGCGAGCGTCTACCCGCAACCCCAGGGCCTCTTGCACCTGCTCGAATGCTGGCGCCGCTCCGTACTGGCTCACTACCTGCTCCAGGGCGTTTATCGCGTCCCTCAGGCTGCCCGTGGCTGCCCGCGCGATCTCCTCCAGCGACGGGTCATCCAATGAGAACCCCTCACCGCGGCAGATCTCCCGCAACTTCCCCACTACCGCCGCCATGGGTATGCGCCGCAGATCGAACCTCTGGCAACGCGAGACGATGGTCGGCTCCACCTTGTGGGGATCCGTCGTGGCCAGTACGAAGATGATGTGCGGGGGCGGCTCCTCCAGCGTCTTCAATAGGGCGTTGTAAGCCCCCCGGCTCAGCATGTGCACCTCGTCCAGAAGGTACACCTTCTTCTTCCCGGACATCGGCGTCAGCACCACGTTCTCCCGGAGCTGCCGGATGTCGTCAACGCTGTTGTGACTGGCCGCGTCCTGCTCGATGAAGTCCATCGCCCGCCCTTCCCGAAACGCGGTGCAGGAGTCGCAGGCGTTGCACGGCTCACCATCTTGCGGTGAGGCGCAGTTGGCCGCCTTCGCCAACAGCCGCCCGAGGCTGGTCTTCCCGGTGCCCCTCGGCCCGCAGAACAGGTATGCGTGCGCCAATCGGCCCGCAGCTACCGCGTTCCGGAGCGTGCGAGTGACGGCGTCCTGTCCAACCACCTCGGAGAACGTCTGCGGACGCCACTTCCGGTACAGGACCTGGCCAGAGGACGCCGACGGGGCTTCGCTAACCACGCCGCCATTATAAGCCCGGCGGGACATGAGTTACAGAAGACCCCGTCAGTCAATGACCAGCGTCGTACCCAGCCGACCGGAGCAGCACATCCTCCCGTTGGCGCATGCGGCGCTCCTCCTCGGGCTCCGCGTGATCATGCCCCAGCAGATGCAGCAATCCGTGCACCAAGAGATGCGCTACCTCCTGCTCCAACGGCAGGCCGCCCTCCTGCGCCTGCCTCTGGGCTGTCGGCAGCGAGATGATCACCTCACCCAGTTGCTGCACCCCAGCGGGCCAGGCGAACTCTTCACCCTCCTGGAGCGAGAATGAAAGCACATCCGTCACCGAGTCCTCGCCAGCGTAGCGCCGGTTCAACTCCCGGATCGTAGCGTCATCGGTGACCACGACGCTAACCTCGGCGTCCGGGGCGCCCTCGGCCGCCAGCACTCCCCCGGCCAGGCTCTCCAACCAGCCGGCGTCAACCATGCCGGCGAAGGAATCTTCTATCAGCACCAGAACCGCTGGAGCCATGCCGCTAGGTTAGCAGGCGGGGTGGCCCCTAGCCCAGGACTCGCGCCGCGGACTCGGAGGCGTCCATCAGCAGGGAAGGATATACGCCTATGAAGAAAAGCCCGGCCACGGCCACCGCCAGCGCCAACCCCAACGACGGGCTGGGCTGGAAACGCTC
Source organism: Dehalococcoidia bacterium (assembly GCA_034432935.1). Classification (GTDB taxonomy): domain Bacteria; phylum Chloroflexota; class Dehalococcoidia; order SM23-28-2; family RBG-16-64-32; genus DAOUAG01. The sequence continues at coordinate 58,863 of DAOUBD010000045.1, read as the reverse complement.
CTCGCTGGCCGGCTCCTGCGTGTACATGTTGAGCACTACCCGCAGGTAGTAGTATGCCGAAATAACGCTGTTCAACACCCCCAGGATGGCCAACCACACCAGGTCCGCCCGCACCGCCGCGTTGAAAATGTACAGCTTCGCGATGAAGCCTGCTGTTGGGGGTATGCCCGTCAACGAGACCAGACACGCCGTTAGCCCGGCAGCTAGCCATGGCGAACGCCGGCCGACACCTGCGTAATCCGCGATCTCGTCCGATCCTATCCGGTTGGAGATGGCGATTATGGCCACGAACGCCCCCAGGTTCGTGAAGGCATAGGTGCCCAGGAAGAACACCACCGAGCTGGTGCCCAGCAGGAGCTGCGGGTCCTCCGCCGCCACCGCCGCTAGCCCGATGATCAGTGTGCCGGCCTGGGCTATGGAGCTGTATCCCAGCATCCGCTTGATATCGCTCTGTACCAGCGCCATAACGTTGCCTATCGTCATAGAGATGGCAGCGATGACGGCGAACATGTTGGCCCAATCGCTCGAGATGAGTCCGCTGCCCAGCGCCACGACAAAGATTCGCATCACCACCGCGAATCCTGCCGCCTTGCTGGCCACGGAAAGGTAGGCCGTTACGGGCGTCGGCGCCCCCTGGTACACATCTGGCACCCACATCTGGAAGGGCACCACCGCCAGCTTGAAGCCCAGGCCAGCCGCCAGGAATACCGCCGCCAGCACCAAGGCCGTCCGGGTCCCGCTATCGGCCTGGCCGGCGTAAGCCGCGATCCCTTCCAACCCCGTCGATCCCGAGAGGCCAAACAGATATGCCATGCCGTACAACGTCAGCGCCGTTGACACGGCACCCAAGAGAAGATACTTCAGCGCTGCTTCGCTGGAACGTCGGTCCTTCAGGAACCCCACGAGGACGTATAGGCTGATGGACTGGAGCTCCAACGCCACGAATATGGCGATCAGGTCCACCGATGCCGCCATCAACATCATCCCCGCGGCCGACGCCAAAACCAGGGCCGCATATTCGGCTGCGAACCTCGTCCTGTCCAAGAACTCCGTCGAGGCCAGCACCACCATGGCTGCTATGCCCGCAAAGAGGAAGTTGAAGAACAGGGCATAATCGTCCACCACCATCACGCCCTTAAAGGCGGGCCCTCTCTCGTCCGCCGCGATCAGAACCAACGACCAAAGGGCAGAGCCGGCCGCGCCGGCCAGCGCCAGCGCCGCCACCCAGGCGCGCCGCCAGTTCGGGACGCCCTCCTTCGCTGCCGGGAGCGCCGCGTCAGCCACGACGACGATCGCCGCCGCCACGAAAAGCGCCAGCTCAGGCCCGAGCCGGTCAACGTCTGTCAACCGTCACCCTCCAGTTGCTCTCCAAAGGCCAGCGCCTTAGCCTCACGCTACCCTCTCGGCTATGGGGCGGACCCCAGTCTCGAATAGGTCCATCATGACCTTCGGGTAGACGCCAACGGCAAGGATCAGGAAACTCATGGCCAAAAGCGGGGCCCGCTCCCACCAGGCCGTCGCATCCTCTAGCCCAGCCCACCGCGGGTCCGCTTCTCCCCAGAACACCCGCTGCACCGTCCACAGGATGTAGCCCGCGGCGAAGGCGATGCCCACCACACCGGTGATGGTAAGGGCTTCGTACTTGTCGAAGGTGCCCAGGAACACAGTCACCTCTGAGACGAACCCTGCTAATGCCGGCAGCCCTAGCGATGCCAGTCCGGCCACCAGCATCATCGTCGTGATGAAGGGCATTCGGTGAGCCAGACCCGAAAGCTCCGGTATGGAGCGCGTGTGCGCCCTGTCGTATACCATGCCCACCAGCACGAAGAGCATCCCCGTTATCAGGCCGTGGGTGAACATCTGCATGGCCGCGCCCTGCAACCCCACTACGCCCAGGGCCGAAGCCCCCAGCAGCACATAACCCATGTGACTCACGCTGGAGTACGCCACCATTCGCTTGAGGTCCGCTTGCATAAGGGTCATGAGGGCCCCATAAATGATGCTCGCCGCTGCCATGACCCCCAGCCAGAGGGAGGCGTCCTTTGCCACATCCGGCATTATGGAGAAACTCATGCGCAGGATGCCGTAGCCGCCCATCTTCAGCAACACCCCCGCCAGAATCACACTGACCGCCGTCGGCGCGTCTGTATGGGCGTCCGGCAACCACGTATGGAACGGGACCATCGGCAGCTTGATCAGGAAGGCGGCGATAATCAGGGCGAAGATCGCCCACGCTGGGATAATGGCCCCCTCTATAGGTCCAAGCCTCCCCAGCTCCCGAACGTCGAAGGTTCCCGCCGTGAACCCCAGCGCCAGGATGCCCACTAGCATGAAGGCTGAACCGAAGAACGTATAGAGCACATACTTCCAGGCCGAATACACCCGGTTCCCGCTCCCCCAAATGGAGATCAGGAAATACATCGGTATCAGCTCTATCTCCCAGAAAAGGAAGAACAGCACGAAGTCCAGCGCGCTGAAGACCCCCAACAGACTCGTCTCCAGCACCAAGAGCCAGGCGTAGTACTCCTTGGGTCTCAGGTCGATCCGCCATGACACAAGCACCGCCACCAGAGTCAAGAAAGCCGTGAGGGCCACCAGCGGCAGCGATAGCCCATCGACCCCCACTAGGTATTGGAGCTTGAATTTCGCCAGGTCAGAGTCCAGCCAGGTGGCCCGTTCCACGTACTGGAACCCGCCCGCGCCCCGGTCGTAGTCCACAAACAGGTACAAGACCACCGCCAGGACAGCGGCGCTAACGAGGGTCGCTATCCATTTGCTCAGCCCCTCTCGCTCCTTGGGCAGCGCCACTATCGCCAACACGCCCAAGAGGGGCCAGAAGATGATCAAGCTCAGCATGCTGGCCACCTCATGGCGGGTTCACCAGCAGGATGCCCGCTATGGCGCCGGCCACGCCCAGCAGCACCATCGCCGCGTACATCTGCGCCTGGCCCGTCTGCACAAAGCGAAGTTGCCCAGAGGCCCAGCGCGCCGTCCCGGCCACGCCGTTCACCGCCCCATCGATCACGTACCGGTCCCATAGAGAGACCAACCAGGCGACGCCGCCCAAGATGCCCTGCCGGACTACGACGTCCTCGTACAGAGCGTCCAGGTAGTACTTGTTGTCCAAAAGGTCCGGCAGCGGCTGGAGGGCCGATCTCACGTCCTCCGCCTTCACCACCCGGGCGCTGTATACCAGCCAGGCCACCGCCAAACCGGCCACCCCGGCACCTGTCGAGGCGGCAGCGATCCACAGCTTGAAGCCGCTCTCGGTGATGACCTCATGGGTGCGCTCCGGCAGCCAGCCCGTGAGCAGCGTTGTCACACCATCATCGATGTTGGCGAAGCCAGCCAAGGCCGCCAGCAGCGCCAACACGCACAGGGGACCCGTCATGATCCACGGAGACTCATGGGGCGCGCCGTGTCCCGTATGCTCGCCCTCCTCGCCGCCCTTGTACTCGCCCCCAAAGGTCAGGATGAGCATCCGCCCAACGTAGAGCGCCGTCAGGAACACCCCTGCCAGGGCCACGAAGAACACCCATGGCCGGTCCGCCCAAGCGTCCGCCAGGATCTCGTCCTTGCTCCAGAACCCTGCCAGCGGGAAGATCCCCACCAATGAAAGCCCAGCTATCAGCACCGTCGCGAAGGTAACCGGCATATGCTGCCGCAGCCCGCCCATCTTGCGCATGTCGAAGGTACCCGTCGCGTGGTTCACCGACCCCGCGCCCAGGAACAGCAGCGCTTTGAAAAAGGCATGCGTAAACAGGTGAAAGATGGCCGCCACGATCCCGCCAACCCCCAGGGCCATCATCATGTACCCCAGTTGGCTGATGGTGGAGTAGGCCATCACCCGCTTGATGTCAGTGGCCACGATGCCCAGCAGGGCCGAGATGATAGCCGTAATCGCCCCGATGGCCGCCACCGTCGCGATCGCCTCCTCCGACTCTGCGAAGACCGGGAAGAACCGCGCCACCAAGTAGACTCCCGCCGCTACCATCGTCGCAGCGTGGATCAACGCCGAAACAGGCGTCGGGCCCTCCATGGCGTCCGGCAGCCACACGTGCAGCGGGAACTGGGCCGACTTCCCCGCGGCGCCGGCGAAGAGCCCCAATGCAAACCACGTCAGGGCCGCTGAGCCGATCGCCCCTGTCGCCGCCAGTTCGTGGATCTGCGGGATGCCAAGCTCACCCGTCTGCGTCCAGATGATCAACACCGCGATGGCGAACCCCAAGTCCCCCACCCGCGTCACCAGGAAAGCCTTCGTCGCTGCCCGCCGCGCCGAGTCCTTGAAGAACCAGAACCCGATCAGCAGGTAAGAGCAAAGCCCCACCAGCTCCCAGAACACGAACACCTGGACGATGTTCGAGGCCAGCACCAGCCCCAACATCGATGCCGTGAATAGCGACATGAACGCGTAGTAGCGGTTGTACCCTGGGTCCCCCCGCATGTACTCCTGCGAGTAGAACTGCACCAACAGCGATACCCCTGTGACCACCACCAGCATGATCCCCGAGAGCCCGTCCAAGGTTATGCCGATGTTCACCTTCAAGGGCTCGACGGCGACCCATTCGTGGCTCCCGAAACCTATGCGGGCGCCGTCACTGTCGATGACAGAATCGAGGGCCCAGAGAGAGAGGAGGAACGAACCGAGAATCGCCGCGATGGTTAGGTAGCCGCTATAGGCCGGCCGCCAGCGCCCGCTGCCCGTAAGCCCCAGGAAGGCCACTGCCGAGATGATGGCGAAGGACCCCAGGGGCAAGAACATGATGGCCCATACGGCGCCCTCCTTGATCGGATCCAACATCTATATCTTCCTCAAGATCTCGCGCGCCACATGGAGCTTCCCCCACGGCACATAGATCTCATGAGGCTCCAGCTCTGCGGCCTTGGGCCAGCCCGACGCCGGCACTACCCGCACCGAAAGCGCCTCAGCGTTCAGCAGCTCTTTCCACGTCTCCGCCACGTATGCGTTCTTCGTCTCCATCAGCTTCGCCCACACGGTTCACCACCTGAGAAGATCGATGCGGTCAACCTCGATGGTGTCGCGCACGCGGTACACCAATACCGCTAGGGCCAGCGCCACCGCGGCCTCCGCCGCCGCCACCGTGATCACGAATACCACGAACACCTGCCCGGCCAGCGGGTCAGCAGACTCCACGAACCGGGAAAAGGCCGCAAACGTCAGATTCACGGCATTGAACATCAACTCGATGCCCATCAGAACACCCACGAAATTGCGCTTGGCTAGGGTCAGGTAGAGGCCGACTGCGAAGAGGATGGCGCCCACCACCAGGTAGTGCTCGAGGCCGATGGACATCACTCCTCCGCTTTCTCTCCTACGCCCTCAGGCCGTACCAGGAGGATCGCCCCCAGCATCGCCACCAGCAACACACCCGAGGCGATCTCGAAAGGCAAGACATACTTGTCCAGCAGGGCGCTGCCGATCGCCGACGCCGTCTCACGGAAACCCTCCCGGCCTGCTATCGCCCAGTCCGTATCCAGGGCCGCGAAGACCATGATCACACCCAGCAGGCCGGCCAGCGCCACCGCCGGCAAGAATAGGAACGTCTCCGCGTTGTCCCGCCGTGCCCTCGGCGTCAAGAGGATCGCAAACACCATGAGGATCGATATCGCCCCGGCGTATATCAACAGTTGCACCACGGCAAGAAAGTCCGCCGACAACGTTACGTAGAGTCCCGCCACTCCGGCGAAGGCCGCCACCATGGCCACCACTGCGTGGATCAGGTTCCGCACTGCTGCTACGGCCAACGCCGAACCCACCGTCAGAACGGCTAAGACGTAGAAGGCTACGACGGTTCCCGTGTCTTCCATCAGACCCCCGGAGCTGCCCCGCGATAGAGGACTGCCCCCACCTCCTTGGTGAGGACGGCCCGCCCTGGCTGCCTCTGCGGCCTGGCGTGACCCAGCAGCCACCCCCAGCCGACCACCAGCACCACCGCCAGCGCCACGTTCACCGCCGCGAAGAGTGGCAACGCCTCACCGGCCGAAAGACCTGCCTCGTCCCAGACCAGCACCTCGGCGCCGGCCGCCAACACGTTGACCACAGCTAGTGGCAGCATGAACTTCCAGGCGAAGGCCATTAGCTGGTCGATGCGCAGCCGGGGCAGAGTGCCGCGCGACCAGATGTAAAGGAAGAACACCGCATACAGCTTGGCCAAGAAGATCACCCACCCGGGCACCCACCGCTCCAACCCCCAGGCAGTCCAGCCGCCCAGGTAAAGGCTAACGACGACCGCGGCCACCGCAAACCCCGCCAAGTACTCCGCCTGGTAGAAGAAGCCAAACTTGATCCCCCCATACTCGATGTGGTATCCAGCCACTATCTCCGATTCCGCCTCGGCGATGTCCATGGGCGACCGGTTTATCTCCACGGCACCCGCCACCAGGTAGGCCAGAAGCCCCAGCGGCTGCACGAACAACAACCAGGCATCGTTGTGGTCCTGCCACCACACCAGATCGCCTAACCGCATGCTCCCCACGAAGATCACGGCCCCCAACAAGGCCAGCACCTGGATCAACTCGTAGCTGATGAGCATGGCCACCGTTCGCATTGCGCCCAGCAGAGCGTACTTGTTGTTGCTGGACCAACCCGCAACGAACACGGCCACAGTGTTGAGGGAGCTTATCCCAATGAGAAAGAGCACCCCCACGTTGAGATCGGCCAAGGTCATACGCTCCCCGAAGGGGATCACTGCGAAGACCACCATAGTCGGTATGAAGACCATGATGGGCGCCGACCAGAACAGCAGACGGTCCGTCCCTCTCGCCGTGATGGGCTCCTTCAGTAGGAGCTTCAAGGCGTCCGCAATCGGCTGGAGGAGACCCTGCGGCCCCACCCGGTTCGGCCCGATGCGGTTCTGCATCAGCGCCACGGCCCTGCGCTCGATCCATATGAATGCCAGCACGCTGAGGATCAGCCACAGCAGGATCGCCACGACGCCGATGACGCTGGACACTACGTACGGGACCCACTCCGGCGCGCCCCAGTCTCGCAACTGGCCAAGGAACGCTCCGACAGCGTTCCCCAGGTCCCGCAGGTCGTACCAGTGAGCATCCAAGAAGGTCACCGGTCCACCTCTCCCACGACGATATCTATGCTGCCCAGGATCACCACCGCATCGGCCACCGTGCGCCCAACGGTCATGTGCTTCAGGGGCGTCAGATTGATGAACGAGGGCGAACGGATGTGGAAACGGAACGGCGCTGGGCTACCATCGCTCACGATGTAGAACCCGATCTCGCCTCGCGGCGACTCGATGCGGGCATAGGCCTCGCCCACCGGCGGCCGGATCGCCAACGGCGCCACCGGCGCGCCGATAGGCTGCGCCGTCGCCGTGCCGATGCGGGCGTGCACCGGCCCGCCAGGCATCATCTCCACTGCCTGCTCGATGATGCGCAGGCTCTGCCGCATCTCCGCCAGCCGCACGGCAAACCGGTCGTAAACGTCTCCCTGGGTACCGACGGCAATATCGAAGTCCACCTTGTCGTAGGCTGCATACGGGTCCGCCTTGCGGATGTCCCAGGCAACGCCGCTGGCCCGCAGCATCGGGCCGCTGACCGAGAAGGCTATCGCCTCCTCAGGCGTCAGAACACCCAGACCCCTGGACCTGGCGACGATGATCTCGTTGGACAGCAGCAACCCCTCGTACTCCTCCATGCGCCGCGGGAGGTCCTTGAGCAGGGCGCGCACAGCGGTTACGAACTCCGGCGGCACGTCCCTGGACACGCCGCCGATGCGCATGTAGTTCAAAGTCAGCCGGGCTCCGCTGGCCATCTCGAAGAGGTCGAGCACCTTCTCGCGGTCTCGCAGCATATGCATGATGGGCGTCTGCCAGGCGCCGCAGTCGTTGGCAAAGGTGCCCACCGCCATGCAATGGCTAGCGTAGCGTTGGAGCTCGCACATGATCGTCCGCAGGTACTGGGCCCTGGGTGGAGGCTCGATCCCGCACAGCTTCTCCACTGCCAGCACGTAGGCCAGGTTGCCCGTCATCGCCGAAAGGTAATCCGTGCGGTCCGTAAAGGGGATGTTCTGGGTGTACGTCCTTTCCTCCGCCAGCTTTTCCATCGAGCGGTGCAGATACCCCATCACCATATCGGCGTCGACGATCTTCTCGCCGTCGAGCTTCAAACGCAGACGGAAAACGCCGTGGGTGCTGGGGTGCTGGGGCCCCACATTAACGACGAAGGGCTCGCTTTTCAGGGTCACCTTAGCCCCTGCCCCCCAAAGGCTCGCCGGGCTCCCCGGGGAAGCGCTCCAGGCCCGCCATCTTGCCGCCCGGCAGATTCAGGAAGTCCTTGCGCAGCGGGTGCCCTGAGAAGCCCTCCCACAGGAAGATGCGCCTCAGGTCCGGGTGCCCCTCGAAGACGATCCCCATGAGGTCGTACGCCTCCCGCTCCTGGAGTTGCGCCCCTGGCCACACCCCTACCACGGAAGGCACCCAGGCATCATTCCGGCCCTCGGTCCGCACCTTGACGGCGGCCATGCGGTTGAAGCGGATGGAGGTTATGTGATACACGACCTCGAAGTACTCCAGCCGGTCCACAGCCGTAAGGGAGTTGAGGTACTTGAACTGGAGGTCTTGCCCATCCCTCAGGAGGGGCGCCACCTCCAGCCACCGGTCCCGCCTGACCGTCACCGCCTCTGGCGCGGCATCCTCCACCGCCCCCGGGAACCCCTGCTCTATTCTGTGCGCCAGCTCCAACCCGGTGACGCCGATGGTCATCCTAGCTCCACTCCAGCGCATTCTTGCGCCATGCGTAGAGCAGGCCCACCAACAGCACAACGACGAAGGTCACGACCTCGATGAAGCCCGCCACGGCTAGCCTCTGGGCCGACACTGCCCAGGGGTAGAGGAAGACCGCCTCGACGTCAAAGATGACGAACAGCAGCGCGAAGTAGTAGTAGCGGAAGTTGAACTGCACCCAGGTGGGCCCTTCCGTCTCCACCCCGCACTCGTAGGTGTCCTCCTTCACCCGGTCGGGCCTCTCGGGACGCAACCCCAGGCGGCCTAGGAGCCACGAACTGCCGATGCCGCCGATGGGGAACAGCACCGCCATCAGCACGAGAAACCCGACCTGGCCCCATTCCGGCAGCATGGCAAAAGAGTCTCAGTTTGTGAATTTTATCCTTAACTGTTCGCGCCGGAGTATAGCACAGGCCCCATACACGGACAAGGCGCTCTGCCCACTTGCCTCCGGCTGGCCCATCAGCCACCCGGCGCCTACCGCACCGGGCCTGGGCGAGGATGGACACGCCAGCAGCTATCATTCCGGGCGCGAGCTGGCAGCTGCCGAAGCGCGATGCCCCCGCGGGCTCACGCTTAGACCATGGGCGCGCCAGCGGTGGGGCTACAATCTCACGCAACTATTACCGGCATCTAACCATCCCTTAACCATTGGCCCTTACGCACGCCCTATATTACGGGCAGAGCAGCGGTGCGGTTACACCCCCTCCCGCCCCGCAGAAAAATAGGAGCCGGTTGAGCAATGGTCGGTCAACCGGCTCAAACTTTTTCTGCCGCCCCTCTGCCTCTGGCCAAGGCGCTAGAAATTCTCACGCAACTGTTACCAGCCCTTCACCGACACTTAACCCAGACCTCCTATCGGCCTTGCTAACCTGTAATCGCAAAGCAGCGGACGGTTGTACCCCCTCCCGCCCGCAGTCAAAGAAGAAACGAGCCGGTAGGAAGGTCGGACCCACCGGCTCGAATCTTTTTTGTCTAACTAGTGGACGATGAGGACGGCGTGCATCCCAGCCTGGTAATGCCCAGGCAGGTTGCAGATCACGACGTAGCGGCCCGCAGGCAGGTCAGCCTCCGTTCCTTCCTCCGCCTCTCCTGCCTCGGCTTCGCCAGATGCCTCGAACACTGGCTTCTCTCCCGGGCGGAACGCCTCCACCTCGCCTACCACCCTTAGACCCGAGGTATCGACCACGTTGGTATCGCGGTCAACAGGAAGGCCGTCGGGCCGCAGGTCCGTGGCGATGAACACCGCCTCGTGGGCCTGATCGTCCAGGTTGCGTACGTCCAGCTCGATCTCTTCCGCCTTCAGCTCGCTTGGCTCAAGCCTTATGAAGCCCCGGCCCAACTCCACCGTGAGGGTGGCCAGCTCCCCTTTCACCCGCTCCTCCCGTTTCTCGCCCAGCCCGACCGTTCCCGCCGGACGCGTGGCATCCGCCGTGCTCAGGCCCAGAAGCCCGATGCCGGCGATGGCCGCCACGGCCAAGGTCACGGCCAACACCGGGGCCGACGCTGGCGCCCGTAGGGGGCCCGTCTGCCCCGGGAGCAGGCGCCCGGCCAACCGGCCCGCTACGGCGAGAGGAGCGGTCCCGAGGTGGAAGAAGAAGGAGGCGCCCGCCGCAAAGGCCAGCCACACGACGGCCTCCTCCAGCGACGGATGGGGGTTCCAGCCGAAAAGCCCGTTGAGAAACTCGGCGAACACGCCGTGCCCCAGCAGAGGGCTCCCGCTCACATCGAACAACGGCCAGCGGAACGTGTTGATCACGCTGGCCTCCTGTAGCCAGCCCACGCCTCGCGAGGCCAGGCCCGCCGCCACCAGGATGATCAGGCTACCCGTGACCTGGAAGAACAAGCGCAGGTCCACCCGGCGCCCGCCCTGATAGAACACGTAGCTCAGGCCGGCCGCGCCGGCCAGCCCCACGCCAGCCCCCAGCACCAGGTCTAGCGCCGAACGGTCAAGAGCTACGGCCAAGAGGAACAGCACCGTCTCCAGTCCCTCCCGCAGCACTCCGAAAAAGACCACCGAAGCCAGCGCCGTCACCGTTCCCACGGCCAACGCCCGGTCCACCTGCTGCCGGATGCGGGCGCCCAGGGTCCGGCTCTGCTGTCGCATCCAGAAGAGCATCCAGGTCAGCACAGCGCAGGCCACCAGGCTCGTCCCCGCGAAGGCCAGCACCTCTGCCCTGCCGTGAAGACCGCCGATGGCGAAATACAGCCCGGTGCCCACCCCCAGGCTGGCTAAGGCAGCAGCCGCAGCGCCCGCACCTACCGCTGGGAAGGCATCGCGCCTATCGATCTGCCGCAGATAGGCCAGGACTATGGCGACTATCAAACCCGCCTCTAGGCCCTCCCGGAGCATTATCAGAAAGCTGCTGGTCATGATTCTGCTTTCTAGGGTGGCCTACGCCCACACGCGCTACGTTGTGGCTCCTCTGCGTTATTAGTATTGCCTAAGAACAGGCCTATGTCAAGACGAATTGCGGGCGATTTCACAAAATTTCCAAGTGGTCACTAAAATAAGGACTCGCTGTCCCGTCCTAATCCCGCCCACTGGTACCCTTTGATTGCGCCTTGGCTCCCTTGAGTCAGAAGCCGAATTAGGCTAAGCTATCTTGCGGAGTTTGCCGTGCAGAAAACTGAATCCATAGCCCACCCAACAGCCACCGTGGAAGACTACCTCCAGGCCATCTACAGCCTGGAAGGCGAAGGCGAGACCGTCATATCCGCCCGCCTCGCCCGTCGCATGCACGTGACGCCGCCCACCGCTTGGGCCACGGTGCGCCGCATGGCCCGCGACGGTCTGGTGGAGCTCGACGCCCGCAAGGTCGTCCACCTCACGCCCAGAGGGCGGGCCCTGGCCGAGGACATCACCCGCCGCCATCGCCTGGCCGAACGGTTCCTCGTCGACGTCATGGGCCTGGGCTGGGCCGAGGCCCACGAGGAAGCCCACCACTTCGAGCATGCCATCACCCCCAAGCTGGAAAAGCGCATCTTCGAGCTCGCCGGCAACCCTACCACCTGTCCCCACGGCAGCCCCATACCGGGCACCGGCGCTCGGCTACCCGCGGATCTCCTCCCAATCACTGCCCTCTCCCCAGGCCAAGAGGCCACCATCGAGTTCATATCCGAGGAGCTGGAAGAGGACCGCGAAGTCCTCAACTATCTGGAACGAGGGAGGATCACGCCGGGCAATCGCCTCAAGGTGCTCGAGGCATCCCCTTCCACGGGCATCGTCATCGTGGAGCGCGATGGCGCCTCCGTGCCGTTGGCCCTGCACATCGCCGCCAAGATCCGCGTCCGCAAGCCGTGACGGGCGCATAACGGCACCCCCTCCGGCTCTACCCGCCGGCGCCTCAACTTCTCGGCCACGGGCTTACGCTACGGGAGCCGCAGTCATACAGGGCACAGACCTCGGTCAGGAAGGAATGCGCGCCCTCGACCTCGAGGTCCCAGACCTCTTCGTCCGTTTCAATTTGCGCGATGGCGGTGATTTCCACCGGTAGCAGGGTGGCCCCACCCCAGCCCTCCCCGACATCGGGGAGGGGGCCCTCCCCCCGTTGACGCGGGAACCGAGGGGGGCACTCCCCTCGTTGACGGGGGGAGAGAGGGGGGCACTCCCCTCGTTGACGGGGCGACCGAGGGGGGCACTCCCCCCGTTGACGGGGCGACCGAGGGGGGCCCTCCCCCCGTTGACGGGGGGAGAGAGGGGGGCCCTCCCCCCGTTGACGGGCGCCGGCATCGACGAGCGTGAAGACAGCGTCTCCCTCCCTTAGGCTGGCGGCGCGGCGCCACTCTCGGTAGTGATCCTCAGATGGAATCGCATCCTGTACGGCTTGGAGGATCCACTCCACCACGGCGTCACAGTGCCGGAGGACATCGTCGTTTGTGACCCGCACAACCGTCAGCCCAAGGGCTTCGAGGTATGCCGTTCGCGCAGCGTCGTACTCCTGGGCCCCCGTTGCGAAGTGGGAGTCACCGTCCACCTCGACGACAAGGCCGGCTTCCCACGAATAGAAGTCCGCGATATAGGGCCCAACCGGATGCTGTCGGCGGAATTTTACTCCCAACTGCTCGCCGCGGAGAGCTTGCCAGAGCCGGCGTTCGGCCCCAGTCATACCCTTCCGCAACTCGCGTGAGCGGGCGAAATGTCCCCCAGGGATGTGGTTCCACGTGCGTCTGGCGCCGTAGGAGAGGGTGCGCTTTTGGCAAAGAACCCGATGGTGACCGGTCACCCACAGCGGCGCTTGGGCTAGGCGGTGTCGAATGGCCACCAGGGTCCCTTGGTAACGCCTGCGGACGGCCCGCAGCACGCGGTGAGGCTGGCCATCGTGGGCGAGGACCCAGTCGCCCGGCCGAAGGTCTTCGACGGGGGCGGAGGAGTACCCCACCCCAGCCCTCCCCGACATCGGGGAGGGGGCACTCCCCCCGTCGCCGGGGCGACTGAGGGGGGCACTCCCCCCGTTGACGGGGGGACAGAGGGGGGCCATCCCACCGTTGACGGGGGGACAGAGGGGGGTCAACACCCGCGTCCCCCTGCGCACGCAGAAGAGTGCGGCGACGACGCCGCCTTCGTTCTTGCTCACCCTCTACCTACGCTTTTTCAAGTTGCGGCAATTCTAGCCCTACCGGGGCGGAAAGCCCAAGGGCAGATCGTCACCCAATTCCCCCGCCTCTGCGACGGCCGTCCGCCCCACATACGATTGACCCCGCCGGCGCGCCCGTGCTAGAGTCGCCCCTGAAGGCGCAGGCAGCCTAGCGCCCCCGCCGGACCGCCTGAGAACAACACCCTCCGGGAGGTCGCCACCATGAGGCACCGCTGGTTTCGCTTCGGCTTCGCTCCTCCCTTCGGCTTCTGGTTCCGGAGCGCTTGGCGGTTCCCCCGCCGCGAGGAATACCTCCGCATGCTGGAGGAATACCGCGAGGAGCTGGAAGAGGAGCTTGCCGAGGTCAAAGAGGAGATAGAAAGGCTGAAGAAAAGCACAGAGGAAGGGAAGGACTGACAACTCCGAATGCTCACAACCGTCGTAGGCAGCTACCCTAAGATACCCAATAGACCCCGGCCAGCTCGCCTCCGCATCGCCATCAACCGGCGGGACCGCGGCGAGATAACCGATGAAGAGCTCGCCCGCGTCCAGGACGAGGTCACCATCGAGGTCATTCAGGAGCAGGCCGAAGCTGGGGTCGACATCATCACCGACGGCCAGATCCGCTGGGATGACGACCAGACCTACTTCGCCTGCCGCCTGCGCGGCGTCGAGGCCGGCGGACTTCAGCGCTACCTGGATACCAACACCTACTTCCGCCAACCCGAGGTCACCGGCCCCGTCACCTGGCCGGGCCCCCTCCTGGTGCGCGACTACCAGTTCGCCGCGCAGCATAGCCCCAAGCCGGTGAAGGCCGTCCTCCCGGGGCCTTATACCCTCGCCGCCCTCTCCGCTGATATGCACTACGGCAGCCGCGAGAAGCTGGCCATGGCCTACGCTGAGGCCCTTCGCCAGGAGGCCCAAGCCCTCGCCGCTGCTGGCGCCCAGTACATCCAGATCAACGACCCCGTCATCATCTTCCGCAAGGACGATATCGAAGTCGCCTGCCGCGCGCTAACCCACGTCCTCGATGGCCTCGGGGGCGAGCGGGGCCTGTACACCTGGTTCGGCAGCGCCGCCGGCGTCCTGCCCCGCCTCCTCGAACTCCCCATCGAGGTCATCGGCCTCGACTTCGTCGCTGGCCCCCCCAACTGGGACGCCCTGCGCCAAGGTCGTTTCGACAAGAAACTCGGCTTCGGCATCGTCGACGGGCGCAACACCCGCCTCGAGACCCCGCAACAGATCAGCGACGCCCTCCGGCGTCTCTGGGACTGCGTTCCCCCCGAACGGGTCTATGTCAACCCGTCCTGCGGCCTCGAGTACCTCCCCAGAGAGGTAGCCTTCGAGAAACTGAAGCGCATGGTAGAGGGCGTCCGCCTCGCCGCCGGCGTCCCAGCCTAAGATCGGAGTCCACCATGGCACTGACCACCAACGCCGTCGGCAGCTACCCCAAGCCAGACTACCTGACCCACGCCCGCAGCCAGTTTGCCCAAGGCAAGATCAGCCGCGAGGAGCTGGCCGCCCTAGAGAAGAAGGCCACTGAGTATTGGATTCGCGCCCAGGAGCGCATCGGCCTCGACGTGCTCGTCCACGGCGAGATGGAGCGTGGCGATATGGTGGCCTACTTCGCGGGCGAGCCGGGCGGCAACACCATCCAAGGCATGAAGCTGGGCGGCCTGGTCCGCTCCTACGGCAACCGCTACTACCACAAACCCATCATCGTTGGCCGCCTCCAGTGGCCAGGCCCCATGACGGTGGACATGTGGCGCTTCGCCCAGTCCCTCACGGACAAGCCTGTCAAGGGCATGCTCACTGGCGCCTACACCATGGTCGAATGGTCCTTCGACGAGTACTACCCCTCCCGCCGTGATGCAGTCCTGGATATGGCCAAGGTCATCCGCCGTGAGGTCGAAGAGCTGGTCAAGGCAGGCGCCAAGTACATTCAGATCGACGAACCCGCCATCCATACCCGCCCCGATCAAGATTTCGATCTGGCCGTCGAAGCCATGGAACGCACCGTTGAAGGGATCGACTGCGAGTTTCATACCCATATCTGCTACGGCGAGGTGGAGCTCATCTATCCGGCCGTCCTCAGGCTTCCCGTCAAACAGATCCACCTGGCCTTCAAGAACACAGACTTCGCCTACCTTGACCTCATCCGCAGGTATGGCTACGACAGCCAGAAGGACCTCGGCGTCGGAGTAACTGACGTCCACACACGCTTCAT
Organism: Dehalococcoidia bacterium; assembly: GCA_034432935.1. Lineage (GTDB taxonomy): Bacteria > Chloroflexota > Dehalococcoidia > SM23-28-2 > RBG-16-64-32 > DAOUAG01. The sequence continues at coordinate 43,297 of DAOUBD010000045.1, read as the reverse complement.
CGAGACCGTGGACGAGGTGAAGGACGGCATCCGCCAGGTGCTGGAGCTCTTGCCCCCTGAGCGAGTCTGGATCTACCCTGACTGCGGCCTGAAGACCCGCACCACGGAGGAAGCCGAGGCCAAACTCCAGGTCATGGTCGACGCCGTCCGCCAAATGAAACGGGAGATGGAGATAGTTTGAGCCGCTGTGCCGCGGACGGCTCGAAGGACCGAGCAGCCCTGTAGCCATAGGTCTCTGGGTCGTTTGACCCCCATGCCAGACTGCTGCTAGACTGCGAATCGAAATCTAACGCGAACGTAAACGTACTCTATGACTGTCGAAGCTAGGCCCGGCGCCCCAGCCCTCGATTACATCTTCCACCCCCGCTCCGTCGCCGTGGTCGGCGTCACCAAGCAGCGGCCCGGCTTCGCGGGGATCGGGACCACCTTCCTCCTCGCCATGAAAGAGATGGGCCGCGAGAACCTCTACGCCGTCAACCCCAAGTACGATGAGATCGAGGGCATGCCCTGCTACCCCAGCATCCTCGACATCCCGGGCCCCGTCGACCACGTCATCTCCAGCGTGCCCGCCCAGGCCGTCCCCAAGCTCGTCGACGACTGTATCGCCAAGGGCGTGCGGACCCTCCACTTCTTCACCGCCGGCTTCTCGGAGACGGGCGAGGAAGAGATGGCCGAACTGGAAGAGGAGGTTGTCAGCAGGGCCGTCGCCGCCGGCATCCGCGTCCTTGGGCCCAACTGCATGGGGCTGTACGTGCCAGAGGAGCGCCTCACCTTTACCCACGGCACACCCACTGAGCCGGGCAGCGTCGCCGCTATCTCTCAGAGCGGCGGCAACGCCATCGATTTCGTGATGACGGCGGGCGCCCGGGGCATCCGCTTCTCCAAGGTCATAAGCTACGGCAACGGTTCTGACCTGCGGGAGGCCGAGCTGCTGGATTACCTGGCCGAAGACCCCAAGACCGAGATCATCGCGGCCTACATCGAGGGCGTCAAGGATGGCCGCCGGTTCTTTTCCTCCCTGCGCAAGGCGGCCGCCGCCAAACCCGTCGTCGTTCTCAAGGGCGGGCGCACCCCAGCGGGCGGGCGCGCCACCATGTCCCACACCGCATCTTTGGCCGGATCATCCCTGGTCTTCTCAGCGGCCTGCCGACAGGCCAACGCCGTCCTGGTCAAGAGCGTCGACGAGATGGCCGACCTGGCTGTCGCCTTTCGTTTCATGGGCGTTCCCCAGGGCCGCGGAGTCGCCGTCGTCGGCGGTGGCGGCGGCTTCAGCGTCTTCGCCGCCGACGAGATCGCCGAGGCGGGCCTCGACTGCCCGGTCCTGCCGGAGCAGACTCAGCAGGAGCTCCGCCGTTTTACGCCCGTGGCCGGCACCAGCGTCAACAACCCCGTGGACACCATTACTGTGTTCGAGCCTCCCAAGCTGGAGGAGACCCTGCGCATCGTTGGCCAGGCCGAGAACATCGATACCGTCATCTTTCACACCACCCTGGGCTGGGGCAATGCCCGGCGCCTCATGGCCGGGCTCAACGCCGACCCCACCCTCTACATGGACATGGCTGTGGCCCACATGGCCCGCGCCAGAGAGGCCATCGGCAAACCCGTCGTCGTGATCCTGCGCCAACCTTTGGACGCCGAGGGCATGGAACGCGCCGTGGCCTTCCAGGAGCGCTGCTGGCGCGCCGGTTTTCCGGTCTACCCGACGATACCCCGCGCCGCCAACGCTATCGCCAAGGTCCTCCGCTGGGCCGCCAACCGCTCGTCAAGTCCGGGCGCGCCTTAGCGCCGCCCGAACTCCCGCGCCAGCGCCTCCACACTCATATGCACCATGGTCGGCCGCCCATGGGGGCAGGTGTTCGGGGTCTCACACTCCTCCAGCTGGCGCACCAGGTCCCGCATCTCCTCTAAGGACATCGTCTTGCCGGCCCGCACTGCCCCGTGGCAGGCCAGGGACATCGCTACGCGGTCCCGCCGGTCGCCGCCCTCCTCCTCCAGGACGCCATCCAGAAAACGCAGCACCGCCTCCCGCACATCGCCCCCTGCCAGCGCCTTCGGCACCGTCCGGACGATGTACGTCCCGTCGCCGAACGGCTCCACATCGAAGCCGTGCTCCCGGATCGCCTCCCTCTCCTGCTCCAGGGCCATCTGCTGCGCCGGCGAGAGCTCCAAGGCTAGAGGCTCCAAGAGCCCCTGCGCCTCCGGCTGCTGCCGCCGGCGTGCCTCCCAAAACCTTTCGTAGAGTACCCGCTCGTGGGCCGCATGCTGATCGATGAGATACATCCCGTCGGGCCCCTCAGCCACGATGTAGATGCCCCCGAACTGGCCGATCACCCTCAACACCGGCAACGTCTGCGATGGCGTGGGCGCCGGGCCAGCCACCGCCGCCATCGGTCTGCCCACGCCCTCTCGCGACTCCACGCCGTGCAGCCGCGAGGCGTGCCCCCACAGAAGTCGCGCCCCGCGATCCGGCATTAGATCCAGAGGGGGCGCGGCAGCCGAAAACGAGCCGGCATGGGGCACCGGGGCCGACTCCGATAACGCTGCCCGCACGCCCCGCTGTATGGCCACGAATACAGCGCCCTCGTCTTGGAAGCGCACCTCTGCCTTAGTGGGGTGGACGTTGACGTCCACTTGCTCACAGGGCAATCGCACGTCCAGTACCGCCACGGGGTGCCGGCCCGTCATCAGCAGTCCTTCGTACGCCTCCTCCACAGCGAAGGACAACCGCCGGTTCTGGACCCACCGCCGGTTAACGAAGATGCTCAGGTAGTTCCGGCTGCTGCGCGAGATGTGGGGAGGGCTGATTAGCCCAGCCACCCTTATATGCTCGTCCCCGGAATGAACCGGCAGCATGGCCCCTGCAATCTCCGCACCATACACCGCGCTCACTGCGTCCCTCAGGTCCCCGCTCCCAGGCGTCTGCAAGACCCGTCTGCCATCCAAAACCAGGCTGAACCGGACCTCGGGATAGGCGAGCGCGTAGTGCGTCACCGCCGAGGCGATGGCGTTGCCTTCGCTCGCTGGCGAGCGCAAGAACTTACGCCGGGCCGGCAAACGCTGGAAAAGCCCTGTGACCGTGACCGACGTTCCCACCGGTGCCCCCCGCTTCCCCCGCTCCGGCGGCATCTCGGGACTCACCCGGATGTAGCACCCCGCGACGCTCCCCGGCGGGCGGGACACCAGCTCTACCTCCGCCACGGCCGCTATCGACGGCAGCGCCTCCCCGCGGAAGCCCAAGGTGAGCACCCGGGCCAGGTCCGTATCGTTCTCTAGCTTGCTTGTGGCGTGCCGCTGGAAGGCCGTTTCCAGCTCCCCGGGGTCGATCCCGCACCCGTCATCGGTGACCCGGATGCTTGCCAACCCGCCTCCCGTCACCTCCACCGCCACTCGCGAGGCTCCGGCGTCGATAGCGTTCTCCACCAGCTCCTTGACGACAGACGCCGGGCGCTCGATTACTTCCCCCGCGGCGATGCGGGCAGCGACGTCTGGCGGCAGCACTCGGATAGGCAAGGACGGCTCCTCAGCCGCATTCTAGCAGGCGTCGCCGGGCCCCGGAAGGCTAGTCAAGGACGGGGCTCTGCTGCTTTATCCGATCAAGTCAGGGCCGTCTTCTTCCGCGCCTTCTCCACTAGTTCGTACAGCTTGGTGATGGCCTGGAGCGGCGTCATCGAGTCCACGTCCAGCGCCGCTATCTCCTCTGCCAGCCCGCCGTCAGGGACAAAGAGGGGTAGCTGCGCCGCCACTGCCCGGCGCGGCGCCCGGGCCGGGCCCCGCTGTCTCGACTCCAGCTCCGCCAGTATCTCCTGCGCCCTCACCACCACCTGACGCGGCAGGCCAGCCAACTGGGCTACATGCACCCCGTACGATCTGTCCGCTCCCCCGGGGAGAATCCGGTGGAGGAACGCCACGCGCCCCTCCTCCTCGGCAACCGCCACCGTATAGTTCCTCACCCTGGGCAAGAACAAAGCCAGCTCGGTCAGCTCGTGGTAGTGGGTGGCGAAGAGCGTCCTCGCCGCAGCGTCCGGCCGGTTATGCACGAACTCCACCACGGCTCTGGCGATCGCCATCCCGTCGTAGGTACTTGTCCCACGCCCGACCTCATCGAAGATCAGCAGGGAGCGCGGGGTCGCCCCGTGCAGAATGGCCGCCGTTTCCACCATCTCCACCATGAAGGTGGACTGGCCGGCCGAAATGTCGTCCAGCGCTCCTACCCGGCTGAAGATCCGGTCCACCACGCCGATGCGCGCCTCCGCCGCCGGCACGAAGGAGCCCATCTGCGCCATCAACACGATAAGCGCAACCTGCCGCAGATACGTGGACTTGCCCGCCATGTTCGGGCCCGTCAGCACGATCACCTGGGCGCCGGAGCTCGATAGGTGGGCATCGTTGGGGACAAACGCGCCGTCCGGCAGCATTCGCTCGACCACAGGGTGCCGCCCATCCCGAATCATGATCTCGTCACTCGAATCCACCGTGGGACGCCCGTATCCGTATTCGGCCGCCGCCTCGGCCAGCGCGCAGTAGACGTCCGCCAAGGCGATGGCCGACGCCGTGGCCAGGATCTGGGGCCCCCAAGCTGACACCTGTGCGCAGACCTGGCGCAGCAACGAGCGCTCCAACTCCTCCTGCTGTTCCTGCGCGTGCAGCACCTTATACTCCAGGTCCCGCAACTCTGGGGTCGTATAACGCTCGCCGCCCACCAGGGTCTGCTTCCGCTGGTAGTCTTCCGGCACGAGGCGCTGGTTCGCCTTGGACACCTCTATGTAGTAGCCGAACACCCTGTTGTACCCCACCTTGAGGGACTTGATGCCCGTGCGCTCCCTCTCCCGGGCCTCCAGTTCAGCCAGGTACTGGCGCGCGTCCTTGGCCACCGAGCGGAGGGAGTCCAACTCGGGCGAAAAACCGCGCCGGATCACGGCGCCCTCCTGCGGCTCATCGGCGATGGCCGAGGCGATGAGGGCCGCTGCTTCGGCGCAGGGCTGCAACGCCGAAGCCAGGTCTTCCTGCACTGCCCGCAGTCCCTCGCCCGCCGCGGCCTCCTGTTGGACGACAGCCCGCAGCTCCGGCACCGCCTCCAAGCCGCGCCGCAGGGCCAGCAGCTCCCGAGCCGTCCCCAGCGAGGGCGACGCACCGGCCGCCGTTATTCGCGCGAGACATCGTTCTAGGTCCGGAATCCTCGCCAGAACCTTAGCGGCGCGCGCCCTACGAATCGCCGATCCGAAGAACAACTGCACCCCGTCCTGGCGCCTCTCTATCTCTCTTATGTCCAGTAACGGCCTCGTTATCCAGCGCCTCAAGAGGCGTGCCCCCATCGCCGTCTTGGTGTGATCCAGCACTGAGAGCAGCGTCGATCCCTTGGCGTTGGCCCGTAGGGGCTGCAAGAGCTCCAGATTACGCACCGTCGCTTGGTCCAGCGCCATGAAACCCCCGGGATAGTACACTGTAACCCGGCTGATCTGCTTCAGGGCCGCACGCTGGTTCTCCGCCAGATAGGAGATGACCGCCCCGGCCGCAGCCATGGCCAGCGGCTGCCCGGCAAGGCCCAGCGCCTCCAGATTCGCTGCCCCGAAGTGCCCAAGGAGCCTCTCTGCTGCCAGACGCTCATCGAAGGTATCCGGGGGCAGAGGAGTAAGGGCAGCGGCCACTGCCGCCGGAAGGCTTGCCCCTGCCGGATGGATCACCTCCGATGGCGCAATGCGCTCGAGCTCAGGAGCCAACGCCTCCGTCTCCAACTGGGCGCAGGCGAACTCCCCGGTCGAGACGTCTGCGTAGGCCAGGCCGCATATTCCCTCGCCAAGGACGACGGCCGCCAGATAGTTGTTGGCGCCGCGGTCCAGAAGGTTGTCCTCCACCACTGTCCCCGGCGTCACCACCCGCACCACCTGGCGGTCCACCAGCTTCTTCCCCCTGCCAGGCTCCTCCATCTGCTCACAGATGGCCACCTTGTAGCCCTTCGCGATGAGCCGCGCGAGATAGGACTCCAGGGCGTGGTAGGGGACACCGGCCAGGGGCACCCGCTGATCCTTTCCCACAGGCCGCGAGGTCAGCGTGATCTCCAACTCCCGCGCCACCGTCTCCGCGTCCTCATCGAACGTCTCGTAAAAGTCGCCCAAGCGGAAGAAGACGATAGCGTGAGGATACCGCTGCTTGATGGCCAGGTACTGGCGTCGGAGGGGCGTCGTCATGGGTAGATCAGACTCCCCGCGCCGGCGGGGCCCGCTTCGCTGCGTATTATATCCGACCGCCGCTAAGTGTACGCCCAGAGGATTATCAGAGTCACGTGCCGAAGCACAGGTCTGCCCCTGTCACCGCACATGCTGCGATACATCAGCATGGGCGGCCCGCCCGTCCGCTCGCTGTTACCCGGGCCCTACCTCGTCCACCACGGCGACGGCATACGGCGCCACCTCGCGGCAGGCATCGCAGTTGATGCACTTCGATTGGTCGATCCTATAGACGCCATTGCGGACGATGGCGCCCGTGGGGCACACGGCCTCCGCCCTCTCCAAGAGTTCGGACTGGTGGACCACTTCGTACCGCACCAGGCCCCGGCACACCTTGGCCGGGCACCGCTTTCGGCGCACGTGCTCCATCACCTCTGGCTCGAAGAAGCGCAGCATCGACATGATGCTAGTAGGGGCAGCCTGGCCGTGGGCACAGTTCGCGTAACGCATGGTCTCGCCGAGGATCTTTACCAGTTCCAGATCAGCTTCCCGGCCCCGGCCGTCGGCGATCCGCCGCAGGATCTCCAGGAGCCGCCTGGTGCCAGCGAAGCAGGTCGTGCAGCGGCCGCAGGACTCGTCCTCGGCGAACCACTGGAAGTAGATGCATAGGTCTACTATGCAGGCCCTATCGTCGATAGCGACCAGACCCCCGGATCCCATGAGCATGCCGCGCTCCCTGAAGGGTTCTGGCTCCAAGGGGATATCGACCTCGCTAGCGGGGATCACCCCCGACAAGGGGCCCCCGGGCTGGACGCCTTTCAGCCGCCGACCGGGCGGCGGGCCGCCTCCTGCCACCATCAGCACGTCCCGCAGAGGCGTCCCCAACGGCACCTCCAGCACGCCCACCCTCTGTATGTTCCCCGACAGAGAGAACATCTTCGTCCCCTTGTTTCTGTCAGTGCCTACGGAGGCGTACCAGGCCGCTCCGTGGCGTAAAATCAGCGGCACGTTGGCATACGACTCCACGTTGTTCACGTTAGAGGGCTGAGCGAAGACGCCGGCCTGCGCCGGGAAGGGCGGCCGGATCTTGGGCATCCCGCGCCTGTCCTCCAGAGAGGCGATCAGCCCTGTCTCCTCGCCGCAAACGTAGGCGCCGGCGCCACGCACCACCTCGATATCGAACGAGAAGCCGCTACCCAGGATGTCCTCACCCAGCAGCCCCTTCGCGCGCGCCTGCTCTACCGCCCGCCGCATCCGCTCGATGGGAACCGGGTACTCATCCCTGATGTAAACGAAGCCCCGCTGGGCATCCGTGGCGATGGCGCCGATAATCATCCCTTCGATCACAAGATGGGGGTCGCTCTCCATCAGGTTCCGGTTGACGAAGGAGCCCGGATCCCCCTCATCGGCGTTGCAGATCATGTACTTCGGCTTCCGGGCGGAGCCCCGCAGGAACTCCCACTTCCGGCCCGTAGGGAAGGCGGCCCCGCCACGGCCCCACAGTCCGGACGCCAGCACCTCTTTGATGACGGCCTCGCCGCCCACTCGCAAGGCCTTGGCCAACCCTTCGTAGCCACCGCGTGCGATGTAGTGATCGATATTCCCGGGATCGATCACCCCGCAGTTGGCCATCAGCCGCCGTATCTGGATGGCGAAAAAGTCCAGCGAGCCGAGGCCCGGCACCCCCGCCACAGCCTCGGCTCCCACAACCGCCAGCGCCCGCTCCGGCATCGGCCCCCGGCCGGCGATGGCGCCTTCTACCAAGGCCCTGACGCTTTCTGGCGTCACATTACCGTAGAGGACTGGCGGCTGCCCGGGATGGTGCACCTCCACCAGCGGCTCGGCGTAACACAGACCCAAACAGCCGACGGTCATGAGGTCGGCCGCCAGGCCCTGCGCCGCTATTTCCCGCTTCAGCGCCTCCAGCGTCTCCTCTGCCCCCGCCGCACGGGAGCAGGTAGCGACGCCAACCTTCACCAGCGTCCGCTGCGGGCTCTCGATACCCGCCCAGACCGCCTCGGCAGCCTTGCGCAGCTCCTCGTAAGTCGCCAAGGGCTAGGCTACGCCTCCCTCGGCCTGCGGCTCGCTGGACCCGTACTCCGATTTCAGAGCCCTAGCCCACTCGATGGCCTGGCTCACACTCAGAGGGCCGATGTAACGCCCCCGGTGCCTCAACTGCGGCGCCAGGTGGCACGTGCCATCACACTGCACCAAACGAAGCTCGAACTTTCCGTCGGGCGTCGCGCCGTTCATCTCGCACCCCAGAACCGCCTCCAGCGCCCGGCGGATGTTCTGGGATCCCTTGAGGAGACAGGCCGGGCCGCTGCACCACTCCACCACCTGCTCGGCGGGGGGCGTAGTCCGGATCTCGGAGTAGAAATCAATGGCACCGTAAACCAGCGCCGGAGTTGTGCGAAGCTTGGCCGCCAGTACAGGCATCGCCTCCTGGGGCACGTACCCGAACTCATGCTGGATACGATGCAACGCCTCCAGCAACCCAGCGCTGTCGGGACGCAAGTCGGCCAGCAGCTCCGCAGCCTTGGCTGCAATACCGGGCCTGGCGGCCGCCGCCGGCCCCCGCGCCGACGTTCTCGAACTATGGCTCGTGCCGAGGGACACTCTCTACCGTCCTCTCCTCACACAAGAAGGCGATTGTGTCAATCTTCACACATCATACGGGCGCCGCCCTATTGCCGCAATGCGAAGTCCGTGAGCGGGAACCGGGCGATAAACCCCCCGGCGCCGTCGGTCACGTAAACGTAGCCCCTTTCGGCGTCGTAGGCCACGCCAGCCGGGAAGAAGAGCGGCAACTCACCGACCCGCTCTACCTGCGCCTGTACCGTCCCGTCCTGCCCTATGAGCAGAACCCGGCCATGGGGACCATCCGTGGCGAGTAGACGGCCATCGGGCAGGGCGGCCAGATACGGCTTGTTACGGGGGTCCCGGTCTGCCCACTGCGATATCGGGAATTCGGCCACGAAAGACAGGTCCGGCGCGAACTTCTGGATGCGGGCGTTGCCGGCATCCGCCACGAAGACGGAACCATCGGGGCCGATGGCAATCCCCACCGGCTCCACGAACTGCCGGGGGCCACGGCCCCGCGAGCCGAAGGAGGCGATGGGACTGCCATCCGGCGCAAACTTCCTTACCCGGTGCGTCCCGGTGTCCGTGACCCAAACGTTGCCGTCGCCGTCCACCGCCACGCCCCGGGGGCCCCACATCTCATCCGGGCCAGGATTCAGGAGATCTGCCGTTGCCTTCCCGAAGGAGCCGACAAACGACATATCTGGCCCAAACTTCTGGATCCGGTGATTCCACGTATCCGCCACGAAGATGGAACCATCGGGCGCCACCGCCACACCCGCCGGCTGGTTGAACTGCCCAGGCTCGCTCCCGGGGCTGCCCCATGTTCCGGCGGACTGCCCGCGGGCATCGAACGCTTGCACGCGCGCGTTCCCGCTGTCCGCCACCCAGATGGTTCCCCCGCCACCGACCGCCAGCCCCACGGGGCCCATGAGCTGGCCAGGCTCAGACCCTATGCGGCCCATGATCAGGCGTCCCTCCAGATCTGGCGAAGGCGCGCCCCCAGCTCCAGCCTGCTCACCCTCGGAAGGCGCCACCGTCAACCCCGCGGCGTACTCCAGAGGCACGTACATCACCCCATCGATCCCCTGCGGATTCACATCCCTCTGGACGAGGTACTCACCCCAGCGACGCCAGCTGCTATCCCGAACTAGGCGCCGCAGGAACCCCCACAGCCCTTCCGCCAGGTTCGCTTCCGCTCCCAACTCCCGGTAGCTCTCAGGGAACCACCAACGCAGCGTGTAGCTCCGTGGAAACTGATAGTTGCGGCGGTAGGGCTCCGTGAAAACGTCCTCTGGCCCGCCCACTATGAGAACCGCCCCGGGATCCGGCCGAAACTCCCCATCGATGACCTCGAAACTCGTCTTGTACTTCCTCAGATACCATGCCCACGGCCAAGCGAAGGCCCTGTCCACCTGCACTCGCAGGTCCCGTCCTTGCCCCGTCGATGCAGCCAACTGGTCGATGGCCCTCGCCACCCTCGGCACGTCGGGCGCTGTCTGGGTATAGAAAAGGAGCTCCCGCGGCACGTCCCCGTGGTCGTACGTAGCGTATATCGCCGTCCGTAGCGTGAAGAGGGTTGCGCCCAGGACCACCAGCGCCAACGCCGCCCTTGCAGCCCAGGCCAAGCCGTGCCTTGTCCGCCACTTTTGCGCCTTCGGGCCCCGGTCACCTCTCCACTCCTCCCACACGCGTCCCGCAGCATAGGCAGCCAGCACCACCGCCGGCAGCGTAGTGTGGACGCTCAGCCAGGGCATCTTCTCTCCAACGTAGGAATAGGCCACCAGCGAGGCCACCGTCCAAAACACGAGAAACCGTTCGAAGTCGGTGCCGCGGACGGCGGCGAAGAGGGCTACTGCCGCAGCAGGAAGAGCCGCGACCGAGATGGCGTCCAGGACGGCGCTATGCCCGAAACTGTCGGCGCCGAAGAAGGCGAGAAAAGCCAGTACCGCCAGAGAGGTCAGGAGCCACGAGCGCCATCCGCCCCGTAGGGTGTAGTACAGGAGCGCCGGCAGCGCCAGCATCATCGTCACTATCTCGTACGCCGGAAAGAACAACAGGTAGTAGAACTCCGGCTGGTTCCCGCGGCGCTCCCCGTGCTGCCCCATCCAATAGTCCAGCGAGTCCCAGATTCCGGAAGCGAAGCCCTGAGGATGCGTCAGAAACGAGGTGAAGAGCAGGAGGTACGGCAGATAAAAGCTCGACGCCGCCAGGACCCAGCGCCTCTTGTCCCAGGCCAGACCCACCACGGCCGACGCTGCTAGCAAGCCAACCACTGCTGGGAAGGCTACGAGCCGCTCCGCTCCCCCAGAGCCAGCGCTGAGACCTGTGGCCTCCAACGGCACCTGTACGGTTGCAGCGAACTGCGGGCCCACGAGGGTGCCTACCACCAAGAGGGCGTCCATCTTGCCTGTGCGCTCGGCGAGGCCGAACCGTCGGCGCAAGCCCCGCATGAAGGGCCACAGCGCCACCACCAGCCAGGCTAGCGGTATGTAGGCCAGGAAGTAGAACGGATGAGCCTTGTCGCCGTCTCCCATCTGCCGCTCCGTCTGCCGGGCCAGCTCCTCCGCCACCAGCAGATCGAGGAACACGACGACGGCGCCACTGGTGATGAAGGCGTTCTCTTTCGTCGCGAAGGCCAGGGCCAAAGCAGCCCCCGCCCCATACAGATACCCATCCCTCTCCTCTGCTATGTACCGCCAAAGACAGACGACAACGGCGAACGTAAAGACCGCAGCGTAGATGTCCTCCCGGGCGAAGCGGCTGTAATACAGGAGAGCTGGTGAGGTAGCGATAAGGACCGATGCCGCGAGGGAACCAGCCCGGCCCAGGTGGCTCCGAAAGAACACCGGCAGCACCACCAGGATCGAACCGAACAGCGCTGCCAACACCCGCGCCGCCGCATCGCCATCCCCGCCCGCCAGCACGAACGCCGCGGCCATCCCAAAGAACTGGAAGGGCCCGTGTAGCAACGGCGAATGCTCGTACCCCAGCCCCCGGAAGAGCTGGTATGAGTAGTACGCGTGCAGGCTTTCATCGTGGTGCATCGCCCTGGCGTCCAGATCCCAGAAGCGCATGGCCACGGCCAGCACCACGACCACGGCGTAGGCCACGGTCTCCCACGTGATGGAGACGCGCCAGCGCAGCAGTCCCTGCGCAGCGGCGCCCTCCTGGCCCTCTTCCCACTCCATCGCCAGCGCCATGTCACACCGCCGGGACGAAGATGCTCACTTCCACGGCCCTCATGGCCCCGTACGGCTCACGGAACACCAGCCAGCGCCACATACCTCGCGGACGCAACAACGCCTCCGGGTACCAGCCTTCGGCCACGCGCCAGCTCCCGCCCAGGGGAGCGAAGCCGGGGGGTGGCGCTCCCGCTGGCCCAACTACTATCGAGGCCCCTTCCACCCGGCCGCCGAAGCGGGCCCCAGAGTCTCGCAAGGTCCAACCCAAGGCGTCCCGTAGATCAGCATCGACCACGAGGGTTCCTCCCCTCTCTTCCTTCAGGCGGGCCAGCGTCTCGCCCAGATAGGCCGCCCGCTGCGTGACGGAATCCCCTCTTGCGAACTCCGTGCCACCGCCGGCTGTCACCGCCATGGCCGAGTGCCCGGTGAAGACCAGCCCGGCCGCAGCGGCCGCCACCAGCGGCATGGCCACTCCTCTACGCCCAAGGTGCGCCAACGGCGCCGCCAGCAGGAACAGCCCGCCGCCCGCTGCCATCACCATACCAAACCGCTCGACAGGCCCAGCGTTTCCCGCCGACCAGCGGGTCATCAGCATCGCGGCATAGGCCCACAGGAGGAGCGCCCCCGCTGGCAGAGGCCACCATCGGCGGAGGAGGCCCCAGTCGGCCGTCCGCACCGCCTTCTCGACGGCCACGCCCGCCAGCAGCGACAGGGGCAGGAGGACCACAAGGGCTTGGCCCGCATCCCTTCTAGATGCCAGCGCCAGGATCAGCGCCCCAGCACAGGTCCATACAACCAGGAACCTCTTGAACGCGGACGCCCCCGAGCCGTCGCGCGGCCGGTCCAAGAGGACGGTTCCAAGACCCAGCACGCCCGCGGCGAACAGCGGCCAGTCGTACGCCACCATCAGCGCCAGGTAGTACTCCGGCGCCTGGGTGTCCCGCGGCGTATCGAACATCGCAGACCAAAGCCGGACGCCAGGCAGACCAGTGTTCTCCAGCGACGTCCCGAAGCGAGTTAGCCCCAACTGAAGGGCCGCCAAAGTCACGAGCACTACGCTCCCCATCTGCAAAGGACTGGAACGGAACGCGACCCACGCCCTACGCGCCGCTTCGCTCCCCAAGAGGCCCGCCTCTATCGCCAAGAACACCACGATGGCCAACCCGGTTGTCACAGAAACCGCGTCCGCCAAGAGGGACAACCCGGCGCCCAGCGCCAGCAGGAACAGCGGGCCAGGGCGCGGCTCCTTGAGATAGGCGAAGGCGGCACCCACCATCAAGAGCGATAGGAACACCCCGGTGGCGTAGGGCAGCGCTGACCTGGACACAAGTACGGACAGGGGCGAGAACGCCAGTAGCGCCGCGGCTGCCAGCGCGCCGGCCCTCCCCGCATACTGCCGCAGCCACCACAGGGCCGGCACGGCCATCGCCCCTCCTACCGCTGGGGCCAACCGGGCTACGCCATCGCTCTCACCGATGGCGCGGAACAGGTAAGCCGTCACGGCAGCCGTCAGGTCGCCGTTCCAGCCGTCTGGCGAACTTCCCCTCGCTACCAAGGCCGCGTCGAGGCTGCGGGCGGCCTCGGCCACCGTCAGGGGCTCACCCGTCAGGTCAAGCAGGCGGACTAGCGCGCCGAGTACACCCAGGAGAATCCACACTAGCGCCTCGACGCTTATCGAAAGACGCAGCGCATTCTCGCTTGCCGGCGCCGCCCCGCCTGCCCCACCCAGGGAAGGAACATCAGGCGCCGGCAACGTGTCCATCGAGTCTAGTGTGCGTCCGGGCCGGCCCTACCCAGATCAGGCGAAGAGGGCCTCCACAAACTCCCGAGGGTCGAACGGCGCCAGGTCCTGTGGCTTCTCGCCAGTCCCCACAAACCGCACGGGAACTCCCAACTGATCGCACACCGAGAAGATCACACCCCCCTTGGCTGTGCCGTCGAGCTTCGCCAGCACGACCCCGGTCACTCCCACCGCCTCGGTAAAATACCGGGCCTGGTGCATGGCGTTCTGACCTGTCGTGGCATCCAGCACCAGGAGCACCTCATGAGGAGCGTCGGGCACACGCCTCTGGATCACGCGGTTCACCTTCCGCAGCTCCTCCATCAGGTTGCTCTTGGTGTGCAGCCTTCCCGCCGTGTCGATGATCAGGATGTCGGCGCCCCGCTTCTCTGCCGCCACCAGCGCATCGAACACCACGGCACCCGGGTCTGCGCCCTGCTGGTGGGCCACCACGTCCGCCCCTGCCCGTTCACCCCAGTGCTTGAGCTGGTCGATGGCCGCCGCCCGGAAGGTGTCCCCGGCGGCCAGAATCACCTTCTTTCCTTGCGCCTGGCAGGCATAGGCCAGCTTGCCGATACTCGTCGTCTTGCCGGTACCATTTACGCCCACCACCAGGATCACCGCCGGCCGCGGCGCTGGCCCCTGAGAAGCCCCCTCACCCCAAAGGCGGCCCCGGCCCGTATCGACCTCCAGCACCTTGCGCAGCTCGTCCTTCAGGATCTCCACCGCCGCCTCGGGGTCCCGGACGCCCTGCTGCTTCACCCGCTCTCGCACCACGCCCAGCACCTTCAGCGTCGTCTCCACACCCGCGTCGGCACCGATTAGCGTCTCCTCTAGCTCCTCCCATACTTCGTCGCCCAAACCCCTTCGAAAGATGCCGCCGATGCGCCCAAACCACGTCCGCCGCGTCTTCTCCACCGCCTGCCCAACAGGCGCCGGCGTCACCGGCGTCGCCACCGCGTCCACTGTTCCGGCGCCATCGCCACCCGGCGAAGGCTCTCCACCCACTTCGGTCTTGCGTCTGAAAAACCGCACCATCGAGACCGATGATAGGGGCCCTGCGTGAGGAGGGGCAAGGGTGGAGCGACCAGGCAGGCGGCGATGGGGCAAGGGCCCGCAAGCCCTCCAGGAGCCGTGACCCTAGTTCAGCGACGGCTCTTCCGCAGCCGGGATATCTGCCAGGCGCATGGAGAGCACGCGAGACGCGCCGTCCGGCGCCATCGACACCCCATAGATGTTATCGGCTATCTCGATGGTCCGCCGGTTGTGGGTGATGACGATGAACTGCGTACGCTGGGAAAGCTCCCTCAGGGCGTTGGCGAAGCGCCCCACGTTCGCCTCGTCTAGCATGGCGTCCACCTCGTCCAGGACGCAGAAGGGCGAGGGGTTTGCTTGAAGCAGAGCAAACAGCAGCGACACGGCCGTCAGCGCCTTCTCGCCTCCCGAGAGCTGCGTAAGACTGTGAGTCCGCTTGCCCGGCGGCCTTGCCTCTATTTCGACTCCGGAGGTGGATGGGTCCTTCGGGTTGCTCAGCTTTAGCTTGGCGTGGCCCCCGCCAAAGAAGGTGTGGAAATACTGCTCGAAACCCGATGCCACCTGCTGGAACGTGCTCTCGAACCGGCGGCGCATCAGCTCCGTCAACTCGCGGATGGCCTTCCGCAACGACTCCTCGGCCCCCTCCAGGTCCCGCACTTGGGTTGCCAGGAAATCGTACCGCTCTCGCAGCGAGTCATACTCTGCCTGGGCCTCCACGTTCACCGGCCCCAGGCTGCGTAGCTGCGTCCGCATACGATCGATCTCCCGCTTCATCGACTCAGGATCTACCGCTGCGCCGCCCGAAATGGGGCGCAGTCCTGCCGGGCCCTCCTCACGGCCCTCGGCCGCCAACCAGTAGGGAATGGCAGGCCCAGCCACCCCGCCCTCTTCCGTCACGCTCCCATCCGCCGCCAGTACCAGCCCATCCTCGGCTATCTGCTTGCGCAGCATCTCCACCTCCGCCTCCCAACGCCTCACTTCCGCCTCCGATTCCAGGACGTGCCTTTCAGCCTCGAACATCCGGCCCTGAGCACTGAGGACCTGGGCGTGCAGGTCCCGTTGGCGGAGCTCCAAGTGGTGCATCCCCTCCTGGCCTGGCTGGCTCTCCCGGATGAGCTCCTCCAACTGGGCCCGCGCCCTGCCCAGCTCCGTCTCATCGGACTCGATGCTGGCCCTGAGGGTCGTCATCTCCATCTCCAGGGCTTTCGACTGCACATCCTTCGCCGAGACCTGGGCTTCTATTCGCGCCAGCACGGCCTCCGCCGCCTCGCGTTGCACTGCCAGCGACCGGTATTCACCGTCGGCCCGCGCCAGACTATCGGCCGCCTCGTTCACCACCGCCTGTAGAGCCTCGCGCCGCTCACGGAAGAGCTCGTTGGCCCGGCCCAGGTGCTTCGCTGACGCCGCCGACTCCCGCGATTCCGCCAGCATCGCATCCCTCTCCCGCTCCAACCTCTCTGCCTCACGTTGGAGCGCCGCCTGCTGCTCCCGCAGGCTGGCTTGGGAGCCGATAATGCCGCGCATCTCACCCCGCAGTTGCGCCAGCTTCTGCTGGTGTTGCCCCATGGTGTCCTGAAGACGCAGCCTGCGCTCCAGCGCGACGTCCGCTTCCCGGTTCAGCGCCGAGAGCGCCTCCTCCGCCTCTCGGAGGCGCTCTCGCCACACGTCTGCCTCCCGTTCGGCCGCCAAGAGCGATTTCTCGATGCGCTCAACCTCCTTGGGGATGGACTCCATGTCACGCTCGTACCCCAACACAAACGGCCGGCTGGCCCGCGGCTGGCCACCCGTTATGTGGCCGCTGGGGTGGAACACGATGCCATCGAGCGTGACGATGGTGCCCAGGCCGCGCCGCATCAGCCGCTGCGCCACCGATGCGTCCTGCACGACGATGGTCCGGCCCAACAAGAGGTTGATCAGCTTCTCGTGGCCGGGGCTGTACTTGATCAAACGGGAGGCCACGCCCACTACGCCCTTCTCCCGGATGATGTTTAGCGGGTACGACTGCTTGAGGCTGTCCAACGGTATTACCGTGGTGCGGGGCCCCCTCTCATTGACCAGCGACTGCAACGCCTGGATAGCCTCCCCTTGGCGCTGGAAGACAAACGCCTCCAACTGGTCCGCCAACGCTGCCGCGATCGCCTCCTCGAGGCCCCTCGGCACGCGGATGATCTCGTATACCCGGCACAACGCCCCCTCCAGCGAGACGGGATCCTCCACGGCCGGCCCCTGGGCCTGCCTCTGCGCCTCACTCAGGACGCTCAGCCGCGCCTGAAGGCCCTCCAACTTGCCGCGCCGGGCGTTCTGGTCCGCCTCGATCTTGGCCAGCGCCTGCCGCGCCTCCGCCGCCGCTGCCTCCAACGCCAGCCGCCTCGCGCCCGTCTGCGCCACCTGCGCCGTCAAGCGCTCCTCCTGGTCCCGCAGCCCCTTCAAGACCCGCAGGTGTTCCGCCATCTGGTTCACCAACGACCGCCTGCGCGTGTCCAGCCGCGCCGACTCCTTCTCAAGATCGCGTTGAGCGTCCGCCATGCGATGCAACCTTAGCTTTATCTCGTCGGCTGCCGCCTGTAGCCGCTTGCCCTTCGCTTCCGCATCGCCAGCGTGTCCTGCGGCTGCCCGGAACTCCTCCTCCAGCGCCAGCAGCTCCTTTTGCCTCCTCTGGAACTCCTCACGGGCCGCACCCACCCGCGCCTCCAGCTCCCGGCGCCTTTCCTCTTCGGCAGCCAGAATGGCCTCTGCCCGCCGCTGTTCGGCCCCTAGGGCTGCCAGCTCCTGAGCCAACTCCTTTTGCCGGGCCTCCAAAATGCCGAGGCGCTCCCGCGAAACGGCCAAGCGTCGCTCCAACTCCCGGATGCGCTGGTCCAACCGGTCTCGCTGGGCTATGGCCGCCGCCGCCGCCCGGCGGTACTCTTCCAGTTGCGCCGATATGTCGGAGAGCTCCCGTTGGCAGGTGGCCAACGCCACCTTCCCCTGGGCGAACTCGGCCTGCGCCTGATCGTGGGCCGCCCGGGCCACCGTCAGCGCCTCTTGCGCCCGGCGCCACTGCTCCTCGTAGTACACCCGCAAGGCCTGTGTCAGCTCCTTCCGGATGCGGCTGTGCTCGCCCGCCAACCTCGCCTGCCGCTCCAACCGGCTCATCCGCGGAGCGATCTCCTTCATCAGCAGGCGGACGCGCTCCACGTTTTCGTGGGTCGCCTCCAACCGTCCCTCTGCCTCCTCGATCTTCATCCTGTAGCGCTGGATATCGGCGGCTTCCTCGATCAACTGCCGCCTCTCCTCCGCCTTCAGGTTCAACACGCTCTCCACAAGCCCCTGCCCTATGATGGCGTAGGAGTTCTGCGTGGCGTTGGCCTTCATCAGGATGGTCTGGATCTCCCGCAGCCGGGTCCTCTTGCCGTTGATGGAGTAGTCGCTATCGCCGTTCCGCTGCCCCCGCCGCGTGATGGCCACCTCTTCAGCCGGCACCGGCAACCAGCCATCCGAGTTGTCCAGGACGAGGGTCACCTCCACGCGGTCCGCGGCCGCCCTCTTTCCCGATCCGGCAAAGATGATGTCGTCCAGCCGCTTCGCCCGCAGAAGCCTGCCCGACTGCTCGCCCAGCACCCACCGCAAGGCATCAGCGATGTTGGACTTGCCGGAACCGTTGGGCCCCACGATGGCCGTCACGCCAGGGCCAAAAACGAACGAGGTCCGCCCGGCGAAGCTCTTGAAACCGTAAAGCTCTAGGCGCCTCAGGTACACTTCAGATTCCGCTTTAGTTGTTGGCAGCGGCCAGCGTCTCCAAGGCCTGGCGAGCGGCGTTCAGCTCCGCCTGCTTCTTGCTTCGGCCTTGCCCCCGCCCCAAGACTTGCTGCCCGGCCAGGACCTCCACGGTGAAGAGCTTCGCATGGTCCGGCCCCTCCGATGACACCAGCCTATACTGCGGGATCTCGTGCCAACGGGTCTGCGCCACATGCTGGAGTTGCGACTTGCTGTCGGCGCTGGCACCCCTCTCCTCCATCTCCTCCAGGTCCTCCTTCAACAGCCGCAGCACCAGCTTCCTGGCCCTGGGCAGACCGCCATCTAGGAAGGCGGCCCCGATCAGGGCCTCCAAGGCGCACGCTAAGTTCGAGGGACGGCTGCGACCGCCGGACATCTCCTCGCCCCGCCCCAACACCAGGTACTCCCCCAGGTTGATCCGTTGCGCCGCCCGCGCCAACGTGTCCCATCTCACCAGCGAGGCCCGGATCTGGCTGAGGTTGCCTTCGCTCAAAGTGGGGTAGTCCCGGTACAGCTTCTCCGAGATCACCAGCCCCAGCACAGCATCTCCCAAGAACTCCAACCTCTCGTTGGACTCTGCATCCTCGTCCGCCTCATTCAGGTACGATCGGTGGTACAAGGCCTGCCGAAGGAGGTTCGGATCGTGAAACCCGACGCCTAGCGCCTCGTCCAACTCCTTCGCTGGTCTGGGTTTCGCTGCACTCGCCTGCCTAACCATAGCGCAAAAACTTCAGCCCTGATAAAGAAAGCCGCCCAAGAGCGGCTTTGCCAGCCTGCAACGATTGAATGTCCCTATCCCGTCCGGATGTTAGACTCCAAAAGACAACGTCCAAATAGTTGCCGCCACAGGGGCCATCATATGGCGCACCAACTACCCTGTCAAGAAACGACTGAACAATAAGACCCCAGATTCATGGAAGACCCAAAACTTATCGATAAATGGTTTAGCCGCCTGCCTCCCGCCGCCCGCGCCGCCGCTAACACCCTCATCTCCCTCGCCCAGGACTCCGGCAGCCCCCTTTACCTCGTAGGCGGGCCCCTGCGCGACCTCCTCCTGGGCCGCCCTTCGCTGGACATCGACTTCGTGCTCGAGGGCGATGCTCCAACGCTAGCCCGGCATCTGGCTGACCGCTTGGGAGGCCGCCTCATAGTTCACCCCCGATTCGCCACCGCCACCATCCATCTCGATGCTTTCACCCTCGATATCGCCACCGCCCGGGCCGAGGTCTACCCTCGCCCCGGCGCCCTGCCCGTCGTTCGCCCGGCCTCGATCCGCGAAGACCTAGCCCGCCGTGACTTCACCATCAACGCCATCGCCCTCCGCCTCACTACCCCCCATAGAGGGGCCCTCATCGACCCCTTCAACGGCCGTCAAGACCTACAGGCTGGGCTGATCCGCAGCCTCCATCCGGCTAGCTTTGCAGACGACCCAACCCGCATCTTCCGGGCGGCTCGCTACGCCTTCCGGCTCGGCTTCCAGGTGGAAGACGATACCCACCGCCAGATCAAGGCCGCCCTTCCTCATCTGTGTAGCATCAGCGCCGCCCGCATCCACGAGGAGGTCTCCCGCACGCTGCGGGAGGAGACCCCAGAAGGAGCCCTTCTGCACCTTCAGGACTGGGGAGCCCTTGCCGCCATCCACCCAGCCCTCACCTTCGATCAGACCCGCGCCACGGCCTTCTCAGACCTCAGGCGTCTCAGCGCGGCGGCAACCCCCGCCGCCTACTGGCCGCTCCTCGCCTGGACCGTCCCTGAGTCCGAGGTCCCCTCCCTCCGGCAGCGCCTTGCCCTCACCCGCAGCCAGGCCCAATCCATCGCTCTGACGCCCCGCATACGCTGGCTCGAGACCGGCCTCGTATGGCAGGCCCTGCGGCCCAGCGAACTCGTCGCCGCCCTGGACCCATACCCACTCCCTACCCTCTGGGCCTTCGCCGTCATGGCCCAGGGCCCTGCCCGCGAACGCATCATCGACTACTTGCGGCGCCTCCGCCACATCCGCCCTGCCCTCCGCGGAACTGACCTCGAGACCCTCGGTGTCCCCCGCGGCCCCGTCCTCGGAGAGGTGCTCCGCCGCCTCCGTGTTGCTAAACTTGACGGTGTGGTCAAGACTCGCCAAGACGAGGTGCGATTCGCCCTCTCTCTAAAGCCCCAGACCCACACAGGCGGAAGCTAATGGCCAGCCAACAAAACGAAGTATGCTGCGTCTGCGGGGAACCCGCTGACGATACGAACTCCGCCACCTGCAACAACTGTCACAGCCGCTACCACCTGCGCCTGCGCAATGACAGCCAAGGCAAGGACTGCGGCGACGTCTGGATAAACGACCAGTACCTCTCCCTGGAGTTCGCCTGCTTCAACTGCCTCGGGACCTCCTCAGAGAGACCTGCCGAGCCCCCTGTCGGTCCCGGCCATTAGGGCCGGACTAGCGGCGCACGGGGGCAGCGCCCAGCGTTATCGCGTGAACAGCGCCATCCTGAGGCCGCGCCGCCCCCGCGAATGCCCCCGCTACCTCCGTGGCACAGTTCCTACTCCGCTTCTCCTGCCTCTCCCATCTCCCCCAGCAGGGCCACCACCGCCTTCGTCCCGCGGCGGAAGTCCTCTATGCGTATGTTCTCGTCAGGCGCATGGATCCTCGCGTCGGGATATCCGATGCCGCAGTCCGCGACGGGGAGCCCCAGCGTCTTCACAAACGGGTAGAGAGGCCCCGTGCCAGCCATGGTGGGCACCGTAATCGGCTCGGCGCCGTAGGCCCGCCGTACCGCCCGCCGCACCACCGCCACGAAGGGATCCGTTACCGGCGTCCGGGCCGGCCGCTCGCCGCTGATGTAGCTCACCTTCACGTCGCCGAACCCGCATCTCTCGAGATGGGCCCGAAGCTTGGCAAGGATGTCCTCCGGGTCCTGGTCCGGCACGAGCCGGAAGTCCACCTTGGCCATCGCCTTCGCCGGCAACACCGTCTTTGCGCCTTCGCCCTCGTAGCCCGACGAGAGGCCATCGATGGTCGCCGTCGGCTCGAAGCAATGGCGAAGCCGGTACTCGAGACCGCGGACCCCGCTCACGGCCTGCTGGATCCCGTACGATCTCAGCGTCTCTTCGTCCTCACTTGGCATGGCCTCTACGGCCGCCCGCTCCTCCGGCGTAGGAGGCCGCACCTGGTCGTAGAAGCCGTCGATTGTCACCCGTTCGTCAGGCCCCTTGATGCTCGACAGGGCCCACACCAGACGCCAGGCCGCATTCGGCAAGACGGTTCCGTAGGAGGAGTGGGCATCGTGGCTGATGGTCTGGCAGTCCAACTGGACGTACAGGAGCCCCTTGACGCCCAGGGTGATCTGGGGCAGCCCCTCCCAGGTTACGCCGCCTCCTTCCCACAGGCAGGCGTCGGCCGCCAACAGGCCCCGGTTTGCGCCCACGAACTCCTCCATGTGGGGGCTGCCAATCTCTTCATCACCCTCGATACAGAATTTCACGGAGCAGGGCAGCTCGCCCCGGACCTCTCGCCAGGCCCGTATGGCCGCCAGGCGGGCAGCTATGTTCCCCTTGTTATCGCTGACGCCCCGGCCATAGAGCTTTCCCTCCGCCAGCCGCGGCTCGAAGGGGGGCGACGACCATAGCTCCAGGGGCTCCGGAGGCTGCACGTCGTAGTGGTTGTAAAACAGGAGAGTCCTCCTGCTAGCGCCCTCAGCAAAGGCAAACACCACCGGATGGCCTCCCGCCGGCTTGGCCAGGATCCGGACTTCGAACCCCAGCTCTCTCAGCAGCCCCGCCACGTGCTCCGCCGTCCCTTCGATCGCCTCCCCTCGAGCGCTCACCGAGGGCAGGCGGCACAGACCCCTCAGCACGTCCAGCGACTCCTCCAAATGCCCGTCTACATGGGCCAACACGTCATCCATCGCCATCACAGAAACCCCTCCGTCTTGGGAATCAAGAGTCCGCAAACATGCGCGCCATCCAGAACCGGCCATCCGGTGAATGCCCTAGTATGGGCCGGTAGCCTAACCTGAGCCAAAAGAACAGCCCTAGGCCGTCCTGGCAGTCTACTGCGACAGCAAACCCCTCGACGCCTCTCTCGCCTAGTAGGCCCTCGAGCTGGCGCACCGCCTCCGACCCGTAGCCCCACCCCCGCTCGCCCTCCGCAACCTCCAGCGCCTCAACTGTGGCCAGGCCGTGCCTAGGCCATCCAATCCGCCATCGCAACTGTCCGATGGGCCCCGGGGTTCCGGCGCGGCGAATGACGGCAAGACCCGTCTGCCCGCCGGCGCCCCCTGCCCCGCTCGCTCCGGCTCCTGGCGCTACCTCGAGCCATACCCGGCTCCTTCTACACCCTCGCCGCTGACCCATCGAGGCACTCCCGCACCAGCGCCGGCATCTCACGAAGCAACGCCTCCCGCACGGGACACGGGGGCAACGCCTCCAGGAAAGCAGCGCCGTAACGCTTGCTCATGATGCGACGGTCCAGCACGACCATCACTCCCCGGTCATTCTTCGACCGGATCAGCCGTCCGAACCCCTGTCTGAACCGTAGGACCGCCTGGGGAACCGCGTACTCCTCGAACGGCCGGTCGTATTCCGACGATCGCGCCTGGAAAACTGGCTCCGCCGGCACAGTGAACGGCAGCCGGGCCATGACCAGGAGCGATAACGCCTCCCCCACCACATCCACCCCCTCCCAGAAGCTCGACGTGCCGAACAGGACCGTCTGAGGGTTGCTCAAGAGCGCCTGCACCAACTGGCCCGGCGAGCCGTCAGCCCCCTGCGCCAGCGCCTCGATACCGGCCTCGCGCAGCGGGCCTGCCGCCGCCGCATGCGCCGCCCTCAAATCAGCATGGGAGGTAAAGAGTACCAGCGCTCGCCCCCGGGAAGCCATCCCCAGGTCCACTACAGCCCTCGCCAACCATTGGAGGTAGTCCGGTGACGACGGCTCTGGCATGTCCTTCGGCACCAACACTACCGCCGCCCGCTCATAGTCGAACGGCGACCCCAGCGCCGCCGTGCCAGCAACCTCCAGACCCAGCCGCCGTTGGAGGTGCTGAAACCCACCGCGGCTTTGCAGCGTGGCGCCCGTGAAGATCACGCTGTCCCGGCCCGCGTACAGCAGCTCCTTTAGGCTTGCTCCAACATTCAGCGGCGCCCAGTTGATGAGAGGCGTCCCATCTGACCGGTGGCGCTCCAGCCAAACTATGCGCTGCGGGTCGTCCTGCTCTATAGCCACGCCGATGCCCTCGCATGCCTCCCGTATTTCCCTTAGCACCGCCTCGGCCTCAGCCGCTACGAGCTCGTAGTTTGTCATTTGGGCCAGCTCCGGCGCGTCCAAGGCCCCCGCCAGCAGCCTCAGCGCCCTCTCGACCTGGTGCAGCCACAAACGCAGGTTCTCCCACGCTAGCTCCACGCCGGGCCAGTCCGGCTGCACTCGAGAGGCCCTGTTGATCAGCAAGCGGTCATCTCCCTCGTTGCCGTCCCGGTGGTCCCGCATGAAGGTCACCAGCCGGGCCGAAAACTCCTTCAGGGGCTCGCGCGCCCCAGCGGCTGTCTGCCGCAACACCCGCGAGGCATCCGCCACCTGCGCCCCTGGCCTCAGGGCAGCAACCATACCCCGTAGCCCCCGCTGCACCTGCTGCGGCAGCTCCTCACAGCGATCCAGCAGTTCTCCCAGCGCCCGCTCACCACACGCGAACCCAAACTGCCGGGTCGCTTCGTCCTCGAGGTGATGGGCCTCGTCGATAACCAAGTGCCGGTACGGCGGTATCAGAGCCCCGCCTACGGCGGCGTCCGTCAGCAGCAGCGAGTGGTTGACCACCACAATGTGGGCAGCCTCCGCCTCACGCCGTGCCCGCTGGTAGAAACACGCGCCATCGGCGACGAAGGCGCTTCCGTTAGTCAAACAATCAGCCCCCTCTGCGCTGAACCGGCTCCAGACGCCCTCCTCTTCTGGCGTCATCCTTAGCTCTGCCCGGTCCCCCGTCTCGGTGCTCTGAAGCCACACCAGAACGCGGGAGGCCACCAGCGCCTCGAGGTCTGTTAGCGAATCTGCGGCCAGGAGCGACGAGAAGCGGTGGAGGCACAGGTAGTTGCGCCGCCCCTTGAGGGTGCATGCCCGCAGCCCCTTCCCCGCCAAGAGCCCTTGCACGGCCGGGACGTCTTTCTTCACTAGCTGTTCTTGAAGGTTGATGGTATTGGTGGAGACCACCACCCTCTCGCCGGTGCCCAGGGCGTGGCAGGCTGCGGGGACGAGGTAGGCCAAAGACTTTCCTGTGCCCGTGCCAGCCTCCACCATGAGAAGCCCACCGCCCGCGATAGCCTCCGCCACGAGGCTCGCCATCTCGTATTGCTGCGGCCGCTCGTCCCACTCCGGAAAGATATCTGCCCGGCGTGCCGCCGACGCCAACACGCCGCTGGCCCGCGCCGGGTCCACCCTTTGAGGCCTCGGCGGCGCGGCCAACGGCCCGATATCCGCCTTCTGGCCGCCCCTCGGCGCTAGCGCCCGCCAGTCCGCGGGACCCGCTTCCGCCAGACGGGCGAAGAACCCCCGCCAAGGGTAGGACGTCTGCCCAACCCACGCCGCGATCTGCCGGAGGACTCCCTCCGGCAACGCCTCCGCGCGCCTCCGCAGCTCCACCAACAGGCGCCACGACGCCCGCGCGTCCTCCAGGGCCCGGTGGTGCCCCTCCAGCGGGATGGCGAATCGCTCGCACAACGCCGCCAGGCCGTAGTCCGGGGCGTCAGGTACCAAGATACGGGCCAAGGCCGCCGTGTCGTGCGCCTCGCCGTTTTGCCAGACGCCACCCTGACGCAGAAACGCCGCGTCAAACCCCAGCACATTGTGCCCGACCAGAATTGCCCCCTCCAGGAACGCCGCCAGGTCCCCGGCCACCGCTTCGATCCGTGGCGCGCTGCTTACGTCACTGTCGGTGATGCCCGTAAGACGGCGGACGAAGGGGGGTATAGGCCGGCCAGGGTTGATGAAGGTGTGAAAGGTCTCTGCCGGCCTCTCACCCTCTACCCGAATGGCCCCGATCTCAATGATGGAGTCCTTGGCCGGGTCGAGGCCGGTCGTCTCCAGGTCTAAGGCAACGAAGATTTCGGCCAAGCCGGGGCCATTGTAACACGGCCGCCGCGGCTCCCTCTAGAACAAATGGTCGCTGCTACTTCCCTGGCGCAACCCCCTCGTCCACCGGCCTCAACTCCCCGATGTTCAGCCCCTGCGCCGCGTAAAAGCGCCGCTCCCGTAACAGCGCCAGCATGTGGTCCTGGTCCCTCAGTTCTTCCTCGAAAACCGTCACGTAGTAGCCAACACCGTTCGTCGAATGGCAGTCGCTCGCGCCGATCCCGCGTTTGCCTAGTATCCGTGCCACCTCCAAGGCGAACCGGTTCTCCCGCGGTGTACAGCCCCCATTCGCCACCTCTATCTCGTCCACCAGCCGGAAGACTGGCATCCGCTCTGCCGCCTCCTCTGGCGTCATATCGAAAGGCGGCCGCCCGTCCCGGCGGAAATGCACCGGATCGAAAAAGTGCCGGAACGGGTGCGCCACGATCATGAACCCACCTACATCATCCAGCACCCGCCGCAACTCAACGGCACGCCTTATCCCCGGCACGTAACGGTCCAGCCCGATGACGATCATGTGCCCCAAATCCGTCGAGACCTCCATTCCGCGGCTCACGAACAGCCCGCTCTCCCGCCGGAACTCCTCGATCTGGGGCGTTTCCCACACTCGGTCATGTTCGCTTATGTTTACGCCGGTCAGCCCAATTCGCCTCGCCTCTTCTATCAGTTGCTCCGGTGTCAACGATGAATCGGCCGCGCCGCGCACCGTGTGCACGTGCATGTCGACGATTGTGCCGGGCATGGAGAACGACCTTTCCGTTTACGTAAAGATACCTGTTATCTTAGACGCACCGCCGAACCTGCGCTACCGTCACTCCTCGACCGCAACCGACTCCTCCCTGCCCAACGTCCGGGCCACGAACACCCTGGCCTCCGGCGCGCTTACGCGCCTGGCGATCGCCCGTGCCTCGCTCTCGCCGCCGGCCACGCAGAACAGCGCTGGGCCGGACCCGGCCACGTGCACCAGCCCAGCACCGGCATCCCGCAGCGCCCTCCGGTAAGTGTCCAGCTGGGGGAACACCCGCAGCGCCGCCTCCGCAAAGACGTTGTACACCATCCCCGGTGCCACTGAACCTCCTTGCCTCAGCAGGTCCGCCAGCTCCCGGCTCCGTCTGCCGTCCGTAAAATCTCCTTCCTCCAAAGCCTCATACATTCGGCGCGTCTTGCCGGGAAGGAATAGCGGCGGTGCCACAACCACTAGCCAAATCGTAGGCCCGGCGGGCAACGGGCTCACCTTCTCCCCGCGGCCTTCACACAACGCCACGCCCCCGTACACGAAGAACGGAGCGTCGGAGCTGACGCCCGCTGCCACTGAGGCCAGCGCATCGTCCGCGAGCCCCAGGCCCCACAAGCGGTTCAAGAGCCGCAGCGTCGCCGCGGCATCGGAGCTCCCGCCCCCCAGGCCCGCCGCCACCGGAATCCGCTTACTAATACGGATGGCCGCCCCGGAGGGCTGGCCGCATGCTTCCTGTAGCATCCGGGCAGCCCGCCACGCCAGGTCCCCTTCGGGCGCCTCTCCGTCTCCCCAAGGCTCCACCGCCAGCGACTCCGATGGCTCAACCTCCACCTGGTCGCGGACGTCTATCGCCTGCAACACCGTCCGCACCTCGTGGAACCCATCGCTGCGCCGGCCCAGCACCTCCAGGGTCCAGTTCACCTTCGCCGGAGCAACCGTGCGCACAGAAGCTATCCTTTGGCCTCCCGCCAAGCGAAGTATAGCGATCGCCAGTCGTCCAGCGTAAGCTCGGAAGGTCTTGCCGACGGGTCGATCCCAACCGCCGCCAAGAGGGCTGCCGATTCCCTCGTGCCCACCCGCAGGCCGATGGCCAGAGAGTTGCGCACCTGCTTCCGCGGCGCCGCAAAGCCAGCCCGGGCCAGGCCTAGGAACGCTTCGGCATCGTCTACCTCCACCTGGGGCGACTCCAGGACATCCAGCCGCAACAGTGCCGACCGCACCTTTGGGGCCGGCCGGAACGCACGAGCTGGAATGTAGAAGAGCACCCTGGGCGCTGCCCACATCTGGGTCTCTACGCTGAGATAGGTCATGCGCCCCGGCAGGGCCGCCATACTCTCCGCCACCTCAGCTTGCAGCGTTACCAAGAGCCATCGCGGCCGGGCGGCAGCCTGGAGGAACCGCCTGACGATGGCCGTACCGATAAAATACGGCAGATTGCCCACCACTACGTAGGGCATCCTTCCCCCGCCCTCGGCCAGGAGCTCCTCCGGCGTCTTGGCCAGCACATCCCCCTCGACCACCGTCACGTTGGCTTGCCCGGCAAACCTGGAGCGCAGGGCCAGGCACAGCCGCGGGTCGATCTCTACTGCCACCAAGCGGGCCGCCCTCGCTGCCAGCAGCGAGGTCAAAAGGCCCGTGCCTGCGCCTACCTCCAGTACGGTATCGTCCTCAGTGAAGTCAGCAGCCGAGGCGATACGTTCAAGGATTCGGCTGTCCACGAGCCAGTGCTGGCCCAATGCCTTACGCGGCGCGGCTCTCCATGTACGCCTCACTCTTGGATCATACTGCCGCTGGCCGCGCCCGCTCAGCGTTCAGTCGAGGATGCAGATGTCAACCCACCGGGTGCGCCAGTCCGGCACATCGTCATCGCCAAACCCTAGGTCGATCATGCTGCCGACGATGCCGCCGCCTGTATCGGCCGCCACGGCGTACCCGTACCCCGGTATGTACATGTGGGTCCCCAAGGGGATGACGGAGGGATCCACGGCAACGATCCCCTTGTCCACTGGCACCCCAGTAGCCGTGATCCCACTCCCCCCAGCGCTGGCCGCCGTGTACCACGTAGCGTACACCGTCAGCGTGCGGACACACACCAGTTCGCCTCCCGGGCCCGGCGCGACTGCCGGGGGCGGCGTTGGCGCCGGCGCTGGCGCAACGTACGTGCCAACCGACACAACCTCATCGGTGGGAGGGATAACCACCTCCGATATCAGCTCCCGCAGGACCTCTACCCCGTTCACCGACCGCACCCGGTACTGCCGCCGGAAGTGACCTTCTACGCCGGCTTGCACCACAGCGGATTCCCCTTGCGGCAGGCCGGCATCGTACTCGTAACGCGTATCGAAGGGGATGGGCTGGTCCCGATACTCGATGGCTTCCCGCAACGTGGTCACCGTGATCTTGGCGCCACTGGCGATGAGCGACTCGGGGGGCGGAAAGACCAAGTCCGTTGGCTCCACCGCATAGCCTGCCTCCGCCAGCACCTCACCGACTGTGGCAGCCCTCGTGAACAGCGTCCGCCTCTCGCTCCCAAACACCACCTCTACCGCCGCCGCATGTTGCACATACACATGCATGCCCGCCACAAGAGGCGAAGAGACCTCCGGCGACACCAGATCGTACTGCGAGACCGCCACCCCCAGAGCGGCCAGGGCATCGCCGACGGTCGGCCCGGGCGCCGTCTGCGAGGACGCGAAACCATCCTCGTGCAACGTGAAGCCCACCGGGCCAGCAAAGGCCGCGGCATCGCTTTTTGGCTCCGGGTTGGCGAAGATGCCGCCCAGTCCCAGGCGCAGGGCGCTCTCCAGCAGTGGCAGAGGCGTGAGCCGGACACTAAGGCTAACGCCCCAGGCTGTTCCACGGCCGGCGCTGCTGGCGGCCGGCGTGGCCAGCACCCGGGACAGGGAAGCCGCCTGGGTCTGGAGCACGCCTGCTAGGCCGCCTCCACCCGCCTGGGCTGGAGGCGTGCCCTCGCTGGCTGTGGTGCGCGAGATGGGGGCGACCAGGGCGATGACGGAAGAGGCAACCAGGGCCACGGCCAGGGCCAGATGGAGTTGCCCGTTGGGTGATCCTTTTAGCACGGGGTGCGTGTGCCCTTTGGCTCATGGCGCTGGCTAACCGCCCACCGCCCTTCCGCTTCAGGTCTCAGCAACAGCACCTCATCTTGCTAACGGCCCGCTTTCTCGTTTAGGTCGGTCGTGCACCCGCTGTCGATCCGGACTGCGAGCTTGTCTCCGGTAGCCAACTCCAGCCCGGTGGGCCTGCGGCGCCCGGGACTAACTGTTTACCGCTGCTCCCTTCCGGGCCTCACGGGGTTCGCAGCGTCCCGCCGCGCAGGGCCAGGCCATCGACGCCGCTTGCCGGGGACAGTCCTCACAGTGCCAGGACCTCGAGCGGGAATTCGACCCCGCTATAGCGGATTGCGGGTCCAGGGCACCGCTAGCTCCCCATCTAGCACGACCGATGGCCATCCTACCACAGCCAGCGCCGCCCGTGTCAAGCCGCACTTGACGCCGCTAAAAACACCATGGCCCGAAAGACACGCCATCTTCTTCGTCCACACTGGGCCTTCAACGACCGCTACTGGCCCCCATCGCCCGTACCTGCTTCCAGCCTTCATCCGCGCCGTCACTCCGGCAAGCTATTATGTGGAAAACCACCCCTGCCCGTCTCACCGGCGCTGCTCCCTGATTCCCTTGCTGCCCCCGCAGGCCCTACGCTAGACTACGCCCTAGCGACATCCGAAAGGAGCCTCTTCCTCACCTTGAAGGTCCGCAAGGCCGTTATCCTCGCCGCTGGCTACGGCACCCGGTTTCTTCCCGCCACCAAGGCCGTGCCCAAAGAGATGCTCCCAGTTCTCGACACGCCCGTCATCGAGCATATCGTCGACGAAGCCGTTGCTGCTGGCCTCGACCAGATCATCATCGTCACCAGCGCATCCAAACGAGCTATCGAGGACCACTTCGACCGCGACTTCGAACTAGAGCACGTTCTGGAAGTCAACCAGAAGTTCGCTCTCCTCGAGGCCGTGCGCAGGCCCGCGGCCGCCGATATCGCCTTCGTGCGTCAGAAGGAGCGCCTCGGCAACGGACACGCAGTTCTCATCACCCGCCCCTTCGTCGGCGATGAGCCCTTCGCCATCTTCTTCCCGGACGACCTGATATTTCACGACGTCCCGGCCATCCGTCAGCTCCTGGACGCCTTCGCAGATCGCCAGCGCACCGTCCTCGCCGTGCAGCGCATCGCCCAGGAGGAGATCTCCCAGTACGGCGTAATCGACTCAGAACCAGCCGGGCCGCGCCTCCACCGCGTCAAAGGCGTCGTCGAGAAGCCGCCTGTCTCCGAGGCCCCTTCAGATCTGGCGACAGTTGGCCGCTTCGTGGCCACGGCAGACATCTTCGACGTGCTGGCCCAGACGCCACCCGGGCGCGCCGGCGAAATCTGGCTGATGGACGCCTTCGACCGAATGGCGCGCCAGAGCACCGTCTACGCCTACGAGTACGAGGGCGAACGGTTCGACACCGGCCGCCCCCTCGGCCTTCTTCAGGCGTCCCTCTACAAGGCCCTCCAGAATCCGGAGCTGGCCGCTTCTCTCAAAACCCATATCCGGTCTCTGGGGATGTAAGCAGGCCCCATGCGCACCCTGGTCGTCGGCATCCCCCTACCGCACGTTTCTTATGACAACTACTCTTTCGTCTCCGCCCCCTCTTTTGCAGAGTACCGGCGCCTGGTTGTCCAGCCTCATGCCGCAGGCGTCACCGTCCAGGAGGTGCTGGCGGGGCAGAAGGAACACACCACCTTCGCCGGCCAGCCCGTGGTCAACGGCCCTGCATCCCTGGCCACCTTCGCCTTGGCCGACTTATTGCGGATGCGCCAGCGGGAGGCCCGGCGGCTCCTGGCGGCGGGCGGCACCATCGTCTGCTTCGCCTTCCCTGACGACACCGTCGGGGACGTGGCCGGCCTCGGCCTGTGGCGCCTGTACGATTGGCTTCCTGCGCCGGCGGGCTTCCAGTACGGTGTCCACATCCTTCCCGGCTTCGGACGCCCCGGGGCAACCCTCACTCAGGAAAACCACCCCTTTGCCCCATACGTAGAGACCTTCGCCTCACGCATCGCCTATCGCGCCGTGATAGACGAGGAGGCAGCCCAGTTCGACCAGTACGGGAGCGTTTTCATCCGTAGCCACGGCGGCGAAGCCATCGGTGCCACCCTCTGCCTCGGAGCAGGCCGCATCATCTTCCTCCCTGCCCTCGATCGCTTCGATGCGGGCCGCTCGCTTTTGGCCGACACCCTCTTCGAGTGCTTCCAGCGCTTGGAGCAGGCGGTCGCAGGGCCGCGCCCTGAAGGGCCCCCAGCGCCCCACGTCCACGATGAAACGAGAACGATAGGAAGGTAGACGCGTCATGACTCCTCATAATCAAGGTCTTCTCTCCGGTAAGAACGCCCTCGTCATGGGGGTGGCTGACAAACACAGCATCGCCTGGGGCATTGCCGAAGCCTTCCATGAGCACGGCGCCAACCTGGCCTTCACCTACCAGGAGGAGCCCAAGGGCAGGATAGAACGGAACGTGCGCGAGCTTGTGGCCACCCTGGAGACCAGCCGAACGCCGCTCCTCTTCCCTTGCGACGTGGCCGACGACGCCAGTATCGAGCGCCTCATGGAGGGCATCGGCCGGGCCTGGGGGCGCCTCCAGGTCCTCGTCCACTGCATCGCCTACGCCGACCGCGACGATCTCAACCGCCCCTTCTCTCAGATCTCCCGCCAGGGATACAAGATGGCGCTGGAGATCAGCGCCTACTCCCTGAGCGCTGTCGCCCGCCTGGCCGCCCCACTCATGCGCAATGCCGGCGGGGGCAGCATCATCGCTCTCACCTACAACGCGGTCGAGAAGGCCGTGCCCGGATACAGCGCGATGGCAGCTGCGAAAGCGGCCCTCGAGCTGGGGGTGCGCTACCTGGCCGCTGAGCTCGGTCCAGAGAAGATACGCGTCAACGCCATATCCGCAGGCCCTATCCGCACCCTCTCGGCCAGCGCCGTCAAAGGCATCACAGCGCTACGCAAATGGACCGAGGAGGCTGCCCCGCTGCGCGAGAACATCACCCCTCGCGACGTCGGAAACACGGCCGTTTACCTGGCCAGCGACCTCTCCCGCATGGTCACCGGCAACATCATCTTCGTGGACAGCGGCACCCACGTCCTCGGGCCCCAGATCGCCGCCGTCTAGGCCAACTCTTCGCCCTCGTCCTGCTCCGGCGGCTCCCCCAGGATCTCCTCCCGGAAGATCTTCTCCCCTCGCTTCCGCCGCTGCTCACCCGCCTCTCGCAGCATGTCGATGATGTCCGCCAGGCCTTCCAGCTCGTCTGCCAGCTCCGGGTACGACCTCAGGTGCTCTCGCAGGTCTGCCCCGCCCGTGATCACATCCTCCAGGCTCGGCGGCCGCTCCGGCGGAGCCTCCGCCTTCGTCGCAACATCCGCCTCACGCCTCGCGGCGCCGGAACCCTCCGGGATCTCACCGACCTCCCCGGCGCGGATGGCATAGAGCACCGTCTTCAGCCAGCGCTGGCTCCCCCGCGACAACCGGGAGACCCGCAAGGCCAACGACTCGTCTACCCGCGAGAGAAGGGCATCGCCGCGCCCCATCACTGCCTTCACCCCCTGGCCGACATTTTACGTCAAACCAGGCGGCGCGGCGAGCCCTTCGCCTGAACTCTGAAAGCTTTGGCTAGTGTTGGCTTGGTGCCAGAAAAGTGCGGCCCCGGGCTACGCTGCCGCTTAGCCCGGGGCCTTTCCCCCCTTGCCCTCGGCTGCCTAACTCACCGCGCTGCCTATGTCCGGGCAGCCTGGGTCCTGCACAGGCGTGAGCCCTGCCACGAAGCGAAGGATCTGCAAGGCGTCCACGGCGTCTATATCACCATCGCACTGTACGTCAGCCGTGTCGATACATGGCGCCGCCGGCTGTATGTTGCCCACGAAGCGCAATACCATCAGCGCATCCACAGCATCCACCGTGGCGTTGCAGTCCACCGACCCAAAGTACACCGGCGGGATCAAAGCGCACGGCGGCACGGCGTAGGGGTCCACGCCTGGGTCGCCGCCCGCGCCGATGTCGATCTCTTCGCTGTCACACGCCAAGTGTTGGTGCCCTGACGGCTCGAACGGCGCCGGGTCGCAGGCATCGCCAATATCATCCCGGTCCATGTCCAACTGATTCTCGTTCGGAATCAGCGGACAGTTATCGCCCTTGTTCTGGAACCCGTCGGTGTCCTGGTCCAGGTCCCCGGGCGGGCTCGCGAACTGGTCGCACACGTTGGGAATGCCGTCCCCGTCATCATCGCCCGAGGTGCTCACAGCCCGCGGATCCCAACCGTCCGGATTTCCCGATAGCGGACACGTGTCCAGCCCGTTCTCCAGTCCGTCGCCGTCGAAATCGTACTCGCTGGGCACGAACCCAACGAACACGTAGCCGCCATCCGTTGGATTCGTCAGGTTGATCACGCCGCCCTCGTCCGCAGAGCCCGTTGCCGGGTTATCCTGCGTGACACCGAAGAACGTCGTAACCGTATCGTGGGGCGTGCAAAAGTCGGTGATACTGCTGGGCTCCGCCACCTGCCCAGGGTCGCCCGTGTTCTGAAGCACGAAAACGGCGGGGTAGCCTAGGCTGGCGTCCAGCGGCAGCCCGTTGATCACGATCCCCGGCGCGAAGAGGAGGAACTGCACCGACACCCAGCTGCCACCCACGTTCGTCTGCCCATACTGCCGAAGGACCGGAGCCAGCGGCGCTCCGTTGGGAAACGGCGCGCTGCGTACCAACCGCTGTAGGTAGTCCGGGTACATCTCGACGCCGTTGGGCAGTCCGTCACCGTCATCGTCCTCGAACTGCTCGCCGGTGCCATTCCCATCCGCATCGTGGAACACCACCGTCTGGCTCTGATCGGTCGTCGCGTCCAGTAGCGTGAACGGTATGTCCAGGGCGGCGGAGCACTGGCCGTTCAAGAGCCCCAGCGTCGCGTGGGACATCATGCTGCCCACCACTGCCCCGTCGGGCAGCGCCTCGTCACCACAGGTTGCCGACACGGACCCTGGATCGTTCGCTGGACACGTGCCTATGCCCCAAGCGGCAGGCACAAAAGTGATGAGGGAGCTGAAAATTGAATCGCCTGCCGGAATCGTTAGCTCCACAGTGTAATCCGAGTGGGCCCCGGCGGAGGTGTCCGTCACGCCGTAGTCCAAGGCCATGTTGTAGCTGGTGGCCCGGAGGCCGTTGCCCGCTGCCAGGAACGATACAGCAACTGCCAGCCCCAAAGCCGCCAGAAGCCGCAGACAAGATGATGGTGTTGGCATCGTAGCCCCCTAGCCGGCCGCGCTGCTCACAATTCGCGCAGCCCTACCTTCACAAGCTTCACCTCTAGTGAAGACGCAGGGCAGCGATTCACGTTACCTCGGCGTCCAACCTCTAAGCGGTAGGGGCTACTGCTGCTTGCCGATGCGCAAGAGCGACATGAAGGCCTCCTGCGGTATGTCAACGTTCCCTACTCGTTTCATCCGCTTCTTGCCTTCCTTCTGCTTCTCCAGCAGCTTCCGCTTTCGCGTGACGTCCCCGCCGTAGCACTTCGCCAGCACGTTTTTTCGCAGCGCCCGCACCGTCTCCCGGGCGATAATCTTCCCCCCTATCGCGGCCTGGATGGGCACCTCGAACAGTTGGCGCGGGATCAATGAGCGCAGCTTCTCCACTATCGCCCTGCCCTGCCGCTGGGCATTCTCGGCATGCACCAGGAGGCTCAAGGCATCCACCGGTACCCCGTTGACCAGTATGTCTACCTTCACCAGCCGCTCTGGGGCGTAGTGCGAGAAGCTGTAGTCCATGCTGGCGTACCCCTGCGTCCGCGACTTCAACTGGTCGTAGAAATCCACCAGCATCTCTGAGAGCGGCATCTTGTACTCCAGGAGCACCCTGCCCTCCGCTACAGCCGTGGCGGCGCCCTCCCGGCGCCCGGAAAGGGAGTCCAGGTACTCCATCTTCAGGTATTCGCCCCGGCGCCCGGTCACTAGCTCCATGACCGTGCCGATGTAGCGGGCGGGCGTCACAATCGAGACGCTCATCCATGGCTCCCGCACCTCGGCGATCTTCGTCGGATCAGGCATGTCAGCGGGCGATTCCACCGCCAACTGCGTGCCATCGGTCAGCAGCACCTCATACTCCACCGAGGGAGCCGTGGCCAGGATATCCAGCCCATACTCCCGCTCCAGCCGCTCCTGCACGATGTCCATGTGCAGCAGTCCCAGGAAGCCCGCCCGGAAGCCAGGCCCGAGGGCGGCCGAATGCTCGGGCTGATACTGGAGCGCTGCGTCATTGAGCTGGAGCTTCTCCAACGCGTCCCTGAGGAGCTCGTAGTCCTCAGCGTTAGCCGGGTAGAGGCCCGCGAAGACCATCGGCTTGGCTGGTTTGTATCCCGGTAGCGGCGCCGCCGCCGGCCGCGCGTCATCGGTAATGGTATCCCCCACCCGGCAGTCCCGCACCGTCTTGAGGCCGGTGGCCACGTACCCTACTTCGCCCGCCGACAGCCCGTCGTTGGGGGCGAACCACGGCGTGAAGACGCCCGTCTCGAGGGGCTCCATCACCCGCCCGTTCGCCATTAACCGCAATCGTTGCCGGGAAGTCAGGTGTCCGTCTACAACCCGCACATAGGCCACCACACCCTTGTACGAGTCGTACTTCGAGTCGAAGATGAGCGCCCGCAGCGGCGCCTCCGGGTTCCCCCTAGGGGGAGGGATCCGCTCCACGATCGCCTCCAGCAGCCGGCCGACGCCCGTGCCCTCCTTGGCCGAAACGAAGAGCACTTCGTCTCGCGAAAACCCGATCACGTCGCAGACCTCCTGGGCCACGCGCCCGGGGTCCGCCGACGGCAGGTCGATCTTGTTTATCACGGGGATAATGGCCAGGTCCATCTCCAGCGCCATGTAGACGTTCGCCAGCGTCTGCGCCTCGATCCCCTGAGAGGCGTCCACCACCAGCAGGGCCCCCTCGCAGGCCGCCAGCGCCCGTGACACCTCATAAGTGAAGTCCACGTGGCCGGGGGTATCGATGAGGTTCAGTTCGTAGACGCCATCTGTGTCCGCCGCCCCCGCGTGGGCCCTCTCGTACCTCATCCTCACCGCCGCGGCCTTGATGGTGATCCCCCGCTCCCGCTCCAACTCCATCGTGTCCAGCACCTGCTCCCCCATCTGCCGGGCCGGTATCGTACCCGTCAGTTCCAGCAGCCGGTCCGCCAGGGTGCTCTTGCCGTGGTCTATATGCGCGATGATGCAGAAGTTCCGAATGCGCGACTGATCCATTCCGAGGCTATGGTAGCAGAGGGCCCGCTTGGAGAGAGAATCGGGTGATCTTCAGGCCGGCATCGCGCAGCCCCGGCTCAACGAGAAAACGCCCCGGGCAGGCCGCTTTCGTATCCGAAAGTATGGAGGCGACGGCGGGATTCGAACCCGCGATCAGGGTTTTGCAGACCCCTGCCTTACCACTTGGCTACGTCGCCCCCTGGTTGGTGCCGAGGAGGGGATTTGAACCCCTACGCCCTTACGGGCACCGCCCCCTCAAGACGGCGTGTCTACCTATTCCACCACCTCGGCAGCAACCATATCTTACCGATTTTGGACGAAGGCCGGCAAGGCTTCAGAGGCCCAGGGATCTAGAGCCCAAGGCCAACGTCTGCGCCCCCGGCCCGAGGCCGAGGTGCGGCCTCTCTCGCCCTATTATTGCCCCAACTGGCTCAGGTCCACCACTTCGTACGGCGGCTCGAAGTCAGAGTCCGAGACCTTGGTGGAGGCCTCCGAAGCCTCAAAGCTTACCGACGAATCGGGCCCGGTGAACACCAGCCGCAGAAGCAGGCCGCCCTCAGCCATACAGATCTCGCCGGCTTCTTCCCCAGGCGACTCCTTGTCCAGGTCGCCCTTGGCGCTGAAGCAGGTCGCCTCCACACCAGCGATCTTCTCCTTCGAGGTCTTGATGTCGATTCCCTGGGGCAGGGAACCGAACTCGCTCTCGATGGTGCTAGGGTCGATGAGGGACATCAGCGGCGCGACGGAACTATCGGCGCCAGACGTGCCGGCAGACTTCAGGCACTGGTTCTGAGTACACATGTAGCTCGCGTCCGGCGTGGTTATGACGATGACGTTGCCCTCGGCCGACTCGATGTCCACGCGAGACTTATCGCCCCTCTGATAGAAGGTCATGGCGGTAAGGCCAGTGGTATCGGTCCCTGTCACGTCCTTAATTTCGTACTTGATCTTGCCGGTGAAGGTCGCGTACTCCGACGTAAGCTTCTTTATGGCGGCTGAGGCGTCCTCCGTCCCTCCGCCAGCGGCCGTCGTCTGAGTGGCCGCGGTTGTCTTCCCGCCGCCGCCAGCGGGCGTATTGGTAGCAGCGGAGGTGCTGGTCCCGCCGCCCTCCTCCTTCTTCCCTCCGCCACAGGCTGCCAAGAGGATGGCCACGCCTACAGCGGAAACCATGAGGGCGGCGAAGAGCCACCGGCGTCCAATTGGGGATGCGCGCCACGGTAACGACATGAATGAAGTCCTCCTCTCTCGTCGCCGTCATCTTCCCCCACCGAGAACGCGGCGTCAACCGGCTTCAGCATTTTCTCTCGCAACGCCGCCCTGTCCCGGCGCCGGTTCGCCGATCCAGGCGGGGTTGCAGACCAACAGCTTATGGCGCACCGTGCGGCGCACGTGCTCCACTACGGCCTGGCGGAACGGCCCTCTGTCGGCCTCGCCCGCCCGTATGAGTTCGCACAGGCGGGCCGTCCGTTCGCGGATGGCGCTGCGAAGCGCCTGGCGTCCCCTGGGCCGGCGCCGGGGGCCGAGAAGGGCATCCAGCCCCGACCATTCGGCCGCCAGGTGATCGTCCTCGGCGGCCAGCTCGCGGCGCACGATGCGGAGGACGTTGGCGGCGACCCGGGCGTGAAAGCCGCGAGAACCAGGCACGTTGGGCACGATCTCCTGGTCCAGAAAGCGCTCCACGGCCGCCAGGAGCTCGTCGCACGTAGGCCGGTCCTGCAACTACCCCTCCTCCATCAGTTCCAGCAACTCCCACTCCGTCTCGGCGGTCCGCCGGCCGATGGCCGCCAGCTCGACGCTCGCGCTGTGGCCATCCAGATACGTCCGCGCCTGGCTGATGCATATGATGCCCCAGCGCAGGTTGCCGAAGACCTCCCACCAGCGCACAACCCACGGGTCGGGCCGCCGGCCGGCGGCGGCTTCATAGGCATCGAACAGCTCTTCCCTCGTGCCGATGCCGCCAACCGGCAGCTCATCTTTCCCGAATCGCCAGGAGCGCACGCAGAGCCATCCCAGGTCTTCCATCGGATCGCCGATGTGGGCCAGCTCCCAATCCAGCACAGCGCGTGCCCCTTCCGGCCCGAAGATGATGTTGCCGATGCGAAAGTCGCCGTGCACCAGCGTTGGCCCGGTTGCCGGCGGG
This sequence comes from Dehalococcoidia bacterium, assembly GCA_034432935.1. Classification (GTDB taxonomy): domain Bacteria; phylum Chloroflexota; class Dehalococcoidia; order SM23-28-2; family RBG-16-64-32; genus DAOUAG01. The sequence goes on along the minus strand of DAOUBD010000045.1, from coordinate 4,483 downwards.
AGTCGGGCCTGCAGCCAGCGGAAGGCCAGCTCGAAGGCCGGGTGGGGGTCCGGCGTAATCAGCCGGTAGGTGGCCTCCCAACGTCCTACCTCGGCCTCAGCGGCAGGCGTGCCATGGGCCGGCGCAGGCAGGCCTAGGGAGGCCATGTCTCGGATGGGAATCCTGTGGATGGCTGCCAGAATCGTCCCCAGTTGCTTCGTCATCACCTCCCGCGCTCTGGCGTACTGTTCGTCTCGCAACAGACGGCGAGGGATGGTCTCGCCTTCGATTCGCTCCATTAGAAAAAAGGGCATTCCGAGGGATTCGTCCCCCATGGCGTGGACGCGGGGGACAGGCACGCCTGCCTCGGCGGCTGCCTTGAGCAACCGGTATTCGGTTTCCCGTGACATGAACGCCGGGCCCCGCCGCGCGTCGCTGCGCATCACCAGGGGCAACCTCTCCACGCGGCCGCCAGCGGTCTGGACAACGGCATCGAAGGCCCACGTCTGCCGTGACGCTCCGCCTGTTAGCAAGCGGAGGCCCTCGATGGACACGTCCTGCGCCCCGTGTTGGCGGCGAAGGAAAGCCGCCAGACGTTGGGCAAGCTCCTCGTGCGGCATCGCTGGGGGCCCGGCGTTGGGCTACGGAACCTGATCGAGGTACTCGGAGATGCCGAGACCAGTGCGGCCTAGGAGCCGGTACTCCGTCATGCCTTCGCCTATGTGGGTGGTCATCCCCTGGCGCCGGTTTCGTAGCGGGATGTAACCGACGACGTCACCCTGCAGCACCAGACCCTCCCCGCTCTCCAGGGTCAGGGCCGCCGTCATGCCCGTGTGCTCCCGGGTGCCCGGGCGGAAGCGCGACTCAAGGGCGACGGACGTTATGCGCTCGAGTCTGCCCTCGCGGATGACTACGCCGGTCTGCCGTGGCGGGCGGCCGGGGTGATGAACCTCCGACACCATGATCCCAAGGTCGGGCCCGAAAGCGCAGGTCAGCCAGCGGTAGGACTGGATCGCCTGCCAGTAGCGGGGCCCCCAGGAGTGGTCCCGCAAGCCGAAGGCAGTGACCGTTGTGGCCTGGCCCTCGATGATGAGAGAGCCGGTTACGCGCATGTGCTGCTCATAGTGGGCCCGCGCGAAGTCGTCGCCGGCGTCCGCGTTCCTAGGTCCGGCAGAACCGTAGGCCGGCCCAACGGCCTCATGGTCCAGCTCAAGCGCCACCTTCAGGTGCGGGTTGCTTCGGAATGCGGAAGCCGGGTCCTGCATCTGCGATGGCTCCGACAGGAAGACGGCGTGCCCATCGTAGCTCGTGCGAAATTGGCGCAACGGTTCCAACACCTGGAAGCTCATGCCGCCAGCTTCGAACGAGCCGTTCGAGGCGATGGCGGGCCGCTTGTAGTTGAAGAGGACGCCCGCCCCCGGTGCGCCCGCAGCACCTCGCGGGAGGTAAAGGCAAACGGTCACTTCCGCGTAGCCCTCGTTGGGACGGTTGCCGATGCGCAGAAAGCCACCCAACTGCTGCGTGTTGTCGAAGAAGTTGAAGTACATGCTCTCGTTGAAGTGGGGTTCGGGGCCAACGGGGTGTGGGTAGTCATCGCTGGGCTCGATGTCGCCGTACACCGGGATGGATACCATGGGCTTGCCTCCCTGTCCCTACGTCAGATGGCTCGATTGTAACACCGTCGGGCAGCGGCGGAGAGCTAACGCGTCCAAGCCCCGGTCCGGTACACGCTGAGGTAGTACTGGGACATCATCCGCTGAGCGTTGAAAAAGGCGCCGTTGAGGGCGATGGCGGAACGCATAACCTCGGCGTACGCGGTGGGCCGTTGATAAAACATGGGCAGGATAACGTACTCCAGCTTGTCATACATTGATACCGCCTCGCGGGCGGAATCGCTGTCTTCCATGGGGCCATCGCCGATAGCCCAGCCTGTGACACCCTCGATATGCCCCTCCACCCACCAGCCATCCAGGACGCTCAGGCTAGGGACGCCGTTGATGGCCGCCTTCATGCCGCTGGTCCCTGATGCCTCCAAAGGCTTTAGAGGCGTGTTCAGCCACAGGTCGCACCCGGCGACAAGGAGCTTGGCCAGGGTCATATCGTATTCCTCCAGGTACACTACCTGGAGGTCTGGGGCCAAAGCCCTGGCCGCAGCGAAGACCCGCTGGATCAGCGCCTTGCCGCTGTCGTCCTTGGGATGGGCCTTCCCACCGTAAATGATCTGGAGCGGGCCCACCCTACTGACGATGCGGCGCAACCTGGCCGGGTCCGTGAAGAAGAGGTCGGCCCGCTTGTAGCCGGTGGCCCGCCGGGCGAAACCGATGGTCAGGGTGTTGTGATCCAGCTCGGCCCCTGTGCGCCGGCGGACCTCCGCCAGCAAGGCGTGTTTAGCCTCGTCGTGGGCCGCCAGGATCTCGCCTGCCGGTACGCCGATGGCGTGGCGCAGGTACCGGTTGTCGACTCGCCACGAGGGAAGATAGCGGTCGAAGAGGGCCGCCATGGGCGCCGACGTCCAACTCGCGGCGTGGACCCCGTTGGTGATGGCGCTGATGGGCTGCTGGGGGAACATGATGCGGGAGACCTGGCTGTGGCGGAAGGAGACGGCGTTCACGGTCCGTGACATGGTCATGGCGAACCACGTGAGATTGAAGGTCTCCTTATCGGGATAGGCCAGGCGCGAGAGGAAGGCCGCCCGCTCCGGACCCAGGACCTCCTGCAGCAGGCCGAGGGGAAAGCGGTCGTGGCCGGCAGCCACCGGCGTGTGGATGGTGAACACACAGCGTTGGCGCACAGCCTCCATGTCAGCCTCCGTGGCCGATGACAGCTCCCTCTGGCCCAAGAGGCGCTCCAAAACAGCCAGCGTCAATAGGCCGGAGTGGCCCTCGTTCATGTGAAACACCCGGACGTCGGTGTAGCCCAGCGCCTCCAAGATGCCAGCGCCTCCCATGCCCAAGACCACCTCTTGGCAGAGGCGATAACGGGCGTCTCCCCCGTACAGCTCGTCCGAGAGGGCCTGGTCCTGCTCTGAGTTCTCTGGGAGGTGGGTATCTAAGAAAAACACCGGCACCTCCCAACCGTTCACACCCACGATGCGGTACCGCCAGGCGCGCACCGCCACCTGCCGGCCCTCGATGGTGACGGTCACGCGCGGCTCCAAGGGCTCGAGGAAAGACTCCGGCGCCCAGAGATAGGGGAGCTCCATCTGCTGGCCGATGGGATCCAGACGCTGGCGGAAGTAGCCCTTGCGATAGAGAAGCGTCACCCCGACCATCGGCAGGCCCAAGTCTGCGGCCGCCCGCAGGCTGTCACCCGCGAGGACGCCCAGCCCGCCTGAGTAGGTGGGCATCTCAGTCTCCAGGCCGATCTCCATGGAGAAGTAGGCGATGGTGCCACGGGGTGGCCGCTCTCCCGCTGGATACTGCATATGTCGAACCGAAATTTATATGAGCTAGGGGTCCAGCGGCAACACAGTTGGCCTGCCGCAGCCAGCGTAGTACTCTAGCCGGAACAGGAGGTCGAAGCCGATGGTCACCATCACCGTAGCCACTCTCAACCTCTTCAACCGCATGGGCCGCTGGGAGGCCCGGGCCCCTCTGGTCGTGCAGCAGCTCCTCGAGCTCGAGCCGGATGTCATCGCCCTCCAGGAGGTGGACATGATGCTGGACCAGGGCGCCTGGCTAGTGCGCCAGGTGAACGAGCAGCGCCCAGGCCAAGCCCCGTACGAGGTGAAGCACGCCGCCAGCCCTGGTCTTCTGGCCGCCTACCACGGCATCGCCACCTTCGCCAAGATCGGCTACGTAGAGCACCAGGTGCTGGACCTGATGAGCTTCGGGCGGACGGCGCAACGCTCCGTCTGCACGGTTGGAGGTCGAGACTTCGTCTTCGTCAACACCCACCTCCACCATCCGCCCGACGCGGCCGAGGAACGGCTGCGAGAGGCGCAGCGCTTGCTGGAGTGGCTGGACCGCCATCTGCCCCGCCTACCTACGGTGGTGGCCGGGGACTTCAACGCCTACCCGGGCGAGCCGGTGCTGGAGTTGATGAAGAGCCGCTTCCGCTCCGCCTACGAGGTTGTTCACGGCCGCGAGCCCGAGAAGACGTGGCCGACGCCCGTCAACACCTACGACCCTTCGCCGCCCGGATCGCTGGACTACATCTTCGTCTCGCCGGAGTTCACTGTGGACGAGGCCGGCCTGGCCTTCGACCGGCCATCGGCAGAGGACCCGGACCTCTTCCCCTCGGACCATCTCGGGGTGTATGCGCGGCTCACCCTGATGTGAAGGTGCCACCGGACAACGGCTGGGCGGCCCGGGGAGTCCCCGGGCCGCCCAGCGAAAGGAGACGCGAAGACCTAACGCGCCCTAGGGGGTGACTCCGAGCTTGGTTGCTGCCTCGTCCAGCAGGTCCAGGATGTCCTGGGCCTTCTCCGCCACCACGTCCAGCTTGGGCGGCTCGGCGTCCAGGGCGTCCTCCAGGTCCAGCTCGGCCGTCTCGATCTCGTCCG
>DAOUBD010000044.1:0-19635 GCA_034432935.1 Dehalococcoidia bacterium | reverse complement strand
TGACGACTCGGACAGTGCCGCCTGGACATCACCATGCTCTCGGTTGAGGCGGACGGTGTTGAACTGGCCTGTCTTGCCGGTCGATGGGTCGAACCACTCCCTGGGCTCGCCGTAGGTGAGGAGACCTTCGTCCAGCAGATCGTTGATCAGAGCCCGAAAATCCACGTCGTCCTCTTCGTAAAGATGCGCTTGACTGAGTTCTTGGGCCAGCCTGCTGAAGCTCAGGTACTCGATGGAGGACTCAATCTGGGCAATGCCACGGATGAGCCGGTCCTGCTCGCCCCGGATGAGTTCGCGATAGCGTCGACGAACCCGAATAACGGGTGCCGTGTAGATCGGGTTGCGGAACAGCGGCCGGGCAGCGGGCGCCCAGGCGGCCTCCTCCTCCGGCACCTCTTCTCCTGGAAGAAATAGCCAGTCCACCATGCCCCGTTGGACCCTCTGAATGATACCCCTAGCGGCAAGTTTGCCAACCATCAGGCCGAGCCTGCCGCGGACATACATGGCGAAGTCCCCTGGCGTCAGACGCTTCTGTAGCTCCAGGCCGAGCTGTGAGAGGAGCAACGTCTGGCCCCGACCCCGGTACTCCCGCGTCACGGCCATGATAGCCTCGAGAACGGCGCCAACCTTGTCAGGATGTGGCTCACCCGGCAGCGGAACTTCTTTGATGAGCTCCGAAGCCACGGCGCGTAGGGTCTTGTCGCCGCCGGTCTTCTCGGAGACCGTCTGCGGGCCCTGTTGGGGTATCGGGTCAACGTCCCGGTCATAGTAGATCATCGCGTCCACTTGCTCGGCCAGGCGGGGGGAGGTGGTCCACGATACGCCGATGGCCACTGTCCTCTTGCCATACGGCCTAAGCGTGTTGACGACATGCAGGAAGTCCTGGTCTCCGGATGCCAGCACGTAGGTGTAGATGGACGGGTATCGATGGCAGAGCTCGATACAGTCTGCTGCCAGCTTTACGTCCACGCTGTTGCGGCGCCGGCCCCTTTCATCGTCTGAGTCGCCGTAGTAGTGCTTCACGGGCACGTACACCGGCTCGATGCCGGAGGCATAAAGATTGGGGGCATCGCCCGCGTGCACCGGCTCCTGCCAATCAGCGTAAGCCCTGGCCACAACCAAACGGCCGTGGTTGTCGGCGGCGTCTCGCAGGGCCGAGATGCTCACGGACCGGCCCCTGGAACTCAAGCTGAACTTGAGGTTCTCCCAATCTATCAGCAGCGCGGCATCCCTCAAACGTTCGTCGTGATGCTCTCCGTGAAGGTCTGTCATGCGAACCTCCCTTCATGGCGGTGCAAAGACGCTTTCGGGAGCAGTATAAGCGATGCGGGCTAGCCAATCGGTAAGCTTTTGGCGGACGCCCGCGAGTCACCGCCTGCAGCGAGGGATCGAGTCCAGCGCTAGCGTACGGACGCCAGAAAAGTGGTGCCCCCGGCGGGATTCGAACCCGCGATCTCCACCTTGAAAGGGTGGCGTCCTGGGCCTCTAGACGACGGGGGCCCACGCCTGCATTCTAGGCGATACCCTGGGGCCCAGCAAACAAGTTCGGGCTTGCCGGGAACTGGAGGCCGGCGGCGCCTTGTTTTGGGCAGCCGGCGGAAGGCCTGGCGCACCTTCCTCGGTACCAGGCGGCTAGGTGCCTTCACAGATGCTGGGGCATCGAAGCACCAGGCGCCAAGCTCCCCTCCGGAGGCTGGCGCCAACACGGGGTTGGCTGCCGGGCGCTGCCCTGGCCGGGCGTAGGACCGGGCCCGGAGCGTCCCTACGGCCTGGGCGTAGCCGTGGGCGCTGGGGTCGGCGACGGGCCCGGGGTCGCGGTCGCAGTTACCGGCGCGGTGTCGAGGCCCCGTACGTAGATGGCCTCCAGGTCGCCTGACGGTGACTGTCGGCCCCAGATGAGCGCCCGCCCTCCGGGAACGGGGTTCCCGGAAACCACGGTCGTCGAGGCGATACGCACCCGCCCTGTGTCCACCTCCCAGGCGCCGTCGTGGATGCTGCGGACAGCAGCCAATACCCTTACTATGCCCGACTGGCCGGGCTGCTCGACGATGGTGGTCTGAGTGGCGCGCAGGTCCTGCCCCTCCCTCACGGCCTCGACGGCCAGGACGCTGCCTTCTGGAGCCGGCGGAGCTCCGGCTGGAGGCGAGATCCGCAGGCCGCCCACCATCCAGACGCCGGCTGGGGCGCTCTGGACGCGGCCCACGATATGGATGGCCGTCGCGTCCCGCTGGGACGCCAGCACGGTGATGCTGGTGGCCACAAGCTTGCCGTTATCGATGGTGGCCTCCACTAGGACACGGGCCCCTTTCGTCGCCCTGCCAGCCCGGGCGTCCACGGCGGCTCCAGACGTCTCGAAGGTCAGCCCCCCCACGTTCCACTGGCTGGACTTGCTGCTCACTTCGTCAGTGATGGTGCCCTCAAGAGTGACGGAGTCCCTCTCGCCTGGGGCCTCCGCTGCCGCGGCCTTCACCGAGCTGGCCACGGTGCCTGCCTGGGTGGTCTCTAGCGTGACCTCTACCCGTTCGCCCACCTTCAGTTTGCCCGTCTGGATGGTCTGGGAGGAGAAAGGTATGAACTGGCCGCCGCTGAGCCAGATGCCCTTGTCAGTGACCTGCTGTATCTCTCCGGACACCAGTGCCCGGGTGGGCGGGGCGTCTACAGCGATGGTGGAGAGGCTGAGGGCCTGGAGCTCGCCTGCCGCGCCGACGGCTACAACCAGCTTGGCGGTGGCGCCCTGCTGGAGGGCGGCGCGGCCTATGGTGCGGTCGTCTATGCGGACGTCGAGGCCGCCGACGTTCCAGATCCCTTCCGCAACGGGCGAGACCGCGCCTTCGATGTGCCGGATACCGCCGGCCAGGTCTTGGGGGGTTATGGACACGGCGGCGCCGCTGCCTTGCAGCCGGGTGTTGTGCACCAGGGCCACCGTCTTGGCATATTCGTCGCGGGCCGAGTCCGGGACGTTCTCCCATAGGGCCAACAGCAGATCTTCCTGCGCGGCCGACTGGTCCCTCAGACGGGCCCTGAGCGCCAGCTCCTGGGGCCTCCCAGCCAGGATGGCGGCTGCCCGTTGGTTACGATCATAGAGGGCGGAGAGAACGTTGGCCGGTATATCCTTGTTCTTTTGGACCATGGCCGTGATTTCGGCTACCCTTTCGTTGGACTGGTCGAGGAGGATCTCGGCCTCGTGGGAGTCATCGAAGACCAACCAGAGGCGGGCATCCTCCGTCCAAAGCTTGACGCGGTAGAGGGGGCTGTCAGGTAAGGCGTCTTGGGCCGCCAGGGCTGTGGCGCTTGTGCCCCCGATCACGGCGAGGAGGAGCGCGGCGGCGATCGCCAGGGGGCGCAACCACGCGCCATAGTCGATGCCGGCGCCCCTGCGGCGGCCGCCGCGCCGAAGATCTGCCGCCCGCGACCGGATCAGCTCCCAGGCCGTCTCCTGGGCCCAGGCCCGCGGCGGCTGGGCCGGCGTTTGCCCTATGCGTTGGGCCAGCGTCAGGAGGGGACGCAGCCGCTCGGCGTGCCGGGGGTAGCGGGCGAGACAGGCCTCCACGCTGTCGCCCCGTTGGAGGGCCGCCAAACATTCGTCGAGGACGGAACGGAAGGTGCGGAAGCGCATCACCGGCCCTCCGGCTGTATGATTCGCCTCAGCGCCAGTAGCGCACGGTGCTGGAGTGACTTGATGGCGCCTTCGCTGCGGCCCATGATGCGGCCTATGGAGCGGTTGTCGAACCCCTGGATGAACTTCAGGACGATCACCTGCCGCTGCTCGTCCGTAAGGTGCTTCAGGGCCACCTGGAGTTGACCCCTCTCCAGGGCCCGTTCGGCTAGTGATTGCGGGTTGGCCAGCGTGCTGGCCAGCGTCTCGCTGAGGTCAACCTCGCCGCGGCGCCGCCTTCTGCGGTGCAGGTCTATCAGGCGGTTGCGGGCTATGCGGAAGAGCCAGGCGCTGAAGGGGAGACCCCGAAAGCTGTACGAACGGATGGCCTCCAGCATCTTGAGCATGACGTCGGAGGCCAGGTCCTCGGCCGCGTGGATATCTCCCAACTGCAAGAAGGCGTAGTTGTAGACCTTGGGGTAGTAGGTCTCGTATAGGGCGCGCAGCGCCTCTTCGTCATACTGCTGAGCGCGCCGCACAAGCTCCCATTCGGCGAGAGCGTCGCTGGCGGAGCCCTCACTTTTCACATTTTGCGCTGCTGGCGCAACCCTAGGCTGGTCGAGCGATTCTGCCAACCCTATCGTCCATACCGCTGTATGCATGGCCTACCGGTAAAACGTCTTGCGGCAGGCCCTGGATACGCGTCTGTCATGCCCCGCCACGTCTGAAGTCAGTCCGCAATGCCCAGCAGACGTCGCCGGGCCGCCTCGTAGCGATCTTTCGCCCGCGCTTCCCGGTTCAGGAGGCCCTTGAGCTGGGGTGGCGGCAACCGCTCTCCTTCTAGCAGGACCTGGTGCAGCCTGGTTAGCTCCTCCTGCCAAGCCTGGAAGGCGGCGCTGTATTCGCGCTTGACCTCCTCCGTGGCCATCATCCCCATCCTAATACGAAGGGGCAGCCTTTGGAAGCGGCGCGGCCAGTTTCGGGCTACAACCAGCGAGAGCGCACGTCGCCCTCTATCTTGACGTCCAAAAGGCGCGGTTCTTGGCAAGCCTGGGCCTCCCGCAGGGCGTCGCCGATCTCGTCTGGGTGGTGGATGGCCCAACCCTTCACGCCAAAACCGGCAGCTATCTGCACGAAATCGACCCGCGGGTCTTCAAGGTCCATGGCGATGAAGCGCCGGCCGGCGGCGCCCTCGCCCAGGTAGTCCAGCATGTTCAGCTTCAGAATGCGGTATGAGGCGTTGTTAGCGATGACCCAGGTGACTGGTATCTTGTGGTGCGCTGCCGTCCACAGCGCCTGGATGGTGTAGAGGGCGGCGCCGTCGCCGCACACGGACAGGACAGGGCGCTCCGGCCGCGCTAACTTGATGCCGATGGGGTTGGGCATGCCTGGCCCCAGTCCTCCGCCAACGGCCCGGAAGTGCCTTCCGGTGTCGGGGAAACGTAGGTATCGCATGAGGTAGCCACCGGCCGTGATGGACTCGTCGAACAGGATGGTGCCCGGCAGCATGGCTGCGGCGATCTCGCTCATCATGCGGCCGGTGCCGATAGGGATGTTGTCCCAGCGCGGGCGTGCCGCGGAGTCCAGCGCCTGCAGCAGTTGGTTGGTCATAGCCTCGACGGCGGCAGCGCGTTTGGAGGCGGCCTCCCGCTGGGCGGGGGTCTGCTTGCGTTGGACGGCGCCGAACAGATCTTGGAGGGCGAGCCGCGGATCTGCCACGAGGCCGATGTCGATGCGCCAGTTCTTCCCAACCTCCCACGGATTGAGGTCGATGTGGATGACCCTCGTCTCCGGCGAGAAGGGCGGCTCGTCGAGGGGGAAAAGGATGGGGATAAGGGGTGTGCCGATGGCCAGGATGACGTCGGCCGAGGCCAATTGACCCTTGAGGGCTGCCGCTGAGACGACGTTCAGGAGGCCAGCGTAGAGGGGGTGCTGCGAGGGAAACGGCAGTTCGGCAGAGAAGGAGGCATGGACCCTGGCGCCCAGGGCTTCAGCGAGGGCCACCAGCTCCTGTTGGCCCCCGCTTTCCGAGACGCCGTCGCCACAGATGATTACGGGCGCTTCGGCGCTGAGGAGCATGTCTGCGATGCGCTCCGTCGCGCCGTGGTCAGGCCTCATCCGAGTGTCGGCGGGCAGGGAAGGGAAGATGGGAGCGTCGCACTCCTCATCCATCAAGTTGGCGGGGATCGAGATGAAGGCCGGGCCGCGAGGCTGCTCGGCGGCCGTCTTGAAGGCGCGGCGCAAGAGCACCGGTATCTCGTTGGCGTCCTGGGCCTCAACTGCCCATTTGCAGAGGGGTTCGGCCAGACGCACCAGGTCCCCCGTGAGGATGGGGTCCTGAGAGGCGCCTCGCTGGGGGTGCTGTCCGGCGTAGATGACGAGGGGCGTATGCGTCCGGAAGGAGTTGTACAGCATCCCCATGGCGTTGCCCAAGCCAGGGGTGATGTGAAGCTGGACGAAGGCGGGCCTGCCGGTGGCTCTGGCGTAGCCATCGGCGACGCCCACGGCGACGCTCTCATGCAAGGCGAGGATGTACTGGATCTGGGGGTAGTCTTGCAGGGCGTCCATGAAGGCCTGCTCTGTGGTGCCCGGATTCCCGAAGACGTAGCGCGTTCCTTCGGCGATTAGCTGCTCCAGCATGGCCTGGCGGCCGCTCAGTCTACTCATGGGGGCTCCTCCGGGCAAAGGATAACACAAGGCGCTGCCGCTCATTGGGGCCGTTTACTGGTTCTTCACCTTGGTTCAGGCAACGCAATTCCGGCATCGGCCGTCCTTCTATATGGAGGATTCAAAGGGCCTATGATTCCGCCAGTTCTTATTCCGGGCACGGGCTCGCACCCTCATCGCAGGGACGGCGCGCGGGGGATCAGCGTGCCTCCCCTCTGGAAGGAGTCCCTATGGGTGTTGGACTGGCTGAGCCTTCGCTTCTCGCCTGTGTACTACGGCGCTGGGGTGCCCCGGGGCGACGGAAGCGCGGTAGTGCTGGTGCCTGGGTTCCTGGGGAGCGATGCCTACCTCTACGAGCTCTACCTGTGGCTCAGGCGCATCGGTTATCGGCCGTACATGTCGGGCATCGGGATCAACGCCGACTGCCCCGGCCGCGTCGCCGGCCGCCTGATGCGCACGGTGGAGAGGGCCCACGCAGAAACGGGCCGGCCGGTGCGCATCGTTGGTCATAGCCTGGGCGGTCTCATAGGGCGGAGGGTCTCCTTGCGCAGGCCGGATCTGGTGTCGCAGCTCGTCTATTTGGGCAGCCCTATCCGGGCGATGCATGCGCACCCGGTGGTGGTAGCGGCGGCCACGCTACTGCACGCAGCCCTTACCCTCATCACCTCCCGGGATAAAGACTGCTTGACGGAGGACTGCCGGTGCGGGTTCGCCCACGATACCGAGGAGCGCCTGCCGCCCACGGTCCGGCACGATGCCATCTACACGCGCGAGGACGGCGTCGTCGACTGGCACGACGCCCGGGAGAGGAGCCCCCGTCTCAACCACGAGGCCGGCGGCACCCACATCGGCCTCGTCTACAACGCTTGCGCCTACGCCATCTTAGCGGACCTCCTTGCCAAGGGCGGACATCCGCGGGCGTCGGCCAGGCGCGACATCCGGGCGGCCTAGGCTGCCTCTCGTTTGCGGGCCACGTGGAGAGCCACGGTGCGGCCGGCGAGGTACCGTACTCGTACGCCGGAAAGGCCGGCTTCCCTCATCAGGGCCGCCAGGGCCATCGCGCTGGGGAATCCTCTGAGGGAGTTCGGGAGGTAACGGTAGGCTGCCCTGTCGCCACTAATGGCGCCGGCCAGCACCGGCACCAGCCGCCAGAAGTAGAGGCTGTAGAGGGCGCCGAAGGGCCCGCCAGGCGGCGGTGTCATATCCAGGCAGACTAGTCTTCCGCCGGGTTTCAGAACTCGTCCCATCTCCGCCAGCCCGGCCTTCAGGTCGGAAAGGTTGCGCAGGACGAAGGCGTTGGTGACACAGTCGAAGGTGCCGCTGGGGAAGGGGAGACGGAGGGCATCGGCTAGGGCCCAGTTCATTCCATTGCTACGCCCCTCGGCCTTTCGCAACGCCACCTTCAGCATCTCGGGCGAAAAGTCGACCCCGATGACCTGCCTGGCGCCGAGGCGGCGCAGTTCGAAGGCCATGTCGCCGGTGCCGGCGCCGACGTCCAGGGCCAAGGCGCCGGCCGGTGTGGCCGCCGCCGCGGCCAGCCGCCGCCAGCGTCGGTCCATACCCAGGCTCATCAGACGATTGAGGAGGTCGTAACGGGGGACGATGCGGCCAAACATCGTCTGAATCATGCGCGGGTCCTTGGCTGGCATGGCCTGTCTGATGATACCCGGCCGGGCGCCCTTACGGACAGCCCGTTTGACCCTAACCGGGGGCCGGCATATGCTGGAACCGACTGACGCGTCAGTCGGTTTTCTGCCATGGCTTTGCAACAGACCCGGGCCCTCGATAGGCGGCAGCGCATCCTGGACGCGGCGCTCCAAGTCTTCTCCCGCCGAGGCTATAAGGATGCGACTGTGGATGAGATTGCGGCAGCATCCGGCACATCGAAGGGGGGCGTCTACTTTCACTTCCCCAACAAGGAGGCTATCTTCTTGGCCCTCCTGGACCAGACTGCCGCGCGCCTGCGAGACAAGATCGCTGACGCCCTCGCAGATAACGACGACCCCGTTGCCAAAGCGGACGCCGCGCTCTTGACGGTGTTCCGTACCTTTAGCAAGCACCGAGCCCTGGCCCGCCTCTTCATGGTGGAGGCGTTGGGCGCCGGCCGGGAGTTTCACCGCCGTATGGCCGGCATCCGCAGCGAGTTCGTGGCTGTGATCCGCCATCATCTGGACGAGGCCGTCCGGCGTGGAGTCATAGGCCCCATCGATACCGCAGTAGCTGCTACGGCGTGGTTTGGCGCCCTCAATGAGGTGATCACAACCTGGGCCCTCTCTGGCCAATCGCGCAGCCTAGAAGATGCGTACGCGGCCCTGCGTCCCATCCTCTTGAATAGCGTGAGGGCGCAGGGCTGCCACCAGCCCCCCGCGTGACCGTCATGCCTGCCTCTAGCCTCTTGGCCGACGCCTTGGCGGAGCGCCTCGGCCGCCTCTTGTCGGACGCTGGCGGTCGGGAACGCCCTGCTTTGCTTTCCATCACTATGGAGGTTCCTCCCGCTGACCCCTTGGACCTCTTCGCCGCCGCTGCCGGGGAGCGATTTCTCTGGTGCCAGCCGAGCGAAGGCTTCGCTATTGTTGGCGCGGGTGTCGCTGCTCGGATGGAGCTGGGCCATGGGCAGGGCGCCGCGGATGCGTCGGCCCGCTGGCAGCGGCTGCGGGCCCAGTGCGTGGTGGACGTGGATTCTTCGTGCCCGCTGAGGGCACCGGTGGCGGTCGGCGGCTTCGCCTTTGACGCCTCGCGGGAGCCCGGTGGCCTCTGGGCCCGGCTTCCCTACGGGCTTGTAGTGCCACGCTTCGCCTATCTCGCCAATGGCGCTTCGTCGTGGGTAAACGTGAACGTGGGCTTCGGCCTTGATGGGAGCGCCCAGACGGTGCCTGCGGCCGTCGAAGAACTGAGCTGCTGGCTGAGGGCAGCCGAGTTGGCGGGTGAGGACGCGCCGGTGACTGGCCTCGCCAGCGCATCGCAGGAACCAGGCCTGTCCGCTTGGCGCAGCGCCGTAAGCCAGGTGTTGGGCGCAATAGAGAGAGGTGAAGTGGAGAAGGTGGTGCTGGCGCGGCGGGTCCGGGTGCGTTCGGAGAGACCCATCGCGGTGTCCCCCGTCCTGCGCCGCCTCCGGGAGGGCTATCCCCAGTGCACCGTCTTCGCCTATGCGCGGGGCGATGCCTGCTTCCTCGGGGCCACGCCGGAGCGCCTGGTCCGTCTCTGGGGGAGTCACGTAGTGGCCGACCCCCTCGCCGGCTCAGCGCCCCGTGGCAAAAACGACGCCGAAGACCAACTTTGGGCCGATGCACTCCTGGCGGACGAGAAGGAGCGGAGGGAACACAGTCTCGTCGTTAGGGCGCTGGCTGAGGCGCTGGCGCCCCTGTGTTCGGCCCTGGACGTCCCCGCAAGCCCCTCGGTGCTCCGGGTCTCCAACGTCCAGCACCTCCACTCCCTGGTCCGTGGGGTCCTGTCCTCGCGTCGCGATGTCTTGGATCTGGTGGCCCGTTTGCATCCAACCCCCGCCACCGGCGGGTGGCCGGTGAAGCGAGCGCTGGAGATCATTCGGGCTCTAGAGCCCTTCGATCGAGGCTGGTATGCGGGCCCGGTGGGCTGGGTTGACGGCAAGGGAGACGGGGAGTTCGCCGTGGCTATCCGCTCCGCTCTGGTCTCGGGCCCGGTGGCAGACCTCTTTGCCGGCTGCGGTATCGTCTCTGGCTCGGACCGAGAGCGTGAGGAAGCGGAGTCGGGATTGAAGCTGCGGGCGATGCTCTGGGCCCTGGGCGGCGAGGTAGAGTGATGGGAAGTACTGACGCAAGCGCCCTTGATCTCTGCGTAGGCGCCTTTGTCGAGGAGCTGGCCCGTTCGGGCCTGCGGCACGTCTGTATCGCGCCGGGCTCCCGTTCTACGCCGCTAGCGATCCTCTTCCGGCAGCATCCCGCCATTACGGTCTGGACGCACCTGGACGAGCGTTGCGCCGCCTTCTTCGCCCTCGGCATCGCCAAGGCCCTGCGCGAGCCGGCGGCGGTGGTCTCCACTTCCGGGACGGCGGCCGTGAACTTCGCTCCGGCCGTCACGGAGGCCCGTTACGGCCACGTAGGCCTCTTGGTTCTGACGGCGGACCGGCCGCCGGAGTTGAGAGAGGTCGGCGCTAACCAGACCATCGACCAGGCCCGGCTGTACGGCAGCCACGCCAAGTGGTACGTGGAGATGCCGGTGCCGGAAGCCAGCGAGGACACTGTCCGCTACTTCCGCGCCATGGCCAGCCGGGCCCTGGCCGAGGCCAGGGGTGTTATCCCTGGGCCTGTGCACGTCAACCTGCCCTTCCGCGAGCCTCTGGTGCCTTCGTCTCAGCCCTGGCAGGGTGAGGAGCAGTTGCCGCCCCACGCGCGGGTCTTTCGCGCGCCCCGGCGGGTAGGAGCGCTCGACGTAACGCTGCTGGCAGAGGCGGTGCGAGGGGCACGCCGGGGGCTCATCGTTTGCGGGCCCCAGGACGAGCCGGCCTTCGCTGAGGCCGTGGCGGCGCTGGCGGAACGGCTGGGATATCCGGTGTTGGCGGACCCGCTGTCACAGGTGCGCTGCGGGCCCCATCATGGCCCCCTTGTCATGGACGCCTACGATCTGTTCCTGCGCCACGAAGGGCTGGCCGGGTCGCTGGCTCCGGAACTTGTGCTTCGCTTTGGGGCCACGCCGACCTCCAAGACGCTCCTTCAGTACCTTCAGCGCCAGCGGCAGGCCCGGCAGGTGCTCGTTCTGCCGGGGGGCTGGAACGATCCCTCCTTAACCGCCCATGAGGCGTTCGACGCGGATGCCACCTCGTTCTGCGCAGCCCTGGTGGCGGCGCTGGGATCGGCGCCACCGCCCCCCGCCGGGCCAGACAGCCAGTGGGCGGCCAGGTGGATCGAGGCCAACTCCGAGGCGCGGGCGGTCCTAGCCCACAGTTTCTCGCAGGATGGCGGCCTGTCTGAACCTGGCGTCTTCTTCCGTTTGCCGGAGCTTCTCCCTGGAGGGGCCATCGTCTTTGTGGGGAACAGCATGCCTGTCCGGGACCTGGACAGCTTTCTCCCCGGCGGAAGGAATCCACTGCGCTTCATGGCCAACCGGGGCGCCAGCGGTATCGATGGCGTCGTTTCGACGGCCTTGGGTGCGGCTGCCGTCTCCCCGCAGCCTGTGGTGCTGCTCATCGGCGACCTCTCTTTCTACCACGACATGAATGGGCTGCTGGCCGTAAAGCGCCACGGAGTCAGGGCCACGATAGTGCTGCTGAACAACGACGGCGGCGGCATCTTCTCGCTGTTGCCCCAGGCCGAGACCGAGTACCTGGAAGAGCTCTTCGCTATGCCCCACGGGCTCGACTTCCGCCACGCCGCGGACATGTACGGCCTGGCCTACCAGCGGCCGATGGACGGCGAGGGCTTGGCTCAGGCTCTGCGCTACGCCGTAAGGGGGGATGCTGCCACCCTGATCGAGGTGCGCACTGGCCGGCAGGCGAACGCTGATCTGCACCGCGAGATCTGGCAGGCCGTGAGCCGGGCGCTGGACGCGCGCCATGGGGAGATCACCGCGTCGCCGGGGGGCAGGCCGTGAAGACCGAAGTGGTTCGAGAAACCGTCCGAGGTGTCCGCTATTGCCTGCGGCTTTGGGGGGAAGGCCCAGCCCTCCTGCTGTTGCATGGATTCACCGGCAGCGGCGCGACCTGGACGCCCTTTCGCGGCTCTTGGCCCGGCTTTCGTTGCATCGCCCCGGACCTGCTGGGCCACGGCGACACCGAGTGTCCTTCCGATGCGGGCCGCTACGACATGAGCGAGGCGGTAGAGGACATCCTGGCGCTGATGGATAGGCTTTCGGCGCCGCGGGCCGCCCTCGTCGGTTACTCCATGGGCGGGCGTTTGGCGCTGCATGTGGCCCTGGCAGCAGGCGAAAGGTTCTGGGCGATGGTGCTGGAGAGCGCCTCACCCGGGATCGAGGACCCGGTGGAGCGCGAGACGAGGCGGCAGAGCGACGAGGCGCTGGCAAGGGCAATCGAGCGGGACGGCGTAGCCGCGTTCGTAGCGCAATGGGAGTCGCAGCCCCTCTTCGCCACCCAGGCGAAGCTTCCGGCGGCCGTGCTGCAGTCACTGCGCCGGCAGCGTCTGCGCAATAAGGCGGAAGGGCTGGCCAACTCGCTGCGAGGGATGGGCGCAGGAGCCCAAAGGCCGTTGTGGGGCAGGCTGAGGGAGATCAGCATGCCAGCACTGGTGCTGGCGGGAGAACATGACGAAAAGTACCGTGCCATCGCCCGGCGGACGGCCGGGCTGCTGCCCGCCGGCCGCGCCCAGGTGGTACCCGGTGCTGGCCACGCGATCCACTTGGAACGTCCGGCCGTCTTCGCACAGGTGGTGGGATCGTTCCTGCGCGAATGTCTGCCTCTAGATGAGAAGAAGGAGGTGGCGCCATGTCCATAGTTTGGGAAAGGGCAGGGAGTTACGGAGACATCATCTATGAGCTCGGACGTGAAGATGCTGAGGGCATCGCCAAGATCACCATCAACCGGCCGGAGGTGCGCAACGCCTTTCGGCCCAAGACCCTCTTCGAACTCCAGGATGCCTTCGAGCGGGCCCGCGAGGACCGTAGCGTCGGGGTGGTGATACTAACGGGCGCTGGGAGCGAGGCCTTCTGCTCTGGCGGCGATCAGCGTGTGCGGGGCGAGGGAGGATACGTCGGGGACGATGGCGTGCCGCGGCTGAACGCACTGGACCTCCAGCGCCAGATCCGTCTTCTGCCCAAGCCGGTCATCGCCATGGTCGCCGGCTATGCTATCGGGGGCGGAAACGTGCTGGCCCTCGTGTGTGACCTGACGGTGGCGGCGGAGAACGCGGTCTTCGGCCAAACGGGGCCCAAGGTTGGCAGCTTCGACGCTGGCTACGGGGCAACCCTCATGGCCCGGATCATCGGTCACAAGAAGGCGCGGGAGGTCTGGTACACCTGCCGGCAGTACAGCGCCCGCGAAGCGCTGGAGATGGGCCTCGTGAATACGGTGGCGCCTTTGGAGCGGCTGGAAGAGGAGACGGTCGCCCTGGCCCGCGAGATCCTCAGCAAGAGCCCCACCGCCATCCGGCTCCTGAAGGCAGCCTTCAACGCAGACACCGATGGCCTCGCGGGAATCCAGCAGTTGGCGGGGGACGCCACGCTTCTCTTCTACATGACCGAGGAGTCCAAGGAGGGACGGAACGCCTTCCTGGAAAAGCGGAAGCCGGACTTCTCGCGCTTCCCGCGCCTACCCTAACTGGAGGGGTCTGTTGACCTCGACTGCCGTAACTGAGGGGCCTCCCGTATGGGCTCGCTGGCTGGCTGCCGCTCGGCCGGGTACCCTGACCGCGGCGATATCGCCCGTCCTGGTGGGGACCGCCGCTGCCTGCACGGACCACTCCTTCCGCCCTCTGGTCTTCGCTGCCACCATGTTCGCTGCGCTCCTCATCCAGATCGGGACGAACCTGGCCAACGATGTCTTTGACCATGAGCGGGGCGCCGATACAGCCGAGCGGCTGGGGCCCGTGCGGGTGACGCAGAGCGGCCTCTTGCCGATGGGCCAGGTGCGCGCTGCAGCCTATCTGACCTTCGCCTCAGCCGCCCTCATCGGGCTGTATCTGGTGTATGCAGGAGGCTGGCCCATCCTCGCCATCGGCGTGGCGTCCATCGCCGCGGGCTTCGCCTACACAGGCGGCCCGTGGCCGCTGGGATACCACGGCTTGGGCGATGTATTCGTCTTCGTCTTCTTCGGACTAGTAGCTGTAACCGGCTCCTACTACCTGCAAGCGGGGGATCTCCAGCCTCTCGCTGTCATAGTTGCTGTACCCGTCGGGATGACGGTAACCGCAATCCTCACAGTAAACAACCTTCGGGATATCGAGACGGACCGGCGAGCGGGGAAGCGCACCCTGGCGGTACGGCTGGGCGACCGCGTGACCCGGTGGCAGTACGCGGCGCTGGTGTTGGGACCGTATGCAGTGCTGCCCGGGATTGTGGCTGCGGGCGCCAGTGCCTGGGCGGCGCTGGCTTTCCTTACTTTACCCCTGGCCTGGTCTACCTGCCGCTCCGTGCTGGCAGGATGCAGCGGGCGGGCCCTCAACGGGGTCTTGAAGCGGACCTCCCAACTGCACCTGGCCTTCGGCATCTCGCTGGCTTTGGGTCTGCTCCTATGAGGGTAACGGGCATCGCCTGGACTCGGTTCCGGCTTCCGCTAAGGGTCCCCTTTGTTACCGCCCGCGACTCTTACGGCTACCGGGAGGGGCTCCTCCTGCGGATGTTCTGCGAAGGCGATGTCTCCGGCGTGGGCGAGGCATCGCCTCATCCCGGACTTGGCCCGCCGGCGCTGGACCGTCTGGAAGAGGCGTTGACGCAGGCGGCGCCCGCCCTTCTGGGGCGCCAGGTGGAGCCCCTGGCGGAGGCCATCTCTTGTTTTGGCAGAAGCCTCCCGGCTGCGCTGGCCTGTGCGCTGGAGACTGCCGCCTTGGATGCCTTGGCCACTAGTCGTGGGGAGCCTCTGGCCAACCTTCTGTGCCCCGATCCTCGTCCCTGGGTGCCGGTGAACGCCACCATCGGTGCTCAGGGCGTTGCCGAGGCGGTGGAGCAGGCAGCCTCGGCACGGGCCGCCGGCTTCCCCTGCGTGAAGCTGAAGGTTGGTGCCCTGGCGAGTCTCGCAGCCGAGCGTGAGCGCGTCGAGGCCGTCCGCGGGGCCATAGGCCCACAGGTGAAGTTGCGTCTCGACGCCAACGGGGCCTGGAGCTACCGGGAGGCGGTACGCGCCATCAATGAGCTCAAGGGCCTGGGCTTGGAACTGGTGGAGCAGCCGGTGGCGCCGGGAAAGGCCTGGGCGATGGCCCGGGTGAGGCGCGAGGGCGGTGTTCCCGTCGCAGCCGACGAGGATGTCACGGGCGAGGAGGCAGCGCTGCGTTTGCTGGAGGCGGGCGCCGTCGATGCCCTGGTGCTCAAGCCAATGGTCCTGGGAGGGTTGCGGAGGGCGCTGCGCATCGCTGACGCCGCGATGACGGCGGGGGTTCCCAGCATCGTCACCACGACCATCGACGCGGGCGTGGGCACCGCCGCTGCCCTTCACCTGGCAGCCGCGCTAAGGGAAAACGTCCTGGCCTGCGGCTTGGCCACCGGCGCCCTTTTGGCGTCAGACGTGATAGAACGGGTGCTTGAGGTTAGAGATGGCCGCATGCTTTTGCCGTCGGGGCCTGGCCTAGGAGTCGTCCTTGGGTCACAGTGGATGGATGTCTTGGGGCGCCCGCGCGTAGGCCGCGAGGGATGACGGATGTCCGAGGGAGTCGCGGCGCTGGACTGGCTGGGGCGCCGGGCGTGGCTCTCCCCCGCGGCGCCGGCCCTCGTCTGGGAGGGCAGTGTTTGGAGCTTTGCCGGCCTGGACCGGGAAGTTGGAGCGCTTACCGAAGACATGGGGCCCCTGATCGCCCCCGGCAGCCGGGTTGCTCTTCTGGCGGGAAACAGCCCGGAGTTCGTGCGGGCCATGCACGCGGTGACAAGGCTAGGCGCCACGGTAGTCCCCTTGAACGTGCGTCTCACCGCCGGCGAGCTGGCCTGGCAGATCAGTGACTCGGGCACAACAGTCCTAGCGTTCGAGGAGCGGTTTTCCAGGACGGCCCAGGAGCTTGGCTCTAAGTGTCCGGGCCTCCGCTTGTTCCCGCTGGGCCACTGGCGCGGGCGTGTTGGGGATGACCGTGCCCTGCCGAGGCCCCAGGCAGCGCGCCCTATCGAGACGTCCTCTATCCATAGCATCGTGTACACGTCTGGCACTAGCGGAAGACCGAAGGGGGCGATGCTGACCTTCGGAAACCACCTGTGGAGCGCCCTCGGGTCCGCGTTAAACCTGGGGCTGGCCCCCAACGACCGGTGGCTAGCTTGTCTTCCCCTCTTCCACGTGGGCGGCATGGCGATCTTGCTGCGCAGTGTTATCTACGGCATGGCCGTAGTGCTGCACCCCTTTTTCGATGCCGCGGCCGTGAGCGAGGCCATCGATAGCTGCGGGGTGACCATCGTCTCGCTGGTGCCTACGGCGCTGGCCCGGCTGCTGGACGAGCGCGGGGACAGGCCGTGGCCGCCGCACCTGCGCTGCTTGCTGGTGGGGGGTGGGCCGACGCCTGAAGACCTGATAGACGAATGCCTGCGCCGGGGCTGGCCCATTGCAATCACGTATGGGCTTACGGAGGCGGCCTCGCAAGTATGCACGTTGCGGCCAGAGGAGGTGTCTTCCAAGAGGGGCTCCTCTGGGAAGCCGCTTTTCTTCACCGATGTGCGTATCGACGGCCCCCCGGATGGGCCTGGCGAGATACTGGTGCGCGGGCCGACAGTGAGCCCCGGGTACCTGAACCAGCCGGCGCCCATAGACGGCGGATGGCTGCACACCGGCGATATCGGCTATCTGGATCCCGAAGGCTACCTCTACGTGCTCGACCGGCGTGACGATCTCATCGTCTCCGGGGGCGAGAACGTCTACCCGGCAGAGGTGGAAGAGACGCTGCGCTCCCATGAGGCCGTGGCTGACGCCGCGGTAGTCGGTTTGCCTGACCGTGAGTGGGGGCAGCGCGTGGTGGCTTCCGTTGTCCTGCGGCGGGGAGCGAGTCTAGCAGCCGGGGAGCTGCAACTCTTTTGCCGCCAGCGGTTGGCCGGCTACAAGGTGCCGAAAGACGTCAGGTTTGTGGAGTCGTTACCACGAACGGCGTCTGGCAAGCTTCTGCGGCGCCAGGTGCGGGAAGCGTGGCTGACGGGGGAGGTCTCTTGAGATACGAAAATTGGTGGCGCATGCGGGATTCGAACCCGCGGAGCTTCGTCGGAGCCCGTCGGCTCAGGGCGTCCGGAGGCCGATTTCGTATCTGAAAACGGCCCCTTTCGTCCGGTCGGCCCGGCCCGCGGCGGCCCCCGTCCCGACAAGTTGGTCGGGAAATTGTCGGGACGGAACCCTTTGGCCGGGGAGGTCTCCGGCGCGCCGGCGGCGGTGCTGCCGGACAATGTAGGGCAGACTCAACCGCCCTCGAGAAGGAGCATGAAGTCCTCCGCCGCCACTGGCTTCACTCCTCGGTATTCACCCACTGCCAGGATGTCCTTATCCTCCGTGACGATATACTGTGCCGATCCGGCGAGAGCGCATTCGAAGAACTTGTCGTCCGCCGGATCGCGGCAGACCGATAAGCGCTCGGAGGGCTCCACCACCTCAGCCTTCTGGATAATCGCTAGAGCCTGCTCCACGGCGACCTCATCGATCTGCGGAAAGCGCCGCCTCAGGCCGGACCGGTGGAGTACGTCCAGGACCTCCATGATGACCTCCGGCGAGAGGACCAGGGTGTAGCGATCACAGAGCCCGAAAAGAAGGCGCCCCCATCTCCCGTGCGGGTTGATGAGGGCACGAACGAATACAACCGTGTCGAATACCGCTCTCAACTCCTCTGACTTCTCACTTCCTTCACGGCCTCATCGATCGCTTTGTTGATCTCCTGTTCGGAGACATCCTTGAGGCCCTCCCTGACGGGGGCGTAGAGTTCGTACAGCTCCCTGGCCCAGGGGGACCCCTTGACCTTCGGTTCGACCCTGACCGGCTCGATCTCCAGTTTCCCCTCCGAGAGCGAGACGGAGAGGAGGTCATCCTCCCGGAGGCCCAGGGCTTCGCGCAGCTCCTTAGGGATGGTGATCTGGCCGTGCCGCAGCTGCTTGACGATCTTCTTCATGGCAGTCGACGCTCTCCTCGCAGTGTCGATGTAAAGGTACCACACAATTCCATTGCTTGTCAATTACATATTATCAATTTATTCGCCGCCCGGAGCCCGCTCGAGCCGCTCGTGCGCGCCGGCTCGCTCCGGGCACGCGATCAGGCTCGCGAGAGCGCACGACGCGGAGGCCGCCGCGGATGGCCACTACTCCCACTGCTGCCAGGCGCTCAGGAGGACGCGGCCAGAGAATGGGATGCGTCAGTGGCGGTCGGGTTGGCCGGCCCGAGCGCCGAACCTAGACCTGATGTTGATAGCTACAGCCTACAGTTGCACCGGCCCATGCTCCCCCGCAGACCGGTGCTCTCCCAGAGCGTTTCCTCCTCAAGACAGAGGGCGATCTCCAGGTCCGGACGAAGGCGCCGCGCAGATGCGATGATCGACGAGTAGACCTCGTGCCGAAGCTCACGGGGGTAGCGCGCCCTCCCGTCTCCTGCCACCGGGAACGACCGGTCAATATGCTGAGAGACCGTGTTCCGCGTCCCCATCTTCCTCTCCATGAGATCGCGGGCGCTCCTGTAGATGCAGATCCCGCCAAGGGTCAGGCGTCGGATGGGCACGGCCTCCAGCAGGCGTCTCGTGAAGGCTGCGTACGCATCCCGCCAGCCGTCGATGGGGATGATGGGCATCATGATGGCCCGAACGGGATACCCCCGTTCGGCGACGCGGCGCATCGCCTCCAAGCGCTCGTCGATGGTGGGCACGTTCTCCTCGAACATCGCCGAAACCTCCGGCGGGTTCACGCTCCATGAGAGGATGGAGTGCTCGCGATGGTCGAGGCCCAGGAGATGGTCGACGTGGGCGCTCTTCGTGAGGAGGGTAAGGCGCGCCCAGGGGTGCTCGGCGAAGAAGGGTACCATGACCGTGGAGTAGGCAGTCAAGGGGTCCAGGGCAAGGGAGTCCTGGAGCTTCCCGAGGTAGAACGCGGTCGGTCTCTGCTGCCTCCGCGCAATGCGATCGATTTCGTGCAGGATCTCCGGCAGGTTGACGTATATCTTGACAGAGGGCGAGAACTTGACGCCTGGCGTCCCGGCCAGGTAGCAGTACTTACAGCCGTAGGGACAGAAGCCATAAGGAGAGAAGTGCCAGTAGTTTGGGCAGGCGTTTCCCTTCTCCTCGGAGAAACGTACCGCCGACTCCAGCTCCCCGAACACGAGGGTGTGCTTTCCGGTCCGGTGAAGGCCGAGGGGGTCTCGCCCGCCCAACCGCAGTCGGTTATGGGGCGTGTCGAGGCGTTCTTCCACCGGCGCTTCAGGGTAGAGCGCGCAGATGCGTTCGACGAACCGCCTTCGTTCCGGGGTGGCAGTGCTGCCTTTGGCGAGGTAGATGCGCTCGACCTCAAAGTAGGCTGGGCGAGCAGGTTCGTAGTCCGTAGGGAGTGATGGCCTGAAGACGGTCGCGCCGAATAGATCGCTTTGGTAGCCGTTGAGCTTGTCCATGCGCTCTCTCCAGGACTAGTGGCGCTTCACCATCACGTCACATGCATCGGTTGGACTCCCTGGTGACTGCGGCCCATGGACGGCTTCGGCTCCCACGCGGGGGCCAGGAACTTCAGCACGCTCTGGATGCTCAAAGAGAACGCTCGCAACCTGGGCCTCGACTGGATGGAGGTGATCATGCCCTAGCCCCAACGCCGCT
>DAOUBD010000043.1:0-1804 GCA_034432935.1 Dehalococcoidia bacterium | reverse complement strand
CTACGCCCACACCGACGCCAACGCCCACGCCTACGCCCACGCCTACGCCTACGCCGACGCCCACACCTACACCCACGCCTACGCCGACGCCTACACCCACGCCTACACCCACGCCGACGCCTACGCCTACGCCTACGCCTACGCCGACGCCCACGGAGCCGGCGACCCCGAGCCCTACCCCGACGGCGGCCGGGGCTACCCAGACGCCAGCGCCGACTCCGACGCCGACACCGGGCGTGCTGCCGGGGGTGTTCCCGCCCACGGGCGGCAGCGGCTCGACGGGCTCCAGCTCGGGCCTGGCGGCCCTCCTGGCCCTGGGCGGCGTGGCCCTGGTCCTGGGTTTCGCCCTGCTGGCGTTGGCACGGCGCGGAAGGGAGACGGAGTGACGGCGGGTAGCCTGGACTAGATAGACCGGTCGCCGATGCGTTATAATCAGCGAACGAGCCAGAGGGGGACAGGAAGAGTCAGGAGCCGATGGGAGAGGGTGGCCAGAGCCGCCGCTGCCGGGATAACGGCGGCCCTAAGAAAATAGCCGCGCGCCGGGCTGGGGACCGGAGAGCTGCGGGCCTGTGGCTCGTGGCGGCCTTGGCCCTTGGCCTCCTCGGCCTGATGATCGCTCCCGCCGGCGGCGCCGCCCTGGGAGTGTTGCCCCAGGCCCATCTGCGCAGCGCTCCCTTGAACGGCGATCAAGGCCAGTGTCAGGCGGACATCGCCCTGGTCTTCGATCACACGGGGAGCATGGGCCAGGACAACAAACTGGACACTGCCAAGATGGCCGTCAACGGCTTCATCGACGACCTGGCCGGCGGCGACGGCGACCTCAGCCCTAGCAGGATGGTCATCGTGGGCTTCGCGGACGGCACCGCCAGTTTGGACAGCTACGGCTTCTCGCACCCCCTCACTAGTGATGCCAACTACCTCAAGGGTGTGATCAACGCCTACAGCGCCAACGGCTACACCAACATCGGGCGGGCCCTCATGCTCGGGCAGCGGGAGCTCAGCAGCCTTTATTCCGATTCCGACATCCCCGACATCATGATCCTCCTCTCCGATGGCAGCGCCAACCGTCCGGCCGATGTGACCCAGCCTGGCGAACAAAACCAACTGTTCATCGACTTCAACGGCGACGGCGTGATCTCGGATGACGCCTTCGATACCTACAACTTCGACTTCCCGCCGCCCGAGAGCGATACGCCATCTGACCTGCCCGACTTTCTGGTCTTCAAGGGCCTCTTCCTGGGCCGACCGGGCTTCAGTGTTCCTGCTGACCTTGTGCAGGCCTTGGATGTCAACGGGGACGGGGTGGTAGACGCCGCCGACGACTACACGTTCCCCGGGAAGAACTTCCGGATCATCGATGGCGCTCTCTACCTGGACGCCAACGGCGACGGCACCTTTGCCACCAACGGGACCGAGCCGCCTGTCTTCACCGTAGGCCACAACGACGAGCTGACAGTCCTGAGGACGGGACTCGTGTGGGACGGCTCCGGCGGGCCCGACTTCAGCGGCGACGGGGCCGATGTCTTCGCCCAGTACGTGGCCACCAGGGCCAAGAGCACCGGAACCACAGTGTATGTCGTCGGGTACGACATAGGCAGCTCCAACGACGCGGCTCTCCTTCAGGCCATGGCCTCGCCCGGCAAGTATTTTGGCGGCGGTCCCGGCGATCTCCAACAGATATTCGACGACATCATGGGGGACATCTGTCCCACGCCCACGCCTACGCCGACGCCTCCGCCCACGCCTACGCCGACGCCCACACCCACGCCGTCGCCTACGCCGTCGCCAACGCCAACGCCTACGC
>DAOUBD010000042.1:0-23058 GCA_034432935.1 Dehalococcoidia bacterium | reverse complement strand
CCGGCCGCAGCTGCGGCCCACTGCTGTCACTCTGACGGGAAGAGCCGGCAGCGGGAGGCATACGGCATCGCAGCGAGGTGCCGCCGCCCCGGTTTCTTGGCCGCCCGCCCTCCTGTCATTCCGAGGAGGCCGCGATTCGTCCTCCTGCCATTCCAAGGAGGCCGCAATTCGTCCTCCTGTCATTCCGAGGAGGCCGCCGCAGGCGGACGACGAGGAACACGGCGGGGGAACGCGCCACCCTCAGCACGAACGCTGGTGCCGCGAGGGATCCCTCTCCGCCTTCGGCGAATCGGGATGGCAGAAGGGCAGGCGGATCGGGATGACAGATGAAACGAGAGGTGAAGTGACATGATGCGACAAGATAGGTTTACCGAGAGCGCCCAGGAGGTGCTAGCCCAAAGCCAGGAGCTGGTGCGCAAGGAGCGCCACAGCCAGTGGGACGTGGAACACGTCCTCATGGCCATGCTCATGTACGAAAAAGGCATCCTGCCCCAGATCTTCGAACATCTGAAGGTCGACGTGGCAAGGCTCCGGGAGGCCGTGGCAGCGGCCCTGGCCAAGACACCGAAGCTCGCCTACGACGTCGTCCAGATCTACACGACGCCCCGCATAATCCGCCTGCTGGAGGCGGCGAACGCCGAGGCCGAACGGCTGAAGGACGACTACGTGGGCGTGGAACACATCCTGGTGGCCATGGCCGATGAACGGGAGGGCGAGGCCGCCCGCATCCTGGGCCAGTTTGGCATCGATAAGGAGCGCATCTACCGGGCGCTCCAGGAGGTGCGAGGCGGCGCCAGGGTGGATAGCCCGACGGCGGAGACCAAGTACAAGGCCCTGGAGCGCTACGCCATCGACCTCACCGAGGCGGCGCGGCAGGGTAAGCTGGACCCCGTGATCGGCCGCGAGGAAGAGATTAAGCGGGTGATGCAGATCCTCAACCGCCGCACCAAGAACAACCCCGTCATCATCGGCGAGGCGGGGGTAGGCAAGACCGCCATCGCCGAGGGCCTGGCCCAGAAGATCGTGGCCGGGGACGTGCCGGAGAACCTCAAAAACAAGCGGGTCCTGGCCCTGGACATGGGCGCCATGGTTGCCGGCTCCAAGTTCCGCGGCGAGTTCGAGGAGCGGCTGAAGGCCGTGATGGACGAGATCAAGAGGGCCCGGGGCGAGGTCATAATCTTCATCGACGAGATCCATCAGGTGGTGGGGGCCGGCGGCGCAGAGGGCGCCATCGACGCCTCCACCATGATGAAGCCGGCGCTGGCCCGGGGGGAGCTCCAGTGCATCGGCGCTACCACCCTGGATGATTACCGCCAGCACATCGAGAAGGACCCGGCGCTGGAGCGCCGCTTCGCCCCTGTGTACGTGGAAGAACCCTCGGTGGAGGAGACCATCGAGATGCTCAAGGGGCTGCGGCCGCGCTACGAGGCCCACCACAAGGTGAAGATCAGCGATAGCGCCCTCGAGGCCGCGGTGCGCCTCTCGGACCGCTACATCACAGACCGCTTCCTGCCCGACAAGGCGATTGACCTGATCGATGAGGCATCGTCGAAGCACGTCATCGAGCAGCAGAGCATGCCGCCGGAGGTGCGGGAGCTCCAGCAGCAGGTCGAGAAGCTCCGGCGGGAGGCGGAGGCGGCCGCCCAGCGGGAGGACTGGGAGGCGGCGGCCACGGCCCGCGCCGAGATGGAGCGGGCGCGGGCAGAGTTCGAGCGCCGGAGGGACGCCTGGCTGGCCGAGCACGCCGCCGACATGACGGTGGACGAGAACGACATCGCCGAGCTGGTGGCCAAGATGACCGGCATCCCCGTCAACCGCATCATGGAGGGCGAACAGGAGAAGCTATTGCACATGGAGGAGCGGCTCCACGAGCGGGTCATCGGCCAGGACGAGGCGATCCGGGCTGTTTCCGACGCTATCCGGCGGGCACGGGCCGGACTCAAGGACCCGCACCGGCCCATCGGCTCCTTCATCTTCCTGGGCCCCACCGGAGTCGGCAAGACGGAGCTGGCTAAGGCCCTCGCGGAGTTCCTCTTCGATGACGAAGAGGCCATGGTGCGCATGGACATGAGCGAGTACCAGGAACGGCACACGGTGTCCCGCCTCATCGGCGCGCCGCCGGGCTACGTGGGCTACGAGGAGGGCGGGCAGCTCACGGAGGCCGTGCGCCGGCGGCCCTACCGGGTGGTGCTCTTCGACGAGATCGAGAAGGCGCACCCGGAGGTGTTCAACGTCCTCCTCCAGGTGCTGGAGGATGGCCGGCTGACGGACGGGCATGGGCGTACGGTGGACTTCCGCAACACCGTCATCATCATGACTTCCAATCTGGGGACCTCGGAGTTCCAGAAGCCGGGCTTCGGCTTCCTGCCCAAGGCGAAGCCCACGGACTCGGAGAAGGACCGGCTGAAGGCCGACGTGGAGAAGGCGCTGCGCCAGACCTTCCGCCCTGAGCTCTTGAACCGCATCGATGAGATCATCGTGTTCGACCCGCTGACGGAGGAAGACCTGAAGAAGGTCGTGGAGCTCTTGCTAAAGGACGTGCGGCAGCGGCTGGCCGGCCGCCATGTGGATCTGGAGCTGACGGAGGCAGCCAAGGAGGCGCTGGTGCGAGAGGGGTACGATCCTGTGTTCGGGGCGCGGCCTCTGCGGCGGACCATCGAGCGGCGCATCGCCAACCCGTTGTCACGGCGCATCCTGGCGGGCGAGTTCGGCGAAGGAGACGTGGCGCTTATCGACTACGCCGATGGGGAATACACCTTCGCCAAGAAGGTTGGCGCCGGCGCTGCCGCCGTCGCCGGCTAAGGCGCAGCCGGGAGAAGCGAGAGGCGGGGGCAAGGCCAGCCCCCGCCTCTTGTTGTTCCCTTGTCTGTTGTGTTGGCCGGATGCCGTTATTCGGCGGCTTCTGCTACGGGCTCCTCCTGCCCGTTCTCCTGCCGGCGGCGGTCGCCGCCGCGGCGCATGAAGCCCGGAGCCCGCTCCTGTACCCGCTCCTGCACCCTCTCCACGGCCTCGCGGACGTCGCCGAGGCCGCGGCGGAATATCTCGCGGCTCTCGCGTTGGGACTCCACCAGGTCGTCGAGCCACTCGCGGGCGAGGGCCAGGACCCTGGCCTGGCCGTTGCCGATGGCGTCGGAGACGGCCTCGTAGACGCCCACGATGTCGGTAGGGCGGGCGGCGAAGCGGCGCGCCACCTCGGTCCAGTCTAGGCCCCCCTGGCGGGCGCCCTCGATGAGGCTGCGGGTGAAACGGTGGTAGCGGTCGTTGCTGCTGCGGATGACGTCGAAGATGGTGGCCTGCCGTTCGATGAGTCCATCGAAGAAGCGGTCCACCGGTCGTTCGCGGGTAGCGGCGGTCATGGGTGCGCTCCTCTCGTGGCCCTTATAGCCCGCGGCTGTGATACCTGAATCGATTACACAACTTCGACCGATGCATTGTCAAGGGATAGGCAGCCTTTCAGTCCACCCGATGCCTAACACGGCGCGGGTGCGCATCCCGCCGGCTAGCCGGACATCCCAGCGGGGGCTTCGTGGCGTAACTCAGATGGGGTGCCGTATAATGATCGTGAATCCGGTACCTCTTCGGTGGGTAGTTTGCGGATAGCCCTTGGCAGCGACGAGCGATCGCACCTAACGGACTTTGTGGAAGGGGAGCTGCGGCGGCGCGGCTTCCAGGTTGACCTCTTCGGTTCCCTATCGGCGGCGGGCGGCGGCGTCTATCCTTGGCCCGATGTAGGGCGGGAAGTGGCGGAGCGGATCGTCTCCGGGGAGGCGGACGAGGGCGTCCTTCTGTGTTGGACTGGGACGGGCGTGTGCATCGCCGCCAACAAGGTCCCGGGTGTGCGGGCGGCCCTCTGCGCAGACGCTGAGACGGCTCGGGGCGCGCGGGCTTGGAACCGGGCCAACGTCCTCTGCCTCAGCCTCCGGGCCACTTCCGAGCCCATCGCCAAGGAGATACTGGACGCCTGGTTCTCGGCCTCCCCAGACCCGGAGGAGGAGGCCAATATCCGGAAGCTGGAGGACCTGGATAGGGAGTACCGGCGGGCAGCGGCTGTCGCAGTGCCGGCCCAGGAGGAGAAAGGGAGACTGTAGTGGCGGAAGAGAGCGGGAAGCATCGTCGCGGGCGCAGGAGGGGGCGCGGAGGGGCCCGGCGGCCCATCCGCCCAGAGGGTGAACGCGCAGACGAGCGGGACGATCTGGAGATAACGGCGGAGAGCGATATTCCCGGAGTTACGGGCCCCCGGTTCCGCCTCTGGCGGCGAGGCCGGGAGCCAGAGGGCGCCGGCAAGAGCGGCGAGCGCAGGAGTGCCGAGCGAGCGGCGGCCGGAGGAGCTGCGCCAGGCGTCAAACCCATGGACTTCTGGCGTAGCGGCCGCGTGCGCTCCCATCGGGAGGCGCCAGTATCCCGGGAGGGCGGGGCCGGCCCAATGAAGAGGTTTTCCGGCATGTACCTGCCGCCCTGGGTGCCCGTGGTGGGAATCATCATCATCGTCTTCGGCATTTTGGGCTTCCTTTTCTTCACCCGTACGGCAGTAGGGGCCCCCCGCATCGGCCGTGACCACTGGCATGCCACCTACCAGTACTGGGTGTGCGGGGAGCGGCAACCGAACTTCCCAGCCTGGGAGGCGGGAGTCCATACCCACGCCGACGGGGTCATCCACATCCACCCCTACACACCTGCCGAGGAGGGCGCCGGAGCAAGGCTGGTCAAGTGGTTCGAGTATGGCGGTGGCAAGCTAACCAAGGACGAGGTGCGGGCCCCGGGGAGCCGCAACACGTATAAGAACGGCGACACCTGCCCCGACGGGCGTCCGGGCGAGGTGCAGGTCTTCGTCAACGGCCAGAAGCTGGACGACTTCTCACGCTACATCCCAAAGGACGGCGACCGGGTGCGCGTCGTCTTCGGGCCACCTGAGGAGGTGGTGACACAGAACGACCGCACCATCATCCCGGAGGCCCAGGCGAGCCGCACAGTGGAGATCAACGTTACGGACGACGGCAGCGAGTCCAGCACTAGGTTCGAGCCCGCCTCCATCGAGGTGAACACCAGCGAGACGGTGAAGATCGTCATCAAGAACACGGGGCAGATCTCCCATGGGTTCCGGGCCCAGGGCGATGATGGCCAGTACGATACCAGCGATGACTACGTCAGCAACCCCGAGGTGATCAAGCCAGGGGAGCAGGGTGTGGCCGTGGTGCGCTTCGATACGGGGGGCAAAACTCTGGAGTTCAGGGACGAGACCTTGAACCAGGTTACGGGGAGCATCACGGTGAAGGGGGGTCCGGCGCCCACCGTCACTCCCTCACCCACGCCGTCGGAGGCGGTGGATACGGAGCTGGACCTAACGGCCGCGGATAACTCCTTTAGCCCGGCGAACCTGGAGGTGGGCGCTGGGCAGAAGTTCCGGATCAGGATCCAGAACGCCGGCTCCTTCGCTCACAGCCTACGCATCGCCGGGCCGGACAACCAGTTCGAGACGGACGACGACCTGGTGGCCTCGCCGGACACGGTGAACCCCGGCAAGACGGCGGAGCTCGTCGGCCAGTTCGACAAGCCGGGCACCTACCAGTTCCGGGACGATTTTTGGCCCACCCTCATGACGGGGACGATAACGGTTAAGTAAGCCCGCAAGGAGCCTGGCCGCCGTTGACGCGGTTGGGGAGTGGCGTATACTGAGGCCGCTTCGGTAGTGCGATGGCAGAGAGACCTGAGGGCCGGGAGGATGCCATGCCCGTGGTGACCTTGACCGGGAAGCTGGGGAGCGGCGCCCGCGAGGTGGGCGAGGCGGCAGCGCGCCTGCTGGCTGTCGACTTCGTGGACCAGCAGATCTTGGTGGAGGCCGCTCAGCGCTGCGGCGTCCCTGTGGGCGCTGTGGCCGAGCACGACGAGCGCCGTGGCAGCCTGCGGGAGCGGCTTTCGGCGATGCTGCGCACCTTTCTGGAGCGTTCTGCCGCCTCCGGGGCCGACCCGCTGACGGGCGCGACGGGGTTGGAAGCGCTCCTCTCCCGCACCTACGCGGAGATGGCGGCCCACGAGGAGCCGCAGGTAAGCGACCAACTGTATCTGGAGACGGTAGGGGCTATCGTACGGGAGTTGGCGGGGCGCGGCGGCGTCGTGGTGCTGGGCCGTGGGAGCCAGATGATCCTGCGGGACCATCCTGGGGCGTTGCACGTCCTATGTGTGGCCCCGCGGGAGCTTCGGGTGCGCCGCCTGGCCCAGCGGGAAGGCATCCCCCCGGAAGAGGCGGCGAGGCGGCTGGCCGAGGGGGATAGGGCGCGCTGCGCCTTCTACAAGAAGTTCTGGAAGGTAGAGGTGGAAGACCCCCACCTTTACGACATGACCATCGAGACGTCGCGCCTAGGGATCGATCTGGCGGCGGAGCTGGTGGCCGCGGCGGCTAGGGCCAAGGCCTCCGCCCTGGGCGCTGGGTAGGGGCCGCCAGCCTCGATTCTTCTAGCCCAGAAGGCGGCGCAAGTACTCTTCCGCCCGCTGTAGGCGCGCCAGCATGCCCCACGGGTTCCCGGGCGCCAGGGGAAGGCCCCACCCCCTCGCTTCTGGGCCCGTGCCGACGATCTCGAGGAAGCCGCGGACCTCCCCCGAACCGGGGCCGAAGGCGGTGGCCAGGAGGTGGTGGGTGCTGTCCACCCATCGTGCGTAGTCGTAGGATACCGGCCCGCGCCCGCGCAGACGGGGCACCTCTTGCAGTTTGCGCCGGATGCGCTCGGCCGTGGTGGGCATGGCGATACCAGCCTAGCGGAGGCCGATGTGGGGGTCAACGCCCAGGACCGGCGGCGGGCCCGTATCAGCGGCCGCTGGAGTAGTACTCGCCCCAGCGCCGGCGGTGCTCCGCCTTCAGCGCCTCGAAGCGGGCTCGGTAGGAGTCGCTAAGGACCGAGTCGATGGTCAGGATGAGGGCGTCCTCGCGGTTGTCGGAGTAGTATTGGGGCCGCCGGCCGACCTCCTGGAACCCGTACTTTCTATAGAGAGCCAGGGCAGCATCGTTGGTGACGCGGCACTCCAGCGTCATCATGGCCTGGCCCTTGGCCTGGGCGAGGTGGATGGCGGTGATGAGGAGCAGCTCGCCGAGGCCGCGGCGGCGGTGGCTTTCGCGCACGGCGATGGTGACGATATGGGCCTCGTCAGGCAGCATCCAGAGGCCGATGAAGCCGACGATGAGTTCGGGGCGCTGGTCTGGCGGCGGCAGGGAGCCTGCGCCCTCCGTGGCGAGGCGGTGGCGGAGTTCGCCGAAAAGACGGCCGAAGGGGCCGGCGGGCTTGGGCTCTGGCCTCGGCTCCGGCGGTGATGCTGCCGGGTTGCGTTCCGTCACCACGATGTAATGGGCCAGGCGGTTCTGCTGGAGTTCTCGCTTGAAGGCGGTGGGCGGCCACATGGAGGGGAACGACTGGCGTTCCACTTCCAGGACCTGGGGTACGTCCTCGATGCGCATGGGGCGCACGCAGTAGCGCAGGGCCGTCCGCATGGTTCCGACATTCTAGCACGGGGTGTTCTAGGGCGAAACGGGGCTATAACAGGGGAAGCGGGTGAGGTTGCCGGCTGAAATCGTGCCTTTACGTGAGCGTTAAGGGTTTCGTAGAATCGAAGCGACGGCCGGCTCGAATCCACCATTTCGCCATGTACGCGCTGAGGCTTCTCAAGTTTCTGGGTCCTTACAAGGGGCGCCTCCTAGTCGCCGCCGTCTGCGTCTTCATGTCGGGGGCGGCCGTCTTGGCTATGCCCCAGATCATCCGCTGGGCCATCGACTACGGCCTAGGGATCGAACGGCGGAACGGCGAGCTGGTGGCCACGGGCGAGAAGCACCTGCTGGTGATCGCCGCCCTAGCCGTTTTGGGGGCAGCCCTGGTACGGGGCGCCTTCGCCTATGGGCAGACGTATCTGGGGGAGTGGATCAGCCAGAGGGTGGCCTTCGACATCCGCAACCAGATCTATGACCGGCTGCAAAGGCTATCCTACGCCTACCACGATCACCAGCAGACCGGCCAGCTCATGTCCAGGGCCACGCAGGACGTGGAGGCGGTTCGCTGGTACGTGGCCATGGGCGTGCTGCGGGGCGTCTACATCGTGGCGGTGCTGGCAGCGGTGCTGGCGCTTATGCTTAGCACCAACTGGAAGCTCGCCCTGGCCTTCTGGGCCTTCCTGCCGCTGGTGGTGTGGCGCTCCGCAACGATGGCCCTGAGGTTGCGGCCGGTGTGGGGCCGCGTGCAGGAGGGCCTGGCGCGGATGACCACGGTGCTCCAGGAGGCGCTGACGGGCGCCCGGGTAGTGAAGGCTTTCGCCCGGGAGGAGCACGAGAGCGCCAAGTTCCGCCGGGAGGCGGAGGCCCTCTTTGCCGATTCCTATGAGTCCAGCCGCATCCAGGCCTTCAACTCGCCCATCATAACGGGGCTCTGGCTGGCGGCTGCCGCCGCGACCCTGTGGGTGGGCGGATGGCAGGTCTCCAAGGGACAGATGGAGGTGGGCGAGCTCACCTCGTTCCTCCTCTACCTCATGGTCCTTCAGATGCCGGTGCGGGCGCTGGGCTGGATAATCATGATCCTATCCCGAGCCAACGCCGCCGGCCGGCGCATCTTCGAGATACTGGACGCGGAATCGGCTGTAAAAGAGAAGCCGGGGGCTGTGGAGCTGCGAGATGTGAAGGGGCACGTGCGCTTCGAAGACGTGTCTTTCTCCTACGACGCCATAAGCCCCGTGCTGGAACATATCGATATCGATGCCCGGCCCGGCCAGATCGTCGCCCTGATGGGCCCCACAGGCAGCGGCAAGACCACCGTGGTGAACCTCATGCCGCGTTTCTACGATGTGACGGGCGGGCGGATAACTATCGATGGCACCGACATCCGGGATGTGACCATCGCCTCTCTGCGCCGGGCCATCGGGATCGTCCAGCAAGATGTCTTCCTGTTTTCGGCCACCATCCGGGACAACATCGCTTACGGCGCGGTGGGGGCCAGCCAGGAGGAGATCGAGGCGGCGGCCAAGGCGGCCCATATCCATGACTTCATCATGTCCCTGCCGGAAGGATATGACACCTGGGTTGGCGAGCGCGGCATCACCCTGTCGGGCGGGCAGAAGCAGAGGGTGGCCATCGCCCGGACGCTGCTCCTGGACCCGCGGATCTTGATCCTCGACGACTCGACGTCCAGCGTGGACACGGAGACGGAGTACCTTATCCAGCAGACGTTGGCGCAGCTCATGAAGGGGCGCACGACCTTCGTCATCGCCCAGCGGCTGCGCACGGTCAAGATGGCGGACCAGATCTTGGTCTTGGAGGCGGGGCGCATCGTGGAGCGCGGCCGGCACGAGCAACTCCTGCGCCGGGGCGGGGTGTACCGCCAGATCTATGATCTGGAGCTCAGGGACCAAGAGGAGGCGCTGGCCCAAGAGGTGGCGCTAGAGGCCGCAGGGGGCGGGGGGAGCTAGGCGATGGCCTTCTGGGGTGGCACAGGCGCTGGCGGCTGGAGTCACGGTCACCTGGCGTCCGCTAGGCCGGGGCCCGGCGGCCTCAAGGGCGGCGCCGCCGGCTGGGACGACGAAGAGCTGGGCCGGCTGTACGACCACACCGTCGTCCGGCGCCTCCTGCCCTACCTCAGGCCGTATCTTCCCCAGACGGCCGTGGCCATCGCCGCCATGCTGGTGTTCGCGGTCGCTTCCAACACGCAGCCCTTCCTTATCGGCCTGGCGGTGGACCGGTTCATCGCCAAAGGAGACACGGGCGGCGTGACGCTGGTAGCGGGTCTGCTCGTTGGGCTGGCTGTCCTGGGATGGGCGGCGCAATACGCCCAGCAGACAGCCATGGGGTACGTGGGCCATCACGTGCTTCTGACCTTGCGGACCCAGATGTTCGATCATATCCAGAAGCTATCGCTTAGCTTCCTGGACAGGAACGAGGTAGGGCGCGTGATGTCCAGGGTCCAGAACGACGTGACTGTGCTCCAGGACCTGCTCACCACGGGTTTGCTGACGATAATGGCCGATTTCGCCGGGCTCGGCCTGGTGGTCTTCTTCCTGCTGGCGCGAGATATCTCCCTGGCCCTTATCACCTTCACCGTGGTGCCCATCCTGGTGGCGGTTATGGCCGTCTGGCAGTCGAGGGCACGCCGGGCCTTCATCCGTGTGCGGCAGGCCATCGCCATCGTCAACGCCAACCTTCAGGAGAACGTATCGGGGGTGCGGGTAATCCAGAGCCTATCACGAGAGGATGAGAACATGCGGCGGTTCGGGCAGGTGAACGCCGAAAACCTCAGCGCGAACGTCGAAGCCGGGAGGGTTACGGCCGCCGTGATGCCCGCCGTCGAGGCCTTGGTCGCCCTGGCGACAGCCCTGGTCCTTATCTTCGGGGGGTTCCGCGTGCTGGACGGCTCCCTCACCGTGGGCGTGGTCATCAGCTTCACCTTGTACGTGCAACGCTTCTTCGACCCCATACGGGACCTGGTTCTCCAGTACACCCAGCTCCAGCGGGCCATGGCGGGCGGGCAGCGCATCCTGGAGGTGCTGGACACGCAGCCAGAGATCGTGGACGCGCCAGGCGCCATCGAGCTGCCGGGCATCCGCGGCGAGGTGGCCTTCGAGGACGTGGGCTTCGAGTACGTACCGGGGGTGCCAGTGCTGCGGGGGATCAACCTGCGGGTGCGCCCCGGCGAGACGGTGGCGCTGGTGGGGCCGACGGGCGCGGGGAAGAGCACGATGGTGTCGCTGGTGGCCCGCTTCTACGATGTGACTTCCGGGCGGCTCCTCATCGACGGATGCGACATCCGCTCCATCAGCCGGAAGTCGCTGGCCCGTCGTCTGGGGATCGTTTTGCAGGACCCGTTCCTCTTCTCGGGCACGGTGCGGGAGAATATCCGCTACGGGCGGCTGGAGGCCACGGATGATGAGGTGGAGGCGGCGGCAAAGGCGGTTGGCGCCCATGATTTCATCCGCAGGCTGCCCCAGGGTTACGACACGTTTCTACACGAGCGTGGCCAGAACCTTTCGCAGGGGCAGCGCCAGCTCATCGCCTTCGCCCGGGCGATCATTGCGGAGCCGCGGATCCTGATCTTGGATGAGGCCACGGCCAACGTCGACACCCGAACGGAGCTGGTGATCCAGCGGGCGCTGCGGCGCCTCTTGCGGGGACGGACGTCCTTCGTGATCGCCCACCGGCTATCGACGGTGCGGGGGGCGGATCGGGTGGTGGTGCTGGAGGCCGGGCGAATCGCAGAGGTGGGGACCCACCGGGAGCTGCTGGCCCGTGGCGGGCTGTACGCGCGACTGTACCGTATGGCCTACGAACAGGGGCCCGCCGTCGCGGCGGGTGGCGATGGCCAAGAGCCCGGCCCGGCCGGGGCCCCGGCAACGGCGTAGGCCAGCGCCGGAGGCTAGCGCGGGCGCAGAAAGCCGGGCCCCTTGCTCCTGAGAGAGGCTGTTATCGAGGGACGCCTGCGCAGGCGCCGTGGAGGCAGGGGCCCGGGCGGGCCCCTGCCGTCCTGCTTATGCGGGCCTAGTAGCGCCTCGGCCGTGGTGAGGAGGGCTGTTTGCTGTAGCAGTCGCTACAGTAGACCGGCTTATCGCCTCGGGGCAAGAAAGGCACTTGAGTCTCCTTGCCGCAGCTCGCGCAAACGGCAGGGTGCATCTCGCGTCGCCCGCCATAGCCACCGCCGCGCTCGGAGCGGCGGGCCGCCCGGCAGTCTGGGCACCGCTTTGGGTCGTTAGCGTAGCCCTTATCGGCGTGGTACTGCTGGTCTTCGGCGCTGAAAGTGAACGACCGCCCACAGTCCTGGCAGGTCAGTGTCCTGTCCTGAAAACTCACGCTGGCCTCCTTTCTTTAGTAGTTGGCAAAGGTTCGGCCACCTGAGTCCGGACGCCTGTTGCCAGGTTCCCAGATCCTGCGGGAACGGAACGATCACCACTGTCACAACTCTAACACGATTCGGGGCGTTTTCCCAGGGGTGATGGGCGGGGCGCCGGGTGGCCCTTCGCGGCGCTGGCGTCGAACCCTGGCCAGACAGGGACGCCGTTCGTGCCGGGCCAGTACAGCCATTTGAACCGGCCTAGGCTGCTGAATATAATAGAGGGTCGATCATCCGAACCTGAGACCGCCCGTTGGACAGCGACCTCCTTCGCATCAAGGACACCATAGCGCCGGTGGACGGCTCAGCAGCCAGTTTCGATGCCCTGGAGTTAGCTTGCCTCCTCTCCAGGCGAAACAAGGGGACCGTGTTCGCTGTCTACGTCATCGAAGTCGCCAGGACCCTCCCCCTGGACGCCGAGATGGGAGCGGAGGCCGACGCTGGCGAGGGCGTCCTCCAGCGGGCCGAGGCGATCGCGGCCTCCCTGGACTGCCACATCGAGGGGGAGCTTTTGCAGGCCCGCGACAGGGGCCACGCCATCGTGGACGAGGCCATCGACAGGGGCGTCGACGCGGTCGTCGTGGGGGTGCAGTACAACCGTGAGCTAGGGGAGTTCCAGCTCGACGAGACCGTCCAATACGTCCTGAAGAGCGCGCCGTGCCGCGTGATACTATGCCGCACGGGGGAAGGCGGGTAATCTATGAAGGTGGTGATAATGGGCTGCGGGCGCGTCGGCGCGGCCCTGGCGGCGATGCTGGACCAGGAGGGGCACGAGGTAACGGTCCTCGACATCAATCCCGATGCCTTCCGCCGCTTGCCGCCGGACTTCCGGGGCAAGCGCCACGTAGGCAACGGCATCGACCAAGACGTACTGGAGCGCGTAGGTCTGCGCCAGGCCGATGCCTTCGTCGCCGTCACCCAAGGCGATAACCGCAACGTTATGGCCACACAGATGGCCAAACACCTCTTCGGTGTGCCCAGGACCCTCTGCCGCATCTATGACCCCATCCGCGAGGAGATCTACCGTGGCCTGGGCCTGGAGACCATCAGCCCCACCTTGGTGGGGGCGCGCCTCCTCAAAGAAACGCTGGAGAAGGGGCCCGCGCCGGTTAGGGGGTAGGCCACATGTACATCATCATCATCGGCGGCGGCAAGGTCGGCTTCTACCTGGCCAAGGAGCTGCTGGAGGAGCCCCAGCACGAGGTGCTGGTGATCGAGAAGGACGCGGCTAAGTGCCAGCGCATCGCCGAAGAGCTGGGCGATATCGTGCTCCGCGGCGATGGCTGCGAGGCCACCACCATGGAGGCCGCGGGCTTCGGCCGGGCCGACATGGTCATCGCCGTCACGGGGGACGATGAGGACAACCTTGTCGCCTGCCAGGTCGCCAAGACCAAGTTCGGCGTCTCCCGCACCATCGCCCGCCTCAACAACCCAAAGAACGAGGCCATCTTCAAACGCCTAGGCATCGACACCACCGTCAGCGCCACCACCGCCATCCTGGCCCAGATCGAACAAGAGCTGCCCACTCACCCCCTCATCCCCCTCCTGACCCTCAAGGGCGGCGGCCTGGAGATCGTCGGCGTCAAGGTGCCCCCTACGGCCGCCGTCGTTGGCAAACGCGTGCGCGACCTCTTGCTCCCCCATCAGTCCATCATCGCCCTCATCATCGACCAGGAGGGCACGCCCAGAGTGCCTCAGGCCGACACCATCATCCGCGAGGAGGATGAGGTCGTCGTGGTGACCTCTACTGAGAACCAGGAGTCTCTGCGGGCCGCCCTCACCTCCGCCTCCGGCGACGGCTCCACCGCACCCGGGGTCAAGCCCTGATGCCTCTCCGGCTCGCCTACCTGGGCCCGCCCGGCACCTTCAGCGAGGAGGCCGCCCTCCGCTACGAGCCCAGCGCTCAGCTCATCCCCATGAGCAGCATTACCGCCGCCGTGAGCGCGGTGGAAACGGGCATGGCAGACCAGGGCATAGTGCCTATCGAGAACAGCCTGGAAGGGTCTGTCACTGAGACCCTCGACCTCCTGATCCACTCCCCCCGGCCCCTGGCCATCTGCCACGAACTCACCCTTCCCATCGAGCACTATCTCCTGGTGCGCCCGGGCACCGCTGCCAACCAAGTGAAAGTGATCTTCGCCCACCCGCAAGCCCTTGGCCAGTGCCGCGGCTTCATCGAACGCTGCTTCCCGAAAGCCGCCGTGGAGGCCGCCCTCAGCAACTCCGCCGCCGTCGAGGAGATGATGGCCCGCGAGGACGCCGCGGCCATCGGCACCAGGCGGGCGGCCGAGATCTATGGCGCCGAGGTCCTGGCCGCCAACATCGCGGACCGCAGCCCCAACCTCACCCGCTTCGTCGTCCTCGCCCGGGAGGACCACCCTCCCACGGGAGACGACAAGACGTCCCTGGCCTTCGCCTTCGCCGTGGAGGACCGCCCCGGTCTGTTGGTGGGCGCCCTCCAAGAGTTCTCCGATCGCTCCATCAACCTCTCCAAGATCGAGTCCCGCCCTAGCAAGGAGAAGCTGGGAGCCTATATCTTCTTGGTGGACGTGGACGGCCACCGCTCGGAGCCGGGCTTGGCAGAGGCCCTGGAGCGCGTCCGCCAGAAGTGCTCCTTCTTCCGCGTGCTGGGGTCCTACCCCCGCCACAGGGCATGAGGCAGCCGCGCCGATGCCGGAGATCCCTGACCTCGAGGGCTACCGGGCCTACTTCAACCGCCGCCTGCCAGGCCAGGCCGTGGACTCGGCCGAGGCCGTCATCTCGTGGCTGGTCCGCACCGGCGGCCAGGCCTTCCAAGAAGGTCTTCCGGGCCTCGTCTTCCGTCCGGTGCAACGCCGGGGCAAGATGCTCCTCTTTCCCTTCGCCAGCGGCGACGTGCTGGCCGTCCACCCCATGCTCACCGGCCGCTTCCAGTACTGCCCCAGGGAAGAGAAGAGGCGCG
The DNA here is from genome assembly GCA_034432935.1 of Dehalococcoidia bacterium. Classification (GTDB taxonomy): domain Bacteria; phylum Chloroflexota; class Dehalococcoidia; order SM23-28-2; family RBG-16-64-32; genus DAOUAG01. The sequence goes on along the minus strand of DAOUBD010000042.1, from coordinate 8,274 downwards.
CCTTCACCGCCTGGATCATCCACCTGGCGGACGGCAACGACCTGCGCTATTTCGACGAGCGGCGGATGGGCCGCGCCTACTTCGTTCGGGAGGACGAGCTGGCGGCCAAGGTCCCCCGTTGGGCTGAGATGGGCCCGGACCTCATGGACCCTTCCCTGTCAGCAGACGAATTCGTCGCCCGCCTCAAATCCATGCGCGCCCAGATCAAGAGCGTGATCACCAACGAGCGCTGTATCGCTGGCATCGGCAACGCCTACGCTGACGAGGTCCTCTGGGAGGCGCGCATCCATCCCTACCGCAAGCGCGCCGATATCCCAGACGAAGCCCTGGCCCAGCTCTTCCACGCCGCCCGCAGGGTGATGGAGTGGGCGACGCCCATCGTCTGCCAGCGCATGGAGGACGAGGGGCTCCCCGCTGACCACTACCGCGACCATCTGCGGGTGCACCGCAGGGGCGGCCAGCCCTGCCCCCGTTGCGGCCACAAGATAACCGAGATCACCTCCGGCCAGCGCGTCACAAACTTCTGCCGCCAGTGTCAGACGTAACGCCCACCCGCTAAGGCGCTGAGATGTCAGACCAGCTCCGCATCGGCTTCATCGGCGCAGGGAGGATCGCCGACCTGCACGCCCTAGCCTATAGAGACAACCCCGAAGCTTCGATCTACGCGGTGTGCGACGCCGACTCAGCTCTGGCCGCCCGGCGGGGCCAAGAATGGGGCGCCGCCAAGACCTTCGCTGACGCCGCGGAACTCCTCGCCGACCCCAATGTGGATGGGGTCGAGATCCTCACGCCGCACCACCTGCACGCGTCCCAGGCCATCGCCGCCCTCCGCGCTGGGAAGCACGTATCGTTGCAGAAACCCATGGCCCGCACCCTGGATGAAGCAGAGGCCATCGTGCGAGCCGCCCAGGACACGGACCGCGTCTTCCGCGTCCTCGAGAACTACCGGTACTATCCGCCCTTCCTCCGCGCCAAGGAGCTTCTGGACTCCGGCGAGATCGGGGAGCCTATCACCATCCGCATGAAGGTGATCGCCGGAGACCCTCGTTACGGATGGGAGGTGCCGCTCCGAAGCTGGGCCTGGCGCCTGGACCAGGAGCTCTCCGGCGGCGGCCCCGAGATGTTCGATCACGGCTACCACATGTTCTCTCTCGCCCGCTGGTTTCTGGGCGAGCCAGAGGAGGTATTCGGCTGGATCCAGCGCACCGAGGTCGCCCTGGGCGTCGCCATCGATAGCCCCGCCGCCCTCATCTGGCGCTACCGCCAGGGCGGACGCCTCGGCACCTGGGAGACCGTGACTTCCACCGGGTTGCAGGTGCGCTCCCGCTATTACTCCAACGACGAGTGGCTGGAGATTACCGGCACCCGCGGCCTCATCTGGGTCAACCGCTGCACGGGGGACATGCTCCAACGGCCCCCCGTCGTGGTCTACCGGGACGGCCACACGACCGAATACCACGACATCGACTCCGACTGGGCGGCCAGCTTCGTCCTCGCCGTAGGCGACTGGCATCGGGCGATGCGGCAAGGCGGGCAACCGGAACTCTCGGCAGAGGAAGGGCGGGAGGTCCTGCGCTTCGCTCTCGCGGCCCACCGGGCGGCGCGAGAGGGCCGGCCGGTGCGGCTGGACGAGATCGCCTGACGCCGCCGATGGCATCGGGCGCTGTTTCCGCCATCCTCTGGGACCTGGACGGCGTCATCGTCGATAGCGCCCCCTTCCACTACGAGGCCTACCGACGGGTTCTCGGAGCCAGGGGTGTGGTGTTGTCCGAGGAGCGCTTCCGCAAGGAGCTGCTGGGCTTGCGCAATGAGGCCATTCTGCAAACCCTCCTGGGTCAGATCGGGCGGTCTGAGGCGCGCCGCTTGGCGACCCAAAAGGAGGCCATCTTCCGCCGTCTCCTTCGCGGCCGCGTACGGGCGCTGCCCGGCGCCATCCCGCTCCTGCGCAGGGCGCAGCAGGCTGGCCTTAGGCAGGCCATCGTCTCTTCCACGCCGCGCCGCAACATCGCCGCCGTCCTCACAGAGCTCGGGGCCAAAGACCTCCTGGATGCCCTGGTGGGCGAAGAGGACGCAGCCCGAGGCAAGCCTGATCCGGAGGGGTTCCTCATCGCGGCAGGCCGCTTGGCGGTGCCACCCCAGGCCTGCGTTGTCATCGAGGACGCCCCTCAAGGCGTCGCCGCGGGCAAGGCTGCCGGCATGCGGGTCATCGCCGTGAGCACCACGCGCCCGCCAGAGCTCTTGGCGGAAGCGGACCTCGTGGTGCCCAGACTGGACGATCCCCGCGTCTGGCCCTTCCTCACCGAGCCATCGTAGGCGCCGCCTGCCCCTCGGCGATCCTCGCCCACACGGCCAGCCCCAGGCTCAGCACCGTCATGACCGCCACCGATACGCACCAGATGCAGATAGCATGGAGGACAAAGAGCTCGATGCTCGTGAGGTAGGCCACGAAGGCCGTCCCGCCCAACGCCAGAGAGAAGACCGCCGGCGCGGCCCACTCCACCGCCAGCGGCGCTCGCAGCAGGCGGCCCAAGGCGATGGCTGCCAGCGCCACGAAGTACAGCAGCCCCATGACCGCCACCGGAACCCCGGCGATGGCCGAGTACTCGCTGGTCTGCACCAGCTCACAGTTGCCTATGCCGCTACAGACCGTAGGCTGGCCGGCGTAGTGGGAATAGGTCAGGTAGGATGCCGCCGCCAGGCCCGGCAAACAAAGGAGGGCCAGCAACAGCCACGGCAGCCGGCCGCCATCTGTGCCCCTTGCCACCGCCCGGGCCCTAGCCTCCAGCCAGGGCTGCCTCGATGGCCTTCCGCAGGCCATCCACCGAGTTCTCGGCCCGAACCCCATTGACGAAGAAGGTCGGCGTGCCCTGAACTCCCACGTTCTTGGAAGCCTGTGTGGCCTCCTTCACGGCCCCCTCATAGCGGCCGGAGTCCAGACAAGAGCCAAAGGCCTGCGTATCCAACTGCAGCGCCTCCGCCATCTGCTTCAACCGCTCCTTACTGAAGGCGCCCCTGTTCTCCCCTGCCTGGTTGGCGAAGAGGATGTCGTGGAACTCCCAGAACTTCCCCTGCTCCCCGGCGCACTGGGCCGCCTCGGCCGCCAGCACCGACTCGTCACCCAGAATGGCGATGGGATGGACCTCCAGCCGCGCCTTGCCGGTAGCGATGTACTCTTTCTCGATGATGGGCAGCAACCCTACCTCCGCCCGGCGGCACACCGGGCACTGGAAGTCCAGGTATTCCACGACCGTCACTGGGGCGTCGGGACGCCCATAGGTCATACCATCCCGGGCCACAACGTCCGGCCGCTGCGTCGGCACCACGATCGGGGCCCCGGGGCTGCCGCCTTCGCCCCCCGTTCGGGTAGCCACGCCAACCAGGATGATGGCGCCCACGAGGCCCAGGGCGACGGCTCCTCCCGCCAGGTACACCCGCCACTGGTTCGCCCCCAGACCCCCGCCCAGACGGGGGCTCCTGCGCCTTTTCACCACCGTAGAATGGCTCCTTCCCACCCCCTGCGCTTCATCGTAGCCAGTAGGTTCATTCCGGACAAGGGTGCTCCCGGCCCATAACCGCCAGGCCGAACGGCCCGTCAGGGCTCCTGTCGGGGCTAGCTACTGCCAGCGGAATAAGCGGATGGAAACGACGAAACCGGCCAGGGCCCAGCCCAGCAGGATGAGCCAACTGGACCACACCGCCCCCGGGCCAGCCCCATGGTTGATGATCTCTCGCAGCGCATCGTTCAGGTGCGTAAGGGGCACCGCCTGCACCAGCGGCTGGAGGGCTGGCGGCGGGTCAATAGGGAAGTAGGAGCGGCCCAGGAACAGCATGGGGAAGGCCAAGAGCTGCTGAAAGGCGCTGAAGGACTGAACCGTCCGGGCGAAACTGGCGATGGTATACCCCAGGGACAGCATGCACAGGACGCCCGCCAGGCAGGTCAGCGCCAACCAAAGGTAACTGCCCTCAATCCGTACACCGAAGACCAGCCGGGCGATGGTAAGAATCAGGGCCGTCTGCACCACCGAGACCAGGGCGAAGGAGGCCGCCTGGCTGGCGATAAGGACGCCGGGCTGCAACGGGGTCACCCCCAGCCGGCGCAGAATACCCATCTCCCGCCAGTTAACCATCAGGAACCCCACCGCCAGATTGGTGAACATGATGGTCATTCCGACCATCCCCGGCACCAGGAAGTCAACGAAACGCACCGTCCTGGTGTCCATCGCCCGGCTCTCCAGGCGCACCGCCTCTCGCTGACCCCCTAGCCCCTCGTTGTAGGCCTTCACCGTGGCCTCGATAGTGGCCGTGATGTAGCCGATACGCACCGGGTTGGAGTTGTCGTAGTACACCTCTATGTCCGCGCCGCCGGAGCGAACTGCCTCCCCGAAGCCCTCCGGCACTATCACCACGGCTCCGCGCTGCCCGTCCTTCAACGAGCGCAGCTCCGCATCTCTGGCCCCCGTCCTGTAGTCGATGGTCTCCAATGAAGCAAAGGCTTCTCCCAGCGATCGCGAGGCCTCGGTCCGGTCTTCGTCCACGAATCCCAGCTCGAAGGGCTGGGATCCCGGCCGGAACAGCCAGCCGAAGACCAGCATGGAGAGCACGGCCAGAAAGATGCTTATGAGCCAGAAGGAGACGTTGCGCCACAGGATCTTGGCCTGGGCCGCCGTCAGCTCCAGCAGGGCGCGGACGTTCATGCCTAGTCCCGTAGCCTCCTGCCGGTAAGGGCGATGAAGACGTCCTCCAGGGTGGCGGAGCGCACAAGCAGGCTCTGCACCCTTCGGCCCTCCCCCTCGGCCAGGCGCATCAGGCCAGCCAAACTGGACGAAACATCGTTGCTGAAGATGAGGTTGGTGCCGTCCTCGCTCCGCACGTCCCGCACCCCCGGGAGTCCCAGCAATTCCTCCCTGGGCACTGGCATCTCGAAGATACACTCGATGGTGCTATCGGAGGCCAGCGACCTGACCAGGCGCCGGGGCGTGTCAAGGGCGATGATGCGTCCGTGGTCCATAATGGCCACCCGGTCGCAAAGCTCCTCGGCCTCGTCCATGTAATGGGTCGTGATCAGCACGGTCTTGCCGTCCCGCTTCATCTCGCGGATCAGGTCCCAAAAGCTGCGGCGCGCCTGGGGGTCCAAACCCGTCGTGGGTTCATCCAAGAACACCAGGTCGGGGTCGTTGACCAACGCCGTCGCCACGGAGAGCCGCTGCCTCTGGCCACCCGATAGCCCCTTCACCCGCGCGTTCCGCTTTTCGGCCAGCGAGAATCGTTCTAGCAGCTCCTCCACCGGCACCCTCTTGCGGAACAGAGACTGGAAGACCCGCAGCGTCTCCTCCACCGTTAGCTCTGGCCACAGAGCCTGGGCCTGGAGCTGAACGCCGACCCGCTCCTGCATCGCCCGCCGGCGGCGCAGAGCGTCCATGCCCATGAAGGATATGGCGCCGGCGTCGGGCTCGCGCAGCCCCTCGATCATCTCCAGCGTGGTCGTCTTCCCTGCGCCGTTGGGCCCCAGCATGCCGAAGGTCTCGCCCCGCTGCACCGTGAAGGAGATGCCGTCGACGGCAGTCAGGGGTCCGTAGCGCTTGGTCAGCCCCTGTACGGCCAGCACCGGGTCGGGTCCCTCCCCGGCTATGGGCCCAGCGACAGCGCCGCCGGTGGCAGTGGTCATCGCGCTCCTCCCAGGTTGACCGTCATCGACGCGCCTATCCCCCGCTCATGCTGAGGCTCTCGAAGCATGAGCCGCCATGCCGCTAGGCTCCGTTCGCCCTGAGGCACTCGAAGGGCGAGCGGCAAGATACGCGGTACGGCAAGCGCAACTCCGCTCATGCTGAGGCCCTAGAAGCATGGGCCGTCCGCACCCTAGCAGCGGGGTCCTTCCCCGCGCTATGACCCGCATCACAGTGGGCCCCCGTTCCCGTCTCCCTGCTGAGCCTCAGGCCGCCTGGCCAAGGACATCATCAGCTCATATACTTCCTTGGGACGGAACATCCCCGGGTCCAGCAATTTCCACTGACGCAGCCCCTCGTAGGCGCAGATGGCCAGGACGATGAAGGACTCCGCGTCGATATCCCCCCGCACCTGCCCCGCCGCCTGGGCCTGCCACAGGATCTCCGTCATGGCCCTGCGCCAGAAGCTCAACTGCTGGCGGAAGGCCTCTCGAAGGGCGTCGTTCCGCAGCGCCTCGCCCCGCAGCTCCACGTCCAGCCGAATGTGGGTGTCCACCATGGGGTCCTGGAACTGTAGGAACATGGTCTCGCCGATGGCCCGCAACGCGTCCGCCGGCGAGCGCACGCCCTGCCGCACCTCCCTCACTAGCTCGCCATAGCGCTGCGTATTGCGGTCGACGATGGCCTTGAGGACGGCCTCCTTGCCCGGGAAGTAACGATAGATGGCCCCGGCCGAGAGGCCGGCTTCGGCGGCGATGTCGTGAACGGTACTCCCGTGGTAGCCCTGGCGGGCGAAGACGGCCCAGGCGGCGTCCAGTATCTGGTTGCGCCTGGCCAGGAGGTGGGCAGTGGTGACCTTGGACATGGCTCTGGACCACTGAATGAACGTTCATTCAGCCTAATCAGGCTAGGCCAAGGGTACGGCCCTGTCAAGCCCTGATCACGCGGTTGGGGTTAGCGGCTCATGCTGAGGTTCTCGAAGCATGGGCGGCCCGCATACTCCGCTCGCCCTTCGACGGGGCTCAGGACGAGCGGCAAGGGATGTTGCGCCCGCACACCCCGCTCATGCTGAGGCCCTGGAAGCATGGGCCCTGCGCCTAACTCCGTTCGCCCTTCGAGTGCCTCAGGGCGAGCGGGAAGGAATGTGGGCCCGCACACCCCGCTCATGCTGAGGCCCTCGAAGCATGAGCGGGCAGGAGAATTTTTCGCCCTACGTGTAACTCCCAGAGGGGTTCGCGCGTTGACATTATTGAGAGCACCCTGCTAGGGTGCAGGGTGAAGAAAACGCTAGACGCCGAATCCGCCGATGGCGGAGCGGGGGAACCGAAGTTTGGGGTGAACGCCTGCCCCACGGCAGGCCAGGCGGACTCCTTCCCGCCGAACCCGTCAGCTAACCTCGCAGGCGGACGAAGGAGAGGCTAGGTTTGACGCTCGAACGGGGCGAGAGGACAGCCTCTCGCCCTTTTCTTAGCCCCGCGGGGCGGAAGAGAAGATGGCGCTGGGAGAACGGGCTATAGTGCGCTTGGGTGAGGCGGAGCGGACAGAGGCGCCAGATCGAAGGGCACGCTTCGCTTGGCGGCTGGAGTACACCCTCCTCGTCGGCGTCGCCCTGCTCCTCACCTTCTTCGCCATCGCCTTCTTCTACTTCAGCACCGACATCAGCAACCTTCGCTCCTACGGCTATGTCGGCCTCTTCTTGGTCAACTTCATCGGCGCTGCCTCCATCCTTCTGCCCTCTCCGGCGGCGGCTAGCGTCTTCGGCGGCGGCGCCTTCCTCGGCAACCTCTTGGGCATACCGGCCTTCCTCTGGGTGGGCCTCATCGCCGGCCTGGGCGAGGCCGTGGGAGAGCTGAGCGGCTACGCCGCCGGTTACGGCGGCCGCCTGGTCGTGGAAAAAAGGCCCGAGTACGCTCGCATCCACCGCTGGATGGACCGCCACGGGACCATCACCATGTTCCTCATGTCCACCGTGCCCAACCCCCTGTTCGATGTCGCTGGCCTCGCTGCCGGAGCCGTTCAGATGCCCATGGGCCGTTTCTTCCTGGCCGTCCTGGCCGGCAAGGTCATCAAGGACATCTGGATGGCCGCCGCCGGCGCTGGCGGCGCAGCCGTCTTCACCCTCCTCGCCGCCTAGACGGTATAATCGCCGCGTAGTGGGCGACTCCCCTAAGGCACCGGAGACGGCAGAGCTCGCAGCCATCATCTTGGCCGCCGGGGCCTCCGCACGCATGGCGGGCGCCGACAAGCTCTTCGCCACCATCGGCGGGCGCCCCGTGCTGGCCTACAGCCTCGATGCCTTCCAGCGCTCTCGGGCCACCGCCAGCATCGTTGTCGTGGCCTCATCGGGAAACATCGCCCAGGCGCAGCGCCTGGTACAGGAGGGTGGCTTCAGCAAGGTCGCCGCGGTCTGCCTAGGCGGGCCCCGCCGCCAGGACTCGGTGCGAGCCGGCCTCCAGGCCCTTGCCGGCCCTTCCCGCACGCCCCCGTGCCGCTACGTCGCCGTGCACGACGGCGCCCGCCCTTTCGTCACCCCCGCCCTCATCCAAGAGGGGTTGGAGACGGCCCGGCGCCACGGGGCGGCCCTTCCCGTCCTGCCAGTGCCGGACACCGT
>DAOUBD010000041.1:0-36906 GCA_034432935.1 Dehalococcoidia bacterium | reverse complement strand
GGGTGCCCCGGTCTTCAGGAGGCAGCGCGTCACGCTTCCGTTTGAAGTCGTCCCACGAGTAGCGGGCGGCGCTCCAGACCATGGCCGCCTCGTCCACGATGCGCCGCTCGCGGGCCAGGCCGAAGGCCTCGGGCCGCTGACCCTCTACCTCAGCCTCGTATATCTGTTCCAGCAGGTCGAGAGGGAACAGGCCCTCCGTGCGGACAGAACCGAAGGCCATGCCTTAGGCCCTCCCAGGTCTCGGAATCAGTACGTAGACGCCAACGAGGTCCGGCGGCAGGCAGGGCTCGACGGTCACCTGAGGCTGCTTGGCTAGACGGCGGATGCGGCGATGGGCTTGCGCCACCCTAGTGGCCCGGGCCTCCGCGAGCTGCTGGACGGCAGCGGCGACCTCAGGTAGCTGCCACCAGTCGATGGCCCTGGCCACCCGCTGGCGGCGCTCATCGGGGCTGATGTTGGCCGACGGCTCGGCTCTCTCCAGGAGATCGAGAGCGCCCTCCGGCAGAAGCGGATTCATGCCATCGCCATCCGGCGTGCCTTCAAACCCCCACACGACGGCCTCCTCCGCCAGCAGGGGATCAGGCCGCCCCTCTTCGCCGAGCAGATAGCGGAGGCGTAGAAGGTAAAGGGCGGTGAGCCTATCGACGGCGTCAGTGAAGATGGCGCCGCAGCGGGCCGCGGGAGGCGAGCCGTCATCGGGATCGAGGCCTCGGCCGACGAGGTACTCCGCCAGGGCCACCACCAGCGGATCGTTGCGGCCAACGACTTCGACCCCCTCTAGCTCCCGTGGCGGCGGCGAGCGGAACGTTACCTTCCAGGTTGTGGGACGGTCGCCCACCTGCTCCCGAACTGGGGCAGGGAGTCGGTCGTAAGGGATCGTCCACAGGTCCCCGCGCTCATCGGCGGGGGCGCCGAGGCGGGCCAGGGCGCGTCGCACGAAGCGCTGGACGGCCGCTGGGTCGCCGAGGACGGCATCGGTCTCCGTCAGCTCACGCTGCACCTCATCGGGACGGATGGCACGCTGTGCAAACTTAGCACGGCTGGTTCGCTCTCTCTGGACAGCCCGGTCCCACTGCCGTAGGAAGTCCTGGGCCTGCTCCGGCAGGAACTCCGGGGCATCAAAGCGAAGCTGCTGAATGGGCTCACGCCACCGTTGGAACAGCGATGCCAGCACAGCCTCGACGACTGTGGTGCTCTCCTCCGGCACGGGCACCGACACCCCCAGCTGGGCGCGGATCTGGCGCGCCTTCCGGATGAGGACCTCAAGGACGGCGCCGTCCACAGGGTTGTCGCTTCCGTAGAGGAGAACTGCCTTGACCACAGGCGCGGCCTGACCGAAGCGGTCGACGCGACCCTCGCGCTGTTCTAGTCTGTTTGGGTTCCAGGGCAGGTCGTAGTGGACCACGGCCGTAAAGTGGTCCTGGAGGTTGATCCCCTCGCTGAGGCAGTCCGTCGCGACGAGGACGCGCCGTGGGCTTTCTCCCAATGCCTTGACCCGTTCCCTGCGTGTCTCCTCCGGTAGCGTCCCCGTGACGGCATCGACCTGCAGGTTAGGGAAGCGAGGCGACAGGCGCGCCCTTAGTACGTCCGCGACATAGTCGGCTGTGGGGATAAATCGGCACCAGACAATCGGGCTAAAGTGTTCGCTAAGGAGGCCCTCAACGATGCCGACGAGCTTGTCGACCTTGTTGTCACACGGGCTGCCAGCGACGGCGTCTTCGTTCAGTCCGGCTGCACGCCGAGCAAATTCGCGGAGTCGAGTGCGCGCTGCCGCGCTAAACAGCTCCTTGACCTCCGCTCCCGCCTCCTCGAGGACCGCTGTGGGCACGCTGTCCTCCACAGCTTCGCGCTCCGTGTAATCAAAGACCGCCTCTTCTAGGACGTCGAGGCTCGCCTCGCCCGACTCAACTCTCGTTTCCTCCCCAAGGCGGGACAGGAACGCCGCCTCCGCCGCGGCGGGGCTAGACATGACCGAGCGCAGAAGAGAGAGGGCTGACCAGTAGCAGAGCCGCCGGCGACGGCCGCCAAGCTCGTCTCCCTTACGTACCAAGTCTCGGGCGAAGGTGTATACATCTTGAAATAATTGAAGGTACTGCGGCGACAGGGAGTATGTCTCCTCCCTTGACTCGCGCCGGGGGAAGCTGGTCTCCTCGATCCATCGTTCCACGTCGGTCCTTCGCCGTTGCACAAAATGGCGTGCCAGCTCGTCGGTTTGGCTGGCGGAAAGCTGCTCTATGTCCAAATCGCGGAACTCGGCCCGGAGAAGCCCAAGTAGCGACTTGAAGGACACCTCCACGCCACTGTGTGGGGTCGCGGTGAGAAGGAGCAGGTGCCGCTCAGGGTTGCCGGCCACCGCCTTGAGGAGTTCGTGACGTAGCTGTTGTTCCCGATGCTGTCCCGGCGGCTGAGCTGCCCCATGAGCCTCGTCCACGATCACCAGCTCAGGGCAATGTTGGAGAAAGGACGGCCGATACCGCTCGGATTTCACAAAGTCAATGCTGGCAACGAAATAAGGGTAATAGGCGAACACGCTGAGGTTCGCGGGGACCTCGCGCTCTAATCGCCCCAGCGTTCCCGGACGGATGACCGCAGCGTCCAGGTGGAACTTCTCGCGCATCTCCCGCTGCCACTGGTCGCAGAGATACGGCGGACACAGGACGGCGATGCGCCGGATCTCGCCCCTGTCCAGCAGCTCCCTGGCGATAGCGAGCGCCTCAATGGTCTTACCCACGCCCACGTCGTCGGCGATGAGCAGACGCACCGGGCTGAGCCGCAGGGCCATGATGAGAGGCACAAATTGGTAGGCACGCGGTCGCACTGACAGGCGCCCGAGCGACCGCAGGGGCGCAGCGCCGTCGCGGAGTAGGAGGCGCGTGGCCTCGTGCAGCAACCGGCCGCCCACATGATCAGACGCCTGCTCAGGGTCAGGCAGAGGGAACTGGCCCTCCTCTATGGCTTCGAGCCCTGTCTCAACCAGCGGCAGATACACCCCGATACTGTCTGACTCGGTGCTGCCGATCGGCCTCAGGAGCAGCACTTCAGAATCGCCCCCCGGCATCACGATCCAGTCCCGCTCGCGAAAGCGAACTATAGAGCCGGGTGAGATCGTGCGGACGGTAGCCATCACGCCTGTCCCTCCCGCAGGACGCTTGGATAGCGAGAGGCCAATTCCTGCAATTGCTCCTCAACTGGCTGGTCGTATCGCACGACGAGAACGAGATATCCCAGTTCCTCAAGCCTCGCCCGCAGCCCGGCGTCTGTTTCTCGCTGGCCCTCGTCGTCGTGGGCCGGGCCATCGCAGAAGAGGCAAACGTTAGGGGCAAAGAAGAAGTCCGGCGTGCAAGCGACCTGCGGTGTGGGCCGCCACTGGGCGTGATCGGGGAGGCGATAACCTCTGCTGTACAGCGTGTCTAACACCTCTCGCTCCAGCGACGAGCGCTCGTCCACCTGAGGCTGGAGCCACTGATAATGGGCGGAGCGGTCGCGCAGCTCCCTGACAACCTCCACCGAGCCTCGGCTGAGTTCTAACAGCAGCTCCCGAACCGAGTGACGATCCAGCTTTAGGTGATCGGGCTGATTGGTATAACTTAGCAGACAGTCATAACACGCACGTGCACACTCGTGACCTAGTCCAGCCGAGGCACGGTCCGCGCCTGTATCGGAATCGAAATGGCACACCTCCAGAGCTGCCCGCGCGACTGCCGGCAAGAGCTGGGGCTCCTCAACCAAGAAGCGGAAAACGCCAAGGCCACCCTCGGCAGCCTCCCAGTAGAGAATAGAGCGCCACGGGCCGTCGCCGACCCGCTCGGTGCCAATCTCGTCGTCCTCTACCTTGAAGAAGGCGGCCATGCCCTTCTGTAGGGCGTACTGGAGCGTCGCCAGTTCATCTTCGGAGAGGTCTTTGGACGGCCGAAGCAAAAGGATATTCTTGATGTCTTCGACGTAGGGCAGGATGCCCACAAGCCGATCGCTTTCGTCCTCGCCTTGGGGGTCAAGGTCCGTGAGGTCGTCAGGCCGCTTAGTCCAGTAACCGTCGCGCGTGTTCAGCGTGAAGCCTGCTTGCCTTGCGCGCCGCCATCCGTGGTTAATCCACCACAAGGATGCCGTCGGGCCGTAGGTCAGGCGCAGCACGCCCTGGCCCTCATTCGTTCTAGCCTCAGCTTCTTGGACCCGATGCCCTCCTCCCGCCGGCGCAAAGCGGTAGTGAATGGTGATGCGGTAGCCGTACCTGAGGCGCTCCTCCTCATCGCAATAGATGCGCTCGGTGCGCATGGCGGCCATGTCAGTCATACGGAAGAGGTTGCCGAAGCGATGAGCCCCTTCGCCATCGGCTAGAGACGCCCCGCAGCGGTTGCATAGGTCATTGCTCAGTTCGTACGCTGCGGATAGGTAGCCGCACTGGCGGCAGACCTTGGCCGCAGACAGTCGATCCTCGATCGCTTCGGGGCCCAGTATCGCCCGAATGATGCGGAACTTCTGCCCTTCGTGATAGACGATGTTTCGAGGACCGAACTCGGTGATGGCCAAGAAGCGTGGCCTTGAGATGAACTCCCCCTCGCCAATTGGCACGAACGCGCGGAGAGGGAGCCGAGGGAAGTTGTAGCCCGGAAGAAATCCCTCGGTGGCCAGGTAACGGTAGGGATAGAAGTCCGCTTCCTCCCGGTTGATTCCGCGGCCCAGCAGGATCTCTTTCTGTCGCTGAGCCTCGCGCTGGAGATGCTCATAGCGTTGCAGGGACCTCTTGTCCCCCCTGGGGTGTTTCAGGGCTTGGTTTGCTTCTTCCCATTGGCGCTGAGCCGCGCTGTACAGCTCTCGCCAGCGGTGCCAAGCATGGTCGAATTCGTCGGGGGCCTTCCGGACCACCTCCTCCAGCCATTCCCGTGAGTACCAGTGCACGGTCCGAAGGTCGGGGCAAGTGTTCAGCACCTGTTCACACTCGGCGAGTACCTCACCAACATCGTCATCGGACAGATGGATCGCCGCTCTGACATCGCTGCGAAGTGGATAGCCGGGCTCATCAAGCTCCAGAAAGGCGTCGGCTGACACTGCCTTAAGCGGCAGCCCAACCCTGCCCAGCCAGACGGCGTGAACGTGATCGCGAACCAGGTCTTCCCCGGATAGGTCTAACCGGGGTGGCTCAAGCACGCCGCTTACCATCTGCTCTGGGTGGCGGAAGAAGAATTGGTCGTGGCCACTGCCCACTGCACAAAAGGTCACGACCAAGGCTGGGCGCCCACCCCTGCCAGCTCGGCCTGCCCTCTGGACGTAGTTGGTAGGCGACGGCGGCACGTTACGATGAAAGGTCGCCAGCAGGTCAGCTATGTCGATGCCCAGCTCCATTGTAGGCGAGCAATACAGTAGGGGCAGGACGCCATCGCGGAACCGTTGCTCTCGCTCTTGCCGCCGTTCGTACGGGACCTGGGCCGTGTGCTCCCTCGCCTCCAGCTCACGCAATAGGGCCGCCGCCCTACGATAGAGCTCCTGGAAGTAAACGTTGCTGACCCGCTCCACCGCCTCTCTCCCGGGCAGTCGACGGGAGCGAAGCGGACTAGGTTCGGGAACCCGGCCATCCCCCGGCATCCAGCGGAGGCAATCGCTGCGAACTTGGAAACCCGGCTGCCCACCCGGGCTCATGACCCTGATGAGGAATCCACCGTCTTGGAGCGTCTCAAGAAGCGCACGCATGACTTCCAGATACTCGTCGCGGGTAAGCTTTTCCCGTGTACCCCATAGATCGGGCCGGCGCAAGAAGAGCCCGGCGCGGCTACGCTCGGAAAGGCTCATCTCGTGTTCTGCCCGATCCGCGCGTAGCCCAGGTTCTACAAACACGCTGGCCTGCCGCAGATCCTCACTTTCATCGACGGACCATGGGTCCTTGAGCACCTCGACCGCTTGGCGGCGCAATCGGCTTTGGGCCTCCGGCTGGAGACAATGGACGCGAACTGCCAAGTTTTCCCGCATGTAGTCGAGGAGGGGCCGAACAATCCCTTCTCGCTGTTCTGGTGTTAGCCCGGCCAGAAGCGGGTGGCGTGCCCAGAAGCGGTCGTCTGCACAGACACCGGTTAGGCCCTCGTAGTCGATGCGCAGAAGACCGCACTGCTCAAGATTGGGTAACGTGATGCGCCAGCCGCGCCGGAGGTCCTCATAGACGCGGAATTCTAGGAGCCTCCGGAGGGCGTCTTCGTTCCTTTGGCGGAGGGGGCCGTGTTCAGCTGGAACTCGGGCGTATTCTTCCTGTGGCAACTCGATAGCGTTAAAGATCCGGTCGGGCAACGCGTCTTGCGAGAGACCCCCGGATTCCTGCGTTGCCCGCAGGAGTGCCGCCCGAACTCGGACCGTGGTCACGAAGTCATTGAGATGTCCCGCCTGAAGGGCGGCGTCCTGGCGGTTATCAGTAAAGGCAAGCAACTTGCGAGCCGAGGTGGGCGTCGCCTCGTCCCGCCGCATCCCGTCGACCACGGCGATGGACAGGACGGTCGTCGCGCTGCTGCGGCCCTCGCTTGAGATGCGAGACAGCTTTCGCCAGTCATCTTTATCACGCAGGGTGTAAACCTCCCCGCAGTTTGGGCAGAACGGGAGGGGTCTTTTCAGGAACCAGCCGCCTACCGCTCCCGAGTCCACTGTTACGCAGCCGTCAGACCGAACCATGAGCCGCTCAGGCACGAAGGGCTGATATCGGTGCTCGATCTTGAGGCCGCGAGCTGTGCGTCGAAACCAGTTATCTGGCAGGTCCTCAAGCTCGCCAGACCAGACTTCCTGCCTGTCATCCAGTAGGAAATAGCCGCCAGTTCGCTCCTCGCCCTCTTCATCCAAGGGGGCAAACGGATGAACTGGCAAGAGGCGACTGGCCTGCCGATCCCACAGCACTTGGTAAAAGTCCTGGCCGCAAACTCGGCAGAACAGAAGAGGATAGAACAAGGCGCTTCCGTCCCGCTCTCCGTATACCTGGCCGGCCAGGGTCAGCCTCCGGTTGTCGGGCGGCTCCAACGTGGCATGAACAGACCCACTCTGCGAGATGAACTGGTGTAGTTTGAAGGCAAATAGGGGCAGTTCCTCGGCTGAGTCAGGGGGGATCACTTGAGAGCCGACGCGGAAGGCGTCCTTCAGCCGCTCGCGACAGAGCTCCCAGGGCAGTCCTGTCTCCTCGCTTAGTCGGGATGCCCCCTCTGTCAGGGTGATTGGTATACGCCGACGGAGGACGCCTCCCTCTTCTGTTTCGACGCCGAAGACACTCTCAACCCATCTGAGCAGTGGATGGCCTCTAAGCGCAGTGACATCGTCTTGGGCCAATGGTGTCGCTACTGATTCTCGCAATTTCTCGGCATCCACCGGGGCCCCATCGGTCAGCCGGCGCAGGTGTTCTTCGATCACATCTTGGGGATCAACCGTAACTCCAAACAGGCGATTGGCCACCTCGGAGATGCGCGCCCGACGCTCAGCCCGCGTACCGCCTGTGGCTATGGTCGCGCTAGTTCCGATACAGGTTAGGCCAGGGTTCCCACAGCGAGCCCGCACTCGACGTAGGAGTAAGGCGACGTCGGCTCCTTGCCGCCCTCGGTAAGTGTGGAGTTCATCTACCACCAGGAAGGTCACCTGGCTCGTCAACGTACGCTGGAGGAATCGTCGGTCTTCCGGCCGCGTTAGGAGGTACTCCAGCATCACATAGTTGGTGAGCAGGATGTGCGGCGGGTGTTCCCTGATTTGCTCCTTCTCTTCAAAAGTCTCCTGGCCGGTGAAGCGGCGCACGCGAATGAGCCGCTGAGCTTCTGGGTCTCGCGCCAGGTCCCGGCGGATCGAATCGAGCTGGGAGTTGGCCAGGGCGTTCATGGGGTAAACGATGATCGCACGCACTCCTTCCGTCTCCGGGTTGTTCTTGAGGATGAAGTCGATGATGGGTACCCAGTACGTGAGGCTCTTACCAGACCCGGTGCCGCTGGACACTATGAAGTGACGGCCTTGGATGCCCCGCAGAATAGCCTCCTCTTGGTGCCGGTAGAGACGGAAGGGGAAGACGCGAGCACATAACGGGTGGAGGTACCCCTCATCCGCGAGGTCCTGGACATGGCGTCCTTTTTCATAGGCAGGATTGAGCTGGACGAGGGGCTCCGGCCATAGGGTTTCCCTCTGCAGGTGGTCCAGCACGAAATCCTTAACGCGGGGGTCCGCTATGTTGAGGAAGCCCTCCACATAGCCCCGGTACTCGCGAATAACCTGATCCCGAAGGTCGAATACGTCCATCCCGCGGTCCCATCCTCGTGACGCCGGGCAACCGGTGCCTCAGGGTCCCACCCGGAGGAGTTGCGGCCTGTCGGCCTACATGATAGGGCTTCTTGTAGTTTCTCGTGCAAGAGCACCTCGTGATGTTCGGCCAAAGATTGCGCGAGCTTCGCAAGGGGCGGAGATTCAGCCAACGAGAGCTGGCCCGCCGCGTAGGCATTGACTTCACTTATCTCTCGAAGATTGAGAATGACCGCATGCCTCCGCCCAGCGAGAAGACCGTTCGCCGCTTGGCCGATGAGTTGGGCGCGGATCCAGACGAGCTTATCCTCTTGGCGGGAAAGGTCCCTTCGGATATTGCGGACATCATGAGGAGGTCACCAGAGGCGGTGAAGATGTTTCGCTCCCTGTCTGGCGAGGTCCGCACCAAAGACGATTGGCGTCGGCTTCTCCAGAGCCGGCGACTGGCCGAGGACCCTCCGCCACCTAGACCGACCAGCCATTAGGCGATGGTGGAGGGAAGGAGAGGAAAAACGGTTTACTCAGTTGGCGGGAAGCCCGAAGTGGCCCGCTACTGCTGCACGAACCGCCGCTGGAGCGTCCAGCTTGACGACCCCGATGATCGCCTGCCACCCTGCGGGAACTGTCGTAGCGGTCACCGGAGGACCTCTGCCCCCTATTAGAAGCGTCCCTCCTTAGTGTGATGCGATCGGGCCAACCCGACAGGCAATCATTGAAACTGTTGTCTCTTACTGCGCCATGGTGCTGCCAGCCCTCTCGATTGCTCAGCCGGTGACGCGAAGGACCGCGCCGCCTGACAAATGCTAACCTGCTCAGCAATTGGTCACAAGTTGGTCACAAAGTTGGTGATCAACCCTGGCACCGAGTGGCACTGGACGGGATCACGAGGCCTCGATCTCAGATACGAAATGGGCCTAAAATGGCCGTAACGCGAGGCCGTGGGAGGGCCTGCGCCGAACTTCAAAACCGTTGCGGGGCGGCAGCACCGTCCCGGGTGGGTTCGACTCCCATGCACTCCCGCCAGATGTAGGTCCACGATTGCCGGAGCGACTCCGCGGGTGAGGCCTCGGCGATGGTGGCCCAATCGACGTTGTAGCCCCCATAGGCCCAAGGCCTGCTTACATGCCCTGCGACTTCCGCCTGTTGAAGGTCGCCGCCGCCGCGCCTTATGCTCGCTGTGGCGATGCTCTACATCCTCTACGGCGATGACGCCCTCTCCCGTCGGGAGGCCCTCCAGGATCTTAAGGCGGAGCTGGATAGCGATGGCATGCTGTCTACGAACACCGTCGTCCTGGCGGCAGCCCAGACGACCCCCCAAGAGGTCATCGCGGCCTGCGACACGGCGCCTTTCTTGGGCACGTGCCGGCTGGTGATCTTGGAGGGGCTCTTTGCCTCCACTGCCTCTAGTGGCCGTCGCGCTGCTCGGGCCGGGAGCAAGAGAGCTCCAGGCGCCGGCCCGTGGCAGGGCCTCTGCGAATACGTCGCTAGGATGCCGGAGACCACCGTGCTGGTGCTCGTGGACAGCGCCGTTGCGGTCGGGCATGCCCTTCTAGAAGCGCTGCGGCCCAGGGCCCGCATACTGGCCTTCCCCCTGCCTGAGCCCAGGGCCGTGCCCGCCTGGATCGGCGCCCGGGCCCGTAAGATGGGCCTGCGCCTGGAGCCCCGGGCGGCCGGCCTGCTGGCGGACCTCGTGGGCAACGACACCTGGGCGCTGGCCAACGAGCTGGAGAAGCTGGCCGCCTTCGGCAACGGCCAGCCCGTGACCGAGGCCGATGTGCGGCGCCTGGTGGCCGCCGCCAGCGAACTCGCCATCTGGGACCTGCTGGACGCTATCGTGGAGGCCAGGCCGTCGGCTGTGGTCCGGCTGCTGCACGAGCTCTTGGCTCGAGGCCAGAATCCCAGCGCCCTCTTGAAGGCCATCGAGACGCGCTACCGGCGGCTGGCGGTGGCCAGGGAGATGCTGGACGCTGGCGCCACTGCCTCCCACATCGGCTCCCAGCTCGGACAGAGGGGGTATGGCCTAGAGCGGCTCCTGGATCAGGCCTCCCGCCAGTCCATATCCGCTATTCGGGCTGCCCTGGCCCGCATTGTGGAGGCCGACGCCGCCGTCAAGAGCGGCCTGTACGATGAGGAGGTCTCCCTGGAACTGCTGGCCCAGGACCTGGCCCGGACGCCGGCCGGTGCTGCGCCCCGCTAGTCCACGGCGCTCAGGCCCGCTGGTACATCGGGTTGTAGCAGGCCACGAGGTGTCCCTCTGCGACGCCGGTCAGGGCCGGAGCCGGGCCGGAGCGGCAGCGGGTTGTGGCCTTGTTGCAGCGAGGCAAGAACGGGCAGCCCTCTGGCAGGTCGATGAGGCTGGGCGGGCTGCCCCGGATGAAGGCCAGGCGGTGAGGCCCGTCCTGGTCCCAGCGGGGGCGGCTGGCCAGGAGCGACGCCGTATAGGGGTGCCGTGGGCTTTCGAAGAGCTGCCTCGCTGGCGCTTGCTCTACGATGGACCCGGCGTACATCACGGCCACCTCATCGGCCATCTGGGCCACCACGCCCAGGTCGTGAGAGATGAGAAGGAGGGCGGTCCCTTGCTGGCTCTGGATCCGGCGCAGGTCTTCCAGGATGGCAGCCTGAACGGTGACGTCCAGGGCGGAGGTCGGTTCGTCCAGGATCAGAACTTTGGGGTTGAGGGCCGTGGCGATGGCCAGCATCACTCGCTGGGACATCCCGCCCGATAGCTGGAAGGGGTAGCGGGCCGCCACAGCCTCGGGGTCGGGCAGCCCCATTCGGGCTAGCGCCTGGACCACCTGCCGGCGGGCCTCACGGCGGGACACGGGCCGGTGGGTAGTGATGGTCTCCTCGACCTGGATGCCCGCGGGCAGCACGGGGTTGAGGCCGCTACTGGGGTCCTGGAAGACGATGCCGATCTGGCGGCCCCTCACCTTGCGCAGCTCTTCGGGCGGCAGCGATAGGATGTCGATGCCTTCCAGCTCGATGCGGCCCCCTGTGATACGCCCTGGGTGGGGCAGGAGCTTGAGGATACATAGGGCCAGGGTGGACTTGCCTGATCCGCTCTCCCCCGTGATAGCCAGGGTGGAACCCCTGCGCAGGCTGAAGCTGACGCCGTTGACGGCTGTGATGGCCCCCTCAGGGGTCAAGAACTCCGCCCGGAGGCTGGTGACGCGCAGGACGGGTCTATCCAAGGAAGCTTCCTGGCGCGGAAGGTCGCGCCGTAGCAGGGCTTTGGTGTTTTGACGTTACGATTATAGCAGGCCAAGCCGCCCGTCGGCGCCTCAGCTGATGGGCCGGATGGCGGCGATAACCTTGCCCTGGACCTCGATGTTATCGGGGTCCGTGTAGATCGGCTCCATGGACTGGTTGGCCGGTTGCAGCCGCACGCGGCCGCCCTCCCGGTAGAACCTCTTGAGGGTGGCTTCCTGCTCTCGCTTCAGCCAGGCGGCCACCATCTCGCCATCCTCGACGGCTTTGGTCGCCTGGAGGAGCACAATGTCTCCGTCGTTGACCAGGGCGTCGATCATAGACTGGCCCTTGACCCGCAGCGCGTAGACGTTTTCGCGCTCGCCGATGAGATCCGGCGATATCTCGATGGTCTCGGTCTGGTCGTAGCTCTGCCAAGTGTCGGCGCTGGGCACTGGGATCGGTTGGCCGGCAGCGATGGTGCCGATGAGGGGCACGGGCACCACCCGGGGCCGGCGGCCCTTCGGGTGGATCACCTCGATGGCCCGGGAGACCTCCCGGTCCCGGCGGATATATCCCAGCTTCTCCAGGATGCGCAGGTTGTAGTCGACGACCGAGGTAGAGCTGATATCACAGGCCTCCTGTATCTGGCGGATACTGGGTGGGTAATCGTGTTCGTCGATGAACTCTTGGATGTATTCGTAGATCGCCCTCTGCTTCGGTGAGAGATCTCTCATGTCAGCTCTCCTCCCCGGCGGCTTGTCTTGGCCCCGGTGCGTCCAGCTCTGGTGGTTGTCATCTAGGCCCTGGCCTCTTGGCGCGACTGGTCATGAAAGCGAACCTTTGTTCGCTAGAACAAAAGTCTAGAGACCATACGTTCGATTGTCAATAGACGGCCGGCACGGATACAATTCCCTTCACCCGCCACTATTCATAGAAAGGCTTAGGATGCCTGCTGGATTGGAAGACGTAAAGATGCCCATCGAGGAGCCGCCGGGGCCCAGGCGCGCCTTGGTCATAGCGGCGCATCCGGACGATTCGGAGTTTGGCGCGGGCGGTACCGTGGCCCTCTGGTCGAAACAGGGATGGGAGTTCTACTATCTGATCTGCACCGATGGCTCCAAGGGCTCCGACGACCCCGAGATGACCGCCGATAAGCTGATACCCCTGCGCAAGGAGGAACAGCGGGCCGCCGCCCGGGTCCTGGGCGTGAAGGATGTGTTCTTCCTCGATCACGTGGACGGGGAGCTGAAGTACACGCCGGAGCTGATGCGGGAGGTGGTCCGGTACATCCGGCGCCTACAGCCCTATGCCGTCTTCACCCACGACCCCAACCAGATCGTTCGGAACTCCTTCATCAACCACCCGGACCATCGCTGTACTGGGGAGGTGGCCCTGGACGCCGTCTACCCTATAGCCCGCAACCGTCCAAGCTTCCCAGAGCTTTTGGAAGAGGGGCTAGAACCCTTTAGCGTCAAAGAAGTCTTCATGTGGAGCAGCTCCGACACCAACTTCGAGGTCGATATCAGCTCCGTCATCGATCTCAAGTTTCGGGCCCTAAGCCAGCACCGGAGCCAGATAGGAGATATGGAGGAGATGGCGGAGCGCCTGCGCCGCTTCTGGTCCGAGCCAGATGGCCGTTACGTGGAACGGTTCCGCCGCATCCAGCTCCCCTTCTGAGATGCTTATCGCCCGCTTCCGTTATCACGGCCGCGACCAGTATGGCCTGCTGGAGGGCAGGAGCCTCTATCGTCTGGATGGCGATATCTTTGGCGAGTACCGGGTGTCGGCGGAGGCCGTGGCTTTGCAGGAAGTGGCGCTCCTGGCCCCTGTGCCTCGGCCCGGGAAGATCCTGGCGGCCGCAGTGAACTACCAGTCGCATGTGCCGACGGGCAAGGCCGTGCTGGGCCAGGAAGAAGCGCCCTCCGTGCCGCAGCTCTTCCTCAAGCCGTCCTCCTCCGTCATCGGCCCGGGCGAGGCCATCGTCTTGCCGCTGGGCGCCAGGCGTGTGGACGCCGAGGGGGAGCTAGTGGCCGTCATCGGCAAGAGGTGCCGCAAGGTCCAGGCCCAGGACGCCCTGGCGTATGTCCTTGGCTACACCTGCGGCAACGATGTGAGCGCCCGGCACTGGCAACGGGATGACGTCCAGTGGTGGCGGGCCAAAGGTTCGGACACCTTCTCGCCCATCGGTCCCGTCATCGCCACCGGGTTGGACCCGTCGGGCCTCTACCTCCGCACCAGGGTGAACGGGAGGGAGGCGCAGGCCGCCAGCACATCGGCCCTGATCTTCGGAGTAGCGGAACTGGTGAGCTTCGCCTCCCAGGTCATGACGCTGGAGCCAGGCGATCTGATCTTCACCGGGACCCCTGGGGAGCCGCCACGGCTCGAGGACGGGGATGTGGTGGAGGTGGAGGTAGAGGGGATCGGAGTCCTAGGGAACCCCGTGGTGCGGGAGCGAGATTAGCGGGGCAGGCGCAAGCGCCCGGCCGCATGGCGGCCCGGCGCGGCCTTCGGGCGCTTAGCGCTGCTCGCTGCGCTGCCTGGCGGGCGGCGAGACCGACAGGCGGTGGAGCAGCTTCTGCGCCTCTGCGGCGACGCCCAGATCAACGGCGTCGCAATAGGTGGAATAGATGGCCCTGTCTATAAGGTGCAGGCCATCCTCGTTGAGCTGGCCCGACTGCTCAGCGCGGAGCCGGAGCAGGCGGTCCAGGCGGCGTAGAAAGTGGAGCTGAAGAGCTGAATAAGACCCCGGGCTCTCTTTGAGCGGAGAGAGCATATCCTCCATCCCTCCCATGGACTCTTGCATGTGACTCATCTCATCCGGCAGGTTCACCATGCAATCCTAGAATAGCCAGGGCGGACACGGCAGGCAAGAGGGGCGCGGCTGGGGGGCGGTTAATATTCGGTTTATGCCGCCGGGGCGGGGGCGCCAAAATGGGGCGCCGCGCCCGCGGCGCCCCCGTGGGCTTCTCGGGACGAAGGGGGTCTAGAGCCGCAGCTTGCCGTGGGAAGGCTGCCGGCGGCGCTGGCGGTGCTCGCCAACCCCCTCGTTTTCCAGCTCGAGGGCTGCCGTGGCCCCGAACTCGTAAACGAAGCCGCAGGACAGGCACGTGCTGTAGGCGCCGTACCAGTCCTCCTCAAAGAGCATTGAGCCCTGACACCGCGGGCAGGCTCGCGGCGGAGCTGTCTGCATGACTCCACCTCCCTATGGCGGACAAAAAAAGAGGCCGGTTGCCAGTCTCCTGACGGTGGCCCTTTCGGAACGCCGCCGGGGTTAGTTGACGGGTTCGGGTCGAAAGGGTAGACCCTACACCGGCCAGCCGGTGATTCACCCCTTGTGCTTTGACTCCCCCGGTCCCGGCAAAGCCGGGATTAGGCGTGTCACATTGTGACTTCAGTAACTATCTTAACCTGCCCGGCTTGCCTTGTCAACCGGTCCAGCCCCCCGGTGCCAATCTGCTTTGGGCTTTGCTTGACACTGGGCCTGAGCGATGCTAATTTCTAAGCCACTAACTGCCGGGACACGTCGGAGGCGCTCGCCCAATGCAATATGTAAGCCCCACAACAGGGTCCCCGCGCAGACGCCAGGTGTAGGACCGCAAACAGGGAGGGTTTGGCATGAGGGCCTACATCATAAGGCGCCTGCTACTGAACTTTTTCGTCCTCTTCCTCGTGGCCACTATGGTCTTCCTTGCCCTGCGGATAGACTCCGACAACGTGGTGAAGCGCTGGGCAGGGGCCTGCGCCACGGGCGGCGACCAGACCCAATACGAAGAGTGCGTAAGGGTCACACGGCAGCAGCTGCGGCTGGACAGCTCCATTCCGGAGCAGTACCGGCGCTTCATGTGGGACCTCATGCACTTCGATCTCGGCAACTCCTTTAAGACCAGGGAGCCCGTCCTGAAGGAGATCGAGCAGCGGGCTTGGCCCTCCATAGAGCTGGGCCTGCTCCAGATAGCGGTGGCCCTCCTGATAGCCCTGCCGGTGGGCGTTGTTTCCGCCATCAGGCAGGACACCTGGATAGACTATCTCTTGCGCTTTGTGGCCATAGGTCTCTTGGGCATACCTGTGTTCGTCATGGCCATCCTGGTGATAATGCTGACCTCCCGTTATGCGGAGGGCACGTTCTTACCGGACTGGTTCGGGCCCCAAGGCAGCTATACCGGGTTGTTCGATGATCCTATCGAAAACATCAAGACGATGACGGGCCCGGCAGTGGTGGGCGGCCTGGGCACGGGCGCCATCATCATGCGCTTCCTGCGCTCCCAGATGCTGGAGGTCCTGCGCCAGGACTATGTGCGCACCGCCTGGGCCAAGGGGCTGCGCGAGAGGGTCATCGTCATCCGCCACGCGCTGAAGAACGCCCTAATCCCTGTGCTGACCCTCATCGGCATCCTCTTGGGCAGCATCGTCAGCGGCAACGTGGTTTTGGAGTACATCTTCCGTATCCCCGGCGTCGGCTTCTACGTCACCAGCGCCGTGGCCCAGAACCCGGACTTCCCGGTGATCCAGGGGATCGTGATCATCGTGGCGGTGGTGTTGGTCTTCGTCAACCTCCTCGTGGACATCGCCTACGGTTGGCTGGACCCCAGGATCCGCTACAGCTAAGGGTGGTTGAGACGTGTATCTGGAAGAGAAAGCCGTCGCCACCGTAGCAGCGGAAGCCGCCGCATTGCCCCGCAAGATTACCTGGCGGCAGAGCGTCTGGCGCTTCATCCGCAAGAAGCCCTTGGGCGCCGTGGGGTTCCTCCTCATTCTCTTTCTTTTGGCCATGACTTTGGGCACCCCCCAGGCCAAGTTCGGGACGCCCGACCTGCCCAACCGGCCCCTGGGGTTCGAGCTTGGCGAACCCTGGCTCCAGCGTTACCGCGCGGAAGACGTGTTCTACACAAGCGAGGGCCGTGTCTTCAGCTACGGGGCGCCAAGCGCTGACCACTGGCTGGGCACCGATAAGGCCGGCCGCGACGTCTGGGCCCGAATCGTTAACGGCTCGCGCCGCTCGGTGTTCATCGGCCTCTGGGCCATGGCTCTGGCCACCTTCTTGGGCACCACCATCGGCGTCATCTCAGGCTACTTCGGCAAGCTCTTGGACGTCCTGGTGCAGAGGGTCATGGACGCCCTCCAGTCCTTCCCGCCCCTCATCGCTCTCATCCTCATCGTGAGCATTAACCCCCTCACCAGCGGCCCCAGCCTCATCGTGGCGGCCTTTGGCTTGGGCCTGGTGGGGACGCCCACCGTCCAGCGCATCGTCCGGGGCGTCGTGCTCTCCACCCGCGAGCAGCAGTACGTGGAGGCGGCGCGGGTCATAGGGGCCTCGGACCTCCGCACGATGTTGTACTACATTCTGCCCAACATCGCGGCGTCCATTATCGTAGTCTTCTCTACGGGCCTCGGGGTAGTGATCCTGGCGGAGGCGGCCCTGGGGTTCGTGGCGCCCGACAAGCTGCCCGAGGGCCCGTCGTGGGGACTCATGCTTAACGAGGCCCAGCCCGTCATCGTAGACCACCCCTGGCCGGGGCTGTCATCCGCCGGGGCTATCGCCATGGCGGTGCTGGGCTTTAACCTTGCGGGGGACGCCCTGCGGGACGTCTTGGACCCGCGCCTGCGGTTGACCTAACAGGCGGTGGAGGCGGGTCCGCTAGCGAAGGAGATGCCGAAAGGAGTGCCGAGCTGATGGGAGAAGAGAGTTACTGGGATCGCCTGTGGCGTAAAAGGATGAGCCGGCGGCGGCTTCTTGCCGGCACCGCTCTGGCCGGGGGAGGCCTGGCCGCTGCCTCCATCGTCGGCTGCGGCGGCGCTACGCCCGGGCCTGGGCCCGGGACGCGGGGACCGGCAGGCGCAGACTGGGATGAGTGGGTGAAGTCCCAGAACCCCACCTACCCGAACGATGGCCGGCGTCAGTTCTCGGTGCCTCCGGATAACTCCAGGGGCGGCAAGCTGGTCTACATCGGCTTCGATCCTGTCGTCCTGGACCGCTACGACCCCCACCAGACCCAGTTCGGCCCCATGTACTCCAACCAGTCGGCGGTGTTCAGCAAGCTGTATCGCTACGCCAGCCACGAGGAGCCGACGTGGGAGAACATCCTCCCCGATCTTGCTGAGAGCGCGCCGGAGATGATCGGTGACCCGCCGGATACTTACATCATCAAGCTGCGCCGGGGCGTCAAGTACCACAACAGCGAGATGGCCCGGAAGAACTTTCCCAAGCTGGCGGGCCGGGAGCTTACGGCCGACGACGTGATCTTCAGCTTCAACCGCCAGCGCAACCCGGACAGCAAGCAGCGGGCCTATTATTACCGGTCCAGCCAGTACGGGACCATCGACACCATCGAGAAGATCGACAACTATACGATAAAGATCGTGACCAAGGGGCCCGTGGCCCCCTTCTATCACTTCCTGGCCGACACCAACGCCATGATCATCCCCGCCGAGATCGTGGACATGGAGCCGGCCCCCGGCGATACCAAGCCCTGGGACTCCGTCGACGCCTACGGGGACCGCGAGCCCAAGCCGGCAGGGCGGATGATCGGCACCGGGCCCTTCATGTGGGACACCCTGAAGTTCGGCATCGAGTTCACAGCCGTGCGCAACCCTGAGTGGTTCGGCTGGGGCGAACCGGAGCTGGGCCGGCCGTATCTGGATGCCTACAAGGCGACGGGCCAGGGTCTGAACGACGCCACCATCGAGTCTCTGTTCCGCCGCAAGGAGATCGACGCGGCAGGCTTCATCGACAACCCGCAGTGGATCAAGAACATCAAGGCGGAGTTCCCGGAGCTGGAGATCCAGCAGCAGCAGGTCTCCGGCTGGGTTAATTCGCGGCTGAAGGTCTACTGCAAGCCCTTCGATGACTGGCGGGTACGCCGGGCCCTGCACCTGGCTGTCGATCGCCAACAGGTGGTGGACGTCATCGGCAGCGGCACCTGGAAGAAGGTTGGCCCCGTGGGCAGCGCCATCAAGTACTGGGCCCTCCCCGACGAGGAGCTCCTGAGCCTGCCTGGCTACCGGTTCGGCCCGGAGCGGGAGCAGGACCTGAAAGAGGCACGCCAGCTGTACGAGGCCGCGGGCAAGCCGGAGATCCCCATGATCTGGTTTGCCGACGTGCCTGATTACATCCGCCGTTTTGCCACTACCTACATCGAGAGCATCCGCAAGGTGCTGGGGATGGAGTCGCAGATAAAGTTCCAGACGCTGCCGTATTCCCGCATCGCCGAAGGGCTCCTGAAGGAAGAGTGCGACCAGGCGCCCATGACCTGGGGTTTTGACAACGGCTGGATCGACCTGGACGACTGGGTCTACCCGTACTTCAAGACGGGCGGCCCTAAGAACTCCTTCAAGGTCTCCGACCCGGACCTGGACCTCTTGCTGGACGCCCAGCGGCGGGAGTTCGACTATCAGAAGCGGCTGGACCTGGGATACCAGATCCAGCGCTACATCCTGGGGGTCACGAAACAGGATGCGCCCGGCACTCTATGCCGCATCGAGTACGCCGCGCCAGGCGGCGGAAGCATCTCTTGGCCCTACCTCAAGAACCGCACGAGCTGGCCGTGGTTCGGCAACCAGTACTGGGTGGCCAACGTCTGGATCGACAAGAACGACCCGAGTTACTCGGGCCGGCCTAGCTAGAAGCCGCAGCCCGGGTCCCTTCAGAAGACGGCGGTGGTGCTTCCGCCGTCGACCTGGATGGTGCATCCGGTGATGTAGCGCGCCTTGGCCGAAGCTAGGAAAACGGCCAGGTTAGCCACGTCCTCAGGCTCGCCCAGGAAGCCCATGGGGACCCGTGCCTCCTCGATGGCCACCGCCTGCTCCATCGGGACCCCCTGGCGCCTGGCGCGCTCCTCGATGAGGGACACCAACCGCTCGGTGGCGATGTTGCCGGGGCAGATGTTGTTCACGGTGATGCCCTCCGGGGCCAGCTCCCGGGAGAGGGTCTTGGCCATGCCCACCACCCCCAAGCGGGTCGTGTTGGAGAGCATCAGGCCGTCGATGGGCTGCTTGACGGCCACCGATGTGATGTTGATTATGCGCCCCGAACCGGACCTCCGCAGGTGGGGTAGCGCCTCGCGGATGGCGCGGACCGCCGATAGCAGGTTCTGATCCAGGGCATGGCGCCAGTAGGCCTCGTCCAACCGGTCGAAGGTGCCGGTGGGCGGGCCACCCGCGTTGTTCACCAGGATGTCCAGCCGTCCGAAGGTCTGGACGGCCTGCGCAATGGCTGAAACGATATCGTCATGGCGGGCCATGTCGCAGACCAGGGGCAGGGCGGCTGTTCCCGTCTCCCGCCGGATCTCTTCGGCCGCGGCCTCCAACGGCGTCTGATGGCGCGCGCAGATGGCCACCCGGCAGCCCTCGCGCGCCAGCGCCAAGGCGATGGCTTTCCCGATCCCCTTGCTGGCGCCGCCCACGAAGGCGGCTTTTCCTGCCAGGCCCATGTCCATAGCGCTCAGCCTCCCTTCGGCCAAAACTGCGCGTGTATCGTACGGAACCAGCGGAGCTGCCACAAGCGGGCCCACCTCCGCGCCCCAGCATTGAAGCGCCCGAGCGGAGGCGCGGTTAGTGAGGCGGACGGTCGGAAGGGGTCCTTGACCGGCCCTCGACTGGGCTGCCATAATGCGATCGAAAAACGAATACGGTTGGACAAGGGTCTCCACGACGCCCTGTCAGTGGGCCGCTCGCTGGCGGGGCGCAGGAGCTAAGAGCGAAGCCGGTTAGAGGCCGGCGCTGTCCCGCAACTGTAGCCGCGGGTCCTCCGTGACACCGCGGAAGCCAGGTCGCCTGCCCTTGTCCGAGTACCAGCCTTCGAGGAAAGGCATGGGCCCGCGGAACGAGTGCGAAACCCCTGCCGATCCCGGCAGGGGTCGTCCTTTTCTGCGCTACCGTGCCTTCCGACTAGTTTCGGGAGGTGATGCACCATGTTCACACGTCGTCTGTTAGCGGCGCTGGCCGCCGCTATTGTTCTGGTGACTGCCGCCTGTGGTGGCGGCGGCACAGCGCCCAGCGCCACGCCCACAGCCTTGCCCACCAGTACGGCCGCCATCTGGTCTTTCGATTGCGCCCAGACGCCTCCATCTAGCGCCGCGGACGCCTCCGGCTTCCCGGTTCAAGTCAAGGACGATGCTGGCCGGCAGGTGTCCGTGCAATCGCCCCCCAAGGCCATCGTCTCCCTGAGCGCGGGGCACACGGAGATGCTCTACGCCATCGGGGCAGGCGGGCAGATGACCGGGGCCGACAACTTCTCCGATTGCCCGAAGGCGGCTCAAGGGCTTACCCACATCGACTCCTTCTCCCCCAGCGTCGAGTCCATCGTAGCCCTCCAACCGGACCTGGTGATCATCTTCTACGATCCAGGCGGACTGGTTGACAGCCTTCAATCGGCGGGGATCAACGCCATTGTGCTCCAATCGCCCTCGTCCATCGAAGGGGTGTTCCAGCAGATGGAGCTCTTGGGCAAGGTCACTGGCCACGCCAAGGAGGCGGCCCAGGCTGCGGAATCCATGCGCGGCGCCATGGCCGCCATCGAAAAGAAGCTGGCGGGTGTGGACAAGGGGCCGAGGGTGTTCCACGAGGTGGACAACACCTACTACACCGCTGGGCCCGGCAGCTTCGTAGGCGACCTGTATTCGGCCCTGAAGGCCCAGAATATCGCCGATTCTACCGGCCAGGCTTTCCCGCAGATGTCGGCAGAGGAGATCATCAGGGCTGATCCAGAGGTCATCGTTCTGGCGGACGAGGACGCCGGCGAGTCGCCATCCACGGTGGCGCAGCGCCCGGGCTGGTCGGGCATCTCGGCGGTGAAAAGCGGCCGGGTGCACGTGATCGACCCCGACATCGTGAGCCGTCCCGGCCCGCGTTTAGTCGAAGCTATGCAGACGTTGGCGGGCCTGCTGTATCCAGATCTCTTCCCATGAACGTTTTGCGGCGCTCCCCTGCCTTGCCTCTGGGCCGGGCGCGGGCGGCCGATGTTCTGGCCAGCGTCCGTCCGCCCCTTTGGCCGCGCCTGGCTCTGGGGAGCGCCGTCTTGGCTGGGGCCCTGCTCTTGGGCCTCGCCCTGGGCCCCGTGGCCGTGCCCCTGGATGCCACCGTCCGCGTCCTCTGGTCCCACCTGCCTTGGGCCGGCCCGGCGGACTTGCCGGCAGTCTGGGGGACCATCGTCTGGGATGTTCGCCTGCCGCGGGTGCTCTTGGCCGGGGCGGTAGGGGCGGCCCTGGCCACGGCTGGGGCCACCTATCAAGGGGTCTTCCGCAACCCCTTGGCCGACCCCTACCTCATCGGCGTCGCCACCGGCGCCGCGTTGGCTGCCACCATCGTCATCGTCTCCGACGCGCCCGTGGTCTGGCATGGCCTCAGCGTACTGCCCTTGGCCAGCTTCGCCGGAGCCATCGCCTCAGTGGCGCTGGTTTACGCCGTCGCCCGGACGGATGGGGTCGCTCCGGTCACGACCCTGGTGCTGGCCGGCGTGGCCGTGGCCTCCCTCTCGACGGCGGTTACCTCGTACCTGATGCTGAAGGACACTAGCAGCGCCCTGACGGTGCTGAGCGTGGTGCTCGGGGGATTCAACACGGCTTCCTGGTCCAAGCTTCTTTGGATGCTTCCCTATGCCCTCCCGGCCTGCACCGTAGTGCTGGCCTACGCCCGGGTGCTGAACGTCTTGGCGCTGGACGAAGAGCAGGCGCGCCACCTGGGCATCGACGTGGAGTGGGCCAAGGTAGTGCTTCTGGGCGCTGCCTCCCTTGCCGCCGCTGCCGCCGTCTCGGTTAGCGGCACCATCGGCTTCGTCGGCCTCGTCGTTCCCCACGCTGTGAGGCTCATCTGGGGGCCTGACCACAGGCACCTCCTGCCGCTGTCGATGCTCTACGGGGGCGCCTTCCTTATCGGGGCCGACCTCCTGGCGCGGACCGTCGATCAGCCATCGGAGGTGCCTGTGGGTATCGTTACGGCTGTATGCGGGGTGCCCTTCTTCCTCTACCTCCTAAGGCGGGCCAAGGGCGCTTACTCGGGGTAAACCAGAATGCCGGATAAAGAGATGACGCCGGCCTTGGGCGATGGCGCTGGGCTGGCAACGGGCGGAACGGCGGCTCTCGTCGAGGTAAGGGGCCTGACCGCTGGCTACGGGCGGCCAGGCCGGCGCAAGCCGGCGATTCAGGGCGTCGACCTGCAAGTGAGGCCGGGTGAGATGGTGGCCGTGGTTGGTCCCAACGGATCCGGGAAGACCACCTTGCTGCGCTGCGTAGCGGGCGTGTTGCCCCCGTGGTCCGGAGTGGTGCGGGTCTGCGGCGATGAACTGGCGGGACTTCCCCAAAGGGAGGTATCCCGGCGTGTCGCCGTCGTCCCTCAGGACCCCGCCCTGCCCGAGGGCTTCGCCGCACTGGAGATCGTGCTGATGGGCCGGACTCCGCACCTGCGACTCCTCCAGAACGAGGGCCCCGCGGACCTGGAGGCCGCCCGGCAGGCGATGTTGGCGACGGCCGTCTGGGAGATGGCGGCCCGTCCTGTCGGTTGCCTCTCGGGCGGCGAGAGGCGCCGGGTCGTGCTAGCCAGGGCCCTGGCCCAGGACACCCCGGTGCTCCTCTTGGACGAGCCCACTGCGCACCTGGATATCGGCCACCAGCTGGCAGTGCTGCGCCTGGTG
This sequence comes from Dehalococcoidia bacterium, assembly GCA_034432935.1. Taxonomy (GTDB): domain Bacteria; phylum Chloroflexota; class Dehalococcoidia; order SM23-28-2; family RBG-16-64-32; genus DAOUAG01. The sequence continues at coordinate 13,856 of DAOUBD010000041.1, read as the reverse complement.
CGAGAGCTCTGCCGTTCCAAGGGCAAGGCTGCTTTGGCCGTGGTGCATGATCTGACGTTAGCGGCCCAGTTCGGCGACCGCTTGGTGGCGATGAACGGCGGCCAGATCGTGGCGGAGGGCAGTGCGGAGGAGGTCCTACGGCCGGACCTGCTGGCGGCCGTTTACGGGGTGAGGGTGCATGTGCTCTGGCATCCCGACACCGGCAGGCCGGTGCTGGCGCCGGCCTCGGAAGACGGATAGACTACCGTTAACGCTATGCCTCGCGCCAAGAAGTCCATGCTATATACCCGCAGCGGCGACGAGGGCACCACGGCCCTCTTTGGGGGCGGCCGCATCAGCAAAGACAGCCCGCGGGTGGAAGCCTACGGGGCTGTGGATGAACTGAACTCCGCCCTCGGCGTGGCGGCGGCCTTCTTGAAGCAGCGGCGGTTGGTCGAACTCTTGCAGGGCGTCCAGAACGAGCTCCTGAACATAGGTTCCGAACTCGCCTCCGAGACTGGGAAGGCAGCGGCTGCCGGCCAGATGTTCAAAGACCCGGAAGCCAAGATCGCCGCCCTGGAGCGGCTCATCGACGACTATGACGCCAAGGTGCCGCCACTGCGGACCTTTGTGCTCCCCGGCGGCGCCCAGGGGGCCGCCCTTTTGCACCTGTGCCGGGCCGTCTGCCGGCGGGCGGAGCGGGCCGTCGTGCGCCTCGCCGGCAAAGAGGAGGTGAACCCCGCCATCGTAGCCTATCTCAACCGCCTTTCGGACCTGTTGTTCGTCCTGGCTCGCTACGCCAACAAGGCCGCCCGGAAAGCCGATGTGCTTTGGCAGAAGCCGTGAGGAAGGGCCCATGAGGGCGGACTCCATCGGGCCGCCCCGGTTCCCAGCGCCCTTTGTTATCCTGTCTCCGTGATCCCTCTTTCCGACAGCCCGCAGTCTCGCACCTTTCCATACGTCAACATCGCTCTTATCGCCGCATCGATATTGGTCTTCATCTACGAGCTAACCTTGTCGTCGGCAGGGGAGATCAACCGCTTCTTCGTGGACTACGGCGTCATACCAGTGCAGCTCACCGATTGGGTGAAGCACCCGAGGGGGCTGGAGGAGCCGCTAACGGTTTTCACCTCCGCCTTTATTCACGGCGGCTGGCTTCATCTCGCCGGCAACATGATCTACCTCTGGGTCTTCGGCGATAACGTCGAGGATGCCCTGGGGCACATCAAGTACCTTCTCTTCTACGCGGCCGCGGCGGTGGGGGCCGTGGCCCTTCAGGTGGCGATGGATTCGAACTCTGTGGTGCCCATGGTGGGCGCCAGTGGCGCCATCTCCGGCGTAATGGGGGCCTACGTGGTCCTTTACGCCAAGGCGCGGATCGAGATCATCATCCCGTGGCTCTGGTTCTTGGGGATTTTCCGGGTGCCGGCCGTCTTCCTCATCGGCTTTTGGTTCCTGCTACAGCTCATGTCGGGCATCGCCACCATCGGGACGGCCACGGGGGCTTCTGAGGGGGTAGCAGTTTGGGCTCACGTCGGCGGCTTCTTGACGGGCCTGGTGCTCATGGTGTGGCTCACGCCCTTCGTTCGCCGCCGTCCGGTAGCGCGCCGGTCCCGGACGGACATGTGGTAGCGGCGCCGCGCCGCTATCAGTGCGGACTAACCAAATTTGCTTAGTCCGCACTAAGCCAAACCTTGACTCCGGGGCCTATGCGTGGCCTAAAATGACACTAACCCCGGTCAACCGGGAAGGAGTTTCGCGGCGCCCGCCCCGGGGCCCGCGCTGAGTAAGGAGGCCGCCCATGGCTGATGGTACTGCCATCCAGGTTCCGGATGATCTGGTCAAGGTGGCAGAAGAGAAAGGCATCCCCCTCGACCTGGTCCGCCGGGCTCTCGCCCTGGGCTTCCCGGCGCAGGCGGTGAAGCAGCAGCTTGCCTTGCCGGGAGTCACGGCCGAGGCAGCCGAACAGTTCATCGCCGAGCAGGAGCGCATTCGGGCGGGGGGCGAGATCAACATTCCGGAGGAGCTGCGGGTAGTAGCCCAGGCCCACGGCTGGCCCGACAGCCTCGTCAAGAGGGCGCTGGCCTTGGGCGCACCGCCCCAGCTCCTTATCAACCAGATCAACGCCGGCATCACGGCCGAGCAGGCGGAAGGCTTCATCGCCCGGCAGGAGCACATCCAGCGGGTGGGCGCCGAGCAGGCCCTGGACCTGAGTTGGATGAAGGTGCCGACGGAGTGGGGGGTGCGTGTCCGCCCCGGAAAGAAGGGGCTCACGGTGGGGATGATCAATGTCGGCACCTATGGCGACATCCCCGACTATTGGCCCCACAAGACAGAGATGCCCCGGGGGGCGCACCCACTGCCGGGCACGCCGGCCATGGGCTACTCCATCTACGAGAAGGCGGAGCTTTGGGCCGATAACGCTGCCGACCTATACGAAGAGGCGATCCAAAGGCGCTGGCGTCCGGCCACCGACATCCCCTGGGAGACGATCCAGCCTCTGCCGGACGAAGTGGAGAAGGCGATGTGCCAGCTCTGCACCGTCATGTGCGAGATGGCGGTTCTGTCGGGCGACATCGGCGGCCGCTGGCTGCCGGAGATGTCTTACGGCTACCACGAGGTGAAGCTCTACGTGGCCTCGGCGGAGTTCGACGCCGCCCGCCAGTTCGAGGTCTTCCGGAAGAGGGCCATGAGCAACGGGGGCGGGATGGGCCTCCAGAGCCCCGGCTATCTGTACCGGGCCATCATCGACGCCCGCTCCTGGACGGAGGCCACCGTCCTGCTCTACATTCTCACGAACAGCTACCTCCTGGGCCTCTACCGCATAGGCTACGCCGCCGCTCATAACGAGGCGGAGGCCAAGATATTCTCCCTCGGCATGCAGGACGTCGCCAGGCAGATCTCCTACGGCGTGAACCACCTGCGCTACTTCCTGTCCCGGCATCAGGAGCGCCGCCCGGAGGTTCACACCTACCTCAACAAGGGCGAGGCAGTGTTTGTCTTCCAGCAGGAGCAGGACGTGCCGTTGCGGGAGGCCCTCATCATCCTCCTGGGCGGCGGCACCCGGGACCAACAGATCGTCGAAGGCTCCCGCAGGTTGGAGTATCTTACCGCCAGGTGGGTCCAGGAGTACGCTGCCCGCCTGGCTGCCGCGGGGCTCCCGGAGCGCAGGGATAACATGCACCCGGCCCTGCGCAAGTACCTGGCCGTCCCCGTGCAGGCGGGCGCGTCCTGACACAGCAGCCTGATACACTGAAATGGGAACAGAGAAGGAGACACGGCGATGACACAAGAGGTGACGGTGAAGGCGACATTCCCCTCTACCGAATGGTTCGAAGCCATCCGTGAACTGGTGAACCAGGACGAGAACTACCGCCGCCTGGGCACCTGCGACGCCACGGTGGGAATCAAGGTGCCGGACCTCGGCAAGTACTACCTCATCACCTTCGAGGCCTTCGAGGTGGCCAGCGTACGCCAGGTGACCGAGGCTGAGGCTGAGAGGAGCGATTTCTGGCTGGAGATGCCCTACGCCCGCTGGAAGGAGATGATCCAGAACATCAAGGCCAACGGGAAGGCGGACCTGCACCACACGCTGAACACCATCGATCTAGAGATACCGGAGGGGTTTGCGCGTTCCCACGATGGCTACCGGCGGGATGCCTTCTATCGCTTCAACCAGACCTTCCAGTACTTCTTCGACACCTCGGCCAAGATCGAGACTCAGTTCGAGTAGCCCCCAGACTGGGGTGGCCTGAAGGGCCAGCAGGCCCACGCGGCAGCGTGCCACCCATTGGCTGGGCCATGTGGAAGAACAGCGCTGGGCGGTAGAATAGGGACGCCGAGGACGCAGCCCCGGCGTCCGCGGCTGTTGCTTATCTACTAGAAGAAGGAGGTTCCCCCATGGCCCTGTACCGGGCGGAAGAGATCACCTATACCCACGTGCAGCGGCTCGTTCGGGAGCGCAGCATCGCTTTCGTGTCGGTCTCCGCGCTGGAGGTTCACGGCCCGCATCTGCCCCTGGGCATGGACATGTTCATGGCCCGGTGGCAGGCGGAAGAGACCGCCAGGCGCTTCGCCGAGGCGCACCCGGACTGGACGGTGGTGCTGTACCCGCACCTTCCTTTGGGCACCGACGAGTTGCCCCTACCGGGCTCCGTTGACGGGACGCAGCAGACGGTCTACCGGGCTCTTTTGGCCTTGGGGGCCTCCCTGGACAAGGCCGGTTTCGGCTATGCGGTGGTCACCAATGGCCACGGAGGCGCCAGGCACGCCGCCGCCCTGGAAGCGGCCTGCCGCCGGGTGGCCAAGAAGGGGCGTATCCAGATGTTCTCCCCCTCTATAGCCGTCCTGTACGGCATCGTCGCCGGGGGCCGCCATCCGCAACTGGAGGCCAATCTGGGCCGCCCGTTGCGGGAGGAGGAGCGGCAAGGCCTGCTAAACGGGGAGCACGCCGGGACCATGGAGACATCCTTCGCCCTGGCGGAAAGGCCGGAGCAGGTGGACCCTGTGTACAAGACCTTGCGCCAGGACAACCCTCCTCCCTTCAAGCCGCTGGCTCTGGCGGGCCGCGGCCTAGCCGTTGTCTCAGGTGGCCGCCGGAAAAAGGTCCAGGAGCTGTCAGACTCCCTAGCGGGCGGCGTCGGCTGGCTGCTCAACGCGCATTACGGCTACGGCAAGGGTTACAAGGTGACCTATCAGGGAAACCCCTCCGCTGGCTCGGCCGAGCTTGGGAAGGCGATCCGCGAGACGATGGTGCAGGGGTGCCTCGAGTACGTGGAGAAGGTGACCAGCGGGCAGATGGACGCCCGGGACGTGCGGTCCATCGCCTCGGACCCGCCCATCATCCAGCCGGGCTTCTGGCAACGGCTGGGCCTGGCCGTCGGTGTGGCCGGTCTTGCCACCCTATGGCTCCGCTCGCGGCGCTAGGGCGGAATCCTCAGCGGAAGTCGATCCGCGGAAGGAGGCGCCCCTCGGCTTCTGCCAGAAGGGCGCTGGCCAGGGAGGCGCCGCCGCGGGCGAGGAGACGCTCCAGCAGCGGACGGCGGGGCCGAACCCACTGCAAGCGGCGGGGCACGCGGCCCATCTCGCTGGCCATATCCAGCGCCATCTCCATGTCTCCCAGCTCGTCCACCAGGCCCATCTCCTTCGCCTTAGCCGCCGTGAACATCTCCCCGGTGGCGTACCGCCGGACAACCTCTTCTGGCAGGCGGCGCGCTTCAGCTACGGCCTTCACGAACCAGTCGTAAAACTCATCGGTCAGGGCCTCCACCTTCTGTTGCTCCTCCGGGCTGGGTTCCCGCCACGGCTGGAACATTCCCTTCAACTCCCCCTTATGGGTCATGACCATCCGCACGCCCATTCTCTCCAGGAGCTCCTGGACAACAGGCCGGATGAAGATGACGCCGATGGACCCAACGAGCGCCGTGGGCTGCGCGACTATTTTCGAGGCGCCGCAGGCGGCCAGATAACCCCCAGAGAGGGCCCCGTTCATTACGAAGGCGATGGTGGGTTTGCGGGATGACAGCCGCCGCAGGGCGGCGAAGATGGCGTCGGAAACGGCGGCGGAACCGCCCGGCGAGTCCACCTCCACGACCACGGCCCGGACGCGCCTGTCATCGGCCAGCGCCTTGATGGTGCGTACGATCTCCGGGCCACGCACCTGTACGCCGATGGCGCCGGCGATCTCGAGGACGGCGATCCGCGGGGCATTCCAAGGGCCTTCTACCTGCCGGGGCAGCCAGTTCATCTTATCCTCCTGAGGTCTCGGCGACCTTCCAAGGCAAGTATAGCGCGGGCTGCTGCGCTGTGGCGGAGCCCAGGCCTTCCTGATACGAGCGGCTAGCGGAGGGCGTCTAGCTGGCGCAACGTCTCGTCTATGCTGGGGATCTCCCATTGCTGGAAGCCCAGGTAGGCGAAGCGCACGATCCCGTCCCTGTCGATAACGAAGAGCCCCGGCCGCTGCCCCAGCGAGACGATGGAGCTCTTGACGTCGTACTCCCGGTAGACCCTTCGTTCTGGGTCCGCGAGGCAAGGGAACGGGATGCCGTTAGCCCGGAAGTAGGCTTCCGCGTTCTCCAGGGTATCCGGCGCTATGGCCAGGACCTCGGCGCCCCTGGCCCGGAACTCCTCGTAGCGGTCTCGCAACTGCGAGAGGTGCCTACGGCAGAAGGGTCAGCGGAAGCCCCGGAGAAAGACCAGCACCACCGGCTGGCCCCGCAGTCCGGAAAGGGTGACTTCGGTGCCATCGGAGGCCGCGAGCCGGAAATCGGGCGCGGGCGAACCGGGCGGGACGGTTTCGCTTTCCAGCGGCATGGCGTCCCGTATTGTAGCGGCTCGCAGTGCACCCCTTCAACTGATGTCGCCTGGTTGGGCGAATTCTTTTCCCCAGTAGCGATAAACCCTTGGGATGTTCGAGTGGCGGCGGGGATACACCCCCTCTTTAATCCATCAATTTGACGGTAATCGAGTAACAGATAGCGGCCCGCGCCGTCTTGCATCTCCTGAGAACGGACGAGAAGGGAGGGGCCGCTAGCCCTGGTCCTGTCAGTCTTGGGTAGGATGCCGAGCGCCCGCAATTATCTGGCGGGCCTGCCCCGCACGAGGCCGGCCCTCGGGCTGCTGCTGGCCGTCCTGGCTACGCTCGCGGTCTTCACTGGGAACTACCGCCCGGCCGCGGCGCTGGACAGCGAAGAGGCCAGGCTGCTGGATCTCATCAACCAGTACCGGGCGGCGAACGGCTTGGGAGCGCTGTCCCTGGACGATTCCCTCAACTCCTCCGCCCGCTGGATGGCGGAAGACATGGCCCGGAACGGCTATCTAAGCCACACCGACTCTCTGGGCCGCGATCCGGTGAGCCGCATGGCCGCCTTCGGCTACGGGTACAACACCTGGAAGGGCGAGAACCTGGCGGCGGGCATGGCTACCGCCCAAGAAGCCTTTGACCACTGGAAGCAATCGCCTGCCCATGATGCAAACCTACTGAACCCGCATTTCACGGTCATCGGCATAGGGAGGGCCTACAATCAGAACACCACCTTCGGCTGGTATTGGGCCAACGACTTCGGCGGCCAGGGCTCTCAGCCCCCGCCGCCGGCTCCGGCCGCTGTCGCTCCCGTACCTCCGGCTGCGCCAGCGCCGGAGGTGCCGTCAGAGGCCCCTCCGGCGCCAGAGCCGCCGCCGGCTCCGGTTGTGCCAGACCCGGAGCCTACGCCGGCGCCGGCGCCTTCGCCGGAGCCGGTGACCGCCGCGAAGGCGCTGGCCTCCGCCGCGCCAGCGCTGCGCTGGTGGCACATCGCTGGCTTTCTGGAGCCGTGGTGGGAGAGGCTGACGGTGGTCGGAGCCGGGGAGCCCATCCTGCGCACCGCCTCGTTTTTCGCCGGCTGGTATCTGGAGCGAAAGGCCGCTGGCGCGCCGGCGCCCGCTGTCCAGCCGCCGGCCTTGGCAACCCTCCGCCTCTTGCGCCGGGCCTGAGGCCAACGGCCCCCGCCATGACCGGGAGGGCCAGCCTCTTGTGCTATCATCGAGCCGCAGCCTGAAAACAAGCATAGCCGCATGAGGATCATCGTCTTTTCGGGGAAGGGCGGGAGTGGCGTGAGCACGATCGCTGCCGCCACGGCTGCCGCCACGGCAGAGGCAGGCGGCAGCGTGCTGGCTTTTGGCCTGGGCGAAGGGATCGGCGCCTGCCTAGGCCAGGCCCTGGCGCCGGAGCCGGTGCGCATCCAGGGCGGGCTTTGGGTAGCGGAAGGCCGGCATCGCCATGACTCGGCCGACGAGCTGCGGGAGTGGGTGGGGGACTTGCTGGAGTGGCGGGGCATGGAGAGCGGTTTAGCCGAAGACTTGGTCGCCCTGCCAGGGGTTGCCCAGGTTAGCCGCCTGCTGGCTCTCGAGTCGCACGTCACCAAGGGTGACTTCGAGGTGATAGTGGTAGACGCCGGGTCCGTGGGGCAGTTCTTGGACCTGCCGCCGGCGCTGGATGCGGCGGCCCGCTGGCTGGACCGCCTCTTTGCCCCCAGAGAGCAGACCATCTTCGAACCGTTCTTCCGCGCCTTCGCCGGAGACTACGCCACGGCAGGAGATGACATCTTGGAGCGCGGCCGTGGCATTCTGACGCGCCTGGCTGGGCTGCGGGAGGCCCTCACGGACCCGGGGGTAACCTCTGTCAGGCTGGTCACGGCGCCCGATTTGGGGGCGACGGAAGACATGCGGAGGGCGTTGGCCTCCTTGAGCCTATTCGGTTACGGCGTGGACGCCTTGATGGTGAACCGGGTCATCTCGCCGCAGGTCACCGATCCCTTCTTTAGCGGCATGAGGGTGGAGGAAGGGGCTGCGCTCCAGGCGTTGACTGATATCGCTGCCCCGGTGCCTGTCCTGGCGATCAACCTGGCTCCGGCGCCGCCGCGAGGCCTGGGGCCCTTGATCAGCCTTGCCGCGGCCGCCTACGCCGGGCGCCAGCCGGCCGGCATCCTCTACCGGGGTGCAGGGAGGGCGTTCCTACAGGAGGATGGCCGTCACGTCTTGCGTCTCAGCCTGCCTTTCGCGCGTCGGGAGGATTTGGGGCTGGAGCAGACGGACGAGAGCGTGGAGGTGCACCTGGACGGCCGGCGCTGCGTTTTGCCGCTGCCCCCGCACCTGCGCTACCGCCAGGCGGAGAGCTGGGCCTACGAGGACGGGGAGCTGAGAGTAACCTTCGGGCCCTAGGCGCCCGGAGCCCTGGGTTGCGCCGAGGTCCGGCGCTCGTCGAGGATGCGGCGCAAGGCCGTGATCATTTGGGCCACGTTGAGACCTTGGTACACCGGGAAGCTGAATAACTGCGATTCCACCACGGTGTAGCTGTTGCGGCGGCCGACGCGCTTTTTTTGAATGAAGCCGTTGATCTCCAGCTCTCGCACTATCTGGTAGACGGCTCGCTCCGTCAGGTCCGTGCCGCGGGCGATCTCTCGCAGCGTGGCGCGGGGGTTTTGGAAGAGGTGGGTGAGGACGAGGCCGTAGTTGCTAAGGAAGTTCCACTTTCTCGCCATGGCTTCTTACCCCCGCTTCTTATTTTTCTCTGTTTATTGTCGTGCAAAGCCTTGACAGCTTCGAAACGCCCTGCCTATAGTGAACCCTACCGGAACAGCAGAAGTTCAATTCCATATTGGAAGGCCAAACCAAATGTATCGGCGGAACGATGGGAGAAGGCCAATACTACTTTGATTTATGCCGATATGGAATTCATGTGTCATTATGCACATAACTCCGCCGCCTGTCCACTAGGCTCTGGAAGAGGAGTACGCCCCGCGTCATGAAGTCCCGCAGCTTCTCCGCCCCGACCGCCCTCGGCACCGCAGCCGGCGCGGCTCGCCGCCTGGACGACTTCGCCGAAAAGTACCGCCAGTACTTCCCTCGCGTCTTTGCCTACGTCTACGGCCGCGTGCACAACGCCCAGGTGGCGGAGGACCTAGCGTCCGACATATTCGAGCGCGCCTTCCTGAAGGCAGACTCCTTGCGCAACGATGAGGCTTACTCCACTTGGCTCTTCACCATCGCCCGCAACGTCGTCATAAGCTACGGGCGCAGGCAAGGCCGGGAGAGCGTGGTGGACCCCGACGTTCTAAAGGCGATCGCTCCCGGCCGGGAGTCGGTGGAGGGCGACATACTCCTGCGGGAGGAGATCGCCACGATCGCCCAGCTTCTGCGGGGTTTTCCCCAGCGGGAGCAAGATATAGTGGCCCTCAAGTTCGATGCGGAGCTCTCCAACGCCCAGATCGCCCAGATCATGGGGCTCAGCGAGGCCAACGTGCGGGTCATCCTCTTTCGCACTTTGCGTAAGCTGCGGGAGCTGATGAAGGAGGGCCGCCGCCGCTAGCGGTGGCCTATGGCTCCCTGCTCGCGGAGGCCAGCGATCTCTTCCCAGGAATAACCCGCTTCGAGCAGCACCTCCTCGGTATGCTGGCCGAATTCTGGCGCCGGGCGGCGGATGGTTGCGGGGGTCAGGCTGAGGCTCACCGGCGGCGCGACGATGGGCAGGCGGCCGTGCACCGGGTGCTCGAGGGTCGTCAGCATTTCGTTCTCGACAACCTGGGGGTCCGAGGCGATCTCGCTGTAGTCCCGCACGGCCTCCACCAGCAGGTCGTAGCGCCGGGCGATCTCCAGCCAGTACGGGGAGGGCCTGGAAGCGAAGGCCTCGTCCAGGCGGTCGATGAGCTGCATCACCTCCATGGCGTGCATCCTGATCCACTCGATGCTCAGCTCCTCCGGTCCCAGCGTCTCGCCGGTGGCCTCCTGCATGGCCCTGCGGAAGTGAGGCCAGTAGCGCCCCACCTGGGCCATGCTCAGCATCAGCCATCGTCCGTCCTGGGCGCGGTAGTGGTTCCACAGGGGGTTGGTGAGCCGGCGGGGCACCCTGGGTACCGGAGAGCCGCCGTAGGTGCCCGTCATCAGGTAGCTGGCGATATTGAAGGCCTGGACGCCGATGACGCTCTGGAGGAGCGAGCCGGTGACCACCTGGCCCTCGCCGGTCCGTTCGCGGTGGAAGAGGGCTACCATGATGCCGCAAGCCAGCAGGAAGGCGCTGACCTGGTCGGCAAAGCCGGCGAAGGTCCGGGTCGGCGGGCCCTCCGGCTCCCCGGTCACGCTCATGAGGCCTCCCCTGGCCTGGGCCAAGGGGTCGAGGGCCGGCTTGGCGGCATCGGGGCCCTTTAGGCCGAACCCGGTAGCCTGGCAGAAGACGATCCGCGGGTTGATCTTGCGCAGCGTCTCGTAGCCGATGCCCAGGCGGTCGTTGACGCCGGCGCGGAAGTTCTGGATGACCACGTCGGCCTTCTCCACCAGCCGGTAGAAGACGTCGCGGCCTGCCGCCGTCTTGAGGTCCAGGACGATGCCCCGCTTATTGCGGTTGTGGGTCTCGAAGTAGGCGTTGGGCCCGCCGGGCGTGGGTTCGTAGCGCACCAGGGAGCGGCCGGGGTCTGGCGTATCTGGCCCCTCGATCTTGATCACGTCGGCGCCCCAGTCGGCCAGCATGGCTGCCGCCATGGGCCCCTGTTGCCATATGGTCAGGTCCAGGACCCGAATGCCTTCCAGCGCCTGTTTCATTTCGCCCTCCTTGTCCCAGGCCGCCCGCGCCCAGGGATGCCGCTACGTCCGGGCGTCTCTGCCCTCCGCCAGCTCCTGCACCCGGGCGACGACCTTGGGCAGCGCCTCGCCGGCCGGCGCCCGCAGGACCACATCGGCCGCGTCCGTAAGGGCCGTCTCGTGGGGGTTCACCTCGATGAGCCGGCCGCCGGATCGCTTGACGTCCACTGGGAAGCCGGCCGCAGGGTAGACGACGGCGCTGGTGCCCACCAGCAGCATGACGTCGCACATCCTGGTCTGGCGGATGCATTCGTCCAGGACGTCGCGGGGGATGGGCTCGCCGAACATGACGGTGTCGCTTTTGACGATGCCGCCGCAGTGGGGGCAATGGGGTGGCAGCTCCTCCAAGGAGAACTCCTCCAGCGGCCAGCGGAGGCCGCAGCCCGTGCAGCGCAGCTTCGTCCGGTTGCCGTGGATCTCGCTGATGTTTACGCTGCCCGCCAGCTGGTGCAGGTTATCGATATTTTGGGTGATGATGTGCTTCAGGTAGCCCATCTCCTCCAGCCGGCGTAGGGCGAAATGGCCCTCGTTGGGGACGGCGCGGCTGAGGGCCTCCACCAGTTCGCCGAGGGCGCTGGAGGGGCGCAGCCTCTCCTCCCACCAACGCTTGGGGTCTTGCAGAAAGCGGTCGTAGTCGCGGAAGTCGGGCTCCCCATATTTGGTCCAGAGGCCGCCTGGGCCGCGGAAGGTAGGGATGCCGCTTTCCGCGGACAGGCCGGCTCCCACCAGAGCCACGAGGTGGCGCGACTCCACCACGATGCGGGCGGCCCGGCCGACGGCGTCATCGAGGCTGTTGCTCATCATGTCACCATGCTGACCAGCACCGTTCGGCGTCGGGGACCGTCGAATTCGGCCAAGAAGACGCCCTGCCAGGTGCCCAGCGCCAGGCGCCCGTTCTCGACGGGGATCGTGGCCGACTGCCCAACTAAAGCGGCCTTTATGTGGGCATGGGCGTTGCCTTCAGCGTGCCGGTAATGCCCCTGCCTGGGCACCGCGGCCTCCAGCCAGTCCATGATGTCCGTGCACACGTCGGGGTCCGCGTTCTCGTTAACGATGATGCCGGCCGTGGTGTGAGGGACGTAAAGGTGACAGACCCCCTCGGCGGCCCCTAGGCGCTCCAGCGCGCCGTTCACCAGGGCGGTAATATCGCAGAGCTGCTGGCGTTGTGCTGAGGTCACAGTGATGCGCTCTACCATGGGGCGAGGCTCCCATGGGGAATTATAGTGGACAGGCGGCTGGAGGCCAGGGCCTACTGGGCGGCCAGCACCTCGAACCCGGTGTACATCCCCTGCTGGTAGTGGCCCGGAATGGCGCAGAAGATCACATACCTGCCCGGCTTCATCTCGGCCGACACCACCTGGAGCCCCTGCCCGTCGTCGGACGCCGGGACATCGAACGCCGCGACGGGGTCGCCGATGGCCTTGATGTCCACCCGCGCCTGGGAGATCGGCAGCTGGGCGGGATCGAGGTCCGTCTCTATGACTGTGATCTGGTGGGGATATTTCCCATGGTTGTGGCCGCCTATGTTGACTACGGCCCTTCCCGTGATGCTAGGGGGGTCTACCTTCACGCTCCACTCATCCAAATGGACGTGGATGTCGTGTTTCAAGCCGGGAGGCTCCTGGCTGCCACCGCAAGCGATGGCCAAAGCGCCGAGAGCCGCAAGAACGGGGGGCAGGATGGCGGCGCGGAAAGAGCGAAGCGGGGGCCACATCGCACCTGTAGTTATAGCCAACGTTTCAAGGTGAGTCAACACTGCGAATGATGTATTGACATCACATCCCCGAGAACCCATAATGCCACTGACCCGCACATGAGGATCGCTCTGCATCGGATTAGGGAGGGCCAAGATGTTGCGTTTGCCGAACCGTGCCTTTCTATCTCTCGCCGCTGCCCTTGCGGCGCTTGCGATGGTTGCCGCCGGCTGCGGCGGTGATGATGAGGACAAGGAGACCACCGGCGGCGGCCAAGCCGCAAAGGTCAGCGTCACCCTCAGCGAATTCATCGTCTCGCCGGAGCCGGCCTCGGCCGCCGCTGGCGACATCACTTTTGTCGCCAAGAACGAGGGCAAGGAGAAGCACGAGCTCGTCATCGTCAAGACCGACCTCGCGCCCGACAAGCTCCCAACCAAGGCCGACGGATCTGTGGACGAGGAGGGGGAAGGGATCACCGTTGTGGACGAGATAGAGGAGTTCGAGAGCGGAGGCACTGAGGAGCTGACGGTGAAGCTGGACCCCGGCAAGTACGTGCTCCTCTGCAATATTGTGGAAGAGGACGAGTCCCACTACCAAGAGGGGATGCACGCCGCCTTCTCCGTGCAATAACGCATCCCTTGACCAGGCCCCCGGCCGCGGCTACGGTTGAGGCGCTATGCGCTCCGTCCTTGCCATCGCCGGGTCGGACTCCAGTGCGGGGGCCGGCGTCCAGGCGGACCTGAAGACCCTCGCCGCCCTCGGCGTCTACGGCACGTGCGCCATTACCGCCGTAACCGCCCAGAGCACCACCGGCGTCGCCGCTGTATATGAGCTGCCGCCGGAGATTGTGGCTGCGCAGATCGAGGCCGTGGTCACGGACATCCGGCCGGACGCCGTCAAGACGGGCATGCTCGCCAACGCGGGGATCATTCGGGTGATTGCGGCCAAGGTGCGCGAACATGACTTGCCGCATCTGGTCGTCGATCCCGTGATGGTGTCCAAGAGCGGGGCGCGGCTGTTGCGCGAGGACGCCGTTCGTGCCCTGCGTGACCTCCTCTTCCCTTTGGCCGAAGT